>CALAWP010000077.1 GCA_937895345.1 uncultured Paenibacillus sp. | reverse complement strand
ACGTTGCCAAGCACAAATGACCTGCCGTATGATTACGGCAGGTTTTTTGTTGTGTGTGGCAAACGTAACTCTCCCCGGGAGAGTGTCTGAACCTTCGATCGAAGCGATGCAACGAAGCTGGCCCGGCAGTAGAGGAAGGTTCAGACGCCGACCTCGAAGCGAATGCAGGGCAGCGGATGCACCCGGTGCGGAATGGACGAAAGCCAAGCACAAATGACCTGCCGTATGATTACGGCAGGTTTTTTGTTGTGTTTGACAGCTTAACTCTCCCCGGGAGAGTGTCTGAACCTTGATCGAAGCCATGCAACTTGCAGTGAAGAGCCTGCCTTCACTGCTCTAACGGAACTGAGCGCCGTTATTCCCCTCAAAATTCGGGTTTTTAGATTCTAACGAAACTCATTGCGCTTATTTAGTCGGTTTTGGGCAAAAAGTGGGCTAAGGAGAGCGAATTAGTGCAGCTAGATCCGTTAGAATTCCTGCACCGCCTATACAAGCCCAATATCGGCTCTGAGTTCCGTTAGAATCACATGTGGTCGACCGACCGCCGTCATGCCGAATCACCGAGCGCTTGGAGCTGCGCACGCTGCGAAGAGAGATTAACCGCCTTGACTTTATTTATAAAGGTAAGTAAGGGGTAAGGTCAGTGGAGAAATTAACCGCTCTAACTTTTGTTTGAATAAAGGACCAGCTACCCAAGATCGGCGGATCGGTTGCCCTTACCCCTTCAGTGACTTATGAAGGCGGTTCTAAGCGGAGGGAGAGACGGCCGTGAAAGATCGTCTTACAAGCGCATACGATTGGGCAGCGGAGAAGATGAATCGCTTACATGAACCCATAACCGAACAAACCTTGCGATAGACCGTACAACATTGAATTTTTGCGCCGTTTCGGGCGATATTAAAGGGAAAAAAGAGGAGTGTCCAACGCGTCCGATCAGCCTTGACAGCCCCTAACCCCTCTGCTAATATTGCAATAATATACGTGAGAGGCCAAGAAATAAGGGAGGAAATTACTCGTGTGGGAAACGAAATTCGCTAAAGAAGGACTGACGTTCGACGATGTGCTTCTTGTGCCGCGTAAATCCGAAGTGCTGCCTAGAGAAGTGAACATTTCGACTCGCTTGAGCGACAATGTGAAGCTGAACATCCCGTTGATAAGCGCTGGCATGGACACTGTGACGGAATCCGCTTTAGCGATTGCAATTGCTCGTGAGGGCGGCATCGGCATCATTCACAAAAACATGTCCGTAGCTCAGCAAGCCGAAGAAGTGGATCGCGTGAAACGTTCGGAAAGCGGCGTAATTACGAATCCGTTCTCGCTCACTCCGGATCATCATGTTTACGATGCCGAGGAGCTCATGGGCAAATACAGAATTTCCGGCGTTCCGATCGTGGACGAGAACAACAAGCTGGTCGGCATTCTGACGAACCGCGACCTTCGTTTCGTTCACGATTTTTCCATTAAGATAAGCGAAGTGATGACTCACGAGGATCTGGTAACGGCTCCTGTGGGGACGACGCTTCAGGAAGCGGAAGGCATTTTGCAGCAGCATAAGATCGAGAAGCTGCCGCTGGTCGATGAGGAGAACAACTTGAAAGGCCTCATCACGATCAAGGATATCGAGAAGGCGATACAATTCCCGAACGCCGCCAAGGACAAGCATGGCAGGCTGTTGTGCGGTGCTGCGATCGGAATCTCCAAGGATACGATGGATCGGGCGGAGGCGCTTGTTCAAGCGGGCGTAGACGCTCTGGTAGTCGATTCCGCGCACGGTCATCATATCAATATTTTGGAGGCAGTGCGCAAGCTGCGCGCGGCATACCCGGAGTTGACCATTATTGCAGGCAACGTTGCGACGGGACAAGCTACCCGCGATCTGATCGAAGCCGGCGCATCGGTCGTCAAGGTCGGCATCGGGCCGGGCTCCATCTGTACGACTCGCGTCATCGCGGGTATCGGCGTACCGCAAATTACGGCGATTTACGACTGTGCGACGGCGGCACGTGAATATAATGTGCCGATTATTGCGGACGGCGGCATCAAATATTCCGGAGACATTACGAAGGCGATTGCGGCGGGAGCCAATGCGATCATGATCGGCAGCCTGTTTGCCGGCACTTCCGAAAGCCCGGGAGAAACGGAAATATTCCAAGGCAGACGGTTCAAGGTTTATCGCGGCATGGGCTCGCTCGGCGCGATGAAGGAAGGCAGCAAGGATCGTTACTTCCAGGAAAACGACAACAAGCTGGTTCCCGAAGGCATTGAAGGAAGAGTGCCTTACAAAGGACCGCTTACCGATACGGTGCACCAATTGCTGGGCGGTTTGCGTTCGGGTATGGGCTACTGCGGAACGGCCAATCTGGAAGAGCTTCGGAACGATACGCAATTTATCCGGATTACCGGTTCGGGCCTTCGCGAAAGCCATCCGCACGACGTGCAAATTACTAAGGAAGCTCCGAACTACTCGTTGTAATTTCCATCGTACCATTTGTACTATCGAGCCGTAACACGGCAGAGACTTGCAGGTAATCGGAGTCTCTGCCATTTTTTTATTTTCGCGGCGGTACGGAATGAAGGAATCCTCATTTAGCGGACAGGGAAAGAGGTTTAACGGAGCAGGCTTCCTATGTTACAATTACTATCGGACAAACTCAATGGGAAATGGGGAGACGAACGTGAGATGGAGAGGGAAGACGGTTCGGCTCGCGTCCGTCATGGCTGCCAGCCTGGCGATATGGGTAGCGGTAATGACACTGGGCGCGACGAATGCATTGGCGGTTGGGTACGACAACAGGCCCAGTACGGATAACTCGTTAGGCTTGCAAGTGAAATCGGCCATATTGATTGAAGCCGACTCCGGTCAGGTGCTGTATGAGGTGAATCCGGACGAGCCGCTGCCGATCGCGAGTATGACCAAGCTGATGACCGAATATATCGTCATGGAAGAAATAACGAACGGACGCTTGAACTGGGAAGACATCGTGACGGTGACGGAAGAGGCAGCCAAAACTCTTCCATCGGAGTCGCAAATCTACCTGGCAGCGGGAGATAAACATTCCGTAAGGGATTTATATATTGCAATGGCTGTCGGATCGGCGAACGACGCGACGAAAGCGCTGGCGATCGAGGTCGCTGGCTCGATCCAGGCTTTTGTGGACAAGATGAACGAAACGGCCAAAGAGCTCGGGCTCGAATCGGCGGTGTTTACAAGCACGACGGGGCTTGAGGACACCACAGTGATGTCGGCGCGCGACGTGGCGAAGCTTAGCCGCATTATTTTGCAGAAGCACCCGAACTTCCTGGAATTTTCCAGCATTCAAGACTACAAATTCCGCGAACGCGACAAAGATCCGATGATCAACTTCAACTTCATGCTCGGCACGAACGTGAACAAATCGGGCTTCAAAGATATTGCTTACGAAGGCGTGGACGGATTGAAGACGGGCTTTATCGAGAAGGCCGGATACAATTTTGCCGGAACGGTGAAGCGCGGCGATCTGCGGTTCATCAGCGTGGTCATGGATACGCGGTCGAAAAATGCCCGTTTCTTCGAAACCGCCACGCTGTACAACTATGCGTTTGGCACATTCGAGAAAAAGACGGTCGTTCCGCCCAAAACGGTAGTAGAAACGCTGGAAACGGTCAAAATTAAAAAAGGCGTGCAAAAGACGATCCCTGTCGTGACGGACAAGGACATTACCTTTATGGTCCGCAAGGGCGTCGAGCCGAAGATCGAATTGACGAGCCATGAGATTACTCCGGAAGATCAATTGGTGGCGCCGCTGGAAGCGGGAACCAAGGTCGGGACGGTAACGTATACCTACACCGACGAAGAGACGGGGCAAGAGCTGGATTACACCGTGAACCTGATTACGGCGGAAAAAGCGGAGAAGGCGGGCTGGTTCAAGCTCTTTTTCCGGGCGATCGGCGACTTTTTCTCCAATCTGTTCGACAGCATACTCAATTTGTTCTAAATCGGGCAGAATAGGGGGAAATCAAGGGTTGTCGATTATCCTCCGTTCCTGTAAAATCAATGGTTAGAGCAACTGCGGCAGTTTTTATAATCGATTGTCGATAATAGGAGGAACGTGGAGATGGAAACAGGTACATCGCGCGTAAAACGCGGTATGGCAGAAATGCAAAAGGGCGGCGTCATCATGGACGTTATGAACGCCGAGCAAGCAAAAATTGCGGAAGCGGCCGGCGCTACGGCAGTTATGGCGCTGGAACGCGTTCCTTCGGATATCCGCGCGGCGGGCGGCGTGGCCCGTATGGCCGACCCGACGATTGTGGAAGAAGTGATGAAGGTCGTTTCGATTCCGGTCATGGCGAAAGCCCGCATCGGACATTATGTGGAGGCGAAGGTGCTCGAATCGCTGGGCGTCGATTACATCGACGAGAGCGAAGTGCTGACGCCGGCGGACGAAGTGTTCCACATCAGCAAAAACGAGTTCACGGTACCGTTCGTATGCGGAGCGAAGGATCTGGGCGAGGCTCTTCGCCGCGTGCAAGAGGGCGCCGCGATGCTGCGCACGAAAGGCGAGCCGGGAACCGGCAATATTGTGGAAGCAGTCCGTCATATGAGACTGATCAACGGTCAAATCCGCAAAGTGCAGAACTTGTCCAAGGACGAGCTGTACCATGAAGCAAAGACGCTGGGCGTGCCGTACGAGCTGCTGCTGCAAGTTCATGAGACAGGCAAGCTGCCAGTCGTCAACTTTGCCGCTGGCGGCGTAGCGACGCCTTCCGACGCGGCGCTCATGATGCATCTGGGCGCAGACGGCGTATTCGTCGGTTCGGGTATCTTCAAGTCCGACAATCCGGAGAAATTCGCGCGCGCAATCGTTGAAGCGACGACGCACTATACGGACTACAAGCTGATTGCCGAAGTATCCAAAAACTTGGGCACGCCGATGAAAGGCATCGAAATTTCGAAGCTTGAAGCCGCTCAGCGCATGCAAGACCGCGGAATTTAACTATAACATCAAGAAGCCGGTCCATCCTGACAGGAGGGGCCGGCCTTTTCAGAAAGAAGGCGTGATTGGAATGAAGATAGGAGTGCTGGCGCTGCAGGGCGCCGTAGCGGAGCATCTTCGCAGCCTGGAAGCTGCGGGAGCGGAAGCGGTCGCCGTCAAGAGAACGGAAGAGCTGGAGACGCTGGACGGCTTGGTTATTCCCGGCGGGGAAAGCACGACGATCGGCAAGCTGATGCGGAAATACGGGTTTATGGACGAGATCAAGCAATTTGCCGGTCAAGGCAAGCCGGTATTCGGCACCTGTGCGGGTCTGATCGTGATGGCGGAACGGATTGAAGGGCAGGACGACGCGCACTTGCAGTTGATGGATATGACGGTGGCTCGGAATGCATTTGGCCGGCAAAGAGAGAGCTTCGAGACCGATCTGGACGTCAAGGGCATCGACGAGCCGATTCGGGCCGTATTTATCCGGGCCCCGCTTATCAAGTCGGTAGGGCCGGGCGTCGAGGTGCTGTCTACATACAAGGACGAGATCGTTACGGCGAGACAAGGCCATCTGCTGGCGGCGTCTTACCATCCGGAGCTGACGGACGATTATCGTTTGCACGAGTACTTTTTGAATATGGTTAAGGAAGCGGCGGCATCGGCGAAAAAGTAGGCTGCGAAACATAGAGGAGGATTTGCGTTACATGTTGGATATCAAATTGCTGCGCACGGATTACGAAAAGGTGGAGACGGCCCTTCGCCACCGCGGCGCTTCGCTGGACCTGATCGCCGACTTCCCGGCGCTGGATCAGAAGAGGCGCGAGCTGATTGGCGAGACGGAGCAGCTGAAGAACCGCCGCAATACCGTATCGCAGGAGGTCGCCAAGCTCAAAAGAACCGGCGGCGATGCGGATGCGCTCATCGTGGAAATGAGAGAAGTGGGCGACCGTATCAAGGCGCTGGACGACGAGCTGCGCGAGATGGACGTTCGGTTCGAGGAGATGACGCTGGCGATTCCGAATGTGCCGCATGAAAGCGTGCCGGTCGGCGCATCGGAAGAGGATAACGTCGAACTGCGCCGTGTAGGCGATATTCCGCAATTCGCGGACGAGCCGAAGGCGCATTACGATATTGCCCATGAGCTGGGCATTCTCGATTTCGAGCGGGCCGCCAAAGTAACGGGCTCCCGGTTTACGTTTTATCGCGGCTTGGGGGCTCGTTTGGAGCGGGCTTTAATCAGCTTTATGATGGATTTGCACAGCGACCGGCACGGTTACGAGGAAATTTTGCCTCCGTATATCGTTAACCGAGACAGTCTCGTCGGCACCGGCCAGCTGCCGAAGTTTGAGGAAGACTTGTTCAAGCTGAAGGATACGGAATATTATTTGATCCCGACGGCGGAAGTGCCGGTGACGAACATTCATCGCGACGAAATATTGGATGCGGAAGATTTGCCGAAGCGGTTTGTCGCCTACAGCGCTTGCTTCCGTTCCGAGGCCGGAGCGGCCGGACGAGATACGCGAGGACTTATTCGGCAGCATCAGTTCAACAAGGTCGAGCTGGTGAAGCTGGTCAATCCGGATCATTCCTATGAGGAGCTGGAAAAGCTGACGGCCGATGCCGAGAAGGTGCTGCAGCTGCTGGGACTGCCTTACCGCGTGCTCGCCTTGTGCACCGGCGACATGGGCTTTGCTTCCGCCAAGACGTACGATCTTGAAGTATGGCTGCCAAGCGCGGGCACGTACCGCGAAATTTCTTCGTGCACGAACTTCGAGGACTTTCAGGCGCGCCGCGCGGGCATTCGTTTCCGCAGAGAACCGAAGGGCAAGCCGGAATTCGTGCATACGCTGAATGGTTCGGGATTGGCCGTAGGCCGTACGGTGGCGGCAATATTGGAAAATTATCAGCAGCCTGACGGATCGGTGGTCGTTCCGGAAGCGTTGCGGCCTTATATGGGCGGTTTGGCCAAGATCGAAGCGCGCTAAACAGGCTGTGCAAGATTGTGCCATGGGTCGAAAATACAGTTGATTAACTTTTTTGACCTATGGTACAATATGATTTGTGACACTTGCATATGGAGAGGTACCGAAGCGGTCATAACGGGGCGGTCTTGAAAACCGTTAGAGTGCAAGCTCACGTGGGTTCGAATCCCACCCTCTCCGCCAGTTAACTTAAATTACATATCGCATAAGGAATTGCGGCGATTATGACTGAAACGCATTTGACTGTTGAACAGCGGTCTAGTGCGTTTTTTTGTGTTCATGACCGTTAGACATAAATCTAACGGGAGGTACGAATAATATGAGCATTGGTACAGGCAAAACAGCCCATAAACGCGGGCAAAGAAAGAATAACTTGGACATTCCACAAAGGTTGTTAGACCGCCTTACTCCTGCGGTCTTGGAAACACCCCGCTCCACATTCCAAGAAGCCGAGAAACCGCGACCAGAGACTTTGACATTGGATTCAGTTATTTAACCGATACTACGCCGCGCGGCAAGCTTGTTGTATGCTGTTGAAGCTGAAAAGAACGAGGTCAAGCAAATTAGGGATAAAGCGATTGTTGAAACAATTAGATTGGCTGGGCTTAGAGTGGAAGAGGTCAGCGAACTGAAGATAGATCACGTTGATTTCAAAAAGGGTTCTATTATTGTTCTTGACGGTAAAGGTGGAAAGTATCGTACAGTACCCATGCACAACAACTTGAAGAAAGCTTTGAAATCATGGCTTGGTACCTTATAGAGTAAGCCCATACCTGTTCGTTTCAGAACGTTCAGGGCAATTAACGACAAGGGCAAAAGCATTCATGCTGGATTCGTATTTAGAGCGATGCGGTTTGTTGGAGAGAAATCAGAGAGAGGAGAGAAGTTGGTAGTGTCAACACTTGGTTCACTCGCTACGCCACCATACATTCTGCAAAAGCCTTGTTAACGCTGGTTTACCAATTCAGAATGTTGGGAGGCTAGCAGGGCATGATTCGATTCAAACGACATCGAGATACGTAGAACCTTCACAACAGGATTTGAGAAAGGCAATACAATCGATTTAATGTGTAGAAACAACTGAACAGCGAATTGTCACGAAAAACCTGCTTGATCTGCAAGTTACCAGCAAGTTAAAATCCCTTTATCGTGGAAGGGGATTTAAGAAAAACCTGCTTGATTTGCAAGTTACCAGCAAGTTAAAATTCCCTTATTGTGTAAGGGATTCACGAAAAACCTACTTCCATTTGCAAGTTATCAGCAAGTTATCAGCAAGTTAAAATCCCCTTATCGTGGAAGGGGATTTAAGAAAGACCTGCTTGATATGCAAGTTACCAGCAAGTTAAATTGCTACTTCAAGCCCAAGATGGAATGTATTTCATATATCTAGGGGCAGTATCAGGGTCTAGGGGTTTAACAGCCCCCACTTCAATTGCATCTCTTATTATTCGCGATACGACAGAGGCGTTTTTATCGTTTAATCCAAATCTCTGTCGCAAAGAAGTGTTCGTCATATGTTCTTTGGTGACAAATTTCAAACAAGCATGTAGATAACAGGCATGAATCTTCTCATCCTTTTCCATTTGGGTAAATGGTTTATGAGTATATAGGGTTACACGAGTATGATTATCCGTCACATCAATTTGAGGTGCTGGCAACTGATAAAATTCTGTTAATGAAACGACTTTATCAATCCCGCTTCCACGCTCTTCACACACACCAACACGACGAAGAAAAGAAGCTAAAGCTTCATTTCTCGATCTTGGAGGATGATCTAGGAATCGCTCGATTTTTACTAAGGGAACACCGGGATTTGTAATCTCCATGCGGTCAGAAAAGACTTCTATCATTGGACCAGTGCCCCGCAAAGAAAAGTCTTGATGTACAATACTATTTGCAACCAATTCCCGAACAGCAAGTTCAGGATACATAGGGACTTCTTTGCGCAAAGCCTTGCCAATAACTTCGTTACGAGGTAAGAGGTTGTCTAGAAACCCGATAAGCCCCTCGAAGCCAGATGCATAACCCTTTACACCTTCCTGTTCTCTCAAAGTTTCGATTCTGTTTTTTCCTTTATATACAATAACTCGAACAGATTTCCGCTTCAGATGTGGAAACTTTGAAAGATTCTTTGCAAAGAGTATTGCCCCCAGATTAGTTATACTCCACTCTCCTGTGTTACTTCGCAAGATCATGTGGTCATCTGCTAGTCGTTCAAGTATTGATTTGCGATTCTCAGGTAATGGAATGCTCAGCATTTCAAAATAGGAGGGGTAGTCCAACAAGCTTAAAACTTCCGTTTCAGGCACATTCTCCAATGCGAATTGTTCCTCAAACGGGACTTTATCAAAGATTCTCCAAAGTTCACGTTCTATTTCTGGGTAATCCTTCAAATTCTTTTTGTATGAGCCGATACGGATAAATTCCTGTCCTTGGAATTGAACTGGCTTATTAGAGGCACGTTCGATTTCTAGAATAATCACTTTTCCATTTTCGGTATTGAGTTCGTGGAATGAGAAAGAGATACGAGGCGATAATAATTTCAAAAGCCAGCTCTCCAACTCTTCGTTCCCTTTTTTGGTGCTATGTGGGGAGAAAGTAGTCCCAATAATATTATGCGTAATATCTTCTATACCCCATGCTACATACGCATGAGATTTGCCATGTAGTGCGGCAGTATTACTAAGTGCAGATATATATTCTCCGATCATCACTGGTTCAGCATTGTTATGTTTGAACTCGACCCAACCAGTTTCTCTTGGTAATGATCTGAGTTCGCTTAATAAACTCCGCAAATAGTCCTCTGACCTAACCATTCATACTCACCTCGCTGGTATAATTAGATGATTGACTGTATCTATTTGGATAATTCATCCTAAGCTTATTATATACCAATTACTTGATACCAAACATCTTTCGAAACATTGAGACATTAAGACATTGAGTCAGCACATCAGAACTAAAGTGTTGGGAATTGACTTGGAGCTATTGGAAATTATAAGATAGTGTTGTCTAAAGGTCATGTACTGAAATAAACGTTCCAAATCAGACCGCTGTAGCGCTTCAACAATAAAGTGCAATAAACTCAGTCAATATAAAGGATGGCGGGTTTTACATTGAGGGGCGGTCTTGAAAACCGTTAGAGTGCAAGCTCACGTGGGTTCGAATCCCACCCTCTCCGCCAGTTCGTTCACAACTTTATACGCTACATAAGACGCTTGGACGATTGTCGTCCGGGCGTTTTTTTTTGGCCGATTGATTGGATAAGGACGAGGAATCCGGCTTCCCTTCCGGTTTTGCATAAAACGCAAATCGGTTTCACATCTTAATGATGTGGAGGTGCTATATGTAATGGCCAAAATAGACCAGCTTCGCATCGACCCCGAGCGGCTTGCCGCCGCATGGCGGGAGACGCTGCCGCGCACGATGAACCTTCCCGACCGCTGCGAAGTTACCCGTGACGAGGCCGATGACGCCGCGCTGCGCATTACGATTCATTCCGCAGGGCACCAAATGTACGAGTTTGACTTCAAAGTGACATACGTGGATTCGCGCGAGGTGAAGGTTGAACTGATCGACGTCGAAAAGAACAACGAGACGATCGACGAGCGCACCGATATCATACAGCAGCTGGCGCAAGACTATACGCGGCATTTGCATGAATGCGCCCAGGCGCTTCAGCAACTGACTCACGCCTAGAGGAGCGACGAAGATGACCAAGGCAAAAGGGACGGCGGACAAAAACCTATCGAACGTTGTCGAAGCTCTGGCGACGGATCCGGTCAACAGCCATCAGGCGCAGCAGCTTCAACAGGATAAGAACGATCGCCGCCATCAAGATTCGTTAAATTTCGATCAGCCAACCGATCTGAAGCATCAGCGATAATCTGAATCCGTTAAGGAGGCGAGCAAAATGAACGGCAAAGCCGAAAGCATTCCGGTACCGGAAAGCATCCCTCACAACGAGCGCCGGCAGAAGCAGCGCGGCGGCCGGCAGCAGGAGCCGATGTCCGGCTCCAAAAAAACAAAAAACCGGAATCACGTTTCCCATCATAACCCTGAAGGATAAGCACATCGTTAATAAAAATCCCGGAGAAGCCCATGCGGCCGAACCGGGATTTTTTTCCTGGTCTTTGCAAAGTCCCCCAGATAGTATAGAATGGAGGTGCTGTAAAAAAGGGAGTGGAGGGAATTGTACGTGAAACAAAAGCTTTATTTGGCACTGGCGTCCATCTTGATGGTTGCGCTGGTGTTGGCGGGATGCAGCTCGAGCCAACCGCCGAAGGCGGCCCTGGAGGCTGCGATGAAAAAAACGATGGAAGCCAAGTCTTATAAGCTGTCCATGACGATGCAAATCGACGAGCTCGATCTTGGAGACGCCGCTTCCATGCAAGCGACCGGCTTTACTCCGGACGTGACCGGTCTGATCAAGGACGCAACCATTAAAGTGGATGCCGTATATGAGAAAGAACCGCTTCGTACGGACATGAACCTGGCTATTACGCTGCCGGGCATGATGGATATGAAGCTGGAGCTTCCGATCATCGTCACCGAGAAGGAAATGTACTTGAAGCTGCCGAACATTCCGCTGCTGCAGCTGCCGGAAGAGGTAACGGGCAAATTCGTCAAGCTGGACATGGAAGAGCTGGCGCAGGAAAGCGGCGCGGGCGCATCGCTTGATATGGCGGCCCAGCAGAAGCTGAGCGGAGAATTGAGCGCGGCGGTGCTGAAGCATTTTGACGAAAAAACGTATTTCAGCCAGCTGAAGGCGGCCGATGCCGGATTGCCGGAAGGCTACAAAGCGGATAAAGTCGTGAAGTTCGCCATTACGAACGATAACTATGCGGCTACGGTAGATACGATCGTCAATCAAGTCGTTCCGGAAGTGCTGGACGTGCTGATTGCCAACGAAGCATACCTTGCCAGCATCAACGCGGACAAGGCGGAGCTGGAGGAAGCCAAGCAGAACTACGAAAGCGGCAAAGCCGAACTGAAAAAAGTTCTGACGGAGCAACTGAAAATTTCGGAGCTCGAATTGGTCGGCGCGATCAAGGACGGCTATGTAGGTTATCAAAAAGGCAAGTTCGGCGTACAGATTTCGGATCCGGAGCTGGGGCAAGACATGAAGCTCGGTCTTTCGTTCTCGGCGCAATATTCGGACTTCAACAAAGAAGCCCAATTCGAGCAAGAGCTTCCGACCGATACGATTTCGTTCGACGAACTGATGAACACGTTTATGGGCGCAGGCGGATTGTAAGTTGTAATTATATTTCCATTATAAAACAAGAAAGGCCGCTCCATCGCACGGCATAGCCGGCGGCGGGGCGGCCTTTCCGCTTATTCCGCGATGGCGGCGGCCGATTCGGTCAAGCGCTGCTTGAGCAGCTCCTTCATCATTTGCGCCGCCCGCACTTTCACCGGCAGGCAAGGGGAGACTTCGATGCCGTACGTATCCGCCCGGATGCAGTCTCGCAGCTCGAGGGCGGTCGCGCAAGCCTCCGGCAGCCGATTTATCACGCTTCCGAACTGCAGCGGCTGATGAGAGTCGCTGCCGGCCGTAACCGGAAGTTGCAGCTCACCGGCAAGCCTCCGGACCGAAGCTTCGTGCCCGAGGCCGTATTGGTACAAATCTTTGGCGTTCAAATCGAGAGCGTCCAGCCTGCGAAGCAGCTCCGGCGAATGATGGGTCAGCGGCGTGCTCTCGCGCAAAGGGTGAGCTCCGATCCGCAAGGCTTCCATGCCTTCGGTCATATCGAGCAAATCCGTTAGCGGAAGGAAACGTTCTTTGTCTGTATAAGGCTCCAGCTCGCGGCGCAGCGCGCAGATCGACTCGCGGTTCGCGACGATCAGAATATGTCCCCGATCGCGCACGTCGATCTCCATGCCGGTAAACACCTTTAACCCTTCCACATCGTAATGGTCCCCTATATAGTCGAAGCTGTCTTCCAGCCGCTCCATCATGTCCATAAACCGAAGCGTGTTAAAATGCTCCGTCAGCGCCACGGCATGCAGTCCGTTGTCGACGGCCTCGCGGGCCATCGATAGAAAGTAATCCATCGAAAACTCCGTTTTTTTGGAAAGCTTGCCGTGCGTATGCAAATCGATATTCATCATTCCGGGTGTTCTCCTGTCTGTTGAAGTTATAAGCGGACGAAAGATCCGAGCGCGAACAATCCGATCAAATAAACGGCGGAGCCGGCGAGAAAGAGCAGGTCGGCCGGACGAATCCGCAAATAGGCCAGCTTCAGCCGTTTAGCCTCCGGATGGATCATCGCATAAGTGAAGCCGCGCGTTTCCAGCGCTTCGACCGTCGTACGCGTACGTTTGGCCGTATTTAGAATAAGCGGATAAAAGGCGTAAATCGAGATGCGAACGTGATACACCAAGGCACGCCAATGCAGCCAGCCCTTCAGTTCGGGCGCCTTGCCTCTCAACCGATACGAGTGAATCAGGTTATGATATTCCTCGATGAGAATCGGAAGCATGCGGTAGCCGTATGATACGCCGAAGCTGAACTGGGCGGGCATGCCGAGGCTCAGCAAGGCGTCGCTCAGCTTCTCGGGATCCATGCTGCTGAATACGGCGATGCTGGCCAGCGAAATGATCAAGATCTTCAACGTCAGCGTCAGCAGCGGCCATACCGCTTCCAGACTGCCCCCGAACAGGAACGACGCCGCAAAAATGTACGTCAGCTCGCTCAGCAGCCCGACGGCCATAATGATCAGCACCAGCGGGCTTACCCTGGACGATAAAGTGAAGCCGATCATCGGAAGCAGCAGCCCCAGGAGCACGGCTTTGTTATGAATGAACCAGGGAAGCAGAGCCATCACCGTATACCAGCAGATTAGCATGCGCGGATCGAGCCGGGACAGCAGCACCGATTGCCGTCCGAAGGCGGTTCTCATCAGCTCCAGCTTGATCCGTTCCACGCTGAGCTTATCGGCGAGATTTCGTTTAAGCGCCTCCATGTACGGTCAACTCCTTCTGCCGTTCCGGCGTTGTGGTTCGCAGCCGTTCGGTAAATTGCCGGACGGACAGGCACGGCGGCTGCATGCCGAGACGGCGGCTCAGTTCGGCGATTTGCGGCGGTACAAGTCCGGCCTTCTGCAGCATGCCGGGATGGGCGAACAACGTTTGCGGATCGGCGTCCATCGCGACGCGGCCTTCATGCAGCACGATGACGCGGTTTGCCCATTCGGCAACCAGCTGCATATCGTGGGTGGCGATGACGGACAGCCGTATCCGCTCCCGCAAGCCGCCGAGCATCAAGCCGAGCTCTCGGCGGCTGGCGGCGTCGAGGCTGGCGGTCGGTTCGTCCAGCAGCATAACCGTAGGGTTCATCGCCAGCGCGATCGCCAGCGTCGCCCGGCGCTGCTGACCGCCGCTGAGCAGCCGGCCGTCGCGGTGCTGCAGGCCCGTCAGCTTGAGCCGTTCCAATATATCGTCGATAAACGACGGGTCTTGCAATTGCTTGCGCGCCTTCAAAAAATATTCGACATCCTTGCGAACGGTATCTTCGATGAACATCTCTTCCGGGTTTTGGTGAATGTAAGCGACGAAATCGGCGATCCGCTCCGGCGTCGTCTGCGTCGTCAGATGGCCGCATACGGAGAGACGGCCCTCATCGGGCTTGCGCAGCCCGGATATGAGACGAAGCAGCGTGGACTTACCGGCGCCGTTGTTGCCGACCAGGGCGACGCGGTCGCCGTCCCTCAGCTCGAGGCTCATATCCCGGATGACGGGATGGAGCTCTCGGGCTATGGTGCGGTAACCGCAGCATACCTGGCTGAACGCAATGAGCGTTTCCTTGGCCTTCGCTTTCGTCGGCTCCGATACGCCGGCGGCGGATTCCCGGACGACAAGGTCCGAAGGGGCGGCCGTATCGTTCGCCGAGCCGGCGGCATGGCGAAAATAGTGCAGTCCCTCCTCCACCGTCAAGGGATAACGCGCGGCGGCGGAGTCCGTCTCGTAAGCGGCAAGCGTCACTTGGGGCGGCAGTATGCCGAGGCCGGTCATTTCCTCGACCGAAGACAGCGCCTCGTCGACGGGCTTGACCCAGCGAACCGAGCCTTGATCCATCAGGACGACCCTGCTGCAATAATCGGCAATAAACTCCGTGTGATGCTCGATGACGACGATCGTCATTCCGTATTGCTCATGAAGCCGCTTCAGCTTGTCGTAGATAAGCCGCGCGTGATACGGGTCCAGCTGCGCAACGGGCTCGTCGACAATAATAATCTCCGGCTCCAGCGAGAGCGCTCCGGCAAGCGCCGTCAGGTGCTTCTGGCCGCCGCTCAGCTGCCAGATCCAGCTCTTGGCCAGATGGCCGATTTCCAGCATCGCCAGCGCTCTCTCGCCGCGTTCGCGGTAATCGGCATAGCCGAAATTAAGCGGGGCGAATAAGGCCTCGTCGTAAACGGTCGGGCGGACAAGCTGGTTTTCAAAATCTTGAAAGACGTAAGCCGCTTTGCGGGACAACGAGGATACCGACTCGTTCGCGGCCGTCAGTCCGGCCACCTTGACGCTGCCGGTCAGATCTCCCGTGTAATAATGAGGGATCAGTCCGTTCAGACATTTGCAAAGCGTCGATTTGCCGCTTCCGTTCGTCCCGGCGATGGCCACGAATTCACCCGGCATAATGGAAAGGGAAACGTCCCTTAGCGACTGCTGCTCGGCTCCGGGATACCGGAAGCTGACGTTGCTTAGCTCGATGATAGGCTTCGTCCCGTGAAGCGGGTTGGACGTTATGGTTGCTGCTGCCGGCTCAGTCAAGATGGAAGATCCCCCTGTCCCGCTTTGCTGCGCGAGCGGATCGCGACAAGCACGGTCACGATCAGCACCAAGGCCGCGGCGCCGATGCTAACCCATAGGAAGCCGCTGCCGTACTGTTCGATAAATTCAGGCTCCCACACCGCAAAATTGATATCGGATTCGGCCAGAAACTCCGAAACGGCGGCGATAAAGACGAGAATGACGGTCAGGATGATCAATCGCGGCTTCAGCAGCTCGCCCAAGGATGCCTGAACGCGGCTGTCTCGCGGCTTCATGCCGAGCAGCGGCTCGATTTTGCCGTAAAGACGAGGGACGAGATACCAGGTTGGCAGCATGGTGAACAGAATGCCGGTAATCAGCATGGCGTTCAGAAAGCCGATGCCTTCGATTAACAGAATGCTCTCCGGAATGCCGGGAACCGCTTCGAGATCTTCGATGCCGAGCCATACTTTGCCCATATCGACGATGGCTCCCAGCAGCTGATCGATGCCGACGGCGACGAAAGAGGCGAGGGCCAGCTGCTTGCGGTTGCGCGGGTCTCGTACGAGCAAGCCCGCGATGTACATCGCCAGCGAAAATTCAATGAATTTTTCCAGCTCGCCCAGTCCGCCGAATTGCCCCAGCAGTAGCTCGCCGAATACGACTTCGCCCAGCGAGGCGCCGATCGCGGCATACAGCGGGTGAAACAAAATACACAGCGTCAGCGGAATAAACGCGAAATATTCCACCTTCAATTCGATCGGGCCCAGCTGGACGGACGGAATCAGCTCCGTAAACATGTTGGACAGCCCGTACAACGACATGGACAAAATAAAAACCATCAGCTTCTGCGATTGCGTCAAACTGTACCGATTGGACATCGCATCCATCGTTTGAAATTCCTCCTTTAAAGTTGGCTAGCTCCCAATATAGGGGAGCAATGTTAACGGAGAGTCAAGCCGATATGTGTTATTTGTAAATTAAATTTCACAATATATTATATGCAAAAAATATTTCAATTTGTTGCAGAAAGTGATATAGTGGCCATAACCGAATAAGACGGACAACACGTTTGAAAACGGAGGACGGAGACCATGGCTGCATTTACGTTTCAAGTGAACCTGGACCGATTGTCCAAAAGCCAGCAAGCGATCGCCAACTATGTGGCGGGGGCTCTTGCGCAAATTCCGTATTGCACGGATGAAGAGATTGCCGGCAAGGTGGGCGTCAGCACGGCTACCGTATCCCGGTTTTGGCGGGCGATCGGCTATGCGAACCTGAAGGACTTCAAGAAGCGGCTGCTGGAGTCGGAGCACGCTACCCCCGCCCGCAAGGTGAAGCATATCTTAAGCGAAGTGGAGCAAGAGTCGGCGGACATTGTGGACAAGCTGACGGAGCTGGCTTCCTCGAATCTGGCCGTTACGGCCAAAAGGGTAGAGAGGGCACAGTTCGAAGGCGCGGTGGACGCTATCCATCGGGCGGAAACGGTCTATTTGTACGGGGGCGGAGCATCGGCGTGCCTGACCGAGCTGATGCGGTTCCGGCTGAACCGGATCGGCATCCGGGCCGTATGCATGGCCTCCAGCGGCAGCGAGCTGCTGGAAACGATGGCGCATGCGGGACCCGGCGACACGGTGCTGCTGCTCGGCTTCGTCAGACGAACGCCGGAGCTTGCCGTGCTGCTGGATTACAGCCGGGAAGCGGGATATACGACGGTGCTGCTGACCGACTTGCTCGTATCGGAGATGCTGGAGCAGAGCGACTATGCCCTGCGGCTGGATCGGGGAGAGCTGGAAGGCTTCCATTCCTTAACGGCGCCCGTCGCGATTCTGGAGGCGCTGATTGTGGGCGTTACGCAGCGCAGGGGACGGCAGGCGCTCGACAAGCTGGAAAAGCTGCATGCGCTTCGCAAGCGCTATGCAGCCCAGTTGCCGAAATAGGAGAAGGACTCGTTTATTCCGATAAATGTTCGGCCAATCGTTTTTCTTTCCAGATCGTCGTAAGGCCGTAACCGATGATCATAACAACGGCGGCGAACAGGTAAGGGAAGTGGATGTTGGAGTCAAACAGCATCCCTCCCGCCGCCGGTCCGAAAATATTGCCCAAGCTCGTATAAGTCGAGTTCATGCCGGCCACGAAACCTTGCTCTTTGCCGGCGGCTTTGGACAGAAACGTCGTCAACGCCGGACGAAGCAAATCGAACGCAAGAAAGACGAAGCAGGTTACCGCAAGCACCGCCCAGAAGCCGGAGACGGCGGCCGAGATTGCCGCCAATACGGCTCCTCCGACCAAGCAGTATTGGATCAGTTTCTTTTCCCCCAGCCAATCGATCAACTTGCCGAACATAAAGACTTGCACGACAACGCCGAAGATTGAGCTGATCGTAATAATAACCGCAATATCCTTGGGCGTGAAGCCGAATTTATGATCGGAAAACAAACTGAAAACCGTCTCGTAGGCGGATAAGCCGAAAGCGAGCACGAAGACGATGATGAATGCAATAAAATAAACCGGGTGGATCGACTTTCTCAAATCGCCGATAAAGCTCGTTTGTTTCGTATTGGCGGCATTCGCCTCCAGCTGCTTCTGAGAGAGAGGCTCCTTTAGAATAAACGCGGACGTCAGGCAGGCCAGAAAGGCAACGGAGGCCGCAAAGTAGAAGGGCATGCGGATGCCGTATTCCGCAATAAAGCCGCCGATGCCGGGTCCGATAATAAAGCCGAGGCTGATCGCGGCGGACACATATCCCATCGCAGCCGGCCGCTCCTTGACCGACGTGATATCCGCCACGTAAGCCGTAACGCCGGGCATAATGAAAGCGGCGCTGATTCCTCCCAGAACCCGGGACAAATAAAGCACCCATACATGCGTGCCCAATCCGAAAATCAGCTCCGACACGCCAAAGAGAAACAATCCGGCAAGAATGATCTTCTTTCTGCCGAAACGGTCCACCCAGCGGCCCGCGAACGGCGAAGTGAGCAGCTGAGCCACCGCAAACACCGCGACGAGATACCCCATCGTCGTGCCCGACAGATGCATGATGTTCATAAAGGATGGCATAACGGGAATGATGAGACCGATGCCCAGGAAGGCAATAAAGATGTTGCTTAACAAAATGATAAGTACCGACTTTTGTTCTTTGATCGTTTTGGTCATAGTTGCTTCTACCTCTTCTCAGCTTAACGAACGTTCGTCAATCATCGTATCAGATTAGGCTGAGTTAAGCAAGCCGTATGGGGGAAAGCCTGTTTCGGCCGGAAACGCTCTGATCATCGTCCGCGAACGAACGCTCATCCCGCCGTCGTAACGATCGATCCGACGTGGATGGTATTTAGCCAAATCCGTCATATCCTATTTGTCTCCTCGCATATTCATGAGTGACTGCTGACACTGGAGGGATTGTCATGTTTTTTCATATCAAAGAACTGCAGTATCAGGCAAAGCCTGAACGGCCGGACCCCATATTCGCTCGAAAGCTTCAGGAAGTGTTGGGCGGACAATTCGGTGAAATTACGGTTGCGATGCAATACTTGTTTCAAGGCTGGAATGTACGGGGAGACGGGAAATATCGAGATCTACTGTTTGATACGGGTACGGAAGAGTTAGCGCATGTTGAGATGCTGGCAACCATGATTGCAAGACTGTTGGACGGCGCCCCGATCGGAGACGTGGAAACCGCTGCAAATGATCCGCTGGTCGGTGCCGTATTAGGCGGAATGAATCCGCAGCATGTGATCGTGTCGGGTCTTGGCGCTATGCCGTCAGACAGCAACGGCTACCCGTGGAATGCCAAATATACGATTGCCAGCGGGAATTTATTGGCCGATTTCAGAGCGAATCTGAATGCGGAATCGCAAGGCAGATTGCAGGTTGCCCGGCTATATAACGAAACGAATGATCGCAGCGTCCGCGATATGCTCTCCTGGCTGCTTGCTCGAGATACGATGCATCAAAATCAATGGCTGGCCGCGATCGCCGAGCTGGAGGCGCTGGAAGGACCGGTAGTGCCAAGCAATTTCCCAAGGGAGCTGGAGAAGAACGAAGCAGCTTATACGCTGTTTAACTTTTCTAGAGGAAATGAAAGCGCCGCGGGCCGATGGGCGCATGGTAAAAGCATGGACAGCTGCGGAACATTTAATTACGTGGAGCATCCCCAGCCTTTCGGTGCGAAGCCAGTGTTAAATCCGGCGCCCGCCTATGTGTACGACACCTTGCCTCAAGTCATTACCGGCAAAGGACCTTCTATCAATCCATGTCGATAAATATGGCAAAACCTTCCGCCACGCGGCGGTTTTTTTTATCGATGCAACTGGCGGGTTCTAGGGCAGACAAGTTCTCAATAGGATGTTCAAGTACCTGTAATATCCAATTGAGGGGTGTCGCTGCTCATGAACATTTTTTTAAGCTATATCATACTCGGATTTTCTTTGGCTGCACCGATCGGTCCGGTTAATGCGGCCCAGCTTGAGAAGGGCATCAAGCACGGCTTTTGGCATGCCTGGCTGATCGGCTTGGGAGCTATGGTCGCAGACGCTATCTTTATGCTTCTTATTTATTTCGGACTTGCCCATTTCCTGGCCACTCCGTTTGCCAAGACGTTCTTGTGGCTGTTCGGCGGATTCATCCTCATCTATACGGGCGTGGAAAGCTTTAAGACAAGCCATACCCTTTCCGTCTCCGATCAACGTTCCTCGGAGTCGTACGCCAAGTCCTTTTACGCCGGATTTCTGCTCACCTTTTCCAATCCGGTCAGTATTCTGTTCTGGCTTGGCATCTACGGTTCGATCCTTGCTACGACAGCCCAACGGTACGGTGCTTTGGAGTTGCTGCTCTACAGTTCCGGCATATTTATCGGACTCATGCTTTGGGATGTAGCCATGGCTACGATTGCCAGCATTTTTCAAAGGTTTTTGCATCAGGGCGTTCTCGTACTGATCTCGCGCGCAGCCGGACTATGCCTGATCGGTTTCGGCATTTATTTTGAATGGCAGGCGATCAAAGAGTTATTTTTCTAGCCTCCATCGCTTCCTCATGAAGAAGGTAACAAGGCCGATCGCGGAAATGAACCCCAGACTGATAAAGAAGCCCGGTCTTGTCGCATGGTCGAACAAAGTGCCGGCAACCGCCGCCAGCAAGAGGGCGATGGCAACGCAGGTTTGCACGCGTCCCCACACCTTCGGCTTTAACAGCTTGTGCGAAGCGCATACGATATACAGCCATGTGTACAGCAGCATGAGCCCGCCTGCCGTCGTAATGAACTCGTATACTCTGTTGGGCAGCAGCAAGGCAACCGTGATCGATACGATCATTCCGGCAATGGTAACCATCAGGGAGCCGTACGGAAAATGGCGTTTGCGCGAACGCTTGGCGAACAGCTTTGGCGCATCTCCCTCGTCCGCGATCATCGACATGACTTGGGTGACGGAGAAGAGGGAAGCCGACAGCCCTGAGAATCCGGCGATAATGAGAACTCCGTTGAAGATATGGACCAGCGTTTCATAGTGTAAATCTTTTAACGCAGAGACAAAGGGACTTTCCTGTGTCGTAATTCGTTCGATCGGCGTCACCAGCAGCGCCAGCCCAATCGATACAATAAAAAGGATAGTGATCGTCACAATCATAAATCGCCCCGACTTCGGCGCTTCCTTAGGGTCCTTCAGCTCCGCCGCCATTAAGCCCATCACTTCAATGCCGGAAAAACAAAAAAAGACATAAATCAAGCTTGTCCATAACCCCATTGCCCCGCCTTTAAACACCGCCTGAACATTACGGGGACTGTGCATATGAGCGTTTTCGGCGCCGAGAAACCCCGGGATCACGAGACAGGCCAAGATGATAAACATCACAATCGCCGCCACTTTGACGATGGCCAGCACGTTGACGGTTTTCTCAAACCAAGCGGTTCCAAGCAGGACAACCCCGACGCCCAAAGCGGCATATCCGCTCGTCAGCATCCACAACGGAAGATCCGGAAACCAAAATCTCGTGAACAGACCGATGGCGGTCAACTGGCTGCCGAGAATGAGCATTTCGGACGACCAATAGACCCAGCCATGGCTGAAGCCTGCCCAGTGGCCGAACGCTTGCCTGGAATATGTGCGGAACGACCCTTTCTCCGCATGTTCGGCAATCATTTTCGCCAATGCCTGAAAAACAAAAAAAGTGCCGACAGCCGCCAGCAAGAAATTAAGGATAACCGAAAAACCGGCTTTTTCGATGGCCAAGCTGGAACCGAGCAGAAATCCCGTCCCGGTCGTCGTTCCCAATCCGAATAAGGCCAGCTGCCACCACGACATCGCGCCTTTTTTGTTTTTTTCCTTGGAATTGCCTTGTGCCGCTGTCGACTCGCTCATCATCCCATGGCTCCTTGATTATTCGTATTGGTTCCGCAAGCTACATTATTTTAACAAAATGGCGTTGGAGTTATACCGACGGAAGCGATGCGGCCGTTTGCCATACGTGCGGCAGTCGGATAGCTCAACCTTAACTGGGCATAATAGGTTGAGATTGAAATGAAAGGCTTGGGCAAATCCATGTTTATCGAACTTATTAACCGTTGGTTTCGCCAGCCGAAGAACGATGGAAATAACGGTAAAGACACATCGTCCGATTCCCAGCCGCAGGGAGATCTGCTCGGCTTGCCGCTTCTCGGCGCCATCGCTGCCGCCCGAACGACAATGGGCAATAGCGCCGACTTTATCGTGAAGGAAATCGGACGCGATTATACAGGGCTGCCGTCGGCAGCCATTTTCTACATCGAGGGCCTCGTCGATGCCAAGAAGGTAAGCGAAACGATCGAAACGCTGGTTCAGGTCGCGTCCGAGAACGCCGATGCCCGGCTTGCGTCCGAAGACCTTTGGCAACGGCTGCGTGGCCGCGTCCATACCGGCGGCACAGTTACGGTCTCGACGAATGAGGCATTCTTCTCGGCTGTCCTGGCCGGCTCGGCCGTCGTGCTCGTCGACGGTTGCCGGGAGGCCTTCTCTGTGTCCACTCAGGGCGGGGAACACCGGAGCATCGAGGAGCCTTCTTCGCAAACGGTCATTCGCGGACCTAAGGAAGGTTTTACCGAGATATTGTCCACCAATTTGTCGCAGCTGCGCCGCAGGCTTCGGACGACGCATTTCCGCGTCGAATACCGGACCGTCGGCCGTTTCACCCAAACGCAGGTTGCCATTGCGTACATCGAGGGCCTCGCGAATCCGACCGTGCTGACGGAATTGCGTAAACGGCTCGATGCCATTGATATTGACGGCGTATTGGAAAGCGGGTATTTGGAGGAACTGATTCAGGACCATTCGTTTACGCCGTTCCCTACCATCTTTAATACCGAGCGGCCGGATTCGATCGCAGGCCATTTGCTGGAAGGGCATTGCGCGGTGCTGGTGGACGGGACGCCGTTTGCACTGGTGCTGCCAGTGACATTTTTTAAATTTTTCCTGTCAAGCGAAGACTACTACCAACGATACGACATCATCACCTTCATTAGGGCCATCCGATTTATGTCTTTTTTCGTCAGTTTAATGCTCCCTTCGCTTTATGTGGCCGTTACAACATTTCAGCAAGAAATGCTGCCGACCACGCTGCTGATCAGCTTAGCTGCGCAGAGGGAAGGCGTGCCGCTGCCGGCTCTGCTCGAAGCCTTGCTCATGGAACTGACGTTTGAGGTGATTCGTGAGGCAGGGGTACGCATGCCCCGGGTTATCGGTCCCGCCATTTCGATTGTCGGTGCTCTCGTATTAGGGCAAGCTGCCGTCCAGGCCGGTCTCGTCTCCGGAGCCATGGTCATTGTCGTTTCGTTTACGGCCATCGCCAATTTTGTCATCCCCTCGGTTTCGATGGCAGCGTCCGTACGGCTCATTCGTTTCAGCCTGATGCTCCTCGCCGGCACCTTTGGATTGTTCGGCATTTTGGCGGGGATCGTCCCGCTGTTGATCCATCTGGTATCGCTGACCTCGTTCGGAGTTCCTTATTTTTTGCCGGTCGCTCCGTTGTCGGTGCAGAACTTGAAGGACGTCATCGTACGGGTTCCGTGGAAAGCGATGCGCACAAGGCCGCATTTAATCAGTGTTCTTAACCGGACGAGACAGAGAGCCGGTCAAACGAGTCGCAAGGAGAAAGACTGATGCCGAGATTCATAGCGCTTATGTTTCCCTTCGTCATATGCTGCTTCATTCTTGCCGGGTGCTGGGACCGCAGGGAGTTGAACGAGCTCGGCATTACGTCCGCTACAGGCATTGATTGGTCCGATGGCAAGTGGAGGATCTCCTATCAAGTGATCGTTCCTTCCGGCATGGGGTCCGGCGACAGTGGAGGCGGGAGCGGCAGTTCCTCGCATTCGACGGTTCATGTATTCTCGACGGAAGGTTCAACCATCCGCGAAGCGGCGAGCAAGAGCAACCTTGAAATTCCCCGGCAGCTGTATTTTGCCCATACCGATACGGTCATCATTGGAAAAAAAGCTGCCGAACACGGCCTTTCCGAAGTGGTCGAGTTATATTTGCGCAGCGTCGAAGCTCGCGAGACGGTCATGATGGCGGTGACGGAGGAGTCCGCTTCCGCTGTGCTGAAGTTGTTCGTGCCGATGGAGAAGGTTCCTGGCGATGCGTTAAATAAAATCATGCTGAAGCAAAAAGAGAATTTCGGTTATTATCCGGCTGTCCGGGTCGTCGATTTTGCCCGCGGCTTATATTCCGATTCCCGCGCGACCAGCGTGCCGGAAATTAATTTGAAGGGCAAAAGGGACAACAAAGCACGCAAAGAATTGTCTTCTCTCGACATCTTTAAAAAAACGTTCAGCGGTTCGAAGCTCACGTTGACAGGTCTGTCCGTGTTCAAGGACGCCCGCCGGGTTGGCCGTCTTGATCCCATCGAAAGCTTCGGGGTCTCCTGGTTGTCGGATAACGTTAGAAGGAGTATCGTTGCCGTCCCCTGTCCGGGCGATTCCGATCCAAATGCGTACTCCACTTTTCGAATCGAAAAGGTCAAAACGAAGGTGACGCCGCAGAAGAAACAAGATCGCTTTCAGATGCTCGTTCAGGCAGATGTAAGAGGCGAGCTCCTGGAATCGGAATGCAAGCTGGACTTGACGAAGAATGAAGGCGTCCGCAAGCTGTCAGATTCGATCGAGCAGCATATAGAAGGAATTATGGAGACGGGATGGAAGGCTGTTCAGCGCCTGAACGCAGATTTGCCGGGATTTGCCGACAAGATTCATCGGAAATATCCAATGGAATGGAAGAGGTTAAAAGAGAATTGGTCCGAACAATTCCCAAAGCTTGCGGTCGACACGAGGGTTCGTGTTTCCGTCATTCGCATCGGTCTGTCTCATAAGCCGCTAAAACAGGACAGGAGCAACGTAAAAGGGTAACGGAAAGCCGGACAAGGAGGGAAAAGGGTGAACAGCCGACAAACGCGAATTTCCGAGCTGGTCGTTTGCTATATTTTGTTCGAAATCGGCAGTACGACGCTGTTTCTGATGGCCCCTGAAGCCAGGCAGGACGCTTGGATCGCGATGCTGGCGGCAGCATTTGGCGGCTTCCTCTTACTGATTTTATACATGGCGATATATCGGTTTGATCCAAGCCGCGATTTGTACGCCTTGCTCCGCCGCTACTGGGGCAAATGGATCGGCTCGGCGGCAGGCCTCGTCTTTACCGGCTATTTCGCCTACGAAGCTTCGCGAAACTTGCGGGACCTCGGCGAGATTGCTTCGGTCATTCTTCTTCAACGAACGCCGTTGTTCATCATCCTGTTCATCACCATTCTGGTCGTTACGAACACGGTCCGGTCCGGCGCCCCCGTTTTGTTCAAGTTTTGCTTGGCGATTTTTCCGATGACATTGGGGAGCTTCCTCATCCTCTACCTGCTGCTGTTCGGCTTGGGGGAAGTCCGGATCGAAAGAATGCTCCCGGTGCTCGAATCGGGGTGGAAGCCGATTATCGATGCCGCGTTTCCCGAAATCTTATCATTTCCGTTCGGACAAACCGTGCTGTTTCTTGTCTTTTTTCCGTTGGTAACAAATTCGGCCCGTAAATTAAAGAAATCCATGTTTATCACCTTTGCCGCAACTGCGCTTATGCTCACTCTTTTCAACCAGATTATTATTCTTGCTCTCGGTCCGGGGATTGCTGCAAACTGCACGCTTCCGCTGCTTCAAACGGTGCAATTGATTGAGCTTGGGGACGTCTTCGAAAGAATGGACATCTTTTTTGCTTTGATCCTGTTTATCGGTCTGGGCACGAAATTGGCCGCGTTCTGTATCGGGGCGGCGACTGGCCTTCACCGGCTCTTCGGCCTGAACTATCTTTTTTCTTCCGTTCTTGTCTGTGCCGCCGTCTTCGGCGCTTCATTCTTGTCGCCTAACTATACGCATCATATCTGGATGGGCAAGCAAGTGTTGAACTGGTATCCGATCACCCAAATCGCCCTGCCGGTCTTGCTTTATGTTGTGATGCTTATCCGGGGTCAGCGGGCGGGATAATCGGCTGGCGGTTCGCCGGGTAAACTTGCTATGGGCGTGGAAAGCAGGGAAATAAAAAAACCCTTGCTAACAAGGGTTTACCGATCGTATGTATGGCGCGCCACGCCGGGATTCGAACCCGGGACGCACAGTTTAGGAAACTGTCGCTCTATCCTGCTGAGCTACGGGCGCGCGGCATTGATTATTTTATCATGAATGCGGACGTTTCTCAAGCTGTGCCCCGATGAGCCGGCTCTTTCATTTGAAGTGCGGAAAAGCTTGCCAAAGCGGAGGATCTCCTATACAATTATACCTAGATATTCGATGCATCGAATTTATAGGCATAGATGAAGGAGGATCACGTGAACATCAACAAGGAATTGATGAAGGGCAGCACAGTCATACTCATACTGTCGCTGCTGGACCGGAAGGATATGTACGGTTACGAGATGACCAAAGAAATCGAGCGCGCCTCGGCGGGCGTGTTTACCTTCAAAGAAGGAACGCTTTATCCGATTTTGCACACGCTCGAAACCGGCCGCATGGTGGAGGCTTACTGGCATGAGGAAGGCGGCCGGAAGCGCAAATATTACCGGATTACGGAGGACGGCCGCAAGCAGCTGGAGACGAAGCGCCGGGAGTGGACGCTCTTCCGCATGTCGGTCGACCGGGTCATCGGGGAGGGCGGAGCATGAACGAATCGGTTGCTCGCCATCCAGCGGTGGAGGCCTATTTGAATGCCGTCTGCTCTCAGATAAAGGCTAAAGAAATGCATGACGAGATCAAGCTGGAAATGACGAATCATTTGGAGGAAATCGTCGAGGACAAGATGAAGCGGGAAGGGACGGAGAGGGAGGCGGCGATTGCCGCCGCGATTGAACAGATGGGGGATCCCGCCCAGGCGGGCAAAGGCCTCCATGCCGCTCATAAGCCAAGAACGGAATGGAGCCTGATCGGACTGCTGGCCATCCTGGTCGGCTTTGCCATCGTATCGTTGATTGCCGTGCACGCGGTTGCCGGCGACCGGTATTCGTTCGGGCCGCGGCTGGTTTACGGGTTCGCCGGCCTTGCGGCGATGGCGGCGCTTTATTTTGTTGATTACCGCAAGCTGCTGCGTTACTCCTGGCATTTGTACGGGGGCACATTGCTGCTGCTTGCTGCGGCGCAGCTGCAGGGTATACAAGTAAACGGAGCTTCGAAGTGGCTGGGGTTCGGCAACCTGTACTTGAATGTTTACGCGGTTTCGCCGTATTTGCTCCTTATCGCCATTGCCGGCACGATCCAACTGCGGGCCCAGAGAGAGAAGGCTCGTGAAACGCAAGCCGCGAATTGGAGGAAGCTGCTGCTGGAAGGACTGGCATATGGCGTGCTGCCGAGCTTCTTTTATTTCACCGCGCCCGACCTGGCTTCATTTGTCATTTATACGGTCGGCTTGTTCGCGCTGCTTGCTGTGACAGGTCATATGAAGCTGCTGATTGCCGCATTCGCGGCATTGGGGGCTGCGGTATTGGCGTTCGCAGCGGCTATGCTCGAAGGTCCCCGGTTTGCGTATTTTTGGTCGCGCATAGCGGCTGTCTTCCAGCCTGGGTCGGACGGAAATTATGCGGCCAATCTGTCGGTGGAGGCCATTCGTTCCGGCGGCATGTGGGGACAAGGAAGCGGCGCTTCCGATTTCTCGCTTCCTTTTGTCTATTCGGAGTTTTTGTTTTCTTATTTGGTGCACAGTCAAGGATGGATCTTCGGAACGGCGCTGGCGGCCGTTATGCTGCTCCTTGCGGCAAGGATGATGCGGGTGGGAATGAAGCTTCGGGAAGGGTACGCGAACAAGCTGGCGATCGCTGTAACTTCCGTTGTGGCGGCGCGGCTCGTGTGGAACATTCTGATGTGTCTGGGACTGCTGCCGATTATGGGCACCGAGCTGCCGGTCATGGTATGGAGCTCCGGCACCTTCGTCGAATTTGCGGCTATCGGACTTGTGCTTAGCGCCTATCGGAGAAAGGATATGATTCGAACGGTTCCGGAGGCCACGCCGGCGGTTTGATGCACGATCGATATTTATGGATAAAAGAAAAGGCGCTCCCGGCCGTTATGACGGCCGGGAGCGCCTTTTTTGTCAGCCCTATGCTGCTGCGGGACTATTTCACAATGATCGGATTTTTGACCTGCTTGCCCGAACGGACGATGGACGTCTCCACCAGCACTTGCATGGCGTCGACGGTATATGCAGCCGCACTCGGGCCCAGTTGAATGCAGCTAAGCTCCGTGCAAGCCAGAATGACGGCTTGGCAGCCGTAATCGTGCACAAGCTCGCCGATAAGCGCCTCCAGTTCCTCGGGGTCAAAGTTGTTGTCGCCTTTGACGTTGGTATAGATGATCTTCATGACCTTGGCCTGCATAGCTTCGTCGGGGACGACCAGCTCCAGGCCGTGCTGTGCGCATCCGGCCGCATATATGCCGCTCCTGACGGTGCCGCTGGTGGCAAGCAGACCGATTCTGGCACCGGCGCCGTACCGCTTGCAGATGAGGCTGAGCGTCTCGTTGACCATATGGATGATCGGCACGGAGGTCATCGCTTGCATATCGTCGTAGAAATAGTGGGAAGTATTGCATGGAATGGCGATATGATCGGCTCCGGCAAGCTCCAGCAGCTTCAAATCCTTCGCCACCGCCTCCAGGAAAATCTCCTTGGTGCCTTCCAATATGACCGAGGTACGGTCCGGGATGGTGGCATGATTCAAGATGATCATATCGATATGCTCCTGGTCGCGGTCGGCGTCCGTATGCTCGATCACTTTATCGAAAAAGACGGCCGTCGCCTTCGGGCCCATTCCGCCAATGACGCCTAAGCATTTGTGCTCCATCGTTCAACCTACTTTTAATAGAATATCCTCCCGCGCCAACGGACAGGAGGAGGCTATGGTGAGCTATTTTCGCGGGCACAGCCGTCGGCCAGCCGCTTTGCTTAATGGACATCCGGGCAGCTTAGAGCGTTAAACATGCCCAATGATTCTTCCTAATGGACATACGAGCACCTTAGGAGATGTTTGATGCTTTTAAGATCGACGATTTCGGGCTTTAAGCTTCTCTCGTGTCCGTTACAGCCGCAGGATTCGGTTTACACCGTTCTAAGCTGCACTCATGTCCGTTATCGTCTCGAATTGTGCCTACGCATCAATCGTACGATTAATGTTACTTGATGACCGCGATCCTCGTCAACGCGCCGTCCCGTTGTCGGCTCATCTGTCCGCCATTATCGCGTCGTCCTCATGCCGGCACATCCGGCTGTCGCCAGCGGGAGGCCTCATGCCGGCACATCCGGCTGTCGCCAGGCGGCCTCTTGCCGGTTCATCCGGCTGTCGTCAGCGGGCGGCCGAATCGGCGCGCTCGACGACCAGCGCGTGGCTGCCCATTTCCTCGTAGCTCTTAAAGAACGTGTCCGCATTGTACGTGACTTGGCCTTCAAGCGGATTCATAACGTGCACGGTATTGGTGCCGGCGTCGTAGCCGTTCAGCACAAGCACGTGCAGGTTGACGGGGGCTTTGAACAGCTCGCCGGTATCGTGGAAATACCACGAATAGGTGACCTTCGGCGGCGACATGTCGAGCGTCGTCCATACGACGACCGGCGTGCCGCCGTACAGATGCTCCAGCAGCTCCTCGCGCGTGCTGCCGCTGATGTCTCTGGCGGCCAGCCCGGAGGCGTCGCGCTCGCCGAGATATCGGTCCGCCGCGGCGACGATCGGCGGCGCATAGCTGAAAAATCCGCCGGGCTGGTCGCGCGGGTCGCCCGCGTACGCCTTGTACGGATCGGCGCCGAACAGCTTGCCGTTCTTGCGGTTCCACGGCTCCTTCGGCAAATAGTTGTCGGCCATGTCCAGCTTGTCGGCGTCGTAGCCGTAAAAGTTGAGCACGGCAGTCAGCGACGTGATTTCGCAGCCGTTGGGCAGCTCGGGCTTTTGCATAAGCGTGGCGACGTCCAGATACACCTTCGTAATTTCAAGCTCGCCTTCGTCGTTCCGCTTTGTTTCCTGCACATAGTCGCGCAGCCGGTTCTCCGTGACGACGTCCTGGTTTGGAGCCGCAATTTCCACAATGCGCTCCTCATCCAGCGGCGCGTAGGCGGCGGAAACCCGCAGCTGGCGTACGGCCGCCCGGGTGCCGTAATCGAGCGGCTTCGACGTGGCGCGGCCTTCTTCGTCCGTAACGAGAGTATCGACGACCGCGGACGAGGCGAGATCGACAATTTCGAAGGCCGCTCCCCGAATCGGCTGAGCGTCGGAGGCGTCCCGGCTCGTAATGGTAATGCTGCCTTGCGGAGCCGGCGTTTCCACAGCCCGAACCGGTTCGGGCGTACGGTTGTCGACGACGGATCCCTGCCCCGGTCCTGGGCCGTCCGGCCGGTCTCTTTCTGCAAACAGCAGAAAGATGAAGGCGACGATGGCCAGCAGGCCCAGAGCGGCCGTCAGTTGCACGAGGCGAAGCGGCAGCTTCGTCCTCTTCTTGTTGTCTTTACGTGTCATTGTTCAAAAAACCTCTCATACCAAACCAGGAAAACGTAAACGGTCCAAATGTAACGCGCGCGGTTCGTTTTCCCGGCGTAATGCTCGTCCAAGTAGCGAACCAGCCGGTCGGTGCGGAAAAACTCGCGGGCCGTTTCCGATTGAAAGCTGGTCTTGACGAGGTTGTAATATTTTTCTTCGCGCAGCCAGTGCCGGATCGGGACGGGAAAGCCGACCTTTTCGCGATTGGCCCATTCCTCCGGCAGCACTTCCTTGGAAGCCGCCCGCAGCGCATATTTCGTATCCTTCTCGTTGACGCGGTACCGCGCCGGGAGCCTGGAGGCCAGCGACATGACTTCCTTGTCCAGAAACGGGACGCGCAGCTCGATCGAATGAGCCATGCTCATCTTGTCCGCCTTCAGCAAAATATCGCCCGGGAGCCATAAATGCAGGTCGAGGTATTGCATTTTGGTCACGTCGTCCTTGTCCTGCACTTGCTTGTAATAAGGTTCGGTCAACTCCGCCGGGGAAGGTCCGTACCGGTATTCCTCCTGCAGCACCTCATTCGCATCTTCCTCGCTGAACACGTTCGCCTGGCCGATAAACGTCTCCTCGACCCGCAATCCGCCTTTATAGATAAAGTTCGTAAGCTTGTTGCGCGGCAAATAGCGGCTGGCCAGCGAAGCGGCGCGCCGGATGCCGTATGGAATCCGCTCGTATCTCAACTGATGGGGCGACTTCCGGTACCAAACGTACCCGCCGAACAGTTCGTCCGCCCCTTCGCCCGACAAGACGACGGTGACGTGCTTGCGGGCCAGCTCGGCCAAAAAATAAAGCGGGAGCGAAGACAGGTTGGCATGAGGCTCGTCCATATGGTATTGAATCTCCGGCAGCTTGCCGAAGCAGTCTTCCGCGGTGATGAGCCGCTTATGATTCTCGATGGACAGTCTGTCGGACAAGTCCTTGGCCAGGTCCGTTTCGTTAAACATGCCTTCAAAGTCCCGGAAGCCGACCGTAAACGTATGATCCGGCTTCAGCAGGGCGGTAATATAGCTGGAATCGATGCCGCCGGACAGGAAGGAGCCGACCTTGACATCGCTGATTTTGTGATACTCCACCGAAGATTGTAACGTTTCCTTAATTTGCGAAATATAATAGTCCAGCGGACTGTCCTGCTCGTGAAACGCAAGCTCCGCGTAGGGCTGAAGCTCCACCTGGCCTTGCTCGCAGCGCAAGTAATGGCCGGGAAGCAATTTGTACACCCCTTTGAAAAAGGTTTCTTCCATTGCGGAATATTGAAAGGTCAAATACGGCTTGAGCGCCGCTTTGTTCAGCTCCTTGCGGAAAGCGGGGTGCTTCAGAAACGCCTTGATTTCCGAACCGAACAGCAGGCTGCCGTCCGTCGTATTGTTCGTATAATACAGCGGCTTGATGCCGAACATGTCTCTGGCGAGAAGCAGCGACTTGCGGGGTGCGTCCCATAGGGCAAAAGCAAACATGCCCCGCAATTTGCGAAGCAGGCCGCTGATGCCGTATTCTTCGTAGCCGTGGAGCAGCACCTCGCTGTCCGTGCGGCTGGCAAAATGATGGCCTTGCTCGGTCAGCTCCTCGCGAAGCTCCCGAAAGTTGTAGATTTCCCCGTTAAACGCGAGCACGCAGCTGCGGTCTTCGTTCAACATCGGCTGATTTCCTTCATCTGACAGATCGATTATGCTAAGACGCCGGAACCCGAGCGCAATATGCTCGTCTGCGAAATATTGCCCGCTGTCCGGTCCCCGGTGACGGATCGCTTCCATCATGGCCTGGATGGCGGCAACGCGGTCTTCGCCGCCGGAGCTCCGCTTGAAACCGGGATTAGCTATTCCTACAAATCCACACATGTTTCTCTCCTTCGATCGGTTAGTCGTGTGACGGCGCCGAGCGCGAGAAGCCGGTTACGCTTGGCCGCCGGCTCTCAACACTTCTTTGGCGATGGCGCCGCCGGGATCCATCCCTTGACAGCCGGCCAGCAGGATCAAGTCCCCCCGGCGGGCTTCCGCGATCGCCGCGGCGACCGCTTCCGGCAGCTCGTCGTACATACGCACTTTAATGTTCGCGCGCCGCATGACGTCCAGGAATACATCCGTTTCCTGATCCGTTACCGTATCCTTGGCCGTGACGTGCGACACGCTTCGGGTCGCAATCAGCTCGTCAAGCTCCAGCCGCTGCATCCACTCGACGATCGCCTCCGCATTTTCGCGGTTGACCGTCGGTCCCCGGCTGCCCCGGATCGCATAAACGAGATGCAGCTTCTCGAATTGCATAAATTTGAGCGTTTCCAGCGTAACGTGGATGTTGCCGGGGTTCGCAAAGTGATCGTCCACGACCGTAAAGTCGCCTTCGTGGATAAATTCGAACCGCCGTTCCACGCCCTGGAAGCTGCGCATCGTTTCTTGAATTGTTTCGGCCGGCACGCCGCACAACAGCGCGATCGTGATGGCAGACATCGCGTTATAGACGGAGTGCAGTCCCGGCACGGAAAGCTCGACCCGAAAGCTGCAAGGCGCGATTTCGCGCGTGCCGTAGACGATCGGCCGGACGACGGCAAAGTCGAACTTGGCCCGTCCCGTCGTCAGGTCCAGTCCCTTGCAAGCAACGTACCCGTCTTGCCGCCTGACGCCGAACGTGACGACCTGGGCGTTGGTCTGTTCGATGAGCGAAGCGGAATATTCGTCGTCCAGATTCAGCACGGCGGCGGCGTGCTCGCCGGCGTTGCGGATCAGCCGCGATTTCGCTTCGAAGTATTGCTCGAACGAGCCGTGCGAGTCGATATGCTCGCGGCTCAAATTGTTGAAGGCGACGATGTCGTAATCGACCGTTTCCACGCGGTTCGTTTCCTGGGCGGCCGACGACACTTCCATGCTGACATGCGTGACGCCCCGGTCCGCCATTTGCCGCAAGTAGCGCTGCAGGTCGAGAGATTCCGGCGTCGTCAGCTCGGAAGGAATCGTCTCGTCGTCGATCTTGACGACCACGGTGCCGATCATGCCGGTCGTTAAACCGTGCTTCTCCAGCATCGCGTTGACCATGTAAGTCGTCGACGTCTTGCCGTTGGTCGCCGTAATGCCGATCATGGTCATGCGGTCCGCCGGATGTCCGTAATAGGCGGCGCCAAGGCGGGCCAGGGCGACCCGGCTGTTCTCGACGAGAAACTGGGGCACCGGCACATGCGGCTGGAACCGTTCCACGATGGCGGCCGCGGCGCCGCGGTCGACCGCGTCCTGCAAATAACGGTGTCCGTCCGTTTGATAACCCGTAATGCAGACGAACAGATCGCCTTCCGTGCACCGGCTGGAGTGGTAGCACAACCCGGCAACGGCGATATCGTCGCTGCCGTTGGAGTCGATGACGCGTATCGCTTGCAGCAAGTCTCTTAATGTCTTCATACGTCAGCCCCCGCTTTCCTTCGCAAAGGTTTGCCTAACAACTTGCCCGCCGTCAAACGGAAAAACTCCCACGCCGGCCGCGGATCCTTCCAATCCCAAATGGCGTACGCCTTCGGTTTGAACAGCGAACGGACGACCTGGCCGACCGACAGCTGCTTCGTCCGAATATAACCGCGAATGGCCAGCATATCCTCAAAGAAGTACCAGAAGACGCGATTCGTGTCGCGGGTGACGGCCTTCGGCTCCACAGGAGAGCCTGTCAGCTCCCTGTATGTAATGTAAGGGAAGTTGATCCCTACCTTATATAGCAGCTGATTCAGATTGGTTATTCTTACGTTGATTTCGATCAAATAGAACTTGCCGGTTTCCGCATCTTTTTTAAATTCGATTTCGGCGAAGCCTTTCCAGCCGATCGCTTCCAGGAACGGGGCGCCGATGTCGTGGAGCTCCGGCACGTACCGCTGCCCGGTATAGACGGAAGCGCCGAAATTGATCGGATACTGGCGAAATTTCTGGCAGGTTACCCAATGCGTTACCTTGGAATCCTGGTTCAAATAAGCGTCGTACGTATACATATGGTCGTCAAAGCCGGGAATGATGCGCTGGACGATCACTTCCAGCCCCGCTTGCTCCGCTTGCGCGACCGCCTCCTCCAGCTCCTGACGGTTAAATACTTTGAACAGCTTGCGCCGGAATACGGCGACGAACGAAGGCGAATCGGTCGGCTTCACGACGCAAGGATACCCCAGCTCGGCTTCCACCTTGTCGATATAGCCGGGCTCGGTCACGCGCACCGTCTCCGGAACCGGGATGCCGTGCTCCTGCGCCAGACGGTGAAGAGCTTCCTTGTTCATGGCTTTCGTATACAGCCCTTGTTCGGTTTGCGGTATCAAATAAAAGCGCCTGAGCTCGCTCAGATGCGCATCTATGACTTCAACGTAGGAATCGTGGCAGGGGATGAGAACCGGCGGCGAGCTTTGCTTGCTGGCGTAATCTTCCAGAAATTGAATAAAGGCGTCCGTCTCGTGCTTGTAGTGCGGGGCGACGAGCCGCTCGGACGTATATTTCGACGCGGCGCCGTAGGTTTGACTGCCTGCGTAATCGACCGCAACCGTATGTACGCCATGCTCTCCGAGACAGCGAATGGTGCTTAACCCGATATAATAATTGCATCCCAGAATAACCGCTTTATTGTTCACTTATGATCAACCTGCCCAATTAGTGTTGTTATGAAGCCATTGTACTTCATACCCCTCTATATTACAATTGCGGCGGCCGCGAGAAGCCGCACGGGGAGCGGGACGGCGCCCGGCATGAGTCCAAAGGACCACGATCCGCGAGCTTTTTCCCGCAATTGTCGAATCATGCCAAAAAATTATAGCCATCTGTCGACACGATTTTACAAACTCTTTAAGATGTAAGAAGTATAATGGTACCATTACCACACGATCACGGATTAAGGAGTGTGCCTCTAAGCGAGCCATGGATAAAAATCACCTGCTAGCACAGTTGCAATCGCTGAGGCGCAAGCTGCATGAAATAGCCGAAGCGCGGGGAAGCCTGACCGATCCTGCGGTTCTGGCCATCAGCGAGGAGGCCGACCGGCTGATCGTCGCGCTGCAGCAAATTCAGAAAGAGGAATTTACATTATCTTCGCCGAATCCCCGAGATTCATCGAAGTCATATTAGCGTTCTCGCAGCCTCCGGAAGAACCGGGTCAGCAGATGTGCGCAGTCCGGCTGCAGCACGCCGCTTGTGAGCTCCGTTTCGTGATTGAAACGGGGCTCTTGCAGCAGGTTCATCAGCGTACCGGCGCAGCCCGCCTTCGGATCGGCCGTTCCGTACACCACCCGTTTGACGCGGGATTGCACAATCGCGCCGGCGCACATCGGACAAGGCTCCAGCGTGACGTACAGGGTGCAATCCAGCAGCCTCCAGGCGCCGATCGTTTCGCATGCTTCGCGGATCGCGACCATTTCGGCATGCGCGGTAGGATCGTGCCTTGTCTCTCTCAAATTATGGCCGCGCCCGATAATGGCGTTATCCCGCACAATGACCGCGCCGATGGGAACTTCGCCGATCGCCTCCGCTTTTTTGGCTTCCGCGATCGCTTCCAGCATCCATTCGCGGTCTTTTTGTTCTCTGATCATCGCCGCATCTCCTTTTGCGAAGTCAATCTGCCCGCCCGTTACAGCCGATCGAAGGCTTGTACAACGAACAGGTATTCCGATGTTAACATGTGGTGGATAGCTTTGTGCATAACCTTAATTTTATTCACAGAGTTACACACAATTCATCCACTCATGTGTATAATATTTGTTGGTAATGTGCATAAGTTGTGAGCAAACCGTTATTTCAAAATGATCCTCTCACAAAGGATGTGTATGTCTTGTCAATCAAGACCAAGCTGTCCGTATCCATTTCGTTGCTGACCCTGCTGGTCATTGCGGCTTATCATGTGGTCAGCGAATATACGATTATAAAAGGCATCCGGGAGACAATTGACCAGTCGTTTATTCAGATTTCGGAGCAGGTGGCCGAGACCCTGGCCGGCCGCTTAAACGGCGAACCGCCCTCCGGGGGGGAAGAACCGGCCGACATCGGCCAAACGTATCGGGTATTGAACGGCATTTACCCGACATTGAAGGAAATAACGGTTTTCGACGTTCAATCGTCCGGCGTGCCGTACGGGACGTACGCTTACATAGATGCTATCAATGACTGGGCGATCGCGCAAGCGGCAAAGCCCGGAAAGCTGACGGTCCATGAGACGGAAATCGATGGAGTTCCTTATATCCGAACCTTTTACACGACGAGGGCCATCGAGGGCTACGTCGTAAGCATGATGTACGAGAACGCCAAGCCGATCAGCTACTTCGCGGCGGAGAGCGACAGGATACTCCTTTACGCCTCGGCAACCTTTGCGCTGCTGCTGGCCGTGACGTATTGGCTGGTCGGCTTTATGATCCGTCCGTTAACGGATATATTATGGAAGGTTAACGAGGTATCGTCCGTTCGGTTTCACAAGCCCATTCTAATTAAACGCAAGGACGAATTTGGCTTGCTGGCCTTAAAAATTAACGCGATGTCGCAAAATTTGGGCATCTACATGAACAAGCTCCGCAAGGCGTTCGAGGAAAACCGGCGCATGAAGGATTACTTGGAGTCTTTCATCAACCATTCCAACGATGCGATTTATATCATGGATCTCGATGGGAAGATCCTGCAGGTGAACCGGGCGTTCGAAGGTTTGTTCGGATACGAGGAATCCGAGGTGCTGGGAAGCCGTTATCCCGTCGTGCCCGACACTCACCGGATGGAGAAGCGGCAAATGCTTGGGCTGCTCATGGCCGGCAAGAAGCTCCCGCCTCAAGAAACGGTGCGCGTCACGAAGACGGGAGAGCTGATTCCGGTCAACGAAACGATCTCGCCGATCCGCGATCCGGACGGTACGATCAAGGCGTTCGCCAGCATCTGCCGGGACATGAGGAGCCGCAACCGGATGGAGGAGCTGCTGCGCCGTTCGGAGAAGCTGACGACGGTCGGCCAGTTGGCCGCCGGCGTGGCGCACGAAATCCGCAATCCGTTGACGACGCTGCGCGGATTTCTTCAGCTGCAGCAGCAAAGCGGCAAACTGAATTTGTCGCATGTCGACCTGATGTTGTCCGAACTGGACCGGATCAATCTGATCGTGGGCGAATTTCTCATTCTGGCGAAGCCGCAGGCGACCAAGTTCGTCACCAAGGATGTCAGGGACGTCATGCAGGACGTGCTGCGCTTTCTGGACAGCGAGGCGCATTTGCACAATATCGTGTTCAAGACGGTTTATACGGAAGAAAGCTGCGCCATATCCTGCGAGGAAAATCAACTGAAGCAGGTCTTTATCAACTTGCTCAAAAATGCGATCGAAGCGATGCCGGGCGGAGGAAACGTGCATATATCGGTGCAGCGGAAGGGCGACCGCATCGCCATTTCCATCACCGACGAAGGCATCGGCATACCCGAGGAAATGATCTCGAAGATCGGCGATCCGTTTTTTACCGGCAAGGAAACGGGGACCGGACTCGGCATTATGGTCAGCCAGCGCATCATTAACAGCCATCAGGGAACGCTCGATATTCAAAGCCAGGTTAATGTGGGCACTTCGGTCAAGCTGACGCTCCCCGCTTTGAAAGAGGAAGAGGAGAAAGGTATACTGAAGCCATAAGCGAAGCGCATGACAGCGGGGGATACGAATATGCGGATAAACAAATTTATTAGCGAGACGGGCTTCTGCTCCAGGCGGGAAGCGGACAAGCTGATCGAGCGGGGACTCGTCACGATCAACGGCGCCAAAGCCGAATTGGGCAGCCAGGCGGAGCCGGGCGACGACGTGCGGATTGACGGCCGCCGGATCGGCGAACGAAAGCGGCACGTCTACATCGCTTTGCATAAGCCGGTCGGCATTACCAGCACTTCGGAGCCGCATATCGAAGGGAATATCGTCGATTTTGTCGGACATGCGGAGCGCATCTTTCCGATCGGCAGGCTGGACAAGGATTCAGAAGGGCTGATTTTGCTGACGAACGACGGGGATATCGTCAACCCGATATTGCGCTCCGAAGGCAAGCACGAGAAAGAATATATCGTGACGGTGGACAAGCCGGTCACGTCTTCTTTTGTCCAAGGGATGTCCCAAGGCGTCAAGGTGCTGGGGAGCATGACGCTGCCTTGCCAAGTGACGCGCATGTCCGAGCGGGTGTTCCGCATTATACTGACGGAGGGGCGCAACCGGCAAATCCGGCGCATGTGCGAGGCGTTCGGCTATCGCGTCCGGAAGCTGAAGCGGATCCGAATTATGAATATCCGGCTCGGAGATTTGCAGCGTGGCAAGTGGCGGGATTTGACCGACCGGGAGCTCGAAGAGCTGTTTCGCATGCTGCAGTACAAGCCTTCCTGATGCAGGAAGGGCCGGAACAATCGGAACAATCGGCCCCGAACCGGCGAAGGCGGTCGATAACCAAACGGCGATGTCAGGCATAGCTGCCCGGCATCGCCGTTTTTTGCGCGCTTGCTTCTTATTGCTCTTCCGTCTCGACGGCTTGCAGCTCGTCCACATTGTTCGTGTCTACGACCGTACGGATAATGGAGACTTCGACCCGGCGGTTCTTCGCCTTGCCTTCGACGGTATCGTTATCGGCCACCGGATGGTACTCGCCGTATCCGATGGCGCTGAAGCGGCTCGGAACGAGCTCTTCGTTTTCCAGCATAATATCCATGAAGCGTACGGCGCGTATCGCGCTCAGGTCCCAGTTGGAGCGGAATTCGGCCGTATTCATCGGCGTCGTGTCCGTATGTCCGGAAATGACAACGTTGTAAGCCGGGTACTGCTGCAGCATCGTGGCGATGGCGGTGGCCAGCTCGTGTCCTTTCGGATTGACCGCCGCCCGTCCCGGTTCGAACAACGCCCTGTCGCTGATCGTAATCATCAGCTGGGACATATTCAGCTTCGTTTCCAGGTCGGTCGACAGGCCGTGCTTGTCGATATAATCGTCGATTTTCTTCTTCAGGTCTTCCAGCTCGGCCTGCTCTTTCTTGATCAGTTCCTCCGCGGCGGATTGCTCCTTCTGATCCTTCGACTTGTCCTTATCGTCCGCATTCTGCTTTTTCTTGGACGGATCCTCGCCTTGCTGAATGATGGAGGGAAAATCCATCACTCCGTTGCCGTTGCTGAGCGCGACGTTGAAGGCGCGGGACATTTCCTCGAATTTTTTGACATCCACCGTGTTCATAGAGTACAGCACGATAAAGAGGGCGAGCAGCAACGTCAGAATATCGGCATAAGGGATCAGCCAGGATTCATCGACATGTTCCTCGTGGTCGTCGTGCTTACGCTTTTTGCTCACCGGCGCCTTCCTCCTTCTCGCGAAGCTTCTGACGTTCCGTCGGAGTCAGGAAGACGGACAGCTTCTGATTGATGGCGATGGTGGACACGCCGGATTGAATTGACAGCAGCCCTTCCAGCATCATTAAGCGGATTTGCACTTCCTGCTTGGACAGACGCTTCAATTTGTTCGCCAAAGGGTGCCAAAGCACATATCCTGTAAAAATACCGAGAAGCGTGGCGATAAACGCCGCGGCGATCGATTTGGCCAGATGGTCCATGTCGCTCATGTCGGACAGCGCGGCCACGAGGCCGACAACGGCGCCGAGCACCCCGAGCGTGGGGGCGTATGTACCCGCTTGCGAAAAGATTTGCGCGCCGGTCTTATGACGCTCTTCGGTGGCGGCGATATCTTCAAGCAGCACGTCGCGGACGAGGTCTTGATCGTTGCCGTCAATAATCATGCGCATGCCGTTGCGGAGAAACGGATCTTCGATTTCGTCGACGCGCGCTTCAAGAGCCAGCAAGCCTTCGCGGCGGGTAATGGAAGCCCATTCCATAAATTGCTCGATCAGCTTTTCCCTTGCAGGCAGCTTCTGATCGGTGAAAGCGATCTTGAACAGCGATCCGACGCGCTTAAGCTCCGACATCGGAAAGGCGATCATAACGGAGGCGGCGGTGCCCACGATAATAATCATAAATGCCGCAGGGTTGACAAGAGAGGATAAGGAAGCGCCTTTTAGCACCATGCCGCCCAGAACGGCGGCAAAGCCGAGAATGAGTCCGATAATCGTTGAATTTTTCATCATACACCCCGTCCAGTCGTTTTCAGTCTATCTACTTCTATTTATATCGACAAAAGGGTATTCAGAAATTAGAGGAACGAGCAAAAAGTCGGCATGAGAGGCGGAAGCGGCGCAAGGCGCGCCGCGGCTGCGACCGGAGCCGGCAGCGAAGAGAGGAGCCGTGTGGAGGATGGGCGTTCGGCATGCGAGAGAGTATGCGGATATATTAAAGGAATTGACCGAGGCCGTGGGAGAAATCGGCGGCAGCTATACGTTTTTTGAGATGGAGCGCGAGGACTGGGAAGCGCTTGATGTCAAGGAGCGGCGCGAGGTAATGGAGGCGCTCGCAGACGACGTCTTTTACGGCTTGGGAGAGTCGCCGGTAATCGCCGTAGGTGACGGCGCCGTAACCTACAACAGCAAGCATCACGTCATCGAGGTGTCGCAAGGCGGCAATGTCATTCAAATCGTCAGGCTGATCTAGCTCATTCGAAGCGGAATCGGCATGATGCTGCCGAAGGCTGTCGAATCTTTACATTTGCGGACTCCTCTATTACAATGATGGTCAAACGATTGGTGGAAGGAAACTTAACATCATTGCACAGAGGAGAACTTCATGAAGGTGACTGAATGGGCGGAACAGCTTCCGTCAGGACTAGCGCTGGACGGGGAGACGCTGGCCCCCTATTATCAGCCGATTATCGCGCTCGATTCCGGCCGGATTATGGGCTACGAGGTGCTGGGCCGGGCGGTGAAAGACGGCAAGGCGAGAAGTCTTGGACCGTTTTTCGGCAACGCGGACATTCCGGCAGAGGATCATTTGCTCGTGGACCGGCTGCTGCGCGATCGGGCGATCGCGAGGCTTGGCCAGGAGCGGAATCCTCCGATGCTGTTTCTGAATCTGAAGCCCGAATGGATTTCCCGCCATGGCTGCGACGGAGTTCCCCATACGCTGCAGCTGATCGAGAAGCATGGCGCGGATCCGCGCAGCATCGTGATTGAGATTACGGAGGAAAATTACAGCGGCTCCATGGATAAGCTCCGCTCCGTCGTCGACGGTTATCGGGAGCGCGGATGCCGCATTGCGATTGACGATGTCGGCAGCGGCTTCAGCAGCGTGGACCGCATCGCGCAAATTCAGCCCAACCTGCTGAAGATCGACATGAATATGGTCAAGCGGAGCGCTACGCACAACGGGTATTTCGGCGTGCTCCGCTCCTTCTCGGAGCTGGCGGAGCAGATCGGCGCCTCGCTGCTGTTCGAAGGCGTGGAGACGATTGAAGATTTCGAGAGGGCGATCCAATCCGGCGCGCGCTACGTACAAGGTTTTCTGTTTGCGCAAGCCGCATCGGACTTTATTCCGCCGGACAGCTTCGCCCCCATCATCGAACGGGAGCTTGAGCGTCATTTGCGCGCCTTGGCGGAGACGGAGCAAGGCTGGCATCGGAAGGCCGAGGCGCTCGCCGGCCTGCTGTACATTCCGGAACGGGCGGCGGAGCCGGCGGACGGAGGCGACGGCTGGCTGGAACGTCTGCTGCCCGAACTGGACGACAATTGCATGAAAGTGTACTTGTGCAATAAGGACGGCATTCAGCTGTCGTCCAACTTCCGGCGGGACGCGGACATGAGGTGGGTGCGGGAAGAGCAGTTCCGTCATGCGAACTGGAGCTGGAGACCGTATTTTGTTCCCAATCTGGTGCAGTTGGGAGAGCAGCGCCGCGCCATCGTCTCCCGGGCGTACGCGGATTTGGATTCGCAGGAATGGATTCGCACCGTTTCGGTGCTGGTCCGGCCCGATTTAATCTTGTTTGCGGATATGAAGGATATCGGAAGCCGCGGAGAGAGGCGCTAACGCTCCGAGGCGGCAGGGCTGTAGACAAGGCAATGGCATTCCGCCTCCGTTCCATGCACGAGTCTCGTGTAGGTGTCGGTCAGCCGGAAGCCCGCGCGCAAGTAAGCGCGAACGGCACGGACGTTCCAGGAGAGAACCTCCAGGTCGACTTCGTCGTCCGGCTGGCGGCGCAGCGCTTCTTCGGCCAGCAGCCGGGCCAGCCGGCTGCCCAGCCCTTGGCCGCAAAGGTCGGGGCGCAGCCCCATGCCGAGCCGGGTCGTTCCGGCCAAAGGGAAAAATTGAGCGAAGCCGACAAGCTCGTCGGCTTGGTCGACGACAGCCGCATATTGCTGCTCGCGCAGGACGGGATCGCCGAATTCGAACCCGTCCTTTATCATGTCTTCCCAGCAGGGCCAATTATAGAGCTGGTAGGGCGGCTCGTAGCTCCAGCCGCACAGCTGGGCGGCATGCTCCGCGCTCAAGGGCCGAATGGTCATATCGGGCACGTATCGTTTATAATAAGGGTTAGCGGCATTGTTCATGCTCTTATTATAACAGATGACGACGGACGGCATGTTCGGCATAAGGAGAATCGGAACGTGAAGAAATTAATATGGATGGGCTGTCTGTCCTATCTGGTCATCGGCATCGCGCACGTCATCGGCGGCGCCGTGCTGGAGCAGCTGATGGAGCATTACGGCATTGCATACAAGGACGGCGGCCAGTGGATTATGAACCAGTTTCTCGGCTTTCTGGCCGGGGTGCTGATCGCTCCGTATTTGACGTCCAGAATGGGCAAGCGGGGCGCCGTTCTGCTCGCCATGGGCATGCTCACGCTAAGCGAGGCGGCGTACAGCCTTCTGCTTCCTTGGGAATGGATGCTGGCGGTCGCTCCGCTAGCGGGCTTTGGCTTCGGCATGACGGAAGCCGTCGTCGGCGCCATTATAATCGACCTGATCAAAGAAAAGAAAGCTTCGGCCATGAGCCGTCTTGAAACGTTTTTCGGACTGGGCGCCCTGCTTATTCCCGCGGCGGCCGCCTTGCTCATTCAGCAGCATGTCTGGCAGCTGTCCTTCCCGATCTTGGCGGCCATATCCGGCATTGCCTTCGTTCTGTGGCTGACGCTGTCATTCGGCTCTCTGGACAACGAGCTCGGCATTCATCCCGGCGGCAGTCCGGGCGGCGCCGAGGCGGATGGCACCGTTCCATCCGAGGCGGTTATCGGAACGCGCGGCTATTCTGCCAAAGCTATGCCGTTCCTTATATTGTCCGCTTTGTTTTTTATGGTGTACGTCGGTTTGGAAATGAGCTTTTCCAACTACTTGCCTTCCATTATGAGCGAGCGCGCCGGAATGGGAGAAGCCGGCTCGGCCGCTACGCTCAGCGTATTCTGGGGCATGATGGTGTTCGGAAGAATGTTTGCCGGAGTATTGGCCGATCGGGCGGGGTACGGCAAATATTTGCTTGTCGCCGCCGTCGGCGCGGCCATCGTCTTCGGCTTGCTGGGACTGTCGGCGGACGGCGGCTGGATGCTGGTGCTAATCGGCCTTGGCGGGCTGTTCTTCTCGGGCATATTCGGCATCGCGCTGGTGTATGCCAACAGTTTGCTGCCCGGCATGACGGAACGGACGACCAGCCTGCTCGTGGCGGCCGGCGGAATCGGCGGCGCGCTGCTGCCGAGATTGACCGGCTGGTTTATGGATCAGACCGCCGCCGGACCGACCTTATGGTTTTTTGCCGCACTGGCGGCGATTATTCTGCTGCTGCTTGCCGCCATGCTGGCGGCAGGGCGGCGGCAGACGGCGCCGAAGCCTGCCTGATGGGGAAGGACGGCAGCGGCTCAATCCACACACATAAAGAAAGGCCATCGCTTCCTCCCGGGAAGCGATGGCCTTTCTTTGGGCTGGCAGCCGTCTATTCTTCAGCCGCAACCGCATATTTCTCGTATTGCTTTTCATCCATAATTCTGCGCGCCGTCACGAAGCGCGGCTTGTAGTAGTTGGAATCCAGCTTCTCGATCGTTACTCCGTATCTTGTCGAAGCATGAGCGAAGTTGCCGTTTCCGACATAAATGCCTACATGCGTAATTTCTCCGTTGACTTTGCCGCTGGTGTCGAAAAACACCAGATCGCCGGGCTGCAGATCGGATTTGGCAACCTTGGTTCCCTGCGTTGCTTGGTCCGCCGAACGGCGATTCAGCTCGATTCCCATCTTGCGGAAGACGTAGCTCGTAAATCCGGAGCAATCGAAGCCTTTCGTGGACGTTCCGCCGTAGACGTAATCCGTTCCGATGACGCCGTCGATGATGTCGTCCATCTTGGAGCTTGCCGCAAATGCCGCTCCGGCCTGGAATGCCATAACAAAGGCCAGAACGAGCAGCATCGCGCTGATCTTCTTCTTCAACGTAAAGAAACTCCTTCCGGTGCCGACGAGGTTAGCTGTGGGGTTCGGTTGAAGGTTCCCTATGATTCCGCGGGCTTTGCTAGATTAGCAGAGAAAGCCGGAATCAATTCACCCAAAGTGGTTCCCCCGTTTCCCGATGGGAATTAGGCAGTATAGTTCGTATTCGCTAAGCAATATAATAAATGGAAAAAGCGTTTTCGTGTTGAAAGTGAGAAGATTTTAATACTTCTCTCATTTTTAATTCAGCAAATAGAAAGATAATTTTTAAACAAAATTAAGAATGCGGGCGCTTACATGACATGAACCGAGTGTAATTGCAACCAAATTTGTGTATTATAAATAAATCAAGCAATCCGCTTTAACGGCGGCGGAAGAAGCATAATGCAAGCCTGTTCCGGCAGCGGACCTGAAGGGAACCGTGAACATGGGATGGATTTAAGTACAGGAAGGGTTGGTCGCGATGGAAAATGCAGTGGAAAACAAGTCGTCATCCTCTAACTTCATTAAAAATATCGTAGTGGAAGATTTGAAGAGCGGCCGCGTGCAGGAGGTCATTACCCGATTTCCGCCGGAGCCGAACGGTTATCTTCATATCGGCCACGCCAAGTCGATTTGTCTGAACTTCGAGCTTGCCGACGAATTTAAGGGAAAAACGAACTTGCGCTTTGACGACACGAATCCCGTCAAGGAGGATACGGAATATGTCGAGGCGATTCAGGACGATGTGCGCTGGCTCGGCTTCGAATGGGACGAATTAAGATTTGCGTCCGATTATTTCGAGGAAATGTACAACCGCGCCTTGCTTCTTATAAGGAAAGGCAAGGCATACGTTTGCGACCTGACGGCGGAACAAACGCGCGAGATGAGAGGAACGCTGACGGAGCCCGGCAAGGAAAGTCCGTATCGGAACCGTTCCGTGGAAGAAAATTTGGACCTGTTCGCGCGGATGCGCGCGGGCGAATTCAAGGACGGCGAGCGGGTGCTGCGCGCCAAGATCGACATGGCATCGCCGAACATGACGATGAGGGACCCGGTGCTGTACCGGATCTCGCATGCGCATCATCATCGGACGGGCGACGCCTGGTGCATTTACCCGATGTACGATTATGCGCATCCCATCAGCGACGCCATCGAGCATATTTCCCATTCCATCTGCACGCTGGAATTCGAGGACCATCGGCCGCTGTACGATTGGGTCATTGCGGAGTGCGAAATGGAAAGCGTGCCGCGTCAATACGAGTTTGCCCGCCTGAATATGACCAACACGGTTATGAGCAAGCGGTATTTGAAGCAGCTGGTGGACGAGGGCGTCGTGGACGGCTGGGACGATCCGCGTATGCCGACGATCAGCGGGATGCGGCGGCGCGGCTATACGCCGGAGGCGATCCGCACGTTCTGCCGCGAGATCGGCGTTGCCAAAAGCAACGGCGTCGTGGACGAGCGCAACCTGGAATATTTTATCCGCGAAGATTTGAAGCTGAAGGCTCCGCGCACGATGGCGGTGCTGCGTCCTCTAAAGGTTGTCATTACGAACTATCCGGAAGGGCAAACGGAGATGCTGGAAGCGGAAAACAATTCCGAGAACGAAGAGATGGGAACGCGCCTTATTCCGTTCTCGCGCGAGATTTATATCGAACGGGACGATTTCATGGAAAATCCGCCAAGCAAATATTTTCGGCTGTTCCCCGGCAATGAAGTGCGCTTGAAGCATGCTTACTTTATTACTTGCCAGGAAGTCGTCAAGGACGAGGACGGCAACGTAACGGAGCTGCGCTGTACGTACGATCCGAGAACGAAAAGCGGAAGCGGGTTCAACGAGCGCAAGGTGAAGGGGACGATTCACTGGGTGGAGGCGTCGCAAGCGCTCCCTGCGGAATTCAGGCTTCTTGAGCCGCTTATTACGGATGAAGCCGAATCGTCCGGCAAGCCGTTTATGGAACGGCTCAACCCGAACTCGCTGCAAGTGGAGCAAGGGTTCGTCGAGCCGAACATGAAGGATGCCGGCGGCGGCGACAAATACCAGTTTTTCCGCCACGGATACTTTAACGTGGATCCGAAGCAAAGCGCGGGCGACCGGCTTGTGTTCAACCGCATCGTTTCCTTGAAAAGCTCCTTCGATCCGACGAAAGCGTAAACGCGGCAAGCCGGACAGCCCGTCAAGCGATGCGACGCTTGGCGGGCTGCCGTCGCGTTGCGGGATAAGAAGCTTATAGGGGAGGAATCCGGGTGAGAATCGCAGGGGTACCATTGAGAGGTCTTGTGTTGGCCGGAGGCATGAGTTCCAGAATGGGAAGCGACAAGGCGCAGCTCTTGATTGAAGGCCGGCCGCTTCTGGCCCGCTTGACGGAGGGGCTGCTGGAGGTGGCCGCCGATGTCGCCATTGCGGCGGGTACAGAGGAGCGGGCCGGGCTGTACCGGAAGCTGCTAGGCGATACGGCCGGGCGGGTCCGGTTTGCCGCGGACCGGTATCCCGGAAGCGGCCCTCTGGCCGGGCTGCATGCGGGACTATCCGCTTTGCCGGAAGGTTATGCGTTCGTAACGGCTTGCGATATGCCGGTCATCGACAGATCCTTTCTGGAGCGGTTGGCCGAAGCCGCGGAACGGACCGGGGCCGACGTGGTGCACGCGCCGGGCCAGCCGTTCCACGCGCTGTACCATACGCGCGCGGCCGGACGGCTGGAGACCGAGCTGCAAGCTGGCCGTTGCAAGGTCATGGCGCTGCTGGCGGTATTACATGGATGCGAAACGGAACCTTCCGCCGGAGCGGAAACGTTATGGTATAATTTGAATACGCCCGAGGACTATCGGAACTATACATCAGGGAAGCGCTGAGGTGGGACGGATGCTGCGTCACGAATATATCATCGAGGATGCCGTTGCGGCCGACTTGGGGCCCATCGTAGACATCTATAATTCGACGATCGCCAGCCGGATGGTGACCGCCGACCTGGAGCCCGTCACGGCGGAGGACAGGCGGGAATGGTTCGAGGCTCATCAGCCGGACAGCCGGCCGATTTGGGTCGTCCGCTTGAAGGAAAGCGGAGAAGTGGCCGCCTGGATGAGCTTCAAATCGTTCTATGGACGGCCCGCGTACCGGGCTACCGCCGAAATCAGCATTTATATCGCCGAGAGCTGCCGCTCCATGGGACTCGGCTCCGCGCTCGTCCGGAAGGCAATCGGCGAAGCGCCTCGTCTCGGACTGACGGCTCTGCTCGGCTTCGTATTTGCGCATAATGAGCCCAGCCTGGCGTTGCTCCGGAAATTCGGCTTCGAGCAATGGGGGTATTTGCCCGGCGTGGCGGTGCTGGACGGGATCGAGCGGGACGTCGTCATCGCAGGCAGGCGAATCGGGAAGGACCAGGCGAGGTGATCGTATTAAATTATTTTCCAAAGCCTACAGCAGGAGCCCGGTTTGGAATATAACCATCGCGGTGCTTGCGGTCGCATATGCGCTCATTATGCTGAACCTGCTGTTCGTGCGCAACCGTTATTTCGGCGACGGGTTCGCCTATAATCTTGTACCGTTCGAGACGATCAAGCGTTACGTGCTGCATCGCGATGCGTTCAACCTGGACACCTGGATCAAAAATTTATTCGGCAACGTCGTCCTGTTTGTGCCCATCGGCATCTTTTTTCCGTTGTTGAACGTTAAATTTATAAGCTTTTGGCGGTTGACCGCCGCCTGTCTGGCTGTCATGCTGACGGTGGAAACGCTGCAAATGCTGCTGCGCGTCGGCAGCTTCGACATCGACGATCTGATCTTGAACACGGCGGGAGCCTGGATCGGCTGGCTGCTGGCCAGATGGAAGCTTGCGCAGTCTAATAAGTTGAACTAGAGAATCACACGAAACAAGCGGAATGAGGAAATCCAAGCATCCCTCTCGAGAGCGATCGGAAGTCGATTCCTCATGCAGCTTGGCATAAGCAGTGATAATAATTAGTTCAACTTATATAAGTAAGTCACGAGTAATGAGAGGACCAGCAGAGAGGAACAATAGAAAGGAAGTCGAAGGATGAGCAAGTTTTGGAGCCCGCTGGCATCGGCGCTCGAGCCTTATGTGCCGGGAGAGCAGCCGAAGGACAAATCGTATATTAAATTGAACACAAACGAAAATCCGTATCCGCCGTCGCCCAAAGCGCTCGAAGCGATGCGGGCCGCCGTCGGCGAAGATTTGCGGCTGTATCCCGACCCTTCCTGCGAGGAGCTTGTGGCCACAGCGGCCGGTTATTACGGCCTGCGCCCGAGCCAAACGTTCGTCGGCAACGGATCGGACGAAATATTGGCGTTTGCTTTTGCGGCATTTTTTGACCCGGCAAGACCGGTGCTGTTCGCGGATATTACATACAGCTTCTATAAGGTATATGCCAAGCTGTACGGCTTGACGCCAAGGCTCGTGCCGCTCGACGACGAGTTCGGCATGCCGGTCGACGAATTTGCGGGGAACGATCACGGCGGCATCATCCTGCCGAACCCGAACGCGCCGACGGCAAAGCTTCTGCCGCTCGAGGATATCCGCACGATACTGGAGCGCAATCCCGATCGGGCCGTCATCATCGACGAAGCCTACATCGATTTTGGCGGAGAATCGGCCGTTCGGCTCATCCCGGAGTACCGCAACCTGCTCGTGATTCAGACGCTGTCCAAGTCGCGTTCGCTGGCCGGACTGCGCGTCGGCATGGCATTCGGCTCCGAAGAGCTGATCGACGGACTGAACCGGATCAAAAACTCGTTCAATTCCTATACGATGGACCGCGTGGCGCTTGCCGGAGCGAGGGAGGCGATCCGGGACGAAGCTTATTTCCGGGAGACGACGGACAAGGTGATCGCCACCCGCGAGCGCACGTCCGCCCGCCTGAAGGAGCTCGGATTCCGGCTGACCGATTCCAAAGCGAATTTCGTCTTCGCTTCGCATCCTGTCGTTCGGGCCAAGGATCTATTCCTGAAGCTGCGGGAGAGGGGAGTGCTCGTCCGTTATTTCGAATCGCCGAGAATCGACAATTATTTGCGCATCAGCATCGGCACGGACGAAGAGATGGACGCCTTGCTGAGGGAGACGGCGGAAATCGTCGGCGAGCTGGGCGGATAAGAGAGGCGCGCCAGGGACAACGCCGCAAAGCCGGGAGCGGCCTTGCGGCGCCGCGGGGCCGCCAACGCCCGATCGAGCGGCGCCGCCGGTCTTGCGAAAAGGCGGCGTCCAGCGTGCATGGCGCCGCTTTCTATTGCTCCTTATCGAAAGCGTCCATCAGCTCCTTTGCGCGTTCGATATCTTTTTTCAACACACTGATTCGTTTAAGCGCATTTCCTTCCGTCGTCACTTTGGTCTTGATGCCATGGCTCTTAAACAAAGCTTGCAGCCGGTCAATGATATCCGTTCGGGTGCCGCCTTCCGTGCGGATCGCTGCCCACCGGCTTCCGAACAACCCCATCTGGTTCACCTCCCCGCCCAGCCATGCGGCGATTTGATGGAACTTCATTTCATATGTATTCGCGGCTATGTTGGAAGATGCATAAGAGCCAAGCTGCGTGCGCAATCTATTCGAGACGCTTCGGCTTCATGCGCTATTGACATTTTCAACTGTAATGTTTATTATTACAGTATAACGCAGGGAGGCCGTCACCGTGAACAGTGAATTTACGATTGCCGTACACAGTCTCGTTTACTTGGCATATTTGCCCGACAAGATGGCGAGCAGCGAAATGATTGCCGACAATGTAGGCACGCATTCGGCACGCATCCGCAAAGTGATGAGCGGTTTGCGCCGGGGCGGCTATGTGGAGACAAGGGAAGGATCGGGAGGCGGATACCGTCTTACGCTCGATCCGGAATCCGTCACGCTGGCCGACATTTACCGCGTCATGGCGCAAGGGTCGCTTATACCGAGCTGGTGCTCCGGCAATCCGGAGATGGACTGTGTAGTAGGCTCGAACATGAACCAAGTCATGTACGGCATATTTTGCAGGGCCGAGAAGGAACTGGAGCAGCATTTCAGCGCCATTACGATCGGCGACGTGCTTAGGAAGATCAAAGCCTGCGAGCAGCAAACGCAATAAATGCGGTGAGTCGGGGAATCCCTTCATCATATAACTAGTCAGAGGAGATGATTGCAATGGCAGGAGCAGTAGCGATAACAAAAGACAATTTCGCGCAAAGCGTGCAAAACGGCGTATCTTTGGTGGACTTCTGGGCGCCATGGTGCGGACCGTGCAAAATGCAGCTTCCAATCGTGGAAGAGTTGGCCGGAGAATTGGAAGGCAAGGCGTTCATCGGCAAAATCAACGTCGACGAAGAGCCTGAACTCGCATCCCAATTCGGCGTGATGAGCATTCCGACGCTCATCCTGTTCAAGGATGGCCAGCCTGTGGACAAAATGGTCGGTCTGCAAAGCAAAGACGCGCTGAAAACGAAAATTTCGAACCAAATCTAAGCTGTTGAAATACAACGATTTCGAAACCGTCTGGCGATCGGCTTGAGGCCGCATTGCCGGCGGTTTTTCTTTTTGCGCATTCATGCAACTTTTGGCACGTGTTGGGCGTCTAATTTTTATGTATATATTTCCAACGTGCCATGGAGGGGTGTAATGGTGATGACGTTCAAGAATAAGAAGCTGGCTTTGCTGCTGCTGTCCGCCGTACTGGCGGGCTCGCTGGCGCTGCCTGCGGCATCGGCCGCATCGGCGGAAAGCCGCAAATACGCTGCGAATCCATCCGAAAGCGTTTCCAAGGAAGGCTCGGCGGCCGAAGAGCAGGACGGCAGTCAAGGAGAAGTGTCGGTGCAGGACGCCAAGATGACCAAAGCGAAGGCGGAGGAGCTCGTTCGCAAGTACGTCAGCATTCCGGAAGATTACAGACTGGTCAGCTCTCGCATGTCTGCCGAGAAGCTGTCGAACGGCGTCCGTCATATGTGGTATCTGGAATTCAACAAGACGGTGAACGGGAAGCATCAAGGCAGCATCAACACTTCGATCAACGCCGTGACCGGCCAATTGTACGGCTTCTCGACGTATGCGAACAACCCGTCCGCCAAGCCCGTCTATCCGCTCAAGGTGGATCGTGAAGCGGCGAAGAAGCTGGCGGAAAAATTTATTGCGGATCTGGCTCCGGATTACGGAAGCAATGCCAAGCTTCACGATACTTACGGGGTGCCGTTGCTGCCTCCGCTGTCCGGCGAGGTGCGTCATCAATTTTTGTTTGAGCGCGTCGTCAACGGCATCGCATTTCCATCCAACAATATTCGCATCACGATCGACAGCGAGGGCCACTTGACGAATTACAGCCTGCAATGGGACGACACCATTGAGTTTCCGGCTCCCGGCCAAACGTTGACGAGCCAGGAAGCGGAAGCCGCGGTCAAGAAAGCCGCGCAGCCGCAGCTGACGTATATTTTGCCGCACCGTCAGGACGGCGGCAAGATGGAGCCAGTATTGAGCTATGAGCTTGCGCCGTTTGCGATCGACGCGGCGACCGGCGAGAAGTTGAGCGACAATTACTACAGACGTGGGGAGAAGCTCTCCGACAAGCCGCTTTCCGACAAGCCGCTTGGAACGAAGCCGAAGGCGGCGTCGCTGACGGAGGAGCAGGCGATCCAGAAGGTGAAGGAAGCGTTCGGCCTGCCGGAGGGCATCGAGCTGTCAGGGTCCAGCCTGAACGAACACGAGAATGAACAAGGGCATTCGGTCCGCAGCTGGTCGCTCAATTGGGAAGTGAAGACGAACGGCAAGAGCTCGGGCTATATTTACGCCAACGTGGACGGGAACACCGGCGTCATTGAGAGCTTCAACCGCTACTATTACGACGAGAAGCAGCAGTCCGGCCAATTGACGCTGGAGCAGGCCGTGGCGACGGCCGAAGCGGCCGTCAAGAAGCAGCTGCCTTGGCTGTCCGACAGCCTTTATCTCAACACAGCGGACCATGAGGAATACAAAAAGGCGAAGCCGGAGGACATTTATTCGTATTACTTTACGTTCAGGCATAAAGTGAACGGGGCGTTGGCCGAATACGACCGGATCAGCGTATCCGTCAATGCGCGCACGGGCGAGATCGAGAACTACTACAGCTCAATCCTGTCGTACGACTACCCGGCCGAGCTTCCGAAAACGATCGGCGGAGAAGCGGCCGTCGCCAAATGGCTGGACTACTATTCTATTCAGCTGAACTATCGCTTATCCGAGGATTACTGGTGGAACGGCGGTCCGCTTCCGATCGAGAAATACAACTTGATGCTGGCGTCTGGGGAAATCGCGCAGGAAGACGTGGACTACCGGGCGAAGGTCGAGCTGGTTTACCGTCTGGCGGCGATGGAGCTGGACGAATCGGTGTTCCTCGACGCCGCCACGGGCGAGTGGCGGAACCGGGAAACGGGCGCGTCGACCGCGCTCGAGAAGCCGACGGCATCGGACATTGCGGGCCACTGGGCAGAGGAGCCGCTGAAGCTGATGGTCGCCTACAAAGCGCTTGATCTGAAGGAAGGCGAGGTTCGGCCAAGTCAGAAAATTACGCGCGGAGAGCTGATCAAGATGCTGGTGCTGGCCAGAAGCGAAGGCCGTTTCTACGGCTATGCCATGGCTGCGGGAGACAGCGGCAGCGCCGTCAAAGAGATGGCGTTCAGAGACGTGGCTGCGGATTCGGAGCTGTTTGCCTATGTCCAAAGCGCGCTGGAGCAAAATCTGATCGACATCGGCGACGGCAGCTTCGAGCCGGACGCGTATGTGACGCGCGACGAAATGGCGGAGCTGATCGTCAGGGCACTCGGTTACAACACCCTGGCGAACCATGACCATATTTTCCGCTCCGACTTCAAGGATTCCGCCAGCATCGAGAACAAGGGCCAGGCAGCCATTGCGGTCGGACTCAACATTATGAGCCTGACCGACGGCAAGTTCCTGCCCGGCAAGGAAGTGACGAGAGCGGAAGCGGCGATCGCGTTCTACCGTTATTTGCAAAAGCGGGCCGAGCTGCAGGAAGCTCCGCTTCGCATGTAGCGGCGTCAAGCCGGTTCGTCCGCGAAAAACGCTCATGCCCATATTCGGCCGTGATGGAACGCAGCATTCCGTTGTAAGGGCCGACAACAAGCTTTCCCCGCGAAGCTCGACAGGAGCTCCCGCCGGGGAAAGCTTTTTTTGCCATGACATGATCTCATCACATAATTTTCCCCCTCCCAAAGACCTATCTGAACCTCCGCGTAAACAGCCCGGAAATTTCCCCTTTTTTCATCGAATTATGCCCCTCGAACGTATCGAAATATCCCCCGCCGAACCGTAGGAATGTACCCCCAAACCGCGTTGACTGGGCCCTTTCCGATGGCCTAACATTTTTATTGCAACGTGATTCGCTCACGATGCGAGACGCGTCGAATTACACTTTGAGGGGGAATCTGCAAGTGAAAAAAACAGCATTTACGCTGGTCAGCATGCTGCTCGCGATGACGATGTTCCTGGCGGCCTGCGGCGGCAATAACGGAGGCGGCACGACAGGCGGGAACGACGGCGGCAGCAATGGCGGAAGCACGAACGCTCCGACCGATGCGCCCAAAGAAACGGAAAAGGCTCCCGATCCGGTCAAGCTTCGCGTATTCTCGACGTTCGGCGGAACGGATACGGCCCGCGAGGCGTTCCAGGCCGCATTGGACGGGTTTACGGCCAACAACCCGCACGTCACAATCGAGAACGATACGATGTCCGCCAACGACAACGGCTTCCGGACGAAAGTCAATACGGACATGACGAGCGGCAACGAGCCGGACATTTTGTTCTACTTCATCGGAGCGGACGCGCAAGACATCATTAACGCCGGCAAAGTGGTGGCGCTGGACGAAATATTGGCCGCCGACGCCGAATGGAAAAACGGCTTTGCGCCGGCCGCCCTGGAATCGGTCAAAGCGCCGGACGGCAAAATTTACGCGCTGCCGCTGACCGGCTATTACGAAGGGTTGTTCGTGAACAAGAAAATTTTTGCCGACAACGGCCTCGAGCTGCCGACGGATTGGGAAAAGCTGAAAACGGCGGTTCAAACGCTGTCGGCCAAAGGGATTATCCCGCTGTCCGGACCGTTCGACCAATCTCATTACCTGATCGAGCATTTCGTATTGTCCGCCGCCGGTCCGGAAAGCCAGAACAAAGGGTTGGCGAACGGCGTCGATCCGAACTGGGCCAAAGGCCTGGAAGCGATGAAAGAGCTGTACGACCTGGGCGCATTCCCGAAAGACGCGGCCACGATCGATCTGACGATGGCCGGCAACTACTACTCCGAAGGACTGGCGGCCATGATTATTGAAGGCTCCTGGGCGCTGGGCGGCTGGCAGCAAGAAACGATCGACAACACGACCGTCATTCCGTTCCCGGCTATTCCGGGCGGCGTAGGCACAGGCAAGGACATCGTAGGCGGCTTCGGCTCCGGCTTCTACCTGCCGAAGTCGACGTACGACGATGCGAACAAAAAAGACGCCGCGATCGCCCTGCTGAAGCATCTGACAATGCCTGAAACGATCAAAAACATCGCGGCTGCCAACGGCGGAACGCCGGCCGCCGACGTGACGATCGAAGGACGTCCGCAAGCGGCTCAGGACGGCATTACCATGATCGGCGAAGCGACGTCGATCAGTACGCCGATCGACTCCAAAGTGGCGCCCGAAACGTTCTCCGAGCTCCGCGCGAACATTGCGCCGGTGCTGAAGGGCGAAAGAACGGCGGAAGAAGCGATCAAGAAAGCCGAAGAAGTCGAACTCGCCAATAAGAAATAACCGGATGCCGCAATCGTAACGCATTCACCATTTCGATCGTCGCCGCCCTCCGCCACCTGGGCGGCGACGATCATTTACAGGAAGCGGCGGCAGCCGCTGCGCAAGTGAAGCGTTCAAAAATAAACATCAAAGGTGATAAGGATGAAGGGCGATAGAAAATATATCTTGATGTTTCTGCTGCCAGCCGCAGTGATCATGTCGATCTTTCTGTATTACCCGTTTTTCAAGAGCTTGTATTTCAGCTTTTTTCGTACGAAAGGTTTTTTTGAAAAGACGTTCGTCGGCTTCGACAACTTCGCCCGGCTGTTCCGGGACGAGCTGCTGGCCGCCTCCACGCTCCATACGCTGGAGCTGATGCTGTACGTCATTGTATTCCAGGTCGGCATCGCGCTGCTGCTGGCGGTGCTGGTCGACAACATTTCCAAGGGCAAGGCGTTTTTCCGGATGGTGTTTTTTTTCCCGGTCGTCATATCGGGGACCGCCATCGCGCTGCTGTTCGTGCTGTTTTACAACTATCAATTCGGCATGCTTAACAATCTGCTCCAAAGCTGGGGCATCGACAAGGTGCTGTGGCTCGGCGACTCCACGGCGCTCAAAGCGGTGGCCATTCCTACGGTATGGCATTACGTCGGCTTTTATTTTGTCCTCTTCCTAACGGCCATGTCCAAAATACCGTCCGATTTCTACGAAGCGGCGAAGCTGGAAGGCATATCGGGCGTCAAAAAGACGTTCATGCTGACGATTCCGCTCATCCTGAGCGATATTAAAGTCGTCATCACGCTGGCCATTACGGGAACGCTCAAAGTGTTCGAGTTTATTTTCGTCTTGACCAGGGGGCAGAACGGCACGGAGGTGCTTGGCACGTATATGTACAAAAAAGCGATCGTGGACCAAAACTTCGGCTACGGCTCGACCATTGCCATCTACATTGTCGTGTTCGGCGTGCTGCTGTCCATTCTTGCCAACCGTCTTCTGAAGAGAGAGGAAATCACCTATTAAGCTGTGTTAGGGGGGACAACGATGCAGCCAATCGTTCAAGGCAAGCTGGTCAACCGTCCGGCGGCCAAACGGAAAATCAACGTAAATCTAAATTCGGCGGTGATGTACGCGATATTGATCGTCTGGTCCATGACGACCATTTATCCGCTGTTCTGGGTTATGAACAATTCGTTCAAAGTGTCGCGCGACGTCATGAACAATTCCTTTTCCATCGCATGGAATCCCGTAACGGTTAACTATACAACGGCATTCGAGAGGATCAATATATTCAAAAGCTATGGAAACAGCCTGATCATGTCCGGAAGCACGGTGCTGCTGGTGCTGCTGTTCGGCGGCCTGGCGGCGTACGTGCTGGCCCGGTTCCGGTTCCGGGGCAGAAGATATATTTATTCCATATTGTACGCCAGCCTCCTGATTCCGGCGTTCGCCACCGTCGTTCCGGTCTATCAGCTGCTGATCCAGTGGAAAATCGTCAATACCCATCTCGGCCTTATCCTGCCGCATACGGCCGGCAATCTGACGTTTGCCACGCTTGTACTGGCCGGATATATGGCGACGATCCCAAAGGAGCTGGAGGAAGCGGCGTTTATCGACGGCTGCAACCGCTGGTCGATGTTTACGAGAGTGTTTCTGCCGATCGCAAGGCCGGCTTTCGCATCTGCGAGCATTTTCGTTTTCTTATGGTCGTACAACGATTTGTTTTCGGCGATTATATTTGTGAACAAGGAAAATGTCCGCCCGATCGTGGCGCTGCTCAGCGAGATCAGCTCGCAATACGGAACGGACTTCGGGCTGATGGCGACCGCCGTCACGCTTACCGTCTTCCCGGTGCTGATCGTGTACCTGTTCATTCAGAAGTATATCGAGAAGGGGTTGACGGAAGGCGCGGTCAAAGGGTGACGTCACAGGCTCTAACCGAGAGTTGATATCCCTCGCGATGGGAGTGAACGATAAATCGTTCCTATCAGCGCAGCAATCCGGTCCAAACGATGGCTTTGACGATAAATCGTTCAATATGGCCCAGCAGCACGTCCGGGACTATGGTTTTGAGCGATAAATCGTCCAAATCAACCCAGCAGCACTTCCCAGACAATGGCCATGAACGATAAATCGTTTGAATCTTGGTTGCCTTTAATAGTTCCGCCTTTTGAATTACATTGAAGATGTAGTCCAACCAAGAGACCCATACGCGCCAGGTATGGGTCTGGTTTTTCTTTTAGTGTGTTTTATGCTTCGTCTCGGCGAAGTTGGTAACCGATTTGGCGTCCTCGACCGTGTCGTTGACGAACGCCATGTCCTGATTTTTCGCTTTCATTTTGGTAGTGGCCTTGTAGTTGCCTTTGTGCGTCTGATTTTCCATTTCGTCGTTCACCTCCCCGGCGCGCTTTAGTATGCCCCGGTTGCAGGTTCAACTATGATGCGATACGCTTCGATCGATAAGCGGAGGCCGGAGCGACAACCGCCGGGAGGCGGCGCCGCTTCCCGCGTTCGTTGACACCCTTTGTCCGATTCGGTATCATTGATAGTTGAAGGTTTCATACAAACGCAAGGTATTTTGAAAGGCATATGAAAGTTGACGTTAGCGCGCTTGTCCCGCCCGCACAAGGCCGGGACAAGCCGTTTCTGCTTGAAAAGCGATCGTAAGGCGATCCATCCGAAAGGGGCAAACGGTGTCATGACGCTTGATGAAATCAGAGGCATATTAATCGATCATATTATGGACAAATTCGGGGTGGAGCCGGACGACGACGAGTTTACGCCCGACGTTCACCTGTTTGATTACGGCTATATCGACTCCTTTGGCGCAACGGAGCTGACCGCATTCGTGGAAAGCCGCTTCGGCGTCGAAGTGACCAAGAAGGATCTGATGACCACTTCCATGAATACGGTCAACGAGATCGCTTCCTTTATCGCATCGAAGCTGGGGGCGAACTGACCGATGGCGACGACAACGACTATACTTGAGCTGAATGCGGACAATGCGGATGTTGTGAAGCAGCTCGTATACGCCGCTTATTTTGTAGACGAGGGCATTGAGGAAATTACGGCGGAAGGCGGCTCGCTGCGGATCGTCCACCGCGATTCGGTCGACACGGGCAAGATGGAGGAGCAGATTCGGAAGCTGCTTCGCCGCTTTTCCAGCCATGAATATGCCTTTAAGCAAGCGATCTATTTCGAAAATAGAGCCAGTGTGCCGTACAACGGCCCGATTATTGCCGAGATGGCGGAGCGCAAAATCATTCGCCAGCTCGATCCCGGCGTGTACATTTTCCGGGAGCCGTTTACGACGCTGGTGCGCTTCCTGGATGATAGCATCGTCCGGAAGATTGCGGCCAAATTCGGGGCGAAGCACGAATATTATCCCGTCGTGATCAACGGCGCGACGCTGAACAAAACGAACCACTTCACGTCGTTTCCGGAGCATATCCAGTTTGTGACGCATCTGCGGGAGGATCTGTCCGTCATCGAGGCGTTCTCTCAGGCGATCAAGGAAGCGGGCGGCTGGTCGGCGGAGACGCGCGTCGATCTGAACGCGGCGGCGGCGAAGCCGCAATATATGATCAATCCGGCTACTTGCTACCACTGCTACGAAGGCATGCAGGACGAGCAGCTGGAAGGCGACGGCACGATCGTCACGGCCGTGTCCAAGTGTCATCGCTACGAATCCGGCAACCACCGCGACTTCGGTCGTCTGCTCGATTTTACGATGCGCGAGGTTATTTTTGTCGGCAAACCGGATTTCGTCAAAGAAAACCGCCTGAAATCGATCGAGCTGCTGAAGGGACTCGTCACGGAATGGGAGCTGGACTGCCATCTGGAAAACGCCAACGATCCGTTCTTTACGAGCGATTACGAGGTGAAGGCGTCGTTCCAGCGCCAGCAGGAGATGAAGTTCGAGCTGCGCATGACCATTCCGTATCTGGATACGACGATTTCCGTGTCGTCGTCCAACTTCCACAGCAATACGTTCGGCAATGCGTTCAACATTAAGGCGGGCAAGCGCCCGGCCGTTACCGGCTGCCTGGCGTTCGGCCTGGAGCGGTTCATTCTGGCGTTTCTGGCGCAATACGGCCTGGACGAGTCCCAATGGCCGAAACGTTTCGTCGAAGATTTCAACGAATGGAAACGGTCCAATGAAGGCTGACCGGCAGACGGACGGCATTCATGTTCGGGAAATGAAGGAGAGCGATTTGGCTGCGGCCGGATCGCTCTACAAGCGTATGTACGAGGAACAGCGCTCCTTCGGCATGACGATGGAGCTGAATCCGGGCGAGGTGGACGGCTTGCTGCAGGCGCAGCTGAAATCGAAGCTGTACGTGTTGTATGTCGCGGAAGCGGTAAGCGACACGGAAGCCGGTGCGGGAGCCGCTGCGGATAACGGGACCGAAGACGAACGCCGGCTAGTCGGGTTCGGGTTCGGCAGCATGATCCGTACGCCCAAGAAGTATAAGCCATTTGATGAAGAAATGCCGTTTATCGGTTTTATCCACGACGTCTATGTCGAGCCGGAGTTCCGAGGATCGGGGCTGGCCCGGAGGATCGTCGAGGCGCTGGAGCGGGACTTTGCGGAGCAGGGCATCGGCTATGTCGAGCTGCATGTGCTGAGCGGCAATCCGAGAGGCAAGCGGTTCTGGGAGGCCGGGGGCTACCGGGACGTGCTGCAGGCGATGTACAAGAAATTGCCCGGCAAGTCCGAATCATGATTACGCTGAATAAGTTGGTGAAATGCGCATGCTGGGATTTTTACGCAAAAACGCGTTTCTGATCGCGCTGCTGCTGTCTTTCCTCGCGGCGAACGGGCTGCTGGAGACATGGGATCCGGTCGGCCGGTTTGACGTGTTTTCCAAAAACGATTACCAAAAGACGCTGCACGATCATCCGGAGACGGAATGGCGCAAAGCGTTTTTCGGCAACTCGTCGGTCGTGGCCGCCTACGACGCCCATAACTCCAGCGCCGGCTACGTCAATCTGGGCATGAACTACGGCAAGGTTACCGACCTCGACGCCATGCTGCGCAAAGGGTTGATCGACGTCGAGGAAGAGCTGCTGATCGGACTGAACCTGTTTACGTTTATGGACGACTTGCCGACCGACCCGTCTTATCCATGGCATCAGAAATGGTACGAGCCTTATTTGTATTTTTACCGGGATAAGCTGTCGGCGGCGGCCGAGAAGTATGCCGTTCCTCTTCTGAAGGGCGAGCCTCTGGAGATCAACCTGAAGAAGCTGTACGCCAAAGAGCTGTATTACGGCACGCTGGACGACGAAGAGCTGGGCAAGAAGATTGCGGAATACAAGAGCAAATATTATATCAAAACATTGGACGATTTTCGGAATAACCTGAACGCCTTGGACGACGTGATCGGCTACGCAAAGGAGAACGGCATTCGGGTGAAGGTGCTGTGGATGCCATGGAACTCCGGGGCGCTGCCGAATCCGGATTACGTCGACGAGATCAAGGCCGAGGTGCAGGCGAAGCTGGCGGCGGCCGGCATCGACTATACGGATTGGACGGACAAGTTCGAACGGGAGCACTTTCACGATCTCGGCCATCTGAACTTTAAGCATGGACGTCCGCTGTTTACGAAGGAGCTGGATCAATGGGCGGCAGAATCATAAAAAAAATCGCGGAAGTTCTCGTGTACCTGGTCATGCTGCTTTGCGTGATCGCTTTTTTTACGGGGCACGGAACTTTTATATATGAGGGATTCTAATTATGTGGTATCTGAATGCGGGCACGATCCTGTCGCTATTGGCCATGGCGGCGCTGCTTTCGGGGCTCGGCCTGTGGAAGGGAGCCGGAGTCAAGCTTCGGCCTTACGCCATGCTGCTGCTCAGCGTCCTGTTTCTGGCCGTCTACAGCGGCAAGCTGGCCGTCTTTGCCGTTCTGTACGCGGGGCTTAACTTTGCGCTATACCGCATCATATTGGGGAGCGCAGGCGCTTGGCGCAAGCCGGCGTTCGCCGGGGCGGTTCTCGCCAATATCGCGGCTTTGCTGATCCTGCGCATGTTCGCGGGAGGCTTGTTGACGCATGCATGGTTCGCTCCCGTTATTTTGCTCGGACTCGTCTATACGCTCCTCAAGGTGATCAATTCCTTCTTCCATGCGTATTACGTGGCGGAACGCGCGCCGAAGCTGAGCGAATACGCCGCTTATCTGCTGTTCATCCCGACGTTTACGTCCGGTCCGATCATGAAGCTGCACGACTTTCTGCGGGATGTGAGAAGCGAATGGCGGCTGGACAGCGGCTCGCTGGAATGGAGCGTCAAGCGGATTATTCGCGGCCTGTTCAAAAAGCTGGTGCTCGTCAGCCTGCTGATGACGGTGTACGAGCGGCTGCTCGGTGGCGAGCTGGATACGGCGCAGAGCGCGGCCGTTCTGATCGTTTTTTACATTTTGCTTTATTTCGATTTTTCGGGGTATTCCGATATTGCGATCGGCTTCGGGCGTTTGATGGGCATTCAGGTGCCGGAAAACTTCAAAAAGCCGTTTTCGTCTCCGACGCTAACGCAGTTTTGGCGCAATTGGCACGCGACGCTGGGCGACTGGTTCCGGGATCATGTGTTCCAGACGTTCGCTCCGAAAGCTCCGAGCCGCACATTTTCCGCGTTCATGGCCTTTTTCGTCATGGTGTTGGTCGGTCTCTGGCATGGCATTCATCCATTGTTCATCCTTTGGGGGCTCTATCATGGCGTCTTGCTGGCGCTGGAAAATGTGTTCAAGCAGACGACGGTCAACAAGCGCAAAGTGTCGAAGCTCCAGTTCTGGGCGCGCTGCGCGGTCGTCAACGCGCTGATTGCGTTCGGCACGATCTTTTTCAGCGCGGATCTCGAGACGGCGGAGCGGATCTTGAAAGGGCTGGTTACGCTGCCTTAATGACAATAAATGCCGCAGACGGACAAGCGGTAAGAAACGGAGGAATGCGGCATGCGCAAAAAGCTCGCTATAACGGCGCTGGTGTGCCTGGTGCTGCTGGTCAGCGCGATCGGCGCCATACACGGGTCGGCTAAGCCGGACGTTCTGCGCATCTTGGTGCTGCATGCAGACGGCCGGGATACGTATCTGGACGCGCTGCAGCATTTGCGGCAGACGCTTGTTGTCGGCGTCGAGACGGAAGCGGCCGCATGGCCGGTGTCCGACCGCAAGCTGAAAAGCTACAGCGCCGTATACCTCGACCGTTCGCTGGCGGATGCTGCCGATGCGGGGGCGCTGTCGCGCGCCATGGAGCGGTACGTCGACGGGGGCGGCTTGCTGTTTGCGGAAAATGCGCTGCATCAAGCGCTGTCTCTGAAGCTGATCGGCGCCAAGGAGCTGGCTCCCGTGACGGAGCTGCCGGCCGAGCTGTCGCTGCCGGAAGCGGACGGCAATGCCGGCGAGCTGCAGAAGGTCGCCGGACAATTTCACCGCGATCTGGCGATGTATTACAACAAGGAGAGGCTGGCGAAGCTTGAGCCCGGCATGGGCGTCGTCCCTTCGACGGCCCGGACGCTTGCCGCCGGCGAGAACGGCGTCGCGCTGTACACGCTGAACCGGTACGGCAAAGGGGCGGTTCTGTTCGCCGGCGGCCTGCTCCCCGGCAACGGTTATGCGACCGGCTTCGATTTGCAGCCTCGCGAGGGCGAAGGACAGCCGTACTTCAACTTTACGTTTGCGGCGGGCGGCTATCAGCTGCGCAATGCGTTCGCCGATTTTGTGTCGAAGGAAAAACGGGGCTACAGCATCCAGAAGGTGCTGGGCACGAACGGGCGGCCGGCCATGGCGTGGCAAAACCATTTTGAGGTGGGCACCTCCGTCCGCGACGGCGGCATGGAAAAGTGGATCGATTACTTAAAGGAATACGATCAGATTCCTTCCTTTTCCTTGGCGCGCGAAACGTACGAGTGGGGCGTCTGGAAGGAAGGCTTGGTCTATCACCCGAATGTCGGCACGGACGAAGAGCCGGCGTACCAAGGGGAAAACGTCCACTCCCAGTACGCATCCGGCCACATTGCGCAAATGGAGGGCGGAGGGCCGTTTGTTCTGGAAGCCTATCCGGAGTTCAAGAGCTTGTCGGAGAAGCTCGAGCTGCCGTACCGCGCTTATGTCGATGCGCTCGATGTAAACGGCGACGGCATTGCCGATCTGATCGTCGGCTCCGCTTCGGGCGAGGTGCTTCTATATGAGGGCAGCCGAAGCGAATTGGGCTGGCGTCTCGGCAGCGGCAGACCGGCGACGCTGGCCGGCGGGGAGCCGCTGCGGCTGGACGGCTATGCCGCTCCGGCGGCGGCGGACTTGAACGGCGACGGCCGTCCCGATTTGATCGTCGGAGACGGCAGCGGCCGGCTGCGCGTCTATTTGAACGAGGGCGGATTCTCGTTCAGGGAGCTGGACGGCGCGATACCCGACGTCGGAGCGGGAGCCTATGCGGCGCCGGCCATCGGCGATCTGAACGGCGACGGCGTCAGCGATCTGGTCGTCGGCACCGGCGACGGCCGACTGCTGTTTGTCGCCGGGACGGCGGCCGCCGACGGCAAGGTGCAATGGCGCGGGCCCGTTGCGGAGCTGGAGGCCTCGATGCCGGGTGCGGAAACGGGGACGGAGGCGTCCTTCGCCGCGCCGCGCATTGCCGATTACGACGGCGACGGCCGGGCGGAGCTGCTTGTCGGCGACAACGACGGGTTTATTCGCATATGGACGGCCGAGGCCGGAGAAGATGGGCAAATTACTCTTACGGACGGCCGCTATGCGGAAGGCAAGACGCTTAATCCGTTCGGCGATCATCGGCTGTGGGCCGGGAGAAATGCCGTGCCGGCTCTGGCCGATATCGACGGCGACGGCACGCTGGATTTGCTGGCGGGCGGAGCATTGTTCGGATTCCCGACAGCTGTCGACGATCCGCAATATCCGTACCGGGAACAGCTGGAGCGGGCGCTTGCCTACGCGCAATCGTTCGGCATCGAGATCCAGCCGCATCTGTTCTTTCACAGCTATGAAAGTCCCGAGCTGGAGGCGGAGGAAATCGAGCTGCACCGTCAAGCGTTCGAGGCGTACGGACTGCCCTGGGAGCATGTCGGCACGAATCAGCATACGTGGCGCATCAACAATCTCGTACCGGATCAGACGCTTCGTACGGAAATGGCTTCCGGCATTTGGTGGAATTCCGGTTTCCGCCCGGCCGGCAATCCGTACGAGCCGACGCTGGCCGGAGAATATTTGTGGACGATGCCGTTTCTGCTGGCGAGCGGCGAGCGGACGGAGCCCTTTGTCGTCGCCAATCCCGCGCCGAACATGGCGGTGTTCGAAGAAGCGTTCCAATCGTATGCGGCACTCGACATGCCTTTGACGTATTTTTACCATATGGAATACCCGATTCTGAAACGGCCGGAAGAGGCGGGATACGCCGAAAAAGTGCAGTTTCTGGACCGCTTCCGCGACGACCATGATTACAACTTCATGACGGAGGAGGAGATGTTCCGCAGTTATATGGCGGTGTTCCAGGCTCGATCGGAGCTGGACGCGCCGCTGCTGAAGAACGTCTCCAGCGCCATTCAGAACCGGATCCGGACGAAAAAGCAGCTGGCCGTTACGGTGCGCACAGCCGGCCTCCGGAAGATGGATTGGGCGACGGCGCCGGATTCGAAGCTGCAGGAGAAGGTGCGCAGTTATTTGCCCGCCGTCGGGTACAAGGCGGAGCTCGGCGCCCGGTATAAGGGCTATGTGCCGGCTACGGACGCGCCGATTGCGATGTATCGGGGCAAGACGCTTTATTTTGGCGGTGTGGAGGAGGCCCGGATAACGCTTCGAACGGAGCTGCCGGACGAGCCTCGCATCGAAAGAGCCAACATGCCGGTGAAGATCGAGCGGGCCGGCGAAGAGCTGCGCATCGCCTGGTCCGGCAAAGGCATGCAGCAAATCAAGCTGTACGCGCCGGGCGGGCTGGAGATCGCATCCGAAGGGTGGAAGCAGGAAGCGGGCGAAGACGGCAGCCGCTATGTGCTGACCCGGTACGGCGACGCGACGGAGCTGGCGATCAGGCTGAAATAGACTACTGTGCAGCATCGCAACGGAGGTCATGGAGCAGGGTTTATAACCGTGCAGCGACCGCTTCTCTGAATTGATCGGGGAGCGGTCGCGTTTGTTTGGTAAAGGTATTGGCGTTGCAGCGTTAACAACTGTACAAATGATAATTTCTTCCCTTTCCCTAGACAGGGGAGGGAACGATCGGAAGCGAATACCTGGCGAAGCCTTCGGCGTTGTAGCGGTAACGCTCGCAAATGGTATACGCGCGTTCTCCGGCGGAGACCGTCCATCCGCGTTCGGCAATAAATGCGTCGATTACGCGTCCGGCGCCGTCAAAATCCCCGTCTTTGCTGGCAGCGGCAACGCAGCGTTGCGGAGGAACGGCGATGCGCGCAAACCATTCGGGTACGCCTTCAAAGTCGGAAACCTCCACGAATAAAATATACGCATGCGTGTCCGGCACGTCTTGTCCGGGGACTTGAGGCCACATCCCGTATTGCACGGACGCATCCGTCACTTGGGGCATGTGGGCCGCAAGTTTGAGCAAGCTGTCTTTGGCGTGACGGTATTTGTCCCCCATGTCGTTCAGCCCGATGCACGGAATCCCGATCAGTTTCAGTTCTCCATGCTCGACAATTCGCGCTTCCATCTCAGGCAAATCGGAAATGCTGCTTGCATCCATACGGTTTCTCCTCCAATCATTTTGACGAACATATGAATTGACTAAGAATAGTATAAGGGAACGTTCCGTATCAACAAAAATTATACATTTTTCCAGCATTTCGAAGCGTCCAGACGTATGTCCGAGGTTATATCGCCTGGATGACTCGCCCCCCCGTCGATCCTTATGCGCAAAAGCGCCGCCCGGATTCCATGCCCCATGCTGTCCGCGAAGAGAGGGAAATTGAGGGCCGGCCTTTCACAAACTCTCCGGTCTGGGGTATAATGTCCGAAGATATAAACGACTAGGAGCTGATTAATAATGCCACTTTCTTGTGGTATCGTCGGACTGCCGAACGTGGGCAAGTCCACTTTGTTTAACGCGATTACGCAGGCGGGCGCGGAGTCTGCCAACTATCCGTTTTGTACGATTGACCCGAACGTAGGGGTCGTCGAAGTGCCGGACAAACGTCTGGACAAGCTCGTTGAGCTGGTGAAGCCGAACAATGTCGTGCCGACGGCATTTGAATTTGTAGATATTGCGGGCCTGGTGGCGGGCGCGAGCAAGGGCGAAGGGCTGGGGAACAAGTTTTTGGCCCATATTCGCGAGGTGGACGCCATCGTGCATGTCGTCCGCTGCTTCAGCGACGAGAACATTACGCATGTCGCGGGTAAGGTTGATCCGATCAGCGACATCGGGACGATTAATCTGGAATTGATTCTGGCGGACATCGAATCCGTCGAGAAGCGTCTGGAGCGTTCCCGCAAAAACTTGAAGAGCGGCGACAAAAAAATCGCGCAGGAGGTCGAGGTGCTGGAGCGCCTGAAGGAGGCGCTGTACGAGGACAAGTCGGCGCGCAGCGTAGATTTGACCGACGACGAGAAGCTGCTCGTGCGCGAGCTGCATTTGCTGACGATGAAGCCGGTGCTGTATGCGGCTAACGTCAGCGAGGAGGAGGTTGCGAATGCGGAAGACAACGAATACGTGCAGCGCGTCCGGGAGTTCGCCGCGGCGGAAGGCGCGGAGGTCGTGCCGATCAGCGCCAAGGTGGAGTCCGAAATCGCCGAGCTGGAGGGCGAGGACAAGGCGATGTTTCTGGAGGAGCTGGGCCTGTCCGAATCCGGGCTTGACCGGCTGATCAACGCGGCTTACAAGCTTCTGGGCCTTTATACGTATTTTACGGCGGGCGTGCAGGAGGTCCGCGCATGGACCATCCGTCAAGGAACCAAAGCTCCTCAAGCGGCGGGCGTTATCCACTCCGATTTCGAACGCGGCTTTATTCGGGCCGAGGTCGTGTCGTACGACGACCTTGCGGCCGCCGGCTCCATGGCGGCGGTGCGCGAGCGCGGCCAGCTTCGCCTGGAGGGCAAGGAATACGTCGTCCGTGACGGCGACGTTATGCATTTCCGCTTTAACGTGTAGGATAAGGGTAGGGATAGTCGACGCAGGCTGGGCGATTTCGATAGGCCGGCCGGGTCCTTCGGGACTCGGCCGGCTTGATTTTTTTGGCGTGGGGAGGTACAACGAACGAAAATCTAACGAACGAAAATCTAACGAACCTCAGTAAGCTTATTCGGCTTAAAATGGGCAGTTTATTATTCTTACGAACGCAAGAGAGTTTATTTGCCCTCAATTGGATGATTTTCGTCCGAATGTTGCTTAATAGCGCCGCTGAGGTTTGTTACACTTTCAAAATTGTAATTTCGGTGCGATTAGCGTTAGACAGGTTCGTTGGGGTTACGGCGGGAAAGAGAAAGGAAAAAAGGACAATCCTTACGCGGGCTTATTCGGTTTTGTGGGGGGTCATTTGCCAGTGCGCTTATCGAAACGGTAGGGCCGATTTATACTTTGGTGCAGCGGTTTTTTTGATGGCGTGGATAACTTTGTGAACAAGTTGTGCACAGCTTGTGGGCAACTTGTGGATATTCATGTGGACAGGTTGGCGGAATTGGGGATAACGTTGTCCATAATCCACATATCGATACAGCCGGGGCATTATGTTATAATATTGAATAGCGTATAATGTTAATGGAATATATAGAGGTGAACAAAAGTGATTGACCGACTACAAGCGCTTGCCGACCGGTATGAGAAGCTTAGCGAGCTGCTGTGCGATCCCGATGTATCGAGCGATCCGAAGCGGCTGAGAGAGTATTCCAAGGAACAGTCGGATTTGCAAGAGGCTTACAATGCTTTTATGGAATATAAAGCGGTATCGGAGCAATTGAGCGATGCCAAAGAGATGCAAAACGAGAAGCTGGACGACGAAATGCGCGAAATGGTCAAAATGGAGATCGAAGAGCTGACTTCGCGCAAGGAAGAGCTGGATGAGCGGATTCGCATCCTGCTGCTGCCCAAAGACCCGAACGACGACAAGAACGTTATCGTCGAAATTCGCGGCGCGGCAGGCGGCGACGAGGCGGCGCTGTTTGCGTATGACTTGTACCGGATGTATACGAAATACGCCGATTCGCAAGGCTGGCGGGTAGAATTGATGGATTACAGCGAGAGCGATCTGGGCGGCTTCAAGGAAGTCATCTTTATGGTCAACGGCAAAGGCGCCTACAGCAAGCTGAAATACGAGAGCGGCGCGCATCGCGTGCAGCGCATTCCGGTGACGGAGTCCGGCGGCCGGATTCATACGTCGACTTCTACGGTAGCCGTTATGCCGGAAGTCGAGGACGTAGAGGTCGAAATTCTCGACAAAGATATCCGGATCGACACGTTCTGTTCGAGCGGAGCGGGCGGACAGTCCGTCAACACGACCAAATCGGCCGTGCGGGTGCTGCACGTGCCGACGGGCATTATGGCGACGTGCCAGGACGGAAAGTCGCAGAACGATAACAAAGCGAAGGCGCTGCAAGTGCTTCGGGCACGGATTTACGATATCCGCCGCCAGGAGGAAGAAGCGAAATACGCCGGCGAGCGCAAAAGCAAAGTCGGTACGGGAGATCGCAGCGAACGGATCAGAACGTACAATTTTCCGCAAAGCCGCGTAACGGATCACCGGATCAATCTTACGCTGCACAAGCTCGATGCCGTTATGAACGGGGATATGGAGGAGATTATTTCCTCTTTGACGTTAGCCGAGCAAGCGGAGCAGCTTGAGCGCGAGATGATGGGGACGTAATCGGATTCAAGTGCTGTAAAAGCCGGATAGCTGGCCGCATCTTTGCAACGAGCGGTCGGCGGTCCGGTTTTTTTGACTTTTGGCTGCGGGGTGAAGAAGGATGAGGGATGACCATGGAGGACGGGCGCCGTGGGAGCGATTGCCTATGACGGTGCGGGAAGCTTGGCTGCAATCGGCCGATTGGCTTGCCGCGAACGGCGTGGAGGAAGACAGAAGCAATGCGGAGCTGCTGCTGCTGCATGCGCTGGGCATTGACCGGGCGAAGCTGCTGCTGCTTTGGAACGAACCGTTTCCGGCGGACCAGAGAGAGCAGTGGAAGCAGCTGCTGCGCCGCAAGGCGGCAGGCGAGCCGATCCAGTATATCGTCGGGGAGCAGTGGTTTTGCGGACGGCCCTTCGATATGACGCCGGCCGTCCTTATTCCGCGCCCCGAGACGGAGCTGCTCGCGGAGGCGGTGCTGGAGGCCGCGGACCGGCTTTGGCCGGAGGCGGCGGGCGCAGGCGCCGCGGGCCGCGGACAAGCGGCGGGGCCGGCAAGCAGAGACGCCGCAGGCCGTGGACAAGCGGAGCCGGCGCGGTGCGGTGGACAAGCAGCGGATTCGGCAAGCGGAGACGCCGCAGGCCGCGGGCAAGCGGCGGAGCCGGTAAGCGGAGATGCCGCAGGCCGCGGGCAAGCGGCGGAGCCGGTAAGCGGAGATGCCGCAGGCCGACTAGCGGAGACGGCAGTCAATGCCGGGGAAACGGCTGGCATAGATGCTGCCGTGCGCCGGACCGCTTCCGGGCCGACGGTGCTCGACGTCGGCACCGGCAGCGGCGCCATTGCCGTGACGCTTGCTGCGCAGCGTCGCGGCTGGCGCGTATGCGCGTCCGATCTGTCGCCGGACGCGCTTGAAGTCGCCCGCAGAAACGCGGCCCGCCACGAGGCGGCGGACCGCATGACGTTTCTGCAGGGCGACCTGCTCGCCCCCATCCTTCCCGGGGGCGAGGGAGAGCACATCGGCGTCGCGCTCGATGTGCTCGTGTCCAATCCGCCGTATATACCGGCGGCGGATATGCCGGGCCTCCAGCGCGAGGTGCGGGACTTCGAGCCGCATCTCGCGCTGGTCGGCGGGGCGGACGGGCTGGACCCGTACCGCCGCATGCTTGGGCAGCTTCGGCAGCTCGGGCGCATGCCCCGCATCGTTGCGTTCGAGCTCGGTATTGGACAGCCCCGCATTGTGGCGGAGCTGATGCACAGGCTCGGCGCATGGGACGAAATCCGCATCGTCAACGACTATGCGGGGATCGAGCGCCACATTATTGCGGTTCGGAACCAACCCTAGCTTTAACGGAATACACCTTGATTTGTAAAGACCGGCCGCATCTCGTCTACATCTATGTGCAACGCAGGTGCCGCATAAGTCGAACTCGACCTTTCGCCACACTTCCGTCCCGTTGGTAATAACAAGTGTTCGAAAAAAGGCCTCCGAACCCGCTCTCGAAGAGCGGGTTCGGGGGCCTTTTCGACTTTAGTTTGAGCTGCAAGTTCATACACGACCTTAGAGAGCGAGCAGAGCCGTCCAAATCGAGCTGTAAGTTCGCGAACGACCTTAGAGCGAGGTTTGAGCCGAAGAAACCCCGCTGCAAGTTCGTACACGACCTTAGAGAGCGAGCAGAACCGTCCAAATCGAGCTGTAAGTTCGCGAACGACCTTAGAGCGAGGATTGAGCCAAAGAAATCCCGCTGTAAGTTCATACACGACCTTAGAGAGCGAGCAGAACCGTCCAAATCGAGCTGTAAGTTCGCAAACGACTTTAGAGCGAGGAATGAGCCAAAGAAATCCCGCTGTAAGTTCGTACACGACCTTAGAGAGCGAGCAGAACCGTCCAACTGGAGCTGTAAGTTCGCAAACGACCTTAGAGCGAGGAATGAGCCAAAGAAATCCCGCTGTAAGTTCATACACGACCTTAGAGTGCGAGCAGAGCCGTCCAAATCGAGCTGTAAGTTCGCGAACGACCTTAGAGCGAGGTTTGAGCCGAAGAAACCCCGCTGCAAGTTCGTACACGACCTTAGAGAGCGAGCAGAACCGTCCAAATCGAGCTGTAAGTTCGCGCATGACCTTAGAGTGCGAGCAGAACCGTCCAAATCGAGCTGTAAGTTCGCAAACGACCTTAGAGCGAGGAATGAGCCAAAGAAATCCCGCTGTAAGTTCATACACGACCTTAGAGTGCGAGCAGAGCCGTCCAACTGGAGCTGTAAGTTCGCGCATGACCTTAGAGCGAGGAATGGGCCAAAGAAATCCCGCTGCAAGTTCATACACGACCTTAGAGAGCGAGCAGAGCCGTCCAACTGGAGCTGTAAGTTCGCGAACGACCTTAGAGCGAGGTTTGAGCCAAAGAAATCCCGCTGCAAGTTCGTACACGACCTTAGAGTGCGAGCAGAGCCGTCCAACTGGAACTGTAAGTTCACGCATGACCTTAGAGCGAGGAATGAGCCAAAGAAATCCCGCTGCAAGTCGTACACGACCTTAGAATGCGAGCACAGAACCGTCCAAATCGAGCTGTAAGTTCGCAAACGACCTTAGAGCGAGGAATGAGCCAAAGAAATATCCCGCTGTAAGTTCATACACGACCTTAGAGCGAGGTTTGCGCCGAAGAAATCCCGCTGTAAGTTCATACACGACCTTAGAGAGCGAGCAGAGCCGTCCAACTGGAGCTGTAAGTTCGCGCATGACCTTAGAGCGAGGAATGAGCCAAAGAAATCCCGCTGCAAGTCCCGCTGTAAGTTCGACAGGATGCCCCGGCGGCATTGACCGTCTGCGCGTTACTCCGGCATCATGCCCGTCGAAATCGCGATCCGGTTCCAGGCGTTGATCGTAACGGCCGCCATAATGATGTTGCCGATCGCAACGCTGTCGAAGTATTTAGCCGCTTCCTCGTACACCTCGTCGGGCACATGACGCTCGGAGATGAAGGTGATCGCTTCCGTGAGCTGCAGGACGGCGCGTTCCTCCGGCGTAAAATAATTCGTGTCGCGCCATGCGCTCAGCGCGTAAATCCGTTGCTCCGTCTCCCCGTTGTTCCGCGCGTCTTTTGTATGCATATTGATGCAAAACGCGCAGCCGTTCATTTGGGAAGCCCGAATTTTGATCAGCTCCAGCAGCCGGTGGTCGAGTCCGCTTTGTCGAATGTAGCTTTCCAGCCCCTGCATTGCCCGGTAAGCCTCCGGCAGCTCCTTGAACATGACAACCCGTTTCGTTTGATTCATGTTAACATCCACTCCCTTGTTCTAAGTATCCGGCAGCCGCCCAAAATCATAGATCATGTCTCTGGCTAGATCATGTCTCTGCTAGATCATGGTTCAGGGTAGATCATGGTTCTGACTAGATCATGTCTCCGCTAGATCATGGTTCAGGGTAGATCATGTCTCTGGCTAGATCATGGTTCAAGGCAGATCATGTCACTGCTAGATCATGGCTCTGGGGGCTGCGTTCTACTCTAAGACAAGATGGACGGCGGAATTGTGACATGAGCGAGCTTATCCGGGTTTTTGACGATATAAATGCGCGATATGGCCGTGCCGTCGCCGTTCAGCTCGAATACGGATACGTGATAGGGTTTGCCGTCCCGCACGGTCAAATAGCCGGCCATGCCGCCGACGACAACCGGGATGCACGTCTCTTGCAAAAATCCTTTCGGCACGACTCCCGCCATAAAAGCGGTAACGCGGTCCCGGCCGATAATCGGAAAGATGGCGGCGCGTACTTTGCCCCCTCCGTCGGTCATCAGCACGGCATCTTCGGACAGAAGCCGGATCAAGGCGCCGGTATCCCCCGCCCGCGAAGCGTGGATGAAGCTTTCGGCCAGCGCGGCGGCCTTGCTCCAATCCTGTTGCGAATCCCGCTCTGCGATACGGGCGCCGAGCTTCGCCTTGGCCCGGCTCATCATTTGCCTGCAGTTCGTTTCCGACTTGCCGACAATGCCCGCGATTTCGCTGTAATCGAAGTCCATCGCATGGCGAAGCAGAAATACCGCCCGTTCGATTCCCGACAGCTTCTCCAGCATGACGAGCATCGCATATGTGACGTCCTCGCGTTTGTCGACGGCCGAAGCTGGGTTATCTTCATCGGCGGTAGAGACAAGAGGTTCGGGCAGCCATACGCCCGTATAGATTTCCCTGCGCTTGCGGGCGGTCTTCAGCTCGTTCAGGCAGCGGTTCGTGACGGCTCTGGCCAGATACGCCTTGACGTGCCGGATGTCGGACAGCTCCTGCTCCTGAAGAGAAGCGAATACCTCTTGCACGGCATCCTCCGCATCTCCCGCGGAACCGAGCATTTTATAGGCCAGGCCGAACAGCAGCGAACGATAGGCGGCGTAAGCGTCGCTTATATTCATGGGTGCCGCTCCCTTCGATGACTTTTTATTTTTATATCCATTGAAATGCGGAACAAGCGGAATAGTGGGAATCGGACTGCAGAAACGAACGAAAACAAGCGGAATGGGGAAATCGAACGGAAGTAACGTCAGCGTTCGCCTTTGCAGAGGGATGGTCTCCGTTATGCGGTTCAAGGAAATCCAGGCATCCCTCTGCGAAAGCGATCATAAGCCGATTCCTCGAACAGCTTGGCTCGCGTGCAGCGAATGATTCGTTCAACTTTATTTAGTTGTATCAAAAAGGCTCATCGAAATCTACTAATTTGAAGCGGTTGATAGGTTTAGAGGCGGGACGAGGCGGACATACTGACGGATAGAGACGTTCCGGAACGCAAGCGAAGCGCGCCGACGGGCACGCGAGAGGAGCTTGTGCTTATGTCCCGTTATTATAATTCTTCCTATTCGTTTTCGTTGTCCAACAGCCCTTATCGTTATCCTTACCGCCGTTCTTACGGATTGATTGTATTTGCCCTTATGATATTGATTATGAGCTGGGAAGCCCAAAAGACGGACGCGGCCATGACGACCGGCGCGATTCCGGAAGAGGCGATCCGGCTGCGCATACTCGCTCATTCGGACCGGCCCGCCGACCAATTGATCAAGCGCGTCGTCCGCGACGAAATCGTGAAAGCGATGAACGGCTGGGTGGACGGTCCCGCATCCATCGAGGAAGCCCGCGCCGCCCTTAACGCCCGCATGCCCGAGATCGAGCGCATCGTAGCCGAAACGCTTGCCAGCCGCGGATTTGACTACGCGTTTACGGCCGAGCTCGGCCCCGTTCAGTTTCCGACCAAAATGTACGGCAGCCAAGTGTATCCGGCTGGCGAATACGAAGCGCTGCTCATTACGCTGGGCGAAGGGAAGGGGCAAAATTGGTGGTGCGTCCTGTTCCCTCCATTATGCTTTGTCGATGCGGCGACGGGCGAAGCCTCCGCTTCCACGGCAGCCGTTCAAGACACAGGCGCTGCGAAGATTGACGACGAAGCGAAAGCTTCCGGCAACGAAGGCCTGACCGGCGAAGGCAAGGGCGGCGCTCAACTTCGGACGGCGTCGGCGGAGGCAGCCGATACCCAGGCAGAAGCGCCCAAAGTCAAATTTTTTCTGTGGGAGATGCTGGAGGCCTTGATCGATTGGATCAAATCGCTGTTTGGCAAATGATGATCCGCGAGGCTCTATCCGTCCAGATAGGGCCTCGTGCCGCTGAGGGAACCGGCCGGCTGCGGCTTACGTTCAAGCGGAACAAATTGTGTTATAATAGCGGTAAAATTGCCGGACATCGAAGGTGCGGCAGCTTATCATATTTAGCCAAACTAAGGATTGAAATCATGAAGAAAACATCTACCGCCATCTGGCGAGCGGCCGATGGAAACGAACGGGCTGCAGACGCAGGCGACGCGGAGCGCCGGATTGCGGAGGCGGCGGCCGTTCTCCGGGAAGGAGGGCTGGTGGCCTTCCCGACGGAAACCGTATACGGATTGGGGGCCGATGCCCGCAACAGCGCGGCGGTTGCCCGCATTTTCGAGGCAAAAGGCCGGCCGTCGGACAACCCGCTAATTGTTCATATAGCCCATATCGGGCAGCTGGAGGAGCTGCTTCTGCCGTATCCCGAGCTGGCGAAACGGTTAATGGAACGCTTCTGGCCCGGACCGTTGACGGTGGTGCTGCCGGTAAAGCCGGGCGCGCTGTCGCCGCTGGTGACGGCGGGTCTGTCCACTGCGGGCGTGCGAATGCCGGATCATCCGCTGGCGCTGCGCTTGCTGTCGCTGGCGGGATGTCCGGTCGCGGCGCCCAGCGCCAACCGGTCGGGGAGGCCCAGTCCGACGACGGCCGGTCATGTGCTGGAGGATTTGGACGGACGCATCGACGGCGTCGTCGACGGGGGGCCGTCGGGAGTCGGACTGGAGTCGACCGTCGTGGAGCTGGACGGCGAACGGACGATTCGCATTTTGAGGCCGGGCGGCGTATCGGCCGAGGCGCTTCGGGCGGCACTGCCCGAGGCGCTGGTCCTGGAAGCCGAGGACGGCCGGGAAGCTCCGGCCGCGCCGAGATCTCCAGGCATGAAATATACGCATTACGCGCCGCAAGGAGAGCTGACGCTCGTTCAAGGGGAGCCTGATCGGACTGCCGCCTACATCCAGGCGCAAGAAGCCGCCGCCGCCGCGCAAGGCTTGAAGACGGGCGTGCTTGCCTTCGACGAGCGGCTGGACCGTTACCGGGCCGATCTGGTCATCGGCTTTGGCAGCGAGCGGCGGCTGGAGGAAGCGGCTTCCCGGTTGTATGCCGCCTTAAGGCGGTTTGACGAGGCCGGCGTTCAGCGGATTTGGGCCGAGGCTTGCCGCCCGGACGGCATTGGGGAAGCGCTGCTGAACCGGCTCGCGAAGGCGGCCGGGTATCGGATTTACGAAGCTTAGCGTCGGCATCCGCAGGGCAGGTTCCGGGTGTCATAAGTTCTTGAAGTATGTTTGACCTCTTGTCCGCATATGTTGGTAAGGAATGCAGGCGGACAAGGGGAGATGGGAAGTGGCTGAAGCCAATGTATATGCCGGACAGCTTTTGACGCTGCTGATCATGGCGATGGCGCTGGGGTTCGACGCCTTTTCTCTGGGACTGGGCATCGGCTTGAAGGGCATCCGCCTGCGCGATATCGTGAAGCTGGGAGCCGCCATCGGCTTGTTCCATATTATTATGCCGATCGGCGGAATGCTGACCGGCCAATGGGTGAGCGGCCTGCTCGGAGACGTTACGACGTTTGCCGCCGGCGTGCTGCTCATGCTGCTTGGCGCCCATATGATCTACAGCTCCTTCAAGGGCGGGGAGACGTTCTCGTTTAATTACCGGTCCAGCGTCGGCGTCTTGTTCCTGGCGCTCAGCGTCAGCGTGGACGCCTTTTCGGTCGGCGTGACGCTGGGCATCTTTTCGGCGGATTTCTGGCTGACGGTCTTGCTGTTCGGTTTTTTTGGCGGCATCATGTCCATGCTTGGGCTGCTGCTGGGCCGCAAGGTCGGCGGCAGGCTGGGCGAATACGGGGAGGCTTGCGGCGGCGCGATTTTGCTTGTCTTTGGCGTCATGTTCGTATTATGAAAGGGGATGACAGGTTGAAGCATATTTTGTTCGTATGCACCGGCAACACCTGCCGTTCGCCGATGGCGGAGGCTCTGCTCAGGAAGCTGGCCGCCGAGCGGGGGCTGGCGGTCGAAGTGCGCTCCGCGGGCGTGTCCACCGTGGACGGACTTCCCGTATCCGCTCCTGCGCTGGATTCGCTGCGGCGCCGTTCGATCGAGCATAACGGTTCTTCCAAAGCGCTGACGGCCGATACGGTCAAGTGGGCCGATCTGATCTTGACGATGACCTCCGGCCATAAGCGGCAGCTGCTGCAATGGCATCCGGAATCGGTCGACAAGACGTATACCTTGAAGGAATTTGTGCTTCAGGACGGCCAGGTGCTGAGCGATATAGCGGAGCTTGAAGGCCTGTATACGGAAATGCAAATGAAAAACGCGCTGGGGCAGCAGCTGTCGGAGGAAGAAAGGCGCAGGCTGCTGGAGCTGGAACGGCGGATTCCCAGCTTCGATATCGGCGATCCGTTCGGCGGCTCGCAGGCGGAATACGACAGCTGCTCCGACGAAATCGAGACGGCTGTCCGAAAGCTGCTGGACAAGCTGGACGGCTGAGCCGGCGGCTCGGGCCGGTTGTCCGAACCGGTATGGGCATTTTGCGCAGTTTGACGAATAAGGATTGATTAATGTCAGGTTTTCCGCTATGATGGGGGTACAAAGACGGTTTCCGATGTGACTGGCGACGGAAGTGGGTAACCACGGTGGAGCATCGGAATATACGGCCGGTCGCCTGGGCAAAGAGCAGCATGCTGACAAGCATGTCATGCTCTTTTTCGTCTTTTATAAGGAACTGCAGGGGAAAAAGTTTCTTCTTGTCGAATGCAAGGTATAATAAAAGCATGACCACGGAAAGGGTGTTGACCTTGAAAATTGCAATTGGAGCCGATCATGCCGGATACCGGCTGAAGGACGAAATTATTCCGCTTCTCCAATCGCTCGGCCATGAAATTCAAGACTTCGGCTGCGACTGCAGCCAATCCGTCGATTACCCGGATTATGCGATTCCGGTATGCGATCTTGTCGCTTCCGGCCAGGCCGACCGGGGAATTCTAATATGCGGCACGGGAATCGGCATGTCGATCGCCGCCAACAAATACCCGGGCATTCGCTGCGCACTGGTTCACGACCTGTTTTCCGCCAAGGCTACCCGCGAGCATAACAACACGAATGTGCTGGCGATGGGCGAGCGCGTCATCGGGCCGGGGCTGGCGCAGGAGATCGTCCGCGTATGGCTGGAGACGCCGTTTTCCGAAGGCGAGCGCCATATCGGCCGGATTAATAAAGTCATGGAATTGGAAAAGAAACATACGATTCATCCCTAAGCAGGGGGGTGCGCGCATGAACATATTATCGGACAATGAATACGGCGTCATCGCCGCAGGAGTTGAAACGGCGATTCGGGAGCTTGTTGCCGCAAGCGGGCTGACCGCAGGAAAGCTGCTTGTCGTCGGCGCAAGCACAAGCGAAGTGCTGGGCCGGCGCATCGGCACGTCGGGAGCGGTCGAAGTGGCGTCGGCAATTTACGCGGGAGTGGAAAAGGTTCGCGGCGACATCGGGTTTGTTCCGGCCTACCAGTGCTGCGAGCACTTGAACCGGGCGCTCGTAATCGAACGCGAGGCCGCTGAGCGGTACGGGCTGGAGACGGTGCATGCCGTCCCGGTTCCGAAGGCCGGCGGCTCGATGGCGGCCTACGCCTACCGGCATATGCGGCAGCCTTGCCTCGCCGAGACGATTCAGGCGCATGCGGGCATCGATATTGGAGATACGCTGATCGGCATGCATTTGAAGCGGGTAGCCGTCCCGGTCCGGCCGACGGTGAAGTCGATCGGCAGCGCGCATGTCACGATGGCGTATGCCAGGCCAAAACTCATCGGCGGCGCGCGCGCGGTCTACGAGCTTCCGCCGGAAGAAGCCGCCGCCTCGGGCGAAGGTTCCTCGCACGCCTGCGATTAGCGGGGACGGAGGAAAGGCCGCCTGAATATCAGGCCGGTCCGCGGCCGGCTTGTGCTTGACAAGCCGGCCGCACGGCAGCGGTTAAGATGGTGCCATTCATCCAACATTGGGTTATACGCCGCAAAGGCATAATATAAGGAGGAATATTCAGTGGAACAATTACGCAAACAAGATCCGGAAGTGATGAAGGCGCTTGGCCTGGAGCTGCAGCGTCAGCGCGACAACATTGAGCTGATCGCATCCGAAAATATCGTCAGCGAAGCGGTGCTGGAAGCGATGGGCTCCGTGCTGACGAACAAATATGCGGAAGGTTATCCGAGCAAACGTTATTACGGCGGCTGCGAGCATGTCGACATCGTCGAGGACATCGCGCGCGAGCGCGCGAAGGAGCTGTTCGGCGCGGAGCACGCCAACGTGCAGCCTCACTCCGGCGCGCAAGCGAACATGGCCGTCTACTTGGCGGCTCTGAAGCCGGGCGATACGGTGCTTGGCATGAACCTGGCGCATGGCGGCCATTTGACGCACGGCAGCCCGGTTAACGCATCCGGCCTTCTGTACAACTTCGTCGCTTACGGCGTGCAAGAAGATTCCTTCACGATCGATTACGAGGAAGTGCGCAAGCTCGCGTTCAAGCATCGTCCTCGCCTGATCGTCGCCGGCGCCAGCGCGTATCCGCGCATTATCGACTTCGAAACGCTCGGCCAAATCGCGAAGGATGTCGGCGCGCTGTTCATGGTCGATATGGCCCACATTGCCGGTCTTGTTGCGGCAGGCCTGCATCCGAACCCGGTGCCTCATGCGCATTTCGTGACGACCACGACGCACAAGACGCTTCGCGGACCTCGCGGCGGCATGATTCTGTGCCACAAGGCATGGGCGGCGGCCATCGACAAAGCGGTATTCCCGGGCTCCCAAGGCGGTCCGCTCATGCATATCATCGCGGCGAAAGCGGTCGCGTTCGGCGAGGCGCTGCAGCCTTCCTTCAAGGAATACGCTCAGCAAGTCGTCAACAACGCCAAGGTGCTGTCCGAAGAGCTGACGGCCAAAGGCATCAACATCGTTTCCGGAGGCACGGACAACCATCTGATGCTGATCGATACGCGCAACCTGAACATTACGGGCAAAGCAGCCGAGCATGTGCTTGACGAAGTAGGCATTACGGTGAACAAAAACGCGATTCCGTTTGATCCGACCAGCCCGTTCGTCACGAGCGGCATCCGCGTCGGTACGCCGGCCGCTACGGCTCGCGGCATGAAGGAAGATGCGATGAAGGTCATTGCCGAAGTCATCGCCATGGTGCTTAAAAATCCGGAAGACGCCGCCACGCTCGACAAAGCCCGCGGCATGGTAAGAGGTCTTACGGCGCAATATCCGCTCTATCCTGAATTAAACTATTAATTGACATATCATCATCTTTATAACACCGTCCAGGCATTCCAATGCCTGGCGGTGTTTTTTTGTTTCCGTGAACGTTCATCGAATAACGGACGGACACTATGGATTTATTCGATTGAATATTCAGAATAATAATCATAATTATAGTTTACTAAATATACCTATAATGTAATCGTTAATTGTGCGGTAACGACGTGTTTCATTGGATTTGGTCCGCGACCCGGGCTGTTTGGGCGGGAGAGGCGCCTGCGTTGCCGGAATCGGCACCGCGCGTGCTTTAAAGCTAGTCCCGATTAATGCAAGCAAGCTTTAAAGCGCGCAGTTATTAGTGTGGAGTCGCTTTAACACATATATGGTTTAACGTTCTGAAGCAAACGAGAATTAAAGATTTAAAGCTTTTTATTCATAAAATCCGGCAAAAATGGGCATTGTAATAGGGGCGATGGAAACACTTTAGGAGGAGAAACCGATTGACAATTATTATACACAGGATGTATATTGTTAAGCATTAAAGTAAGTTGTTAACGATGTGTAAACCACTATTTAATGTAAAATATTACATGAGAAGAAGAGGTTTTACAGCGATCGTTTTCATCTGCGGTTGTATAAAAAATATCAACATAGAAGGCAGGGATCTATTGCATGAAAGGGAGATTTAACAAGCCTGTTCAATTCATGCTCGTCATGATTCTCGCGTTCAGCACTTTGCTGGCGGCGTGCGGGGACAAGAACGGCAACAATGCGGGCGGCAACACCGGAGGACAAGAGCAGGAAGGCGGAAACAAAGGCGCGCCTCAAGAGTTCCGTTTCACGCTCGCGAGCGAGCCGCCAAGCCTGGATCCGGCTCTGATGACGGACGCCCAATCGTCCATCGTGGCCGCCGGCCTGTACGAGGGTCTAACGCGCCTGAACACGAAGGGCGAGCCTGAATTGGCGATCGCCAAAGAAATCAACGTATCCGAAGACGGCAAGACGTACACGATCAAGCTTCGCGACGATGTCAAATGGACCAACGGCGACAACGTGACCGCTCACGATTTCGAATACGCTTGGAAGCGCGCCCTGAATCCGGAGACGGCATCGGAGTATGCGTACATGCTGTATTACCTGGAAAATGGCGAGAAATACAATCTTGGCGAGGCCGAAGAGGCATCCGTAGGCGTTAAGGCGACGGACGACTTCACGCTGGAAGTCAAGCTGTATACGCCGGCTCCTTATTTCGAGAGCTTGCTGTCCCACTATACTTACCTGCCGGTACATCAAGCGACGGTTTCCGAGAAGCCGGACTGGGCCGCCGACGCCGAGACGATCGTGTCCAACGGTCCGTTTCTGCTGAAGCAATGGTCGCACGGGGACAAGCTCATTTTGGAGAAAAATCCCGACTACTACAATAAAGCGAAAATCAACTTCGACAAAGTGACGATTTCGCTGGTCGAAGACGACAATACGGTTTACCAGCTGTTCCAAACGGACAAAATCGACTGGATCGGCGCCCAAGCCGGCTCCGTTCCGACCGACCTGACGCAGCAAGTGATCAAGGAAGGGAAGGCCGAGGTAACTGCGGTTGCTTCGACTTACTACTACCTGTTCAACACGCAAAAGGCGCCGTTCGACAACGTGAAGATCCGCAAAGCGTTTGCGATGGCGGTTGACCGCCAGTCGATCATCGACAACGTTGCGCAAGCGAACCAGCAGCCGGCCTTCGGCCTGGTGCCTCCGAGCATCGCCGGTCCGGATGGCAAGCCGTTCCGCGACGTGTATCCGGACAATTTCTTCGAGGAAAATGTGGAAGAAGCGAAGAAGCTTCTGGCGGAAGGCATGGCTGAAAAAGGTTTGAAAACCTTCCCGGAAGTAACGCTGCTGTACAACACGAACGAAGGCCATAAAAAAATGGCGGAAGCGATCGTGGACATGTGGCGCAAAAACCTGGGCGTAGAAGTGAAGCTGGCGAACCAGGAATGGGGCACGTTCCTCGAGTCGAGAAAAGCGGGTCACTTCGACATCGCTCGTTCCGGCTGGGGCGCGGACATCAACCATCCGATCAACTTTACGTACGACCTGATTCACCCGAACTCCGGCAACAACGACGGCAAATATTCGAATGACCAGGTGAAGCAGCTGCTTGACGGCTCTCTGGTTGCGGAGACCGGCGAGGAAAGCATCCAAATGATGGCCGACGCCGAGAAAATCGCGATTGCCGACGACATGGGCGTATTGCCGATCTACTACTACACGACCGTAACGATGGTCAAGGACGGCTTCGAGAACGTATTCTCCGACTACGCGGGCCATCTGGACTGGGTGTACGGAAGCAAAAAGTAAGCCCCGCGCTTGCCGCGGCTTGGGCGATGTAGAGTAACCGTTGGGAAAGGGTATATATAGTCTCTCTATATATACCCTTTTCAAATGCCAATATTGATGGAGAGAGAGTGGGTGATCCTTTTGTTCCGCTATATTATCAATAAAGTTGTCTTTATGCTGCTGTCATTGTTTCTGCTCATTTCCGCAACGTTTTTGCTGATGAACGCGATACCGGGAAGCCCGCTCCAATCCGAAAAGGCGCCTAACCCGCAAGTGCAGAAAAACCTGGAAGCGTATTACGGCCTGGACAAACCGCTGATCGTCCAATACGGCAAATATTTGTCCAACCTGCTGCAAGGCGATATGGGCATTTCCATGAAGAAAAAGTTTCAGTCCGTGGACAAAATGATCGCGGATTCGTTTGGACCTTCCTTAAAGCTCGGCATCGTCGCGATCGTGACGTCCGTAGTCGTCGGCTGCATCCTGGGCATTCTGGCAGCCATGTATCACCGCAAAATGCTTGACAATGTTTCCATGATTATCGCCGTTGTCGGCTTATCGGTGCCCAGCCTTGTCCTGGCGCCGGTGCTGCAATATTTTTTGGCATCCAAATATCGAATTTTCGAAGTCGCGGGCCTGAACGGGCCGCTGGATTACGTATTGCCGACGATCGCCTTGGCTTCAGGGCCGATCGCGTTTATAGCAAGGCTGCTCCGATCGACCATGATTGAAGTGCTTCATGCCGATTTCATTAAAACCGCCAAATCCAAAGGGCTTTCCGGCTATGTGATCGTAGCCCGCCACGCGCTCCGCAACTCCATGCTGCCCGTCGTCACCTACCTGGGTTACTTGACTGCAGGCATCATTACGGGTTCGGTCGTGGTGGAAAAAATATTCGCCATTCCGGGTATCGGAAAGCACTTTGTTACCAGTGTAATAGATCGCGATTATCCGCTCATTATGGGCATTACCATCTTTTATGCCGTTATTCTAATGGCGGCCCGTCTGCTGTCGGATATCGCCTATGTATTCGTCGATCCGCGCATGCGCGCGTCCGGCGGAAAGGGGGCCAAATAAGCGATGTCCGATTCCAAAACGACTTACTCATCCGACAACTTGTCCCCCGAGATGTTCCAGAAGCTGAGCCGCGAACGCGCGGTCAAGGACGAAGCGGGACGCAAAAGCCTGACCGCCTGGCAGGATATCCGCATGAGGCTGATGAGCAACAAGCTGGCGATGACCGGCTTCTGGATTATCGTCGTCATGACGCTCTGCGCCTTTATATTGCCGATCGTATGGCCGTTCGACCATTACACGAACGATTTGGCCAATACGAACCAGGCGCCGAACGCCGTACATTGGTTCGGTACGGACGAGCTGGGGCGCGACATGTTCGAGCGAACTTGGAAGGGCGCGCAAGTTTCCTTGTTCGTCGGCGTGGCCGCCGCGCTCATCGACCTGATCATCGGCATCGTGTACGGCGGCATTATGGGCTATTACGGCGGCAAAGTGGACGAGGTCATGAACCGGTTTGCCGAAATTTTGTACTCCATTCCGTACCTGCTTGTCGTCATCCTGCTGCTCGTCGTCATGGAGCCAAGCTTGACGACGATTATCGTCGCAATGTCCATTACGGGCTGGATCAATATGGCCTGGATTGTGCGCGGCCAAATCATGCAGCTGAAAAATCAGGAATATGCGCTGGCTTCCAAGTCGCTTGGCGCAAGCTCGATGCGCATTATTTTCCGCCATCTGATTCCGAACGCCATGGGGCCGATCCTCGTGACGCTGACGCTGACGATTCCGAATGCGATCTTTACGGAAGCGTTCCTCAGCTTCCTCGGTCTCGGCGTGCAATCGCCCGTCGCATCCTGGGGAACGATGATCGACGACGGCGTAGGCGGCATTCTGGCGAACTCGCCGTGGCGTCTGTTCTTCCCGGCATTATTTTTGAGCTTGACCATCTTTGCGTTTAACGTATTCGGCGACGGACTGCGCGACGCGTTCGATCCGAAGCTGAAAAAATAACGGCTTGATCCAAAGCCGAGAGGAGGTCACCGTGATGAAGACCTTGCTGGAAGTGAAAAATTTAAGCGTCTCCTTCGACGTGTACGCGGGCGAAGTGCAGGCGATTCGAGATATAAGCTTTAAAGTGAACAAAGGGGAGGCCGTCGCGATCGTCGGGGAATCCGGTTCCGGCAAAAGCGTGACGGCGCAAACGATCATGAGGCTCAACCCTTCGCCGCCAAGCCGGATCAAAGGCGGATCGGTCAAATTCGAAGGGCAGGAGCTGCTGACCTTGTCCGAGAGAGAGATGCAGACGATTCGCGGCAACAAGATCGGGATGATCTTTCAAGATCCGATGACGTCCTTGAACCCGACGATGACCGTCGGTGATCAGATTATGGAGGGCTTGGTCAAGCACCAGAACATCGAGAAAGGCAAGGCGCGCGAGCGTGCCGTCGAGATGCTCCAGCTGGTCGGCATCCCGAACCCGGAATCCCGGTTGAAGCAGTTTCCGCATCAATTTTCGGGCGGCATGCGCCAACGCGTCATGATTGCGATCGCGCTGGCCTGCAATCCGGCCTTGCTGATCGCGGACGAGCCGACGACCGCATTGGACGTAACGATCCAGGCGCAAATTATGCGCGTCATGAAGGATCTGCAGCGGAAGATGGGCACTTCCATCATTTTGATTACGCATGACCTTGGCGTCGTGGCCGACGTATGCGATCGCGTCATCGTCATGTACGCGGGCAAAATCGTGGAAACCGGAACGAAGTGGGAAATATTCAAAAACCCGCAGCATCCGTATACGCGCGGTTTGCTTCGCTCGCTTCCCCGTCTCGATCAGAAGAAGGAGGAGCCGCTCGTTCCGATTCCCGGCACGCCTCCGGACCTGATCAAACCTCCGGCCGGCTGCAGCTTCTGCGCCCGCTGCGACGAGGCGATGAAAGTGTGCGTGGACAACGATCCGCGCCTGCATGCCATTGAAGACAGCGACTCCCACGCGGCGGCTTGCTGGATGCTGCATCCGCTCGCGAAGCGGGAGGTGCCGGTATGAGCGCTCCGTTGATTGAAGTAAAGGATTTGCGCAAATTTTTCGATTTGGGCGGCGGCAATCTATTGAAGGCCGTCAACGAAGTCAGCTTCTCCGTCGGCAAAGGCGAGACGGTCGGCGTCGTCGGCGAATCCGGCTGCGGAAAGTCGACGGCGGGCCGTACGATTATGCGGCTGTACGAGCCGACTTCCGGCAGCGTGACGTTTGACGGCAAGGACATCTACAAGCTGCGGGGCTCCGAGCTGAAGGGGCTGCGCCGCAATATGCAGATGATCTTTCAGGACCCTTACGCATCGCTGAATCCGCGCATGACGGTCACCGATATTATCGGCGAGGCGCTGGACATTCACAACCTGGCCGGAAGCCGCAAGGAACGGAAGCGGAAGGTCGAGGAGCTGCTCGACCTGGTCAACCTGAACCCGGATCACGCGACCCGGTATCCGCATGAGTTTTCCGGCGGCCAGCGGCAGAGGATCGGCATTGCCCGCGCACTTGCGGTCCGTCCGAAGTTTATTATCGCCGACGAGCCGATTTCCGCTTTGGACGTGTCGATTCAGGCGCAGGTCGTCAACCTGATGCAGGATTTGCAGCGGAAGATGGGGTTGACGTATCTGTTTATCGCGCATGATCTGTCGATGGTGAAGCATATCAGCGACCGTGTGGCGGTCATGTATTTGGGCAAAATCGTCGAGCTCGCGGAAAGCGGCGAGCTTTACGGCGACCCGCGCCATCCGTATACGCGCGCGCTGCTGTCCGCGATTCCGATACCGGATCCGGAAGTGGAGGCGACCCGCGAGCGGATCGTGCTGAAAGGCGATTTGCCGAGCCCGATTCATCCGCCGAAGGGCTGCCAGTTCCACACGCGCTGCCCGATGGCTACCGAGAAATGCAAGACGGACGAGCCGAAGCTGCTCGAAGTGAAAAAAGGCCATTACGCCGCCTGCCATTACGCCTGACCGGCTTGCGGCATAACAAACAGCCTCCGGATCGCGCATCTGCGCGTTCGGAGGCTGTTTGCCGTTTCCTATGGTTCGAAGCTTGAGCGGTCTTTCGGCTCATTTGAAAGGTTTATCGCACCGCGGTTGTCCGCTTCGTTATTTCACTTTTACGCGCACCGTTACGGTTTTGCCCTGGAACGAAGCTTTGATCGTGGCCGAGCCTTTGGCGACGGCGGTGATCTTGCCGTCCTTCACGGTCGCTACGCTCGCTTTGGAGGTTGTCCAGACGGCGCTGTCCGTTTGATCCGCCGGATTGCCCGTCGTATAAACGGCCGTCAGCTTGACGGTTTGGGTCTGGCCCGCCGTCATCTCCAACGATTTGGTCGACAGCTCCAGCGATTTCAGCTTCGGCGTAACGACAACGGGAATTTCCACCGTTTTGCCTTGATACGTCCCGGTTACTTTGGCCGATCCGACATTGATCGCCTTGACCGAGCTTGCGCCGCTAGGCATGGCGATATCGGTGTTGTTCACGACCCAGTTCATTTTGGAGCCCAGCGATACCGTTTTGCCGCTTTTGTAATGGCCGGTTACTTTAATCGACTTGGAGCGGCCGGGATTCAGCTCGATGATGGACGGCTCCGCCGTCAGCTTGACGATTTCCTCCTCGATCTTCACCTTCACCATAACGGATTTGTTCAAATACGTTCCGGTCAGCGTGACGTTGGAAGGCTCCAGCCCTTTCATTGCCGTATCCATAATGACGATATTGTCGGATTTCGTTTCCCATTTGATCAGGCCGCTAATGTCGGACTCCTCGCCCTTTTCGTTGACCAGGGTCACTTTAGGAAGATCGGTGTTTTTGCCGATGATGGCGCTGACTTCTTTCGCTTCCGGTATCAGCTTGACCGGCTTCAGATGAACGGTCAGCTTGATGTCGGCTTTATAGCCTTGGACATGAGCGGTCAACGTCGTTTCGCCCAGCTCCTTGGCCGTCCATTTCAAATCCTTCACCGATGCAATTTCGTCATCCTCGACGGTCCATTTAACCAGCTTGGTCACATCGACGACGCTGCCGTCGAACGTGGTCGCCCTAATTTTGGGCAGGTCGCCGCTGACTCCGACAAAGCCGTCAATCGCATCCAGATCAGCGCTCAGCTTCGTAATGCTCGGATAGACCGTGATGTCGATGCTGCGGCTGATGCCCTTGTAGGAAGCCGTAATTTTGGTCGTGCCGATCGCCTTCGGCGTCACCAAGCCGTTCGATACGGTCGCCACCATCACGTCGGAGGACGTCCATTCGGCAAGGCTCGTCACGGTACTCGTCACATTGCTGTTCGTCAGCACTTCGGCTTGAATTTGGATCGGTTGGTCTTGAAGCTGCAGATGGTATTCCTTTTCAGGCGTCAGCTTGATGGATTGGTACGGCGTGCGCACGACGACGTCGATCTTGTCCGTTACGCCCAGATGCGAGACGGTAATCGTCGTTTTGCCCGGAGCGACCGGGGTAACGACGCCGTCTTCCACCGTCAGCACTTTCGAGTTGCCGGTTGTCCACTTCGCTTTGTCGGTCACATTCAGCGTTCCGCCGGTTTTAGGAGACGCCATGGCCGTTAACTTCGTATCGTCGTCGCCGACCAGCAGCTCAAGCAAGCCGTTAGCCTGGTCGGGCTCGATCTCGATCGATTTGTATGGCGAAACGACGGTCAGCTTGACCGTGTCGGATTTGCCCTTGTACGCTGCCGTAATCGTGACGGTGCCGGGGCCGACGAGCGTAATCTCCCCTTTGTTCACCGCTGCGACGGAGGAGCTGGACGTCGACCATACCGCTTTGTCCGTAATATCGGCGGTTACGCCGTTTTTGCTGCCGTGCGCGGCGAAGGTGAGCGATTGGCCCAGCTCGACGTTGTCGATGGCGGCTTCGGCCGGAGCCGAGCCTTGCATAATCGTAACTTCATCATATACGTAATCGGAGGTTGCCTTAACCGAAACGGTATAACCGCCGTAAGTTGCGCTTATCGTCGCCGTCCCTTTGCCCGCGCCGGTCAGCACGCCCTTGTCGACCTTGACGACGGAGCTGTTCGACGTTTTCCATACCGCGCTGGCGGTAACGTCTTTCTTGGAAGTCGAACCCGAGAGAGAAGCGAGGACGGAGACGTTCACCTTGTCCCCCTCGACGTACATGACCAGAGCCGAAGAGCTTGAATCGTAATCGGACGCATCGTAACTGAGTTCGATTCCCGTCACCGTCTCGTCCGCGGCGATGGCGGCATTCGACATGGGCAGCATCAACAGTATGAAGGCCATGGCGGCCGCGATCCATTGGCGAGAGTTCCTCCGCGACATATTCCAACGAGTATGTAAGTTCACTTCACCTTGTCCTTTCGATGGGAATATTTTCTTCTCCTTTTTATAACGGCTTTTAGACTTGGAAATTGAAGGTTTGCGCACAAAATGGGTCTTCGGCCCGTGCCGGTTCCGATGCTTGAGGACCGTCGGCTTAAGGGAATGAATAGAAGAAATTAGGAATCCGTCAGCGGATCTTAAGCTTTTGTTATGGTTTGCTTACAAGCCTCTTAACGATTGAGCGGTATCTTGAGAGAGAAGGATCGACGGGTATCCCAGGGTATCTGCAAGCTGATTAGGAGGCTGCCGCTATGAAAATAAATCTGTATGTGCTGTACGGAGGCAAATCCGTCGAGCACGAGGTGTCGTTGAAAACCGCATTTACCGTGCTGCATGCGATTGACCGGAATAAATACGATGTGTATCCCGTCTATATTACGCGGGAAGGGCTCTGGTGCGCTCCGGGCCGGCAGGACGTTCCCGCCGCCTCGGTCGGAGATCTGGAGCTGAAGCCCGAAGCGGAGGACGTTCCGCGTTCTATGGGAGACGCCTTGCTGCGCTGCTTCGGCGTGGCGGGTCCGAAGGTTGCGCTGCCCCTGCTGCACGGCTCCAACGGCGAAGACGGCACTGTGCAGGGGCTGCTGGAGCTGCTGGACATTCCGTACGTCGGCAACGGGGTGTTGTCGTCCGCGGTAACGCTGGACAAGGACGTCGCGAAACGGCTGCTGGAGCAAGCCGGCATCCGGCAAACGAAACATATCTGCATTCGTCTGACCGACTGGCAGGAGGAAGGCCGGCGGCTGCTGGAGCGGGTGCGGAGCGAGATCGGGTTTCCGTGTTACGTCAAACCGTCTTCGCTCGGCTCGAGCATCGGCATCAGCCGCTGCGAGAACGAAGCGGAGCTGTCGGCAGGCGTGGAAGAAGCTTTCCGTTTCGACGCAAAGCTCGTCGTCGAACGGGAAATCGACGGGCGGGAAATACAGGTCGCCGTCATGGGCAACGAGCGCCCGATCGCATCTTTGCCGGGCGAATTCGTGCATCGGCAGCGCTTTTTCGATTACGAGACGAAATACTTCGACAAGGAGCTGGCGATGTCCATTCCCGCCGCCTTGCCGGACGGACTGACCGAGCGGATTCGGGAGGCGGCGGTGCGGGCTTATGCCGCCTTGTGCTGCTCCGGGCTGGCGCGCGTCGACTTTTTCCTTGATGCGGCCGGGGAGCTGTATATAAACGAGATCAACGCTTTGCCGGGATTTACGTCCGCGAGCATGTATCCCGTCATGTGGGAAAGAACGGACGGCACCACGTATGCCGAGCTGGTCGAGAAGCTGATCGATTACGCTTGGAACCGGCATACGGACAAGCAAGCGCTGCAATATGCGAGGTGACGGCATGGGAGCGGCAGTAAGCGACGCGAACGTCCAACGTGGGGAAGGGCTGCAGTCGGCAGAAGCGAACGTCCAACGTGGGGAAGGGCTGCAGTCGGCAGAAGCGAACGTCCAACGTGGTGACGGGCCGCAGTCGGCCGAAGAGAACATCCTGCAGGGGGATAGGCTGCAGTCGGCAAATGCGAACGTTCTGCGGGGCTGTTCGCCGGCCGAGGTACTTGCGGCATCCATTTATCGCGATACGGCAGCGGAAGTGAGCTTGGGAGCGATTCGCGGCAACGCCGCGGCTGTCCGCGCCGCATTGCCCGCCGGGGTCCGGCTGATGGCCGTCGTCAAAGCAGACGGCTACGGCCATGGCGGAGCGGTATCCGCCCGCATGGCGGAAGAAGGGGGCGCCGAACTGCTCGCGACGGCTTACTTGGAGGAAGCGCTCGGACTCCGGGCGGCCGGCATTCGGCTGCCGATCCTCGTCCTCACGCCGATTCGGCCGGAGGATGCGGCGCTGGCTGCAGAGCATGATTTGATGCTGACCGTCGCCGGGGCGGATTGGCTTCGCCAAATGCAGGAATGCCGGCCATGGCGGTTGCGCCAGGCCTCGGACGGCGGATTACCGCTCAAGATCCACATTAAAGCGGACACGGGGCTGGGCAGGCTCGGCATTCGGAGCAAGGCCGAATGGGACGAGCTGGCGCCTTTGCTTCGCGGCGGGGGTGTCGTTGTCGACGGCTTTTATACGCATTTTGCGACGGCCGGGCTCGAGGATGTTACGTATCTGTTGCGGCAGCACGCGCGGTTTATGGAGATGAAGGAATGGGTGCGCGAGTCGGGCATTGAAGTCGGCAGCTGGCATTGCGCGGGCAGCGCGGCGGCGCTTCGCTTTCCTTGGCTGGCGATGGATATGGTCCGCATCGGCGCGGCCCTGTACGGCTTCGGCCCCAAGAGGGCGGTCGATTCCCTCCAGCTTCGTCCTGCCATGAAATTGCGCAGCAGGCTGCTTCAGACGAAGCTGCTGCGCAAGGGCGAGGTGATCGGCTACGACAATTCCTATGAGGCGGACGAGGATCAGTGGATCGGAACGGTGCCGATCGGCTATGCCGACGGCTGGACGCAAAGCTTCAGGGGCTCGGAAATGCTGGTCGAAGGACGGCGCGTGCCGATTGTGGGCAAAATTTGCATGGATCAGCTCATGGTGCGCCTGCCCGGGCCATGCCCGCCCGGCGCCGAAGCGGTGCTGATCGGCAGCCAGGGGGACGAATGCGTAAGCTGCGCCGATCTTGCGGCTTATCTGGGAACGGTGCCTCAGGAAGTGACGACCGGCTTGTCCGGGCGGATCAAGCGAATCTATACAGAGTAGAGGAGAGGATGGAGATGGAGCGGAGTTTGAGCGGAACGAAACCGTCTGCCCTTGTGAGGTTGGAGCGGGAGAGGATCGGACAGGGAACGCTGGTGCTGGTTAATGCCGGACAACCGGCGCGCTTGCCGGCCGGGGAAGCCCGCCTGGAGGCCGTCGGCGGCCAAGCGGGCTTGATGGCGCTGGATCCGTCGATCCGGCTGGAGCGCGAATGTTTGGCGCGGCTGCAAGAGCTGCTGGCCGCCGCCGGCGCCAAAGACGGTATCGTCGTCGTCAGCGGTTACCGCAGCCGGGAAGAACAGCGGGCGATTTATGAAAGCAGTTTGCGGGACAACGGCCTAGATTATACGGCTAAATATGTCGCCTTGCCCGGCAGGAGCGAGCATCACACGGGGCTGGCGGTGGACGTCGGGGAGTTGAACGACGGCGTCCTTGATTTTATCGCGCCTTCTTTTCCGGACCGGGGCAGTTGCTTGGCTTTCAAAAGATTGGCGGCGCGGTACGGCTTTGTCCAGCGATATAAAGAAGGGAAGGAAGCCGTGACGGGCATCGCCTGCGAGCCTTGGCATTATCGCTACGTCGGACGTCCGCATGCCGAGCAGATGGAAACTTTGGGTTATTGCCTTGAGGAATATACGCAATATATCAAGTCGTTTGTCTACGAAGGACCGCGGCTGACGGCGAAGGACGAGCACGGCACGTACGAAATGTATTACGTCCGCGCGTCTGACGGGCCATGGACCGAAGTGCCGTTGCCCGATTGCGACACGTATGACTTATCCGGCAATAATGTGGATGGATTCATCGTCACTGCGTACCGGGGGGATTGAGCGGGGCGGGTCTGGGCAGCGGAAGCGGCCTGCCGGAACCATCCCGGTCGCCGGGGCCGTTCCGCTTGAAGTGCATCTGTTGCCGGGTCACGCCCGCTTGAAGTGCTGGAAGAATTGCTATATGGAAGTGCAAGGAGGAATCGGCTATGAAGGTCGGAGCGGTAAAGGGCCCGGGTTTACCGACGGGCCGGTATGGCGGCTTGGATGCCTTCAAGCTGCTGGCCGCCATGCTCGTTGTCGCAATTCACACGGGACCGCTCGTTTCTTACGACGCCGAGGCCGATTTTATGGTGACCGGCATCGCCGGACGTCTGGCGGTTCCCTTTTTCTTTGCGGCTTCGGGATTTTTATTTTTTCGCAAGCTGACGGGCGACGAACGCGAAGACGGTCGAAGACTGCGGCGTTATGCGGGACGAATTGCAGGCTTGTACGGTTTCGCCATGCTGCTGTATTTGCCGCTTAATGTATATAAGGGTGATTTTCGCGAAGGGCGGTCGGCCCTTTCTCTGGCCAGGGACGTGGCGATTGACGGGACCTTTTATCATCTGTGGTATCTCCCTGCGCTGCTGACCGGCATCGTTATCGTTTATTATTTGCATAAATGGTTTGGAACGGGAGTTTTGGCGTTCTTGGGGCTGCTTCTGTACGCAACGGGCCTGCTGGGCGACAGCTACTACGGGCTGGCCGTCAAAGCGGATTTGCTTGACCGGCTGTTCGGGAGCATGTTCGAATGGTTCGATTATACGCGCAACGGCTTCTTTTTTGCTCCGGTCTATTTAATCATGGGACTGTGGGCGGCGCGGCATCCCGTGCAGTTGAATATGCTCCCGCTGCTTGGCGTGCTGTTGAGCGTCAGCTTGGCGGGGCTGTTTGCCGAAGGTATTATGCTGAGAGAAGCGGGCTGGCCACGTCATGACAGCATGTACGTGCTGCTGCTGCCTGCGGTGTACCTCCTGCTCCGCATTTCATTGCTCGTCCAGGTTCGCGGATTTCCGAATGCGGGGGAGCTCAGCCAATGGATCTACATCGTTCATCCCGCGGCGATCGTAGCGGTTCGAGGTGCCGCCGAAGTCGCGGGGATGGAACGTTTGCTGGTTGGGGATTCGCTGATTCATTACATCGCCGTCTGCTTGTTGTCGGCTTTCGTATCGGCGGTTGCGATCCGCGTTCACTTGAGCCTGCGGTCGTCGCGGCTGGCGGAATCTCGCGGTTGATGACGGCAAAACTTGTGAGGTTGCAGGCGATCGAACAAGCGAAAGGCACTGGCGCAGGCAGATGATGACGCAGGCAGAATGTGATGGCGGAAGGCACAGGCGAGGGCGGGATATATCGAGTGGAGAGGATGTCGGGAAGCATGAGCCCCGGCATCTTTTTTTATTTCTTGCAGGATGCCGCCGAGCTGATCGCCGAACTGGCGTGTCGTCAACAACTTCGATGAGAAGATTGGTAAGTACCAAAATCAACGTTGCAGCATAGCGGTGCCATGGTGCGGGGCGCTGTAAGTCACAAAATCGACGATGCAGCCCGCGCCCTGTCCGCCATGAAGGCGGCCGTGCGGCAAAACCGCAAAAATATTGCCTCCCGTGATGCAAGCCCACCTTTACAGTGCTATAATAAATTGGATTGTGACCATGCTAACAAGAGGATATTCGAAGTCCGATATGAGACGACCGACAGGAGAAGTCCATGCGCGGATGATACATCCGTCGTTGGCGGCTGCAGACAAAGTGAAATTTGGGAGGAATTACGCTCCATGAGCAAAGTAGTAATTTGCGATCATCCCCTGATTCAGCACAAGCTGACGTTTATACGGGACAAACGGACAAATACAAAGGACTTCCGCGAGCTGGTGGACGAAGTGGCTACGTTGATGGCCTATGAAATTACGCGCCATATTCCGCTCGACACGATTCAAGTGGAAACGCCGGTGGCCGTATGCGACGCCAAGGTCGTATCGGGCCGCATGCTGGGCCTGGTGCCGATTCTTCGGGCGGGTCTGGGCATGGTGGACGGCATTCTAAAGCTGATTCCGGCGGCCAAGGTCGGCCATATCGGACTTGCCCGCGATCATGAAACGCTGCAGCCCAAAGAATATTACATGAATTTGCCGACCGACGCCAAAGACCGGCTGCTGATCGTCATCGATCCGATGCTGGCAACGGGCGGCTCGGCGATTGCGGCGATCTCGTCGCTCAAAAACCGCGGCTGCGACCAGATCAAGCTGATGTGCCTCATCGCGGCGCCGGAAGGCGTAAAGGCGGTGCAGGAAGCGCATCCCGACGTCGATATCTACATCGCCGCCCTGGACGAGAAGCTGGACGAGAGAGGATACATCGTTCCGGGTCTCGGAGACGCGGGCGACCGCATGTTCGGAACGAATTAAGCGGCCCGCTGCGAATGGTATGTTGTAGTTTGGCGCATAAACGCGAATGAAGAAGTAGGAGAGGGATATTTTGTCTAAACTAAGAGTGATGACCATATTCGGCACCCGTCCGGAGGCGGTCAAGATGGCTCCGCTCGTACTGGAGCTGCAGCGCCGCGAGGAAGAGATTCAATCGATCGTATGCGTAACCGCGCAGCACCGGCAAATGCTGGACCAGGTGCTGGAGTTTTTTGAAATCAAGCCGGATTACGACCTGAACGTCATGAAGGAGCGGCAGACGCTTACGGAGACGACGGTCCGCGTGCTGGAGGGGCTCGAGCCTGTGCTGGAGCAAGCGAAGCCGGACATCGTGCTGGTGCACGGCGATACGCAGACGACATTTCTGGCCAGCTATGCAGCGTTTCTGAAAAAAATCAAAGTCGGGCATGTCGAGGCCGGGCTGAGAACGTGGAACAAAATGTCGCCGTATCCGGAAGAGATGAACCGCCAGCTGGCGGGCGTGCTGGCGGATATCCACCTGGCTCCGACGGACTGGTCCGCCAACAACCTGCGCAAGGAAAACAAGTCCGAGGATACGATCTACGTCACGGGCAATACGGCGACGGACGTCTTCCAATATACGGTGGACGAATCGTTCACGCATCCCGTGCTCGAGTGGGCCGAAGGCAAGCGGCTTATCTTGATGACGGCGCATCGCAGGGAATCGCTCGGCGAGCCGCATCGGAACATCTTCCGCGCGGTGAAGCGGATTGCGGACGAATTCGAGGATGTGGCGTTCGTCTACGCGATGCATCTCAATCCGGCCGTTCGCGAGCCGGCGTACGAGATATTGGGCGGCCATCCGCGCATTCGGCTGATCGATCCGCTGGATGTGTTCGAAATCCACAATTTCTTCCCGCATACGTATATGATTATGACCGATTCCGGAGGCATCCAGGAAGAGGCGCCGTCCTTCGGCGTGCCGACGCTGGTGCTGCGCGACACGACGGAGCGGCCGGAAGGCATCGAAGCCGGAACGCTGGAGCTGGCCGGCACGGACGAGGAGACGGTGTACGCGAAAGCGAAGGCGCTGCTGACGGACAAATCGCATTATTGCAAGATGAGCCAGGCGGCCAATCCGTACGGCGACGGCCGCGCTTCGGAGCGGATTGTCGACGCGATCCTGCATCATTTTGGAAGATTGAAGCAGCGTCCCGAGCCGTTCACACAACGTTCATAGTTTGCCTCCTGAAAGACGCAAATGCCCGCAATATACAGCATACAGTGGTACTGTACGGTTCCGTGAGGCCGAAATGCCTTGTGCGGCAAGGGTTTTGAGACGTTCTTTCCAAGAAAAGAAGCGGTTATTTCAATTGACAAACCTTGCGGCGCTTCGATAAAATATATGAGGATTGACAGGGGTACAAGCCTATGAATGGAAAGGGCAACGGCGACAATCCATTGAAAGCGGCAGCACTGCTTGGCGCTTTGGGACTGGATGTCGGGATTTGTATTTTCATCGGGTATTGGCTCGGATCCATGGCCGGCGAACGCTTTGGCGACGCCAAGGCCTGGACGGTCGGGGGATTGCTCCTCGGGCTGGCCGTCGGCATCATTACGGCCATCATGATCGTCAAGAAGGTGTTGGAGGACTCCGATGGATAACATCCTGAAATCGGCAACCCGCTGGTTAATGTTTCTGATTGCGGCCTGTTTGCTGATCTGGGCGGCAATTCCGGATTGGAAGCCGATGGCGATGGGATTGGCTGCCGGTCTTACTGCGAGCGCAATGAATGCGTTTTTATTGAAGCGCAGAGTTGCGATGATTGCAGATGCCGCATCATCCGACGGAGAACGGAAGCGACGCGGCTTGGGATTCGGAAGCAGAATTGCCACCGTCTTGCTGTTGGCGATGATTGCTTACCGCTATCCGGAAACCATGAGTTTGCCCGCGGCGCTTATCGGCAGTATGGTTATGCCATTTTTAATATTGACGGCGGCCATCATACAGACTGTAAAAGAAAACAATGGAAAGGGGTGATACCGTACATGCATTTATTTCCCATAGTCAATTTCATGGGCATTGATTTTGACTTGTCAGCGATTATAGCGATCCTTGTATCCGTTACGATTACGTTCGTCGTTGCGCGGCTTGCCGTGCGCAATCTGTCGGTCGATAATCCGTCGAAGATGCAGAACTTTATGGAATGGGTCGCTGAATTTATGCATTCAACGATTGCGAGCTCCATGCCTGTTCACAAGGCAAGACCTTATTTGGCGCTCGGCATGACCTTGATCATGTTCATCTTTATTTCCAACCTGCTCGGCTTGCCGTTTATGATCGTAACGGAAGCGCATCATGCGTACCCATGGCTGGGCGTAACGGAAGAATATTTGGCTTCTCACGGCGGTCACGCGCATATCGCGTGGTGGAAATCGCCGACGGCCGACCTCGCCGTTACCGCAGGCTTGGCGATCGTGGTGTTCGTCCTGGTGCATTTCCTGGGCATCAAGCTGAACCGGAAGCATTATTTCCATCATTACCTGCATCCGTATCCGATCTTCCTGCCGGTCAACATTATTGAGACGTTTGCCAAGCCGTTGACGCTTGCCCTTCGTCTTTACGCTAACATTTATGCCGGCGAGGTGCTGATCTCGACCATCTTGATGATGAGCTACCTGGGCCTGCCGTTTATGATCGCATGGCAAGGATTCAGTATTTTCGTAGGCGCGATACAAGCGTTCCTGTTCACCGTTCTGACAATGGTTTACATCTCGCAAGCGACCATTCATGACGACCACGAACAGGTTGAGCCTGTTAAGCACTAAATGACTGGCTGTACGCTTTGGAGAACGGTTTTCGATTTCCATACGTGACCCAAAGTTTAATAAATTGCAATATCCCAAATTCACTTTATTTTGAGGAGGATTTTAACAATGGAAGTATTGGCAGCAGCAATTGCAGTAGGTTTGGGCGCCATCGGCGCAGGTATCGGTAACGGTATGATCGTCAGCAAAACGGTAGAAGGTATCGCTCGTCAGCCGGAACAAAAGTCCGCTCTTCAAACGACGATGTTTATCGGTGCCGGTATCGTCGAGGTTGTTCCAATCATCGGCGTTGTAATCGGCTTCCTGGCGTTCTTTAGCTAATTGAAGTACAACGAATGGCGGGGAAGGCCTAGCCCTCTTCGCCATTATTTTGATTACAGGTCTATATCGGGATAAGAAAGGAGTGCGGCTATGAGTTTCGTTGCTTCAAATACAGTGATTACAATTATCGCTTTCGTTTTGCTGTACCTGGCATTGAATAAATGGGCGTTCGGACCGCTGTTCGGAGTCATGGAAAAGCGTCGGCAATTGATTCTGGAGCAGATGAACACCGCTGAATCCAGTCGCAAACAAGCCGAGGAATCGATGGCTGAGCAGAAGGCCGCTCTTGAGCAGGCGCGCAAGGAAGCTTACGCGATCCTCGAGCAGGCCAGAACGACGAGCTCCAAGCAAGCGGAAGAAATCGTTCAATCGGCCAAGTCGGAGGCTGCCCGTCTGAAAGACGACGCGCTGAAGGATATCGAAAGCGAGAAAAACAAAGCGATCGCGGCGCTCCGCACCGAAATCGGCGGCATCTCCGTCAAGATCGCTTCCAAGATTATCGAGAAGCAAGTGGACGAAAAGTCGCAGGAGCAGCTTGTTGATCAATACCTGAAAGAGGTCGGAAGCAAATGAGCCGGGACACGGTCGTAGCGAAGCGCTACGCTAAAGCGTTGTTCGAGCTGGCTTCCGCCGCGGGAAACGTTTCGGAAGTGGAGGCGCAGCTGAAGCTGATTGCCGAAGCTTTGGAACGCGATGAGGAAATTATGAAATTCCTTTCGCTGCCGGGCGTGACGCCCGAGAACAAATCGGCGGCGATCAAGGCCGCTCTCGGAGGCAACGTATCCGAGCTTGTGCTGAATACGCTGGAGCTGATCGTCTCCCGCAGACGCCAAGGCATTATCGGCGACATGTACGAGTCGTTTACGAAAATTGCCGGCGAGGTGCTGGGACAAGCGCATGCCACGGTATACACAGCCAAGCAGCTGACGGATGAGGAGCTGGCCGGCGTGGCCGCCCATTTCGGAGGCGTTACGGGCAAAAAGATCATAGCGGAGCAAATCGTCGAGCCGGCTTTGCTGGGCGGACTGCAGGTCCGCATCGGCGACCGTCTGTATGACGGCAGCCTGTCGGGCAAGCTGGATCGTTTGCAAAAATCGTTAAATTCTAAAGCACTGTAGATAGGGGTGAACGAATTGAGTATCAGACCTGATGAAATCAGCACGCTGATTAAACAACAGATCGAACAATATAAATCCGAGATTCAAGTCGTGGATGTCGGCACGGTCATCAACGTCGGTGACGGTATCGCACGCGTGCACGGCCTCGAAAATGCGATGCAAGGCGAGCTGCTCGAATTCGCGAACGGTGTTGTCGGGATGGCTTTGAACTTGGAGGAAGGCAACGTCGGTGTCATCATTCTCGGACCTTACACCGATATTCGCGAAGGCGACCAAGTGAAACGTACGGGCCGCATCATGGAAGTGCCGGTCGGCGACGAGCTGCTCGGCCGCGTCGTCAACCCGCTGGGCGAGCCGCTGGACGGCAAAGGCCCGGTCAACACGACGCAAACGCGCGCCATCGAATCCCCGGCTCCGGGCGTTATCGACCGTAAATCGGTTCATGAGCCGATGCAAACGGGCATTAAAGCGATCGACGCGATGGTGCCGATCGGCCGCGGCCAACGCGAGCTCATCATCGGCGACCGTCAAACGGGTAAAACCTCGATCGCCATCGACGCCATCATCAACCAAAAAGGCAACGGCGTGAAATGTATCTACGTCGCCATCGGCCAGAAGCAATCCACGGTCGCCAACGTCGTGGAAACGCTTCGCCGCCATGGGGCCATGGACTACACGATCGTCGTTACGGCGAGCGCGTCCGACCCTGCTCCGCTCCTGTACCTGGCTCCTTACGCCGGCGTATCGATGGGCGAATATTTCATGTACAAAGGCGAGCACGTCCTGATCGTATACGACGATCTGACGAAGCAAGCGGCCGCATACCGCGAGCTTTCCTTGCTGCTCCGCCGTCCTCCGGGCCGCGAGGCTTATCCGGGCGACGTATTCTATCTGCATTCCCGCTTGCTGGAGCGCGCGGCGAAGCTGAGCGACAAGCTCGGCGGCGGTTCCATTACCGCGCTGCCGTTCATCGAGACGCAAGCATCGGACGTTTCGGCTTATATTCCGACGAACGTCATTTCCATCACCGACGGCCAGATCTTCCTGGAGGCCGACCTGTTCTACTCCGGCCAGCGTCCGGCGGTTAACGTCGGTATCTCCGTATCCCGCGTCGGCGGCTCTGCGCAGATTAAGGCGATGAAGAAGGTTGCCGGCACGCTCCGTCTTGACCTGGCGGCCTACCGCGAGCTTCAGGCGTTCTCGCAGTTCGGCTCCGACCTGGACAAATCGACGCTTGCCCGTCTGAACCGCGGCGCCCGCACGATGGAAATTTTGAAGCAAGGCGTTAACCAGCCAATGCCAGTCGAGAAGCAAGTTATCTCGATCTACACGGCGGTCAAAGGCCATCTGGACGATGTTGCGATCGATCAAATCTCCCGTTTCGAGAAGGAGTTCCTTGCTTTCCTGGATTCCAACCATCCGGAAATCGGCGCTTCGATCCGCGATACGAAAGATCTGACGGCCGACAACGAGAAAGCCCTTGTCGACGCGATCAGCCAGTTCAAAAAGAGCTTTGCCTAATCCGGCAGGGCGATAATCGATAAATCCATTTGCAGAGTGGAACGCACACTCTCCGGAATATACGCTTACGCCCGTCCGTTAGTCCGGGCGTAAGCCCCTTACCAAGCCACGGAGCTTCTCCGAGGCATCGAAGGCGGGTGACACAGAAATGGCCAAAGGCATGCGCGATATCAAGCGCGAGATCAAGAGCAAACAGAACATGAAGCAGATCACGAAAGCGATGGAGATGGTCGCGGCTTCCAAGCTCAGAAGAGCGCAGGAAGCGGCAACGGCGGCGCGTCCTTATGCGAGCAAGCTGCAGGAAGTGGTGGCAAGCATTGCCGCGGGAACGAAGGACGTCAAGCATCCGATGCTGGAATCCCGTCCGATCAAGAAGACGGGGTATCTCGTCATCACCTCCGATCGTGGTCTGGCCGGCGGTTACAATGCGAATATCTTGCGCAAAGTGACGCAAACGATTAACGAAAAACACAAATCCGCGGATGAATACGCGTTATTCGTCATCGGCCGCAAAGGCCGCGACTACTTCCGCCGCCGCAACATGCCGGTTGTGGAAGAAGTGATCGGGCTGTCGGATTCTCCGACGTTTGCGGATATCCGGTCGGTAGCTTCGGCTGCGGTCAAGATGTTCGCGGACGGCGCTTACGACGAGCTGTACCTGTATTACAACCAGTTCGTCAACGCCATTACGCAAATTCCGACAGCGAATCGTCTGTTGCCGCTGGAGGCAATCAGCGAAGGCTCGAAGGTTTCGACCTACGAATACGAGCCGTCGCCGGAAGGCGTGCTGGAGGTGCTGCTGCCTAAATATGCGGAGACGCTTATTTACAGCGCGGTACTGGACGGCAAAGCCAGCGAATTCGGCGCTCGCATGACCGCTATGGGCAGCGCGACCAAAAACGCGACGAAGATGATCGGCCAGCTGACGCTGACGTACAACCGCGCGCGTCAAGCGGCGATTACCCAGGAAATTTCCGAGATCGTTGCGGGAGCAAACGCACAATCGTAATCTTCATATAAGAAGGAACCAGGAGGGAAAGCAATGAAAAAAGGACGCGTTGTATCCGTCATGGGTCCGGTCGTCGACCTTGAGTTCGAACGCGGCAACCTGCCGGAAATTTTGAACGCGGTCAAGATCGAGCATAAGGCCGGCAACGATGGAGTCGACATTAACCTTACGCTCGAAGTAGCCGTACACCTCGGCGACAGCATGGTCCGTACGGTCGCGATGAGCTCGACCGACGGTCTCGTTCGCGGCATGGAAGCCGTGGACACCGGAGCTCCCATTACGATTCCGGTAGGCGCCCCGACGCTGGGCCGCGTATTTAACGTACTCGGTCAACCGATCGACGAAGCCGGCGACGTAATTTCGGACGTCAACCTGCCGATTCACCGCAAGGCGCCGGCGTTCGACGAGCTGTCGACGCAAGCCGAAATTTTGGAAACGGGCATTAAAGTTATCGACTTGCTGGCTCCGTACACGAAGGGCGGAAAGATCGGCCTGTTCGGCGGCGCGGGCGTCGGCAAGACGGTTACGATTCAGGAGCTTATCAACAACATCGCGCAAGAGCACGGCGGTATTTCCGTATTCGCGGGCGTCGGCGAGCGTACGCGCGAAGGAAACGACTTGTACCATGAGATGAAAGATTCCGGCGTATTGCCGAAGACGGCGATGGTATTCGGACAAATGAACGAGCCGCCGGGAGCGCGTCTGCGCGTTGCCCTGACGGGTCTGACCATGGCCGAATATTTCCGCGACGAAGAAGGCCGCGACGTGCTTCTGTTCGTCGACAACATCTTCCGCTTCACGCAAGCGGGCTCCGAGGTTTCCGCCCTGCTTGGACGTATGCCGTCCGCGGTAGGTTACCAGCCTACGCTGGCAACGGAAATGGGTCAGCTGCAAGAGCGGATTACGTCCACGAAAAAAGGTTCCGTTACGTCCATCCAGGCGATCTACGTTCCTGCGGACGACTATACGGACCCGGCTCCGGCGACAACGTTCGCTCACTTGGACGCAACGACCAACCTGGAGCGTAAAATTTCCGAGATGGGGATCTTCCCGGCGGTTGACCCGCTGGCGTCGTCTTCCCGCATCCTGACGCCTGAAGTCGTAGGCGAAGAGCATTACAACGTCGCTCAAGGCGTGAAGAGAATTCTTCAGCGCTACAAAGAGCTTCAAGATATTATCGCGATTCTCGGCATGGACGAGCTGAGCGAGGAAGACAAAATTACGGTTGGACGCGCGCGCAGAATCCAGCTGTTCCTGTCCCAGCCGTTCCACGTTGCCGAGCCGTTTACGGGCAACAAAGGCATCTATGTTCCGGTTAAGGAATCCGTACGCAGCTTTAAGGAAATTCTTGAAGGCAAATACGACCATCTTCCGGAAGAAGCATTCCGTTACGTTGGAGTCATCGAAGACGCCGTGAAGAAAGCCGAAACGCTGCAATAAGCGAAAGGCGGGAGGAATCCACATGAGTACCTTTTTGGTCGAAATCGTGACGCCTGAGCGCAAAGTGTATGAGGAAACCGCGAACATGGTCAGCGTAACGGGTGTGGAAGGGGAACTGGGCATCCTGCCGAACCACATTCCGCTCGTGACGCCGCTTCGCATCGCTCCGGTTACGATCAAGCGCGGAAACGTCGTCGATGTCGTAGCCGTGAACGGCGGCTTTATTGAAGTGCGCAAGGACAAAATCGTCATTCTCGCGGAAAGCGCGGAGCTGGCGAAGGACATCGACGTCGAGCGTGCGGAAGCGGCCAAGCGCCGCGCGGAACAGCGTCTTGCCGCAAAGCGGGACGAATACGATTTCCGCCGCGCCGAGCTTTCCCTTCAGCGCGCGATGAACCGTCTGAACGTGAAGCAGCGCGTATAACGCGCCGCTTGACGCGCCGTTTGAAGCGGCGGCCTGAGCGCGTGCCTCCGGATCGTACGGCGGCCGCTTCAGGCGCTGCGGAGAACGACTGATTATCGCAAAAACCGTCATCGTCGATGAGCGACGCTGGCGGTTTTTTTTATTGATGAAGCAAACAAATATAGGGGAGACCATGGAGTCTTGAAGTACAGATCATACAGCTATTCGAGAACACTGCATTCACGATGCGAAGCTGGAATATGAATGCACGCCGACTCATAAACTCCGTCATAGACGGCTGTGGAAGCATTTGTTATAATTGTGGGGAAAAATTGAACATGCGAGCAAATCTGCATCAAATCCTTTGACGGAGGCGATTGGGTGGAACATGATGTGAACAACTACATCGTCGTCGCGATATTCGTAGTGATTGGCATTTTGCTTCCGGTTGCCGCCTTGACGGTTGGCAGGCTGCTGCGCCCGCACAAGCCGACCGAGCCGAAGGCGGGGACGTATGAGAGCGGGAACGAGCCTGTCGGAGAGGGCCAGGTTCGCTTCAACATCCGCTATTACCTGTTTGCGCTGATGTTTGTCATCTTTGATGTAGAAACCGTTTTCTTATATCCTTGGGCCGTTGCGTACAATAAGCTCGGCCTTTTTGTGCTGTTTGAAATGCTGATCTTTGCGGGCATGCTGCTGCTCGGTCTTTTTTACGCCTGGAAAAAGAAGGTGCTGAAATGGAAATGAACCTGGAATCCATATCGCTGGAGGAACGGAAGGAGCTTGAACGCAATGTATTTCTCGGCACGCTCGAAAGCCTGAAGGCTTGGGCGCGCAGCAATTCGCTGTGGCCGCTGACGTTCGGCCTCGCCTGCTGCGCCATCGAGATGATGGGAACGGGCGCTTCCCATTACGATCTGGACCGGTTCGGCGTCATGTTCCGGACGTCGCCGCGCCAGTCGGACGTGATGATCGTGTCCGGCACCGTCACGAAAAAGATGGCGCCGTTGCTTCGAAGGCTGTACGACCAAATGCCGGAACCGAAATGGGTCATCGCGATGGGGTCGTGCGCCACGGCGGGCGGTCCGTACGTGAAGTCGTATGCCGTCGTCAAGGGCGTGGACCAGATCGTGCCGGTCGACGTGTATATTCCGGGCTGTCCGCCCAACCCGGCCGCACTGATCTATGGCATTAACAAGCTGCAGGAGAAGATACGTTACGAAGCGAAGAGCGGAAAGCGGGTGACGGGCGGATGAGCGACGAGCTGAACAAGGAGGCGGGGGAGCAGAAGCCGCCGTCGCCGAGGCAGCCGGAGGTCGACGAGCTCGTTCGGCTGCTGAAGGAAGGGGCGGCCGAGGAGTCGGTGCTGGAGGCTTACGTCAACGAGCTTGGCGGCGATATGCCGACGCTCGTGCTGGAGCCGGCGCACTGGCCCGCCGCCGCGAGACTATTCAAGGAGCGAGGGTACCGCTACTTGCGCAACGTGTCGGGCGTCGATTACGAGACGCACCTGGAAGTCGTCTACTTTCTGCTGGATATCGAACGCAAGCAAGACGCCGCCGTCAAGCTGCGGACGGACCGCGAGGCGGCTTCCATTCCTTCCGCGACGCCGGTATGGGCGACGGCGAACTGGAACGAACGCGAAATTTACGATTTGCTAGGCGTCGATTTTCCCGGACATCCCGATTTGCGCCGCATTATGATGCCCGACGATTGGGCCGGCCACCCGCTTCGCAAAGATTACGAACCGCTGGACCCGGAGGTGTAGCCGCCGATGATCCGTACGGAAGAACTGCTGTTGAACGTAGGGCCGCAGCATCCGAGCACGCACGGCGTATTCCGCATTATCGTCAAGCTGGACGGGGAAGTCATCACGGAAGCGACGCCGGTGATGGGGTATTTGCACCGGGGAACGGAGAAGCTCGCGGAAAATTTGAATTATACGCAAATCATTCCTTATACCGATCGAATGGACTATGTGTCCGCCATGACCAACAATTATGTCATCGTACATGCCGTCGAGACGATGATGGGGCTCGAGGTGCCGGAGCGGGCCGAATATTTGCGGCTCCTCGTTATGGAGCTGCAGCGCGTGGCCAGCCATCTCGTCTGGTGGGGCACCTATCTGCTCGATATCGGGGCGATGAGCCCGTTTCTATACGCGTTCCGGGATCGGGAAAAAATTGTCAACCTGTTTAACGAGCTATGCGGCGCCAGGCTGACGTATAACTATATGCGCGTAGGCGGCGTCAAATGGGACGCTCCGCCCGGCTGGCTCGACAAGGTGAAGGAATTTGTGCCTTACATGGAGAAGAAGCTGGAGGAGTATGACCGGCTCGTGTCCGGCAACGAAATATTTCTCGCCCGTATCAAGGGCGTCGGCCGTTACGATGCGGCTACGGCGATCGATTACGGCTTGTCGGGCGCCAATCTGCGCTGCACCGGCGTGGAATGGGATTTGCGCAAGGCCGAGCCGTACAGCTTGTACGACCGGTTCGAATTTGACGTGCCGACCGGCCGGGACGGCGATTGTTACGCCAGATACCTCGTCCGGCTGGCGGAAATTCGTCAAAGCTTGCGCATTATTAAGCAGGCGCTGGAGCAATTCCCTGCGGACGGCCCGACGATGGGCAAGGCGCCCCGCGTCATTCGACCTCCCGAAGGCGAGGTATACGTCCGCATCGAGTCGCCGCGCGGCGAAATCGGCTGCCATCTCGTTTCCAAGGGCAAGCAGGAGCCGTACCGGCTGAAGTTCCGGCGGCCGTCCTTCGTCAATTTGCAAATTTTGCCGAAGCTGCTCGTCGGGGAAACGATGACGAATCTGATTACGATATTGGGAGGCATCGATATCGTCGTCGGGGAGGTGGACTGCTGATGGGCGGAATCTATGGATGGCCGCTGATGAGCGCCGCTTGGAACGGGCTTGGCGGCTTGGCGGATACGGGGGTGCAGGCGGCAAGCGCGGGTTGGCCGGGCGGCAGGCTTGCCGCGGGCGCAGCGTGGCTGAAGTCGTGGCTGACCGAGCCGCTGACATGGGGCAGCGCGCTGACGATCACGCTGTGGACGGTTCTCTTTTTGCTGATCGTACTCGTATTTGTCACCTATGCCATTTATTACGAACGCAAGGTCATTGGCTGGATGCAGTATCGTGTCGGCCCGAATCGAACGGGGCCGCTCGGCTTGCTGCAAACGGTGGCCGATATTTTGAAGCTGCTGATGAAGGAAGACACGATTCCGCGCAAGGCGGACCGGGTACTGTTCATTCTCGCGCCAGCCCTTGCGTTTGTGCCGGCCTTTGCGGTACTGGCCGTCATTCCTTATACGGATCGTCTTTATTTTGCCGATCTGAACGTCGGTTTGCTGTATTTCGCCGCCTTGTCCAGCATATCGACGCTGGCGATCATTATCGGCGGCTGGGCCTCCAACAACAAATACGCGCTGCTCGGCGGCATGCGCTCGGCGGCGCAGATGATCAGCTACGAAGTGCCGCTTGTCTTGTCCGTAACCGGCGTCATTATGCTGAGCGGCAGCCTGAATTTGCGGCGTATCGTAGAAGCGCAGGGCGACTGGTTCTGGCAATGGAACTTTCTGCCGCAAATCATCGGATTTGCCGTCTTCTATATTGCGGCCGTTTCGGAGCTGAACCGGACGCCGTTCGATTTGCCGGAGGCGGAATCGGAGCTGGTCGCCGGCTATCATGTGGAATACAGCGGCTTCCGCTTCGCCTTTTTTATGCTCGCCGAGTACGTTTACGTGTATGCGATCGCTGCGCTTACGACCGTCCTGTTTCTGGGCGGCTGGCATCCGCCGGCGCCGTTTCTCGATTTTATCCCGGGCATTTTGTGGTTTATGCTGAAATTTGCCCTTGTCGTCTTTTCATTGTTCTGGATTCGGGCTTCGTTTCCGCGCGTGCGGATCGACCAGCTGATGAGCCTGGGGTGGAAGGTGCTGCTGCCCATCGCGCTGCTTAACGTCTTTTTGACGGCCGTATATATGGAATTGTTCGTAAAATAAAGCGAAAAGGGGAGAAGGACATGGACGGATTGCTTAAAGGACTCGGCGTCACGCTGAAAGCGCTGGCGTCTCCCAAGGTGACGACCTCCTACCCCGACGTGCCGATCGAGATGCCGGACCGGTTCCGGGGCATTCAGCATTTTATCCCGGAGCTGTGCATCGTATGCAACCAGTGCGCCCGCATTTGCCCGACGGACTGCATCACGCTGACGGGCAAGCCGAACCCCGATCCGGACAAAAGGGGCAAGGTGATCGACACGTTCGACATCAATTTCGAAATTTGCATCCTGTGCGATTTGTGCACGGAGGTGTGTCCGACGGAAGCGATCGTCATGACGAACCACTTTGAGCTGGCGGCGTACAGCCGCGACGAGCTGTTCAAGGACGCGCAATGGCTGACCGACAACAACACGCTGGTCCGGAAGGACAACAACAACATCGGCGCTCCGGGCAAAGGGGGCGCCAAATAAAGTGTTTAACATCGATCTGACGGGCGAGTTTTTGGCGTTTTTTGTTTTTGCGGCGTTTATGGTCGGCGGAGCCGTGCTGATGATCAGTCTGGAGAAGGTCGTGCACATGGTGCTGTCCATGGCCGCCGTCTTTCTCGGCCTTGCCGGCATGTACGTGCTGCTCGATGCGGAGCTGGTCGCTTTCGTTCAAGTGCTGATTTATGCGGGCGCGGTGTCGATTCTGATGGTGTTCGGCATTATGATGACCCGGCACGGAGCGGAGCGGGAGGAGCCGGCAAGGCCGCTGTACGAGACGCTGGCGGCGGTCGGCGCGCTGTGCCTGTTCGGTTTGCTGTTCTACGCGATCCGCACGACGGATATGCCGGCGGCGCAGCCGTTCGATCCGGGGGAAGACCATACGCTGGCGATCGGGGAGCTGCTGTTCACCGGGTATCTCGTGCCGTTCGAGCTGCTGTCCGTGCTGTTGACCGTCGCCTTTATCGGCGCGGTCGCGCTGGCCAAAAAGGAGGAGGAATAAGCGATGCTTCCTTCCTATCTGACGATGGCGGCGATCTTGTTCTGCATCGGCCTTTACGGGGCGCTGGCGAAGCGCAATGCCGTCATCGTGCTGCTGTCGCTGGAGCTGATGCTTAACGCGGTCAATTTGAATTTAGTGGCCTTTTCCAAATACGGAGCCGTTCCGTCGCTGACCGGCCATATTTTTTCGATCTTTACAATAACGGTGGCGGCGGCGGAGGCGGCGGTTGCCGTAGCGGTGCTGATTGCGCTGTTCCGGGCGCGCGGCACGGCTCAGACGGACGAATTCAATCAATTGAGGGGGTGAAGCCGATGACGGATATGTTTACGAAGGCGGCCTGGATCATACCGCTTCTTCCGCTGGCGGCTTTCCTCCTGCTGACCGCGGCCGGCCGCAGCTTCCGCAGCCTCGGGCCGATCGCCGGCTCGGCGGCGTCGCTCGCGTCGTTCGCTCTCGCGCTGCTGGTGCTGCTGGAGCGGCTTCAAGACGGCGCGGTCGATTACAATAACAGCTTCGACTGGATATCCATTGGCTCATATACGCTCGGAATCGGCTTTGAGGTCACGAATCTGACGACGCTCATGCTCGTCGTCGTGTCGTTCGTCAGCTTGCTGATCAACGTTTATTCCGCGGGCTATATGAAAAACGACGAGAGAATTAACGTTTATTACGGTTACGTATCGTTGTTTGTATTCGCGATGCTCGGGCTTGTGCTGTCCGACAACTTGCTCGCGTTATACATATTTTGGGAGCTGGTAGGCGTCTGCTCGTTTCTGCTGATCGGCTTCTGGTATACGAAACCGGCCGCCCGCGCCGCCGCCAAAAAAGCGTTTATCGTAACGCGGATCGGCGATGCGGGCCTCTTGCTGGGCATTATCCTGCTGTTCTGGTACATGCCGGACCATGCGCTCGATTTCACGATGATCGAAAGCGTGTTCGAGGGCGGTACGGGGGCCATTGCGGCGGGCATTACGACGGTTATCGCGCTGCTGATTTTCCTGGGCGCCGCCGGCAAGTCGGGACAATTCCCGCTGCATGTCTGGCTGCCGGACGCTATGGAGGGGCCGACCCCGATCAGCGCGCTCATCCATGCGGCGACGATGGTGGCGGCGGGGGTATTCCTGATCGCCCGAACGTTCGATATTTTTCAGGCGTCCCCGGCGGCGATGGATACGGTCGCTTACATCGGCGGGTTTACCGCTCTCTTTGCGGCGACGATCGCCCTTGCGCAGCATGACATTAAGCGGATATTGGCCTATTCGACCGTGAGCCAGCTGGGGTATATGATGATGGCGCTGGGGCTCGGCTCATTGACCGGGGGCGTCTTCCATCTGATGACGCACGCGTTCTTCAAAGCATTGCTGTTTCTCGGAGCGGGCTGCGTCATTCATGCGGCGCATACGCAGGACATCCGTAAGATGGGCGGGCTCGGTTCCCGGATGAAGCTGACGGCATGGACGTTCGCCGCGGGCGCCTTGGCGCTGTCCGGCATTCCGCCGCTGGCTGGCTTCTGGTCGAAGGACGCCATTTTGGCCGCGGCGCTGGAAGCGAATCCGCTTCTGTTTGCCGCGGGACTGGCGGCAGCGTTCTGCACGGCGCTGTATATGACGCGGCTGTTCGTGCTCGTGTTTCTCGGCGAGCCCCGCTTCGAGCTTGCAGCCGCGAGCAAGGTTCGCGAAATGCCGCCGGCGATGACGATGCCGCTGCTGACGCTGGCCGTCATGACCGTTGTGTCGGGATTTGCGGAGACGCCTTGGAACGGCTGGCTCAGCGGCTGGCTGGGCGATGAGGCGGAGACGCATGCCGGCTGGGCGGCGATGCTCGCTTCCGTCGCGGCGTCGCTGCTCGGCTTGTATGCGGGCTGGGCGGTATACCGGAAGGGCGCGCTGCAGGGCGGGGCGGCGGTGAAGGAACGCGTCCCCGGGCTCGTCGCATTGCTGGAACGCCAATATTACATCGATGAACTGTACGCCGCTGTTGCGGTGAAGCCGGTGCGGGCGGTTGGCACGGCCCTGTCGGCGATTGACCGCTACGCGGTGGGCGGGTTGGTGAAGCTGGCGGGCGCCGGCGCCGGCTGGGCGGGACGGCTGCTGACCCGGCTTCAGAACGGCCAGGCGCAGGGCTACGGACTGGCGGCCGTCATCGGCCTGATCGTTCTCCTGTTGGCCATGCTCGGAAGGAGGTTTCTGACATGAGCCTGCTGCATGACATTCCGATTTTATCGATCATTATGCTGTCGCCGTTGCTGGGTCTCCTAATCGTTCAATTATTCCCCCCGGGAAGGAGCGGGTGGATCCGGCTGGCGGCGGTCGCCGCTACGCTCGTTCCGCTGGCGTTGTCGCTTTGGCTGTATGCCGACTACAACAAAGGCAGGGGCGGAAGCTACGAGGAGCTGCTGACGTGGCTGACCATTCCGCTGAACGGCGAGACGCTGCAAAATCGTTCGGCCGATTATGCGTTTACGGTCCAATACGTGCTGGGCATCGACGGGCTGTCGCTGCCGCTCGTCCTTCTCGCCACGGTCGTGGCCGCAATGGCGGCGTTGGCGGCCGTGCATGTCAAAAAACGGCAGAAGGCGTTTTATTCGTGGTTCCTGCTGCTGGAGACCGGCATGCTGGGCGTCTTTATGGCCCGCGACCTGTTTCTGTTTTTTATCTTTTTTGAAATTACGCTGGTATCGTTATATTTTCTGATCGGCATTTGGGGGCTGTACAACCGGGAACGAGCGGCTAATCTGTTTTTGCTGTACAACGGAATCGGCTCCGCGCTTATGCTGATCGCCTTCATTCTTCTGACCGTTACGGCGGGCTTTCGAATTGAGGAGACGGAAGGGAGCTTGCAGTTCCTGTACAGCGGCAGCTACGGCGATCTGGCGCGCAACATGGCGGATCCCCAGGCCTGGGCCAACATTCCGGCCGAGCTGGCGGGGGGAGCCAATCCTTTTTATATGAGCGGGACGATGTCCTGGACGATCTTTATTCTGCTGCTGATCGCCTTCGGCATCAAGCTGCCCGTCTTTCCGTTCCATACGTGGATGCTGAAGGTGCATCGGGAGGCACCGGCGGCCGTCGTCATGATCCACTCCGGGGTGCTGCTCAAGATGGGGGCGTACGGCTTGCTCCGCTTTGGCGTCTATTTGTTCCCTGAGCAAGCCAAGCAATCGGCGGCGGTACTGGCGGCGCTCGGGCTGGTCAATTTGCTGTACGGGGCACTGATTGCGTTCAGGCAGACGGAATTGCGTCTGGTGCTCGCTTATTCCTCCGTCAGCCATATGGGCATCGTGCTGCTGGGCTTGGCGGCGATGAACGAGATCGGCTTGCAGGGAGCGGCGTTCCAGCTTGTGTCGCACGGACTGATCTCCGCGCTTCTCTTTCTCATTCTCGGCAGCTTGTACGAACGGACGCGCACGACGGAACTGTCCGAGCTGGCCGGCCTGGCCCGATCGATGCCGTTTATGGGCGGCATGCTGCTGACGGCCGGGCTTGCTTCGCTGGGCTTGCCGGGGCTGTCCGGCTTCGTCGGCGAGCTTCTGTCGCTGCTGGGCCTGTTTGAGTCGCGGCGCTGGCTGACGGCGGCGGCCGTCCTGGGCATCGTGCTGACGGCGGCCTACATGCTGCGGGCGGTCATGAAGATCACGTTCGGACCGCAGCAAGACCGCCATGCCGCGCTGAAGGACGCGCGGTTTATCGAAGCGATGCCGATGATCGCGCTGCTTGCTTTTATCGTATTGCTGGGCTGTTATCCGGCCGTTCTGACCGATACGCTGCAGCCGGCCGTTGCCGGGCTGGTCGATCAACTATTAGCTGTAAGGGCAGGTGATTAAGCGATGACGGAATTTCAACCGCTTGCTTGGTCCGAGTTGCTGCTGATGGCCCCGGAGCTGCTGCTTGGCGTTTGGTTTGTGGCGCTGGTGCTGACGGACCTGATCATGCCGAAGAACGTCAGCCGATTATGGATTGGCGGTCTGACGGTGATCGGCTTGCTGGCATCCGCCGTGCTTGCCGCCTGGCAATTGGCGGACCGCGGCAGCGGAGCGATGGAGCAGGCGGTTTCCTTGCTGGGAGACAGCTACCGGGTCGACGGCCTGAGCCTCCTTCTCAAGCTGCTGATTCTAGTCGGGACCGCGCTCGTCGCTTTGCTGGGCATGGGCACCGTTAAGCATGACCGGGCGATAGCGGACAAGGGAGAATATGCGTATTTGCTGCTTCCGGCGGCCATGGGGGCGATGGCGATGGTGTCGTCGGGCAACCTCGTCACGCTGTACATCGGCCTTGAGCTGCTCAGCATTACGAGCTACGTGCTGGTCGGCCTCCGCAAACGGTCTTCGCTTTCTTCGGAGGCGGCTTTCAAATATGTCGTGGCCGGAGGCATCGCATCGGCATTTATTTTGTTCGGCATGTCCTATCTGTACGGGGTGACCGGCTCGGTCGAGCTCGGGGCAATTCGCGACGCGCTGCCGGAGGCGATCGACAGGTACAAGGCGTTCGTCTATATCGGCTTTGGCTTTATGCTCGCCGGCTTTGGCGTTAAAGTAGCGGCCGCGCCGTTCCATGCGTGGGCGCCCGACGTCTACCAGGGGGCGCCGACGCCCGTGGCGGCGTTCTTGTCGGTCGTATCGAAGGGAGCGACGCTGGCCGTCGTGCTGCGCGTCATGTATTCGACGGCGCTTGTCGTGAACACGCCGCAAGGGGCCGAAGTGCGGGATGAGCTGTTTTTTGCGCTGCTCCTGGTCGCGGCCGTCGCGATGCTGACCGGCACGCTCGCCGCGCTGCGCCAATATAACGCGAAGCGGCTGCTGGCCTTGTCGGGCGTCGCGAACGCCGGCTATTTGCTGGTGCCGGTCGGCTTGTCCGTCACCATGATGCACAGCAACAATGTGTCGGAGTTTCTGTTTTATTTGACGGCTTACCTGCTTATGACAATCGGCGCCTTCGCGGTCCATACCGCGGTGAGCCGGGCGGCCGGTCACGACGAGCTGAGGGGATACGCCGGGATGTATTACCGCGCCCCTTGGACGGCGGCCGCCATGACCGTATTTCTGCTGTCGCTGGCCGGACTGCCGGTCTCGGCGGGTTTCCTCGGCAAGCTGTTCATAATGCTGGGCGTCGCCCAGTCGAAGGCGTACTGGATCGTTGCCGTCATGGTGCTGAGCAGCGTCGTTTCGTATTATTTCTACTTTGGCCTGATCCGCCAGATGTTCATGCGGAGCGCGGGTGCGGTGCCTGCGGCGCGGGGCGTCGTCCCCGAGGGCGGCAATGCCCCCGCTGCCCTGGCCGGAGCGCCGGAAATTTCGGCGGCAAGCGAGCGCGATGACAGCTCGTACGAGGAGACGGAGGATAGCGCCTCGCAGGATGACAGGGAGGCAGGGTTGGCATTAGCGGAGGATGGCGGCTTGCAGGACGGTTGGGCTGCAGGAGCGGGAATTGCAGAGGATGAAAGCCGGTTGGCCAGAAATGCTGCAAAAGCAAGAGATGCGGCAGATGGAAGTTTATCGGTCGAATATGCTGCAAGATCAAGGAATGAGGGAGATGGAAGTTTGTCCGATGGGAAGGTGGAGTCGGGGATTGCGGTGAATTCAGAGCATGACGGTCCCGAACCGGCTGCGGACGGGCAGATCCGGATTCATTTGGCGACGGGACTCGTCATCTGGATCTGCGCGGCTGCAACGCTGGCGCTCGGCTTATTCCCCGGCCCGCTGCTGGAATGGATCGACGGAGCGTTTGCGTTTCAGGGCGACTTGCTGAGGTAACGAATGAACCGGGATGCTTGGAGGGCGAATTGCGCTGGGCTAACGGCCATCCGAGGTGTATGGGGGTAAAATGTGCTGCGGTAACGGCCATCCGAGGTGTATGGGGGCGAAATGCGCTGGGCTAACGGTCATCCGGGATGCTTAGAGGGCTATATGCACAACGGATTTGTCCTAATGGTCATGAGAGCGCCTTAGAAGAAGATTTGACCATGGAAAACGGTAACTTTCGGCTGTAAGCTGCGCTTATGACCGTTAAAGCTACGAGATTCTGTTTTTTACTTTCTAAGCAGCGATCATGACCGTTAAAGCTGCGGGATTCTGTTTTTTGCTTTCTAAGCAGCGCTCATGGCCGTTTTCGTTTCACCCTTCAGCACTCGTTGCGAGGCTTCTCCAGACGATTACAATTACGATTATGGTTAAGATTAAGATTAAAATTACGATTACAGCCGCAAAAACCTGCCCGTGATGGAAGGAGCCATCATGAGGCAGGTTTTTTTGTTGGGGGTGTGACGAAAGAAGGACGTTTAATTCACGAGCAAGCACAGTCCCTTGCTAAGTCAAGCGGCGTGTTCGGGAGAGCGGACTGAAGGAGCAGGAGCGGGGCGAAAGACGGACAAGAGAGCGGTTCAAAGATATCCAAATGACGGACCAAACCGGAGGCGTGCGTGCGAACGTTATAGGGAGGAAGTTTCCGGCGATCTCGTTCAGACCTCCTTGGAATGAAGGGCGCTTCCTTTCGTTGTTCGTTGCCGGCGCAAATGAACGGGATTTTTTGTTTGTGCTATCATTCGTTTTTTCGGTTTTTTGCGGCTGGAGGAAGGGAATCCAGGTCCGGCAGACGAATTAGTAATGAAGCATAACAAATAAGGTTGGAAAAAGGCAGAACTATGATGAGCACATTGTTTCGGCATATATGGCATGCGATCCGCGGCCGGGGGAATTCCGGCCGCGGCCATATACGCCGCCGCGACGGCATGGCGCGGCGGCGACGCCTTGAGCGCCCCGGCAAGCCGCAGGGCGCTCGAGGCCGTGCGCCGGCAGCGCGCGCGGCAAGGCCCGC
>CALAWP010000076.1 GCA_937895345.1 uncultured Paenibacillus sp. | reverse complement strand
GTTGATTGTTCTGGAAAAACGAAAAGACACGTACCCTCGAAAGGCCGTGCCTTTTCCTGACAGCATTAGAGAGGGTAACCCGGCGATCATTGCAAGCATGCGGAAGACCCGTGGCTTTGCGTCCCAGTCTTTCGAACTGGTTTGCCTTTTTCCTGTTGGAACTTGTCGTCATTCGTTATACTGCCCCATGTCCGTTGTTGTCTTTTTCATCACCACTAAGCATAATCCGGAAGCTCGCAAGGCTACGAAAGAAGATGCCTCGGGGCATCTCCTTTACATCTCGGTCGTCTTTGAAACACCCGTAACCGCTTCGTTCCTGTAACCTTAGCAGCATGGATACCGCTTCCACCCGAGTGGCCGTAATGTCCGGAACGAATTTGCTGCCGTTCGGCCGTCAATAATACCTAGTTTGCGGATCGTTTCCACCGAGCCTTTTGCCCACCTCGGAATGTTTTCGTCATCAGCAAAGCCCGTTGTTGTATGCGAATTAAGTGAGACTTTCAGCGTTTTTGCGATCATCGATATCATCTCCGCTCGGGTGATCTGAGCATCCGGTCGGAAGCTGCCGTCCTCGTACCCGCTGACGATTCCCGCTTTTACAGCGAGAGCAACCGCCTGGTTGGCCAGTCACCGATCTTCGTCTGATCCGTGAAGGTAAGGGTTGCATCAGTTCCCTCCAATCTCAGTGCGTCTGCTAGCATAACCGTACATCCGCAGATCCATGCCGTATTCGTGTCTCAAACGCTTGTTGATGTTCAGCAGGCCGACGCCCTGACGCCTGTCCGATCCGGAAGCCGGCAGTCGACTTAGCTGTTCGCTCTCGATGCCGACACCGCTATCTTCAATCACAAACCAATATTCGCCCTCCGTTTCAAAAGTCGTCAATTTGACCGTTCCGCCTTCTATCCGATTGCCGATCCCGTGCCGAATCGCGTTTTCGACGAGCGGCTGCAGCAGCAGGGGAGGGATGCTCACCCGGTACATCCTCGAATTGTAAGCGATCCTTGAAGCGCGCTTTTTCAATATCGACGTATGTCCGGATCAGGTTGAACTCTTCACGAAAGCGATCCGCTTCTCCATATGGCTTAACCGGAAGCTGCCTCGCAAATAATCGACCAGATCCGCGGTCAATTTTCGCGAACGTTCCGCATCCGTATAACTTGATGCAACGACGTTGTACAAAAAATGCGGCTTGATCTGCGAATGCAGAAACGCCACTTCCAGATCGACCGCTGGTATGCTTCCCTTTTTAATTCAGATAATGAGGCGTCACGAAAGCGTACTCCGGTGCTTTGACCGGACGTTCGCTTAACAGGGAAGCTGCTATCGGTTTCCCGCGTTGCCTGCGATCGGCAGGGTGAATGTGAACGTCGTGCCGACGCCTTTCGTCGAAGATACCGTTACGGTTCCCTTTAGCAACTCGACCAGTTGTTTGACGATGGACAGCCCGAGCCCGAAGCCCCGGCGTTCCGCTCGCTCATCAAACAATTGGAACGCTTCGAACAGGTGCGGGATGTGCTGCGCTTCGATTCCTTCCCCCGTATCTTTGACCGAAACTTCAATCATGCTGCGATTCTCCGCCGCTGTGACGACAATGCTCCCGTTCACCGTATGCTTGACCGCGTTGTCCGAGCAGGTTGCCGACGATCTAGCCGAACCGGCTTTCATCGGCAATCGCATAGGGCAAATGTTCGGGGACACGGTTTTCGAGCCGGATGTTGCGGTCCGCGCACAGAAACGAATAGATGCGCACCTGCATCTCGACAGCCGGGCGGACATCGACCGGCATCGAATCGACGGCCAATTCACCTTGCTTCAGCCTGGAAAAATCCAGAATATCGTAAACCAGCTGCGAAAGCCTGCCGGTGATGCTCGTGATTAATTCAAGCTTCTCGCGCTGCTCCGCCGTCGGCGGATGATTGGCGTTGTCAAGCATCGACCTTGCGATATGCATGACGCCGTGCAACGGCGACTTGAACTCATCCGACGTTCTGGCCAGAAACTCGTCTTTCAGCTTGTCCGCTTTCAGCAATTGAACGGAGAGCTCTTCGATTTTCCGGAATGCGTTGGAGAAGCGAAGCGACATGAGCAAAGCCAGCATCAGCAGGTACACGAGCGGTTCGAACGGAGGCACCGAATCAACCGGTACGGCGAAATAGACGTTCAGATTTTGCACCAGCGCAAAGACGTTCAGGGCGATCACGGCGACGGCCAGATACAGGCTCCCCTCCACTTTGCGGGAAGGTGGCGTAGATCGTGACCAGTTGCCTAAACAGATCCGTCGCGAACGGGGGATGAAGCCGATTGCCCAGACCGCCAGAACCGTCCCAAATATCAACCCGATCCGGATCAACCATCAGGAGTAAACCGGACGGAACGCCGTATACACGTACAGGAGAAATCCCATGCCGCGCCAAGCGCCGAAACCATCTGAATGCGAAGATACAGCCAGAACGGAACGGAGCCGAACAGGCTGAACAACACTCTTTCGCCGCGCGTGCTGGTGAACAGGGCGAAAAACATGCACACCAGCCCGAATACGATCAGGGAATAATCGTTTTTCCGTTGGGAGTACTAGCCGACAAAATACAATCACATCATCAGAAAGGCTGTAACGTAATCAAGTCGTGCGTGAGCGCCTTGTCGCGCAGCCCGGAAACTTGCGCGACATACCCCAAATAGATCGATTCGTTGATGCCGCTGCTGGCGGGAAATTCGGACAACATGTCGTCCAGCATCCCCTCGAATGTCGTCACATCGGCAGCCGCCCCGTCCAGCCGGATCGTGAACCCGTTTCCGGCTTTGTCTACGCTTATGGGGACGTCATGCTCCTGCAAGCTTCTCCGCAAGTAGGACAGACAAGTATACAAGTAGCTTTTCGCCTTTTTCACATCGCAACCCGGCCAAATCGACTCAATGATGAGCGCGGTATCCGCGGGCGTCCCTTCGTGATGGATCAAAAAAGCGCAGACTTCTTTTTCTTTGTTCGTTTTCCAGGAAAGCAGCTTGTTTTCGGCATGAGGAAGCCCAATGGAAAAGCCCCCCATACATCGGATCAAAGGACGGACGTTGGCGTCCGGGCGAGCTCGAACCGCGGATAAGGTTGCTAGATGCGCGATACCGATTGTTGCACATTCAATGCAATTTCATGACCACATTACGGACATATTCGACAACAACGGTCCAACTCCTTGCCTTTCGTCGGATTCGCATACTACGAACGTAGTCGTCAGCCTTCATTGCCGTTCATCTGAATTAAAATGCTATTGGTCCATCCATGCACGTTGTTTTAGCAAGGGGGGAATTTGGAAAGCATAAGAAGAGGTTCATCTGAAAGTGGTGACAAGTATCGCATCGGTCAATCAAAAAATTTCGTTGCTGCAAGGATACATGGTGATCCTGATGGCGATAGGCATTCTGAATCACGTGATTATTATCCCGCTTCTGCTGACTGCTTCCAAAAGGGATGCCTGGGTATCCGTTTTAGCCGTATTGGCAGCATCGCCAGTCTGGATCGCCTGTTTATCTTATATTCTCAAAAACATGAACGGGACGCCGGTCAAAACCTGGTTGTATCGTCATTTCGGCAAACTGCCTGCAACCGGTATGCTCGTTTTTTTCACGATATATATGTTCGTAATGGGCGCCATTTCGCTAAAAGACACCATCACATGGACGATTGCCTCCTATTTGCCGCAGACGCCGGCTTTGGCGTTAGTACTTGCGGGAGTCGGATGCAATCTATTGGCGGCATATGCCGGGTTGCGCGTGATTGCAATCGTCACCGGCATTTTGCTCCCGGTTGTGATCGTGCTCGGCGATTTTGTGATGACAGCCAACTACAAGTATAAAGATTACAGCCTGCTGTTTCCGGTCTTCGAGTTCGGGTGGGAGCCTGTATGGAAAGGCGCATTATATGCGGCTGGGGGGCTTTTGGAGATCATCTGCATCCTTTTTTATCAGGAGCATTTATCCAAACGTCCTCGCTTCGGCACTCTCATGCTGGTGAATGTGCTGCTTGCCGGATTGATTCTGGGACCGCTGATGGGTGCCATCGCCGTGTTTGGACCTGCTGAGGCGGCAAATCAACGCTACCCTGCATACGAGCAATGGCGTTTGGTTCAACTCGGGCAATATATTTCGCACCTTGATTTCTTCTCCATCTACCAGTGGCTTTCCGGCACGTTTGTTCGCGTCTCGCTGGCCCTGTTTCTTATGGTTGACATTTGGAAACCGGGCAAGCGATTGCCGTGGCTCATCCTATACGGCGCGCTGATGATCGTTGTCGTTGTGCTGCCCGTGAGTGATGCACTGTTCCTCGATTTTCTTGGGAGCGTGTTTTTCCCGGCGTCTGTTTACTCTGCTTTGGGCTTGACGGCATTGTTTGTCGCGAAAATCTGGATTTCCAACAGAATGAGGAGGTGAATTCCCATGTTCAAAAGGGGGTTGAGGCCGTTTGTTTTCAAAAAATCTGTCGCCGACTCTTTTCAACCATCCCCTTCAACTTCCGAACGGCCAGCCGTTGAACTGGCCGATGCTTCAGTTATTTTAAATTTGTTCAATCGTTGCGCCGATGTCAAGCATCATACTTACACCTTGAACGCACTGGAGGAACGTTCAACCGTACTATTCGTCTTCTGCGAAGGGATGAGCGATAGCCAACATATGATTCATGAGGTGGTGCTTCCCCGTTTGCAACGTTTTTATGAGACATACGGCTTTACGGACGCGGGCATGCTTCAAACGGCGAGTCAGCTTCAACTGGAACGTCTGCCGGATGATAATTGGCAACGGAAAGCAACACAACAGGTGTTTGAAGGCAAATTGCTCATGTATATTCCTGCGCTTCAGATCATCTGTTCCGTTGATATTGCCAAGCTTCCGGCGAGAAAACCGGAAGAATCAAATGTCGAAGTCTCCGTTCGGGGAGCCAAGGATTGTTTTGTGGAAGAGTTGGCCACCAATGCCGCGCTCATCCGCAAACGGCTTAAATCGCCTTCGTTAGCCTATGAGCAAATGGTGCTTGGCGAACGTACGCAAACCCGGATCGGATTGATGTATATGTACGATATCGCCGATCCAAAGGTCATACAGGAGGTGAAACAGCGCCTGCAGAAGATAACGATAGACGGAGTATTCAGCGCTACGGAACTTGAAGAAATGATTGAACCGACATGGGCGTTATTTCCCCTTATGGCGTATACCGGAAGACCCGACTTTACCGTCAACTGCTTGACGAACGGGCGATTTGTTATATTGGTGGACGGAACGCCGGCGGCATTAATTGGCCCGGCTAACTTAATGCTCCTGATCAAAACGCCGGAAGACATTCATTTTACAGCGTTATCCTCAACGTTCGGACAAATGTTGCGGTTGTTAGGTTTATTCGTGTCGCTCATGCTTCCCGCATTTTGGC
>CALAWP010000075.1 GCA_937895345.1 uncultured Paenibacillus sp. | reverse complement strand
CGATTTCACGCGCAGTCTTATCGGCAGATGCATAAGCGCGTCCGCTCCCGATATGTGTTCCTTCGCCGTGCGAGACTTGACCATTATTAACGATGCGAAGGAACTGGCCGGAAGCGACGTTAACTTTTTGTTTGATCGGTTTTATACGGCAGACCGTGCCCGATCCGCCCAAACATCCGGGCTCGGCCTTCCGATCGCAAAATCCTGATGAACAACATGGGCGGCACGCTGACGGCCAAACTGAACGGTGAAAAGTTGATGCTCGTCTGCCGCTGGAAAAATGCAAAAGGGCAGTGAAATCGGCCATGGCTGTAGAGCGCATCACTGCCAGCCGATGAGGTCAAGTTCGCGTCAGGGATAAATTTACCCTCAATGCTCCCATCAATTGGGTGCCTGAGGGTGATGGTCTTGCAGCCATTATCTCACACGGTTGCCGTCTGAGAAGATCTAATGTATTTCACATAATCGTGTTTGCTTTGCTCCAGCTCCTCGTCGGTTACATTAGATATGTCGCTCAATGAGAATGGCGGCAAGAAGCGAGCGTTTATAAAGTTACAGATGGATTGGATTGGTTTAGTCAAATCTTCAATGGTAAATAGGTTACTGCCCCCCTCTGTATAAGATAGTTTTGAACCGTAAGTGGAGATCGCAATGCCAATCTCTTTGCCTTGCATTTTATCTCCATCAGGTTGGCGAATTACGTTGCAAAAGCTTCGCCCAACTCTAAAATAAATATACCAGAAGTTGAAAAAAAGAGCAGGAATGCATGAATTCCTGCTCTTTTGATGGTAGACAACTTAAATTGACGTAAATTACGTCTGATTTCTTGACGTAAATTATGTCATCGCGTATAATGACATAAATTACGTCGATTAGGAGGACGCATGAATAAGATCGAATCAGTTGAATCCAAAACAATACTGGAATATTTGGTCATGCTAAACGAGCAGTCCTATTCCGGAATAGGCCGTCAGCTTCACATTACGCCGCAGCAGTTCTCCGATTGGATTAAGAAGCGCAGACCGATTCCGCAAGAACGGCTTCAGGCACTTGTTGATTATTTCGGGGTTAATCGGGAAGTCTTCGTCGATAGCAGCAACTTCGTAAAACCGCTGACGCCATTAGCGAAAACGGATCTCCACATCTTAATGCTGGAGCATAAGATTGCACAGCTTGAGGCTGAGAAGGCTGAGGAGGAAGATATAGAGCCTTACAGAATGAAAAGACGGAAGCTTTATCAGGAGAAGGAGACCCAGCATCGATTAACGAGAATCTCCGCCGCACTTCAGCATGATGACAAGCGAATCGACCGGATTTTCGATACCGTACTTAACGAGATTGATCGCGGACGAGTGGACGAATTATTAATGATATTGCAAAAAGGAGTGGAACAGCGATGAGTACCGCGATTTATCTCGGTCAAGAAGGCACCCGTATGCTTGCCAAAAATCAGGATGTCCCTTACGAAGGGGCGTACATATTCACGAATAAGCGAGGAGTAGCTAAATACGCACTAGTGCAGCCGCCAGATCGGCCGGCACAGTGGGTTTCCCGATTCGGCAGTCTGACGGTCTCGCAGGTTGGCAAAGAATTGCCAAATGGCGGGGTCAACGAAGCCGGTCTTGTAGTGGAACAGACAACACTCTGGCAATCGACTTATCCGAAAGACGATTCTCTACCGGCAATCGGAGAACTGCAATGGATTCAATTGCTCCTTGATACATGTGCTTCAGTGGTGGAAGCGGAGCAAGCAGCGTACAATGTTCGCATATCACAGCCGATGTCTCGGCTGCACTATATGGTAGCTGATCGCACCGGAGATTGCGCGATATTCGAATTTATAGACGACGGCATGCATGTTTATCGAAATGATACTTTGCCGGTTCCGATCATGACGAACACTCCTTATAACGATGCGATTCGAGACTCGGAAGACATAGATGAGCACTGGCGAAGCACTTACGGTGATTACGACCGCAATTCTATGGCACGTTTCGTGAAAGGGGCGGCACGTATAGCCGGTGGCATCCCTGCCTGCGAAAGAGACCGGCTCGAATTCGCTCTGGAAACTTTACAAGACATCCGGCGAGAGGATACCGTATTTAGTCTCATTTATGACCTGCAACAGATGCAACTTCATTTCACATCGAGTCTTTATCCGAGTCTGAAAACGGTGCGGCTCAGTGAGGTTGATTTTTCCCCGAGCGCTGCGGCACTAGCGATGAACCTTCAGCAGCCCGCAGGCAACAACGGCGTCGTTTGTTATGATAATTTCGATGCGAAATTGAATCGCATGGTTGCACATTCATTTTTCAGAGATCCGAATTTGACTGAGGCGTTCGGCTGGCATATCACGGACGAAATGATCGATTTTTTCGCAACATTTCCCGATCAATTTCCGAGCGGAATGGATAGCTAGATCACTCGCGTCTCGGGAAAAGCTATCATTTGAAAGGCTAGTATGTCGGATCAAAGCAAAGGCCGCTCAAGCACGAAGCATGAGCGGCCTTTTTTACTTACAAAACTCCGGTTCATTCCAAACCGAAAACTCAAGTTAATAAACTTCCTTCAGCAGCTCGACAACCTCCTCTAAAGTAAGACCGAAGGATTTGTAATAGGAAGCGTCAATGAGCATTTGCTTCTGGATGATTTCTTTACGTTTTTGAAGCTTGTCGCCGGGCGACAGATCGTTCACAAAACATCCTTTGCCGGTAACGGTGTAGATCAAACCAAGTCGTTCGAGTTCTTCCCAGGCTTTTTTGACCGTAATAATACTGACTCTGAGCTCGGCGGCCGCTTGTCGGATGGGGGGTAAAGGATACCCGCTTTCCAACTCGCCTTTAAGAATTTGCGCGCTGATTTGTTCATACAGCTGTTGGTATATAGGCTTCTCGGATGTGTTTGAAATCGCAATGTTCATTATACTTCCACTTTCAAGAACCGTTTATTGGCAATATGATAAGCGATTGCCGTAAATATTGCAAATATTGCGATGCCCGCAGCCAGAATCAATAAATGAACGGCAATGTTATCGGCGCCTGTTCCCTTGAAAAGTTCGAACATGTACGAGTTTTGTATGCCGAGCCATTCCGCGCCACCGGCAAACAGGATGGCAGCCGTGGTGGAAGCAATCGTTGCCGCCCCGTATTTATAAGCCGTCTTGAAATACATGGGGATTAAGATAATATTGAAGACCGCCAGCATGACGAAACATAATCCCCAGAAACCTAAGGTTGGCGAAAAGAAAAAGTACGTCAGATCCGGATATAAGCGAAAGCTTATCAAGCCATAGATCGCGGCGACAACAACGTGCAGCAATTCCAGGATGGCAATAAAGGCAACCTTTGCTTTGACGATGTCCGATTTCGATACAGGCAGCATGCTTGTAAACATGAGATCGTTCTGACTTTTATAGCCGCCCAACATATTCGGTACGGTAATAAAACAAAAGTACAGGATGACCAGGAAATAAAGCCATCCCGGGATTAGCATTAAGGCGCCGGTCAAAAAGGGCAGGACATAAAAGAATGGACTTACGCCGATTTTCAGTTCCTTCATGAGCAAGTTATACATTCGCCGTATCCTCCGTTTTTGAAAAATAAATCATAATCTCCTCCAGATTCGGCACCGTCGATTTGATGTCCAGAGACGGGTCTAAATCTTTCGTATGGATCAGGCCTGTAAAGCCGAATGAATTTGTTTTGTACGAAATGAGCTCGTTCTTGACGCTGTCCAGTTGTTCATGTTTGCCATTCAACAAACGATACGTATCGATAAATTGCTCTTTATCGGAGCTGTTAATAATTTGTCCGTTATGGATATAGGTAATATAATCGGCGCATTTTTCCAAGTCGGATGTAATATGAGTTGAAAAAAGGATGCTGATCTCGCCGTCCTGCACCAGCTCCTGGAAAGTGTCCAGCAGGTTGTCTCTGGCAACCGGATCGAGTCCGCTGGTCGGTTCATCCAAAATGAGCAGTTTTGCGCCATGGGACAAAGCAAGCGCCAGACTGTATTTGACTTTCATTCCGGTCGATAATTCGGCTATTTTTTTATTCTCATTCAGGTTGAACTTTTTCAGATACTTGGAGTAGGTTTCATCGTCCCAATTGCGATAGAACGATTTGACCACATTCGTTAACGCTTTGATTTTACTGCGGGTGTAAAAGTTGATGTCGCCAAAAGCGGAGCCAATTTCTTGTTTCAACTCGAGCTCGTGACTGGCCATGTTCTTGCCCCAAATTCGGATCTCGCCGCTGTCTACATGAGTCAAGTTCAATATGGATTTGATGGTTGTTGTTTTTCCCGCGCCATTGGCTCCGATAAATCCCATAATATAACCCTTTTCCAGTTGAAAAGACACATCTTTCAGCCGAAAATGTTCGTATTGCTTATTCAAATTTCTGATGTCCAAAGCCAGCATGCTGTTCCCTCCACCCCAAAATTGTGCATCTCGTGTATGCACAATATATCACCCGTATGGTCCTTATGTCAATAACTCCGATCAAGGCGGGACATCGCATCGCTGCTATCGGTTACAACAAAAGTTTCTTTTGTTGAAAGGATACAGTCGCGAGCAGCGCTGTCATCAACAAAAATTCTGCAATGTTATGCGAGGCGCCCGTTCGGAGGAGGATATGGATCAAAGGCGCGGCACAGATAGACAAAACGCCCAAAAAATAGACCGGCCATCGTTGCTTCCACCAAATGATGATCGAAGTAATGAATAAGGCTGTGATAACAATGATGATCATCAACGGAATGCCGGCTTGATCCGTTTTAACATAGCTTAAAACACCATTCTCCCAGTTGGGCGCTAATGAAATGCCCCAAACGCCGGTCGCGAATTCGATCAAAATGGAACCTATCGTGACAATGACGGTTAGCCATAAAGCAATGTTTTTGTTAGCCCATGCCAGATTGGCATTGACTAATGTGCGCCAGGCAAACAAGATGAGTAATGGCGTGCACAAAGCATGTAACCCATATCGGGCGTGATTTAAAGATTGAAGAAGCATGCTTTCCCCCACATATTTCCCCAAAGCTTGAATTCCATTGTCATAAAATAACGCCACGATCACAATCAGCAAAACATTTTCAACGTTTATCCACCCATAACGATTAGCCAGCAGGCACCCCATCAGAAACAGCACAAGGTAAGCTCCGGCTAGGGAGAAGTAAATAAAAGTATCCATCATCGTATCACAGCCTTTGTAATAATGCATTGCATTTATTTTGAACTTGCGGTCACTACATTATTAAAAAAGAAAAGTTGAACGGCATAACGTAATGGAGTTGTTCCTCAGGCCGGCCCTTTTATGTGTACGTCCAGCAAAAGCAATCTATTGAAGTTCGCGGAGCGAGGCAGAACAACCTGCAAAATATCGAAGGGTTAGCGGATCAGGGAAATCTTCGTTGGCATTCGATGTGATCTATGGCGAAGGGCAGCGTCGGTTTCTCGATTCTATGAGCACCTACGCCAAAAGCCGGATGAATCAGGTCGCTTGTGAACAGTATGGCGAAGCATTACGGGTTCGACCTGGACGTGCCGTTGAAGGAGCTGCCCAAGCCGGTATACCAGATGCTGTTCTATGGGACGAAGAACGAGAAGTTCCCGTTTATACCCGGCGAAGATATGAGGTCAAGGTTTCGTACGGCCTACTTATAACGTAAAGAGGAGCTGTCCCACAAAGTAGAAGACTACTTTGGGACAGTTCCTTTTTGAATTTCAAGGGAGTAAAACGTCTGCATTCAAATAAATTACGCGGTAAAGCCGCCCCGCCCCCGCAAAGTTCCGTGAATAAGAACAATTGCTATTGACAAGACTAGCTACTATGTATTACGATGTAGCAGTAGTCAGTAATACTTATTATCTGTCATACAGAATAGCAAAGGTGATGGTGATGGAAAACTTAACGGAAATGCTGAAAGGCGTGCTTGAGGGCTGCGTCCTTGAAATTATTAGCCGCCAAGAAACGTACGGTTACGAAATTACGCGGCAGCTGAACGCCCTCGGTTTCCAAGATGTTGTAGAGGGTACGGTGTACACGATCCTGGTCCGTCTTGAAAAGAACAAGCTGGTCGAGATCACCAAGAAGCCCTCCGACATGGGGCCGCCGAGAAAGTTCTTCACGCTCAACGACGCGGGGCGCAAGGAACTGCAGAAGTTTTGGGAAAAGTGGGAGTTCGTATCCTCAAAAATTAACGAGTTGAAGGAGAAGGGACAATGAACTTTTGGGAAAAAATTACGGGAAGCGACATGACGAAAGAAATGAGAGCTTTTGAAACGCGAGCCAAAAAGCTGCCGGCCGACTATCAAGCGGCATGGGAACAAATTAATGCCCATCTGTGGCCGCACTCCGATTTTACCGGCCGCAATCTCATGCCCATTCTTGACGGCGTGCTCGGCTTGCTCGAAGAAACGGCGGCGGACGGTCAACCGGTCCAAGAGGTTCTGGGCGACGATATTAAAGCCTTCTGTTCGGCGCTGGCCGGCGAAGAAGGAGCAAAGTCCTACCGCGACAAATGGCGCGAGCAACTCAACCATAATATCGCAAAAAAATTAGGTAAATAAGGAGGATCATACAATGAGCATACAAGATATCATCAAAGGCAAAAAAGAGTGGCGCGCGCACGTGGCGCGTGTCAAAGCGCTCCCGGAAGATTACCGGATCGTTTATAAGGAGATTCAAAAATATCTCTTTAAGGTCGGCCCTGTCGAGTTAGCCGAAGGGACGGGGCTGCTCTCGGGCATTGTCGATCTGTTTGAAGAAGGCGCGGCCTCGGGGAAAGGCGTGCTCGAGGTAACGGGCAGAGACGTGGCGGCTTTCTGCGACGACTTAATCAAAGATTCCACAACTTACGCTGACCTTTATCAAGAATCTGTAGACCGCGAAGTGAACAAAGCGATGAATAAGGTGAAAAATAAAACAAAGTAAGAGGGGGGAATCGGGATGCAAAAAGCGATTGAAGTAAAGGGTCTGCGGAAGTCGTTCAAGGACAACGATGTTCTGAAGGGCGTCGATTTTGAAGTGAAGCGGGGCGAGATATTCGCCCTGCTCGGCTCCAACGGCGCGGGCAAGACGACGATTGTAAAAATTCTCACCACGCTGCTTAAACAGGATGGAGGCACCGCCGTCGTCAACGGATTTGACGTCGCAGCCAAGCCCGGCCATGTACGGCAGTCGATCAGCCTGACCGGGCAGTTTGCCGCCGTGGATGAGGTGTTGACCGGGCGGGAAAATCTCATCATGATTGCGAAGCTGCGGCACCTCCATAACCCGCGTCAGGCGGCGGACAGCATGCTTGAACGGTTCGGCCTGACAGACGCCGCCGACCGCAAGCCGTCTGCGTATTCGGGCGGTATGCGCCGCAGACTCGACATTGCCTTGAGCCTGGTCGGAAATCCGCCGATTATTTTCCTCGACGAGCCGACGACCGGGCTTGATCCCGAGGCGCGCATCGAGGTTTGGAAGACGGTCAAAGAGCTTGCCGATCATGGCACGACGGTATTGCTGACCACGCAGTATTTGGAAGAAGCCGAGCAGCTTGCCGATCATATTGCCATTTTGCATAAGGGGAAAATCATAGCCGGCGGAACGCTGGGGGAGCTGAAGAAGCTGTTCCCGCCCGCAAAGACGGAGTATGTGGAAAAACAGCCGACATTGGAGGAGATATTCCTCGCCATCGTCGGCAAAAAGGGGGAGAACTAAATGGAGAGCACCAAAAACTACTTTTTCAGCGATATGGGCGTTATGCTTGGTCGTTCCATGCGACATGTGTTCCGCAGTATGGACACCATTATTACGGTTTGTATCACACCGATTGCGATGATGCTGCTGTTCGTTTATGTGTTCGGCGGCGCCATCCAAACCGGTACGGACAACTATGTGAACTACCTGCTGCCCGGTATTCTGCTCATTGCGATTGCTAGCGGCATTTCGTACACAGCTTACCGCCTGTTCCTGGATAAGCAGCGCGGCATTATCGAGCGGTTCCACACGATGCCGATTGCACGATCCGCCGTGCTGTGGGGGCATGTGCTGACCTCGGTCGTATCCAACGCCATTTCTATCGTCGTCATCATACTCGCAGCGCTCATAATGGGCTTTCGCTCGTCGGCGGGGTTACTTTCTTGGCTTGCCGTAGCCGGAATACTCGCACTGTTTACGCTGGCTTTGACTTGGATCGCGGCGATTGCCGGACTGTCCGCCAAATCGGTAGAAGGGGCAAGCGCGTTTTCCTACCCGCTCATCTTCCTGCCGTTTATCAGCTCGGCGTTTGTGCCGACCGATTCGATGCCGAAGGTTGTACGCGTCTTTGCCGAACACCAGCCGGTAACCTCGATCGTGGAAGCCATCCGTGCATTGCTCGCCGAACAGCCGGTCGGCCATGAGATTTGGGTTGCGCTCGCTTGGTGCTTAGGGATCATGATCGTCGCCTATGGATTTGCCATGAGGGCTTTTAAACGCAAAGCGGTTTAACGCTGAGTCTAATGGCGTTGTAACCGACAACGGCGGAGAGAGTGACAACTGCTCGCAACGATGGCTTGCAGTCACTTGGATCCGCCGTTTATGCTGCCGCAAGCGAGAATTATTAAACCAATCGGTTGACTAATGAATGGAGATGTCTTATATTTAACTATGTGGTTAAATATAAGATCGCATTATCCGCCGATGGACCAGCGGAATGAGGAAATCGAACTGGAGAAACGGTAGTGTTCGCCTTTGCAGAGGGATGGTAACCGTTACGGGTTCTAGGAAATCCAAGCATCCCTCTGCGAGAGCGATCGGAAGTCGATTCCTCATGCAGCTTGGCATAAGTAGTGATAATAATTAGTTCAATTTTTATAGCTTTGCACGGATGACGAAGGAGTGAAATAATGGATAAGGTCACCCGAAACTACTTTAACAATCTTACCTCCGAAGACAAAAATGCACAATATGAGGCCTATGTGCGGATTATGGAAACCTTGGATGAACCAGTGGACTGGGCCTATGAAGTGTGGGACGAGTTGCGGGAGGACTTAACCCATTCGGACAACCATCGAAGATCGAGAGCGGCACAGTTTTTATCCGGCTTAGCCAAAAGCGACCCTGAACGAAAAATTTTAAATGATTTTGCTTTCGTGTGGGAAGTGACGAAGGATCCGATGTTTGTTACGGCCAGACATTCCTTGCAGTCGATATGGAAGATTGGCTTGGCCGGCGAAGATGCGAAGAAGCTTGTACTTGATGCGCTCTATGGTCGATATGCAAGCTGCGTGAAGGAAAAGAACAGCAGCATGATTCGTTTTGATATTTTACAAGGACTGAAGCGATTGTACGATAAGACGAATGACGAAGAGATAAAAGCAAAGTCGTTGGAGCTGATTGAAGCTGAGGATGACATCAAGTATCGCAAAAAATATGCGGCGCTCTGGAAGTGATCAACCGTGATGGCATATCGTCAGGAAGAAGCGTTAGACGAAATCTTCCATGCTTTATCAGATTCGACTAGACGAGAAATGATCCGAATGATGGTGGAAAAAGAACGGACGATCACGGAATTGGCGGCACCGTTCGAGATGTCGTTGGCAGCCGTTTCCAAACATGTGAAGGTGTTGGAACGGGCGAAAGTCGTCCACAGGAGCGTAAATGGGCGAACGCATACTTGCAGCTTAAATGGCGATATGCTGGCAAAAGCGTCGGAATGGCTGCGCGTGTATGAGAGATACTGGACTCAAAGGTTTGACCTTCTGGAACGCGAACTGGTGAAAGAGGAGAAGAGCAGGGAATCGCTGCATAGGAGAGATCGTCGATGAAAAATTATTCCATTACAACCTTAACGATGATTCGTACGTTTCCGCTTCATCCGGAGAGGGTGTTCGACGCTTGGTTGAATCCTGAGATGATGAGAAAGTGGCTGTTCACACAAGAGGGCACGAATAAGGTGACTCGCAATAAACCGAAAGTTGGCGGCGCGTGGGAAATTATAGACCATCGTGGCGGAGTCGATTATAGGGCAATCGGCGAATATTTGGAGCTGGATCCTCCGAATAAGCTCGTGTTCACGTTTCGAATGCCGCAATTCAGCGATACCGAGGATACGATTACCGTTGAACTGAGACCAATAAAAGACGGCTGTGAGATGACTTTTACGCAAAATATTGTTGTTCCTCATGAGGAGCAATGGACTGCCGACGATATGGAGAAAGCATTGGGCGAATATCATAGCGGTTCGGAACATGGTTGGAATTTGATGTTTATGGGCTTGAAAAAATTATTGGTTGAGGCTGAACAATAGATACTGCCTGCATGGACTCAACGCAGCCGAAGAAGGCTGCGTTTTTGTATTGTTGGTCAGGTATGGGGAAGAATCGCAACTTAACAGAAATAAAATGTGTGTATACACTCATAATTATGAGAGAACAACATTCAACTGCGGAATTTACAGAGACGACCGATTTTACAAAAGAATGTGCCTGTTTGAATGTAAGAAAGGCGTCCCGGTTCATTACCAGCTTATATGATGATTATTTAAGACCTGTCGGCCTTCGCGCGACACAGTTGTCATTGCTGATGGCGCTTGAACAAGCTGGATCTGTCACCATTACCGCTCTCTCCGAAATGCTTCTGATGGATCGGACCACATTGCCGCGGGATCTCAAGCCGCTTGAAAGAGAAGGCTGGGTAACGATTACGGAAGGGGAGGATCGCAGGAAACGATTTATAGCTCTGACTGATGAAGGACGGAATCTTCTTGAGCGTGCGCTGCCGTTATGGGAACAGGCGCAAATCCGCATTCGGGACTATATGGGCGATGAACGTTATATTGGGTTGCTTGTTCAATTGTCGGCTATCGTTAAGATGAACAGGAAACAATAATTTTTTTTCGTCAAAAAGTGTATATGCACTTAATTGGGGTGGAAGTCGATCAGCACGTTCTCATGGTTGATGGCTGAAACGATCATTTTGAGGATGGTGGATAATTATGGAAATGTATTCTAACACGATTCTCATAACGGGAGGAACTTCCGGGATTGGATTTGATCTAGCAGCTCAGCTCCTTCAGCTTGGGAACACCGTAATCATTACCGGGCGGGATCAGTCCAAACTGGACTTGGCCCAAAAGAAACTGCCGAACGTTCACACCTTTCAGTGTGATGTAAGCGATCCAAAGGCAATTTCTGACCTTTATGAAAAAGTAACCGGTCAATTTCCGGAACTGAATTTTCTCGTTAATAACGCGGGGGTTATGCGCACATTGAATCTTCATGACAGAGAGGTTGATTTGGAGGATATCACAAGCGAGATTGACATTAACCTCAGCGGTTCGATCCGCATGGTGAATCAATTTTTATCGCATTTAAAGACGAAGAAGTCCGCTGCGATTATGAATGTCTCATCCGTGCTTGCATTTGTTCCTTATCCGGTAGCGCCGGTATATTGTGCGACGAAGGCCGGTGTTCATTCCTTTACGCAATCGCTGCGAGTCCAGCTGAAAAATACGAATATTAAAGTATTTGAATTGGCGCCTCCAACGACTAAGACCCCATTACTTCGTGCTCTTGATGGCTATGAGATCAAGGGAGTACAACCAATGGATTCCGGTGACCTGGTCATGTATACAATCAAGAGCTTGGAAAAGGATCGGTTTGAAATTCTGCCGGGCTCGAGCGGTCTGCTGAAGTTCATGAGTCGTGCTGTGCCTCAATATATAGTTAAACTGTTGAGCAAACCGGTTGACAATATGCTGACTCAAACCAAAAGCTAAATATACTCATACTCGTTAGAACAGAGAGTATACACCCGTCGGTAACCACGTCGCCTCATGAAATCCAGGTTTCCCGCAGAAGCTGCATCAATGGTATAATATTTGCAAAGCAAAATAACCGAAGCCAGCTTAATCATAATTGAGTGAACAGGCAGATAAAGGAACTCTTATTGTATGAAGTCTTCAAACCGAATAAAAATTCCGCAAGGATTTTGGGAGGCGTTGCGTCATCTGGGAATTGCTGCAGACGAAGTAGCTCGCAGAGTGCAGCTTCCACTTTCCGTCATTATGGAGCGAGAAATCACCTCCGCTCAATATTTTGCGATTTGGCAAGCGTATTCCGACCTGATAGGCGACACGGCCACAGGAATCGTCCAGCTGGCAACGGCATTTGACACGAACAAGTACCCGCCCGACGTCTTGGCGACATACCACGCCCGCAACTATCGCGACGCTTTACACCGAATGGCCAGGTATAAACGACAGTGTCCTCCCGAAAGCTTATGTATAAAAGAAGAGGGCGAGATTTGTACAATCGGGCTGGAATGGGGACATATCGAGCAGCCCGGTCCGCCTATTTTAGTCGGTATAACGCTGGCACAGCTTCTGGAGCTTGGCCGTCGAGGAACCGGTCAACCAATAGGTGCGCGGCTGGTCGAATTATCGAACGCGACAGGCGATATACCGACCCTCGAAGCTTACTTTGGATGTCCCGTCCGAATTGGTGCGAAACGTAACCGACTGACGTTTCATCGAAGAGATCTGGATCGGCCTTTTGTCTCCTATAACCAGGAGCTGTTGGAAATGCTGACTCCCGTTCTGAACCGGACGTTGGAGGAAAATCGAATTAGCCGATCCATGACCGAGAAAGTCAAATGGATCATGAAAGGATGCTTGCCGGCAGGACCGCCCGATATTCAGACTGTTGCTCGCGAATTGGGGATGAGCGGGCGAACGCTGCAGCGCCGGCTATTTGACGAAAATACGAGCTTCAAGCAGTTATTGACGCAAGCCAGAGCCGAGCAAGCGCGAGAATATCTGGCAAATCCTTCTCTCGATATTAAAGAAGTAGCATACTTGACCGGATATGAAGATCAGAATTCCTTCTATCGTGCTTTCCGTCAATGGGAGGGGGATACTCCTTCAAATTGGCGGACGGCGCATTCGGATTCAGCCTTGAGTCGTAAGGACTGAGCGATACGCAGGGAGTTTATCCATTGGCGCGAAGAACAAGAAGTTCGGCGCATGATGCTATGATAATCTCTATCCGGTGCGACTTCACCTAAGGCCTTTCCCCGTTTTCGGTAACGATCCTCGCACCCATTGCCCATTTCGTTATCTAACACTTGGCGTGACTTCGGACATCCGATGATATAGACTAATGAGGGTGAGCATTTCGGAAAATAAGCATAGGGGACGCAGGAGGAATAGGTATGGAGTGGAAAAATATTTATCGAGGATTTGTCATGGGAATCAGCGACTTGATCCCCGGGGTAAGCGGGGGGACAATTGCTGTCGTCCTCGGCATATACGATCGACTGTTGGAAGCGATCAGCGGTTTTTTCAGCAGGGATTGGAAACGTCAGCTTAGTTTTTTGGTGCCGTTGGCCGTCGGGATTGGACTGGCCCTGTTATTGTTAAGCAAAGTTATCGACTTCCTTTTGGAACATTATTTTGTACCGACTCAATTTTTTTTCATCGGTCTGATCATCGGAGTGTTGCCGATGATGGTTCGGCAGGCGGAAGTGAAGCGGAACTTTACTTCTCTGCACTGGATCATGCTGGCGGCGGCCATGATCGCGATGGCTTTGACGGCGTTTGTTCAACCGGATCGCGCGGCGGAACCGATCACTTCGTTAACCTTTATGTCCGGAGCGGGCTTGTTTTTGGCCGGATGGGCGGCGAGTATGGCGATGCTCCTTCCAGGAGTCAGCGGGTCGTTCATCCTGCTTCTTCTCGGCGTGTACGCCACAGCTATCGATGCCTTGTCTTCCTTGAATTTGCCGATCATTGCCGTTATTGGCGCCGGCGTCATCGTCGGTTTTATCGTCAGCAGCAAAGGCATCCGCTATTTGCTGGCTCATTTTCCTCATATGACGTATGCGTTGATTATCGGATTAATTACGGGATCCGTATTTGTCGTATTCCCCGGCATGGCGGAAGGTCCGGTACAGTGGCTGGTCAGCGTCGTGACGTTTGGACTCGGTTTAACGGTTGCGCTGTTTGCCGGATCGCGGCAACGTTCATTGTAAGAGATGATGACGCTTTGTATATTGGTTTTGATAAAAACTTCACCATGCCCAATGGTGAAGTTTTTGGTATGGACCCGAGTTTATATTCAATTTATGTGCCTGTGATAGACTAAGTCGTCAAATGAAAGAGGAGGGAATAGCTTTTGAGCAAGCTGTTAAGTCCCATCGCCGATTGGGTCTAGACCAAGAGAAGAGGACTCCGAAACCGAACTGGCGGATGAACGGACAGTAAACAACGGCGACATAGTGAAGGTTCCATCTCGCGGCAGTAAGTAAGAGCGGAAGCGGCCATTATTCTTCGTCTTCCTCTTCCGGACTGCATACACCTGTAAAGGGCGCACATAATTCCGTATCCGGACAAAAACCTGGATTATCCATACATAAGGCATCGGTAAATCGAGGGCTGCGTTGACGGAGCTTATGAAAATAACAGACGATCTCATGATTGCGCACAGCTACGCTGTTGAATTGGAACGAGAGCGGAATTTTCTTCTTCACATGTTTATAATAGAGCCCATCGTTGGTGAACGGAGGCGGATAAGCTCTGGCCGGCAGCGTCGGAATAATGTCGTGAACATTAACGATGCGAAAACTGTTCGTAACGATTTGATCAAACCGGGCGGCAAATGCCGGGTCGCCGGTGCGAGCACTGCCGTAAGTATAGACTGCTGGCTGTTTAAATGGGGTATTTACGGCGATGTCAAGCGCAGCTAATGTGGCCAAGGCTCCGCCTAAGCTGTGGCCTGCAACGAACAATTTTTTTGATGTGGAGAGCTCGTTTAGTTGCTTGATCAAATCATCCCTGGCCGATAAGTATATACAAGTAAAACCGCGATGAGTACGTCCCGCATCCCGGACATAAGGATAAGGAACCTGATACAAGTCCGTATCGGATTCATTGTCTTGAAACGTGCGGGTTCCTCGAAACACCACGACGATTTGGTCCTGGGACTCGGCCAGAAAGCCGAACACTTCTTCGCTCGGCTCCTCTACACCGGCCAGCGCGCGAATAATCAATCGGATCTCAAACCCGCCAGGCAAGTTGACTTCTCTTTCTTCAAACAGTTGATAGGCCTGATAGATCATTCCCGCAAGCCATACCGCTTCTTCGTTATTGTAAGCGCTGGAAATGTTCATGTACGGCAGCTCCTCATCCTCAATCTGCTTCCATACTGCAATTCAGACATCCTTCATAAGTCACACAACGATCCGTTGCGGGGCAAAAGCCCGGATTTTCACGGCATAGGTTTTGAGTGAAATCGGGATCGCGCTTGCTCAACGTTTGAAAATAACAGGCAATCGCGTCGTTACGGGGAGTGTTGTTCAGTTGAAAGGAAATCGGATGACGTGTTCTGACATGCCGATAAGTGATGCCTTTCCTTGTAAAGGGAGGCGGATAGGCGCGTTCAGGGAACGTTGGAAATGAGTCGTGGATATTGAAAATTCTCGCACTGTGCTTGACCGCTTGATCGAATCGGGCAGCGAAGTCAGGATCGCCCACTCGAGGGCTTCCAAACGTATAGACGACGGGATGTTTAAACTTCGTGTTGACAGCAATGTCTAATGCCGCCAGTGTGGCCAAAGCTCCGCCGTAGTTATGACCGGTAATAAACAGACGTTTGGCGGAGGACAGTTTGTCTAATTGTCTGAAGATTGAAATTCGGGCGGACCGATAAACGCAGGTAAAGCCGCGAGAGGTTTTCCCCGCATGACGGGCATAGGGATACGGGATTTGCAACATGTCGTAACTGGCTAACAGGTCTGCGGGATAAGAAGCGTACCCTCTAAACGCGATAATGATTTGGCGGTGCGACTCGGCAATAAAGCCGTATTGGAGCTCCTCAGGATTTTCTACATTGGCAAACCCGCGTATAAGAGAGCGAAGCGTATATCCTTTCGGCAATACGAGCTTTCCTTCCAGGAACAGGGGGTACGTCTGATAACTCATGGCTGCAAGCAGGATGGCCGTTCGATCATGAAACGTATTCCGGGCTGTGATCTTCATCATGATCCTCCAAGTGAACAATTCGTGACTGCAGTACTCGATACTAATTATGAATTTTTTTCCGATTCATGAACCTTTCTTTTAATGAACGCGCCCCCTGCCCGGCTGAGAATCGGAAGTCACAAAAATGATCGATTGTATTCAAATGATTGTTTCGATCAAGCATCATGGCAAGGAAGGCTTCAAAGCTGTAACCGAATGTAGACCTTGAAATATATCCGGGAGAGGGACACGGTTATTCGGAAGCCGGAAATAAACGTGTAGCGGAGATGACCTATCATTTTGTGAAGACGAATCTTTAGAATGAAAGAGTCAATGATTGAGATGGTGTCTGTAATAGGCACCATCTTTTTTTTGATTTGACAACAGCTTTAAAGCATTTTATTATATTAGAATACTATATAGTATGTTTATGATATATTTGAAAGTATGTTAATGGGGTGATCGACTTGTCCGTTCGGGACAAAGTTTATCAGGCTGCAGAACAATTAGCGGCTTCAAAGCCGTTCGACCTTATCACCTTTGCTGAAGTGGCCCAACAGGCTGAAGTACATTGGACCGCTGTTCGCAGACATTTTGGCAGCAAGCAGAAGATGAGGGAATGGTTCAAGGAAAGACAAGCGGGACATGCCGAGCTTGCCGGTACGAAGTCCCGGGTGCTGGAAGCGGCTGCGCATGTATTTGCGGCACATGGATACACGAATTCATCGTTAGACAAAGTTGCCGAACATGCAGGATTGAGCAAGGGAGCGGTGTATTGGCATTTCTCCAGTAAACAGGATCTGTTTCTTGCGATATTGGAACGAAATTATGAACAGCAGCTTCGCTTTCTTCCCGGCCAAATGGAGCGTATTCTGTCGTCGGACAATGCTGACGCCGCCCTTGCCGATTGGCTGGAAGCCCAGTTCATGTGTCTGGAATTTGGCGAGGATTCGTCCATGTTGTTTTTGGATTTTTTGGTTTCCGGACGAGAGGCGGACATCCGTGCAAAGCTGCAAAAACAGCACGGGAAAATGATGGATGAGATGGGGACTCTGTTTCAAGAGATGCAGCGCAGAGGGTATTTTGCAGCCGATGTCGATCCCCGCTCGGCAGCCGTGATGGTTGACGCTCTTTTGAAAGGCGTTCTCGTGGAATGGATGCTCGATCCAAGACCCGATGCATTGCGAACGCTCATCTCAACGATTTCAAGAACGTTATGGCAAGGGTTGCGGGGAGGAGCCCAACCTTAATCGTTTCACGGCAGATATACCCCTAAGGAGGACAAACGTATGGTGGCGTTATCGATAGTCGCGGCGATCGTTGCCGCTCTTTATTTGTACAGCCGATACAAGTTTAGACGGGCAGAGAACAATTTCCTCCGAACGGGAAATTTGTGACAGTAGAAGGGATCAGACTTCACTATATCAGTAAGGGGGAAGGTCAGCCGATCGTATTTCTTCACGGCGGCGTACTCAACGGCCATGATTTCGACTCCGTGATCGATAGGGCTGCCGCCAGCGGATTTCACGGAATTGCCTTCGACCGGCCTGGTTACGGCTACAGCGACAGACCCGGAAACAAGCCCGTTACGCCGCAGATGCAAGCGAAGCTGTTGCATCAAGCATTACAGGAGCTGGGAGTAGAAAAGCCGATTCTGGTCGGACATTCCTGGAGCGGGGTGCTGGTGCTTGCCTATGCGCTCGACTACCCGGATGATCTTTCGGGCATTATTACATTAGGCGCCGGCATGTATGCGGAAGGATACCCTGCGGAAAAAGGTGATCCGATTTCGGTTGCCGTTACAACTCCGGTGTTGGGCGATGCCTTAATGAATACGCTGCTGGCGGTACTGGGACCTCCCTTGGCGAAGATGATTCTGACAGAAACCTTTAAGCCGGAGCCGGTTCCCGAAGCGTATCGTAAAGTGACTCTCGCCAATTGGCTTCGGCCGTTGCAATTCAAGTCCAACAGAGAGGATGTTCTTGCCTTCGTACCCGCCGTTAAAGCCATGGCAGGGCGGTACAAAGAAATCAAAGCCCCTCTTGTCATTGTAGTAGGAGCCGACGATCCATTCGATACAAAAGAGCACAGTTTTCGATTGCACCAAGAGCTCCCCGACTCGACGCTTATCGTGGAGCAAAATGCGGCCCATATGATTCCGCAAAATCATCCGGATGCGGTGATGAAAGCTATAGAGACGTTGCAGGCTCGCCCGTCCTTTCGCCTATATAATGATTAAAACAGACTGACGAGGCTCCGCAACGAAAAAGCCGGTCCTGAAGGATCGGCTTTCGTTTGTGTACCTTTTACTGCCCAAACAGATACGTCCTTAAGAAGGCGTTGCGAAACTTGCCTTGAGGATCCAATTCCAGAAGCAGCTGTTGAAACTCCGGCAGCTTCGGATAAAGCGAACGCAGACGCTCGGGCGGCATGCTGAACAGCTTGCCCCAGTGCGGACGAGCCTCGAATGGACGAAGCTGCTGCTCGATTAAGGGCAGCACTCGCTCGACTCGCGGCGCATCCTGCTTCCAGGTGAAATGAATGGCCGCGCAATCCTGCCCGTAGCAAGGGCTCATCCACAGCGCATCCTTTGCAATGGTGCGCACCTCGGAAATATGAAGCACCGGAGACAGATGATCGCGAATTTCGTTGAGCGCCAGCAAAGCTTCGCGGGCCTTGTCGCGCGGTACAAAATATTCGCTCTGAAGCTCCTCGCCAAAGCTCGGCGTAAAGTCCATGCGGAAGTGCGGCAGACGTTCATGCCAAGGTCCCGGTATTCCCATTTGCAGCGTGCAATTTTCCGAAGCGGGTATGAGCAGCGGATGTTTATGTTCTGCGGCTTTTCGGGCGCCGAAGAAATCCATGCTGTCTTTCAGGCCATCCACGCCTTCGCTTTTGCATTTCAGCCACGCTTGAGTAAATCGCGGCTCCTTCCAATCGGTAAACAAGCTGACGCTGTATGCACTGGAAAAGATCTCGTCCACATGATGCAACGCCCGATCAAACGGCAAATGTTCGTATACCGTTTGGGTCATCTCAAACGCAGGCACGATATCCAGCGTCATTTTTGTTACAATGCCGATTCCGCCCAGCCCTACGACAGCGCCATAGAACCGCTCATCCCGGTCTTCCCGCGAGAAGGCGGCCAAGCTGCCGTCCGCCGTCACTACTTCCATGGCATATACCGCCGTGGATAAATTCCCGTTCCCATTGCCGGAGCCATGGGTTGCGGTCGCACAAGCTCCCGCGATCGAGATATGCGGCAGCGATGCCAGGTTATGCAGGGCATAGCCGTTGCGGTGAAGATACTGGCACAGCTCCCCATACCGAATTCCGGCTTCCACGGTCACTCTGCCATTCGCCTTGTCCAGCTCGATGACATTGTTCAGCTTCTGCAGCGAGAGCTGGCTGCCTTCCGTGTCCGCGATCCCGTTAAAGGAATGCCGCGAGCCCAACGCTTTTATTTTCCCGTTCCGGGCCGTCCACTGCTGAATCTGATCTACACTCTCTGGAACGAAGCACTCCGCAGCGCTGTACGTATAATTGCCTGCCCAGTTTCGTCTATTTTCCACGATGTCACTCTCCTGCGGAATTGATTTTGCCGCCTCTATATGAACATAGTAAGCGCTTATATGTAATTCTGCGCGCCGCAAGCAAAATCCTACCGGACTATCGATGCCTGCCGCAATCGCCGTTTTTGTCGGTATCGCTGAACAATCGGCTTAACGATGCGTACGATCTTCCGTCAAGAGGCGCTTCATTTCTTCCAGCATGGTCCGATTGCGGAGCACTTCCTGCCGCAGCGTTTCGATTTCATGGTTGCGGTCATTTGCATCATCTTGCTGCTCTTCCGAAATTTTGGTGGCATTGTTGACAATCTCGCCGACAATCAGATTCAGAATAATAAAGGTAGCGATCAGAATAAAGCTGACAAAATAAATCCAGCTTGCGGGAGCCGCCGCGAAGATCGGACGAAATACGCCGCTGGCCCAGCTTTCCAGCGTGAACACTTGAAACAGCGTAAGAAACGAGAGCTGCAAATTGCCGAAATACTCGGGCGAGATATCCCGGTAAAATGTCGTCCCGATAACGGCGTAAATATAAAATAAAATGGCCATCAGCAACGTAACGCTGCCAATCGTCGGAATCGCCATAAATAACGAAGTGACAAGTCTTCGCAGTGAAGGAACAGCGGATATCGTGCGAAGCACCCGAAGAACGCGCAAAATCCGCAACACGCTGACGAAGTGGGAATGAATGAGAGCGATACTTAAAAAAACGACGATAAAGTCGAACACATTCCAGCCGTTTCGAAAATATTGAAACCTGTGAACATAGAGCTTCAATAAAATCTCCATTGCAAATACGCCCAGAAACACCATGTCCAAAATAATGAACCAAGAATTGTACGTTTCTCCCAATTGAGGGTAGGTTTGAGCGCCTAGCAGTACGGCATTAACAATAATACAAAAAAGAATGAAGCCGTTAAACTTTTTGCCTGCAACAAAATGATGAATCGAATTCGGGGCCGCCGGAACACGGTCCATAGTCACATTCTCCTTTTATACGAATCATTTGCTTGCCGATCTTCGTCCGTTTTCGATTGTAACATAAATAATGACGCCTATGTTGTGGATCGTTGGTGTAGTCTCATATTCGAATTATTCGTCCACAAAGATGTGCTCGTCATATTTTCAGAGGTTCTGAAGATCTACCATATACATTCCCTATCACTGTGCAAAGTTAATTTTCTTCTATTTTTTTTCGGGAACGAAAACGGCGTACCTTCATAATATTTCCACATACTTTATCATCGCACCATCTTCGTGACTTATTTTTGCTTTGGTCAAAAAATACCCAGCCGCAATTCTGATTGTCACATACCTTAATCCGTGCAGTGCCGTAATTGCATAACATATCTGCAAAAGATTTGGCGACATGCCAAATAAACAAAATCCACCCATTGCCGCTATAGCTGTGCGCAAGGGTAAATTCGTTGTTTGTATAAACCATCCGAACATGCATGGACATGTCTTCGAGTATTGTGTTCACCTCATGGAGTTCGTTCCTCTGTAATTCATCGCCGTTACTCAGCTTGGATACGATCGCGTACATTTGCTTGCGCAGCGACTTTAGCTTATGATGAGAAACCGTATCTATTGGGAAAGAAGCTTCTAACTGCCATTTTTCTAATAGCTCATCAAACCATTCCTGATCGTCCAACATATCCCGTAAATTTTCGGCATTCTGCCAGTCTACCCGGTCACTATTCATAATGTCGATACAAAGAAACTCCATCATCTCACCCTTCCGATTTTTGCAAATCGTTATTTGCCGACATTCTATGCCATTTTATAATTCCGTAAATATTTATGAAAAGGAAGCCCGCCGAGGCGCAAAACATCATAAACGCTCCTTCTCCATTGCTAAGCAGAACCAGAGTCCATAGGATTAAATCCAATATGTTATTGACTAGCCACAACCAAAACGCTTCTTGGTATCGCATGATCATCAAAATAACGCCAAATAAATTGATACAGTTTGTGCTGGCATCCAAGTAGGATAACTGCTGATTCGGAATTAAACTTAACAGATAACCGAGAATAAAGCTGCATACAATACTTAAACCCATTATAAAAAGTGCTGTTTTCAAAGTAAATCTTCTTGCGTTAACCGTGTTATCAGCGTTCGATTGCTTCTTCCATGAAAAGAAACCTATGACTTGAAGCGGCGCAAATATGAATGTATAAAAAAATAAAATTCCATGCAAATGATTTTTGTATGCAACATAAGCCATCAAAAGGTAATTGATCAAGCCTAAAATGTAGTTTATTCGTTTTCCTTCACTTGCATAATATGCTCCTATCAAACCTGTAGCAAGTATTGTGCCCCCAATCCATAAATCATTAGATAAAAAACCGAAAATGATGGAAAACGCAATACACGAAGTTGTGATGGCCATCTCCTTTTTGCTTTTTATTATTGAAACAGCTTTATTCACAAACATCATGCAGCCCCCTATACAATATTCCTCAGAGATTTGGATTGGATTGACCTATATAAAGGTATCGTAATATATGTAACCACCAAAGTCAATTATGATAGTTACATCTAATTCCTTAATCGGAGTCGAAAAAAAATGGGCGCACTTAGCACCCAGTCGCGATGTAGATTTTTTAAGTGGAATTCGAACCCTTCATTAGCCCTTGACAGCTATACGAAAAATATGGGATCATTTAATCGACAGACAGTCGGTCGGTATGTGGTGAGGAGTATGACTGGTTAAAATGGCGGGGAGAGATGCAGACTTTGGGCGTGGCAGCGGCGAAACTCTGAATCGCTCGGGGGAAATCCATAAATAACGGAAAGGGAATGTAAACGATGAGAAAAGATGCGGAGGAGCGCAGGAACGAAATATTGGATGCGGCGGACGAGCTTTTCAGCCTGAAAGGGTTCGACGGCACAAGCACCAACGATATTCTCGAAAAGGTCGGTATTGCGCGGGGGACGCTGTATCACCACTTCAAGTCGAAAGAAGATGTGATGGATGCGTTAATTGAACGTTACGGCGTCCGCCTGTTGGGCGCTGCGCAAGAAATCGCGGCAGACAAAAGGTTGCCCGTCGATGAACGCATCATCCGAACGGTGATGGCGATGAACATAAGCGGCGGAAGCAGCAAAGAAATTATGGAACATATTCACAAACCGCAAAACGCGCTGATGCATCAAAAAATACAAAAGATGATTATCAACGGCGTTACGCCGATTCTGACGGGCATTATTCGCGAAGGGATCGAACAGGGGCTGTTCGAGACCCCCTTTCCCTATGAATGTACGGAGATGCTTGTCGTTTATGCCAACACCGTATTTGACGACGATATGGTCGAAATGACGAACGAAGAGCGCGCTGCAAGAATGCAGGCGTTTGTATACCATGCGGAAAAAATGCTCGGTGCCGACAGCGGCAGCCTGATGCACGTAATCCAAATGTTTGGCGGAGAACACCGCGGTGCCGATAACTATAAAAGTTGAACTAGGGGATCTCACGAAACAAGCGGAATGAGGAAATCGAACTGGAGAAACGACAGTGTTCGCCTTTAGAGGGGATCGTTGCAAAATATAGAAACATGGGGAGCAGAGGGAGCTTATGTATCTCAGAATGATTCGTAACGATATGATGAGGAGCAAAGCTATTACACTGATTACGGCGATATTCGTCGCTGCCGCGGCTATGCTGGTTTCGCTCGCGGCCATACTCGCCGTCAATCTGTCGGGTGCGTTGGACACGCTGATGGCGAAAGCGAAGACGCCTCATTTTTTGCAGATGCATGCGGGCGAGATCGACAGGGAGCGGCTGGCCTCATTCGCCGAGCGGCACGGCAATGTCGAACAATTTCAGGTCATTGAATTTCTTAACATGGATGGCGCGAAGATCAAGATCGGCGACCGTACGCTGGCCGACAGCGTTCAGGACAACGGATTCGCGGTTCAAAGCAGTCAATTCGATTATTTGCTGAATTTGGACGGCGATGTGATTACCGTATCGGATGGCGAGCTGTATGTTCCCATCAGTTACATGAAGGACAATACGATCGCCGTCGGCGAGAAGGCCGTTATTGGAGGAAAGGAGTTTACCGTCGCGGGAGCTTTGCGGGATTCGCAAATGAATTCCACGCTTTCCTCCTCGAAGCGGTTTCTCGTCAGCGAACAAGATTTTGCAGCTATTAAAGACTCGGGCATCATCGAATATTTGATAGAGTTCAGATTAAAGGATCGTTCGGAGCTGGGCGCATTCGAAGCTGCTTATACTTCCGCGGGGCTGGAAGCCAATGGACCGACGGTGACCTATCCGCTGTTCAAATTGATCAACTCTATTTCCGACGGTATGATGATCGCCGTCATTCTGCTTGTCAGCGCGCTTGTCGTAGCGGTGTCCTTGATGTGCATTCGGTTTACGCTCCTCGCCAAAATCGAGGACGACTACCGGGAAATTGGCGTCATGAAGGCGATCGGCATGCGCATTTCCGATATCAAAAAGATCTATTTCATGAAATATGCGGCGATTGCCGCGGCCGGCAGCTTGCTTGGCTTTGCGCTGTCCAGCTTGTTCAAAGGCATGCTGCTCGAAAATATCCGGCTTTATATGGGAGAAAGCGAGGCTTCCGTTCATGCGTTTCTATTCGGACTGATCGGCATTGCGCTCATCTTCCTCGTCATCATCGCGTATGTCAACCGCATGCTGAAACGGTTCAAGACGATTTCGGCCGCAGAAGCGATTCGCTTCGGCACAGCGCAGGATCAAGGCTCCGGCGCAAAACGCTTTAACCTGAATGCCAACCGGCTGTTCAGCACCAATCTGTTTCTGGGCATGAAAGACGTGCTCTCCAGAAAAAAACTGTACGCTACCATGCTGGCGGTGCTGGTCATTTCGTCGTTCATTATTATCGTTCCGCATAACTTGTACAACACGATTTCCTCCAAAAGCTTTATTCAATACATGGGGATCGGCGCGTACGATATCCGCATGGATATTCAGCAAACCGACCAAATTGCGGTCAAAACCGATGAGATCGTCACGACGATGAAGCAAGACCGGGCCATTGCGAAAGCGGCCGTTCTGACGACCAAGACGTTCGCGGCCATTACGGAAGAAGGGGCGGAGGAACATGTAAAAGTCGAGCTTGGCGATCATTCCGTATTCCCGATTCGATACGCCAAGGGCCGGGCGCCCATCGCGGATAACGAAATCGCCCTTTCCGCCATTCAAGCCGATGAGATGAGCAAAAAGGTCGGCGATGCGATAACGCTGGCCGTCTCGGGGGAAAGGAAGATACTTACGGTTAGCGGAATCTATTCCGACATTACAAACGGGGGCAAAACGGCGAAGGCGGTCTTCGAAGACCATTCCGCCGAAACGATGTGGAGCATCGTCAGCGCGGAATTAACGGACCCGTCTCTGCTTGAGGCAACGGTGTCGGAATATGCGGACGCGTTTCGTTATGCCAAGGTATCCAGCATCGAACAGTTTGTGGAGCAGCTGTTCGGCTCGACGATTCAATCCGTCCGGAAGGCTTCTTACACGGCACTTGGCGCCGCTTTGGCCATCGCTTTTATGATCACGCTGTTGTTTATGAAGATGCTGACGGCCAAGGACAGGTATTCCATCGCCTTAATGAAAGCGCTCGGGTTTACAAATTCGGATATTCGGGCGCAGTTCGTCTATCGTTCATTATTTGTTCTATTGATCGGGTTGGCGCTCGGCACGATTCTGGCCAATACGCTCGGAGAAATGCTGGCGGGCGCGGTTATTCAATCCTTCGGCGCCTCGACGTTTTCTTTCTCGATCAATTGGCTGTGGGCGTATCTGCTTAATCCGGTCATGATGCTGACGTCGGTATGGCTCGCAACGACGATCGGCGCTTCGGGCGCGGGACGCATCAAAATTTCCGAACATATAAAGGAGTAGCATATGACAAAATTATTGACAGCCGACCGTTTGATGAAATCTTTTGGCGCGGGCGACGAACAACGCAAAGTGCTGGACGGCGTGTCCGTCGACATCGGCGAAGGGGAGTTTGTGGCCGTCATGGGGCCTTCCGGCTCGGGAAAATCGACGCTGATGCACGTATTGAGCGGGATGGACGGCGCAAGTGAAGGCAAAGTTTATTTTGACGGAAAAGATTTGTCGACGGTCCGGGAGAACGAGCTCTCGGATATTCGCCGAACCAAGATGGGCTTTGTGTTCCAGCAGCCGACCATGCTGAAAAATTTGAACATTCTCGACAATATCATCCTGCCGTCCATGCGGGATAACCGGAAAAACGCCGCAGCCATTACGGAAAAGGCAAGGTCGCTGATGAAAAGAGTCGGCATTGCAGAGCTGGAACGGCGAAATATTACGCAAGTTTCGGGAGGCCAGCTGCAACGTGCGGGAATTTGCCGCGCGCTGATGAACAATCCGAAGATCATCTTCGGCGACGAGCCTACCGGGGCGCTGAATTCGCAATCGGCGGAGGAGGTGTTGGATGTGTTCGCGGAAATCCATGCAAAGGGAACGGCGGTGATGCTCGTTACCCACGATGCGAAGGTGGCGGCACGGGCGGAACGCATCCTGTTTATGCGCGACGGAAAATTGGCCGGCGAATTGAAATTTCCGAAGGACGACGGGACGAATGTGGAGGGCAGAATCGAGAAAGTGACGAACAAAATGAGGGAAATCGGCATATAGTCATCCTCATGAACGCTCGGTCCGATGGCAGACTACCGTCTCCCATCGGACATTTCCGCTTCGATGCGCTGCAAAAATTCTCTCGGCGATATCCCCTCGACTTTTTTGAACACTTTACTGAAATAAAAGGCGCTGTCGTAACCGAGCTTCTGCGAAATTTCGTAGATGCGTCCTTCGCCTCGCAGCATCATCTCTTTGGCGGCGGCCATTTTCGTTTCGGTAATGTACTCCACGAAATTCACTTTGGCGACCTTCGAGAAGAGATGGCTCAAGTAGTTGGGACTGAAATTGAAGACGTCGGCCACGTGATTCAGCGTCAGCTTCACGTTCAGGTTCCGCTTGATATATTCCTGAACGTTGCTCACGACTTGAGCCTTGTAGCTTTGTTTCCGGGAAGACAAAATGTCGCAGCAGCCGTCCCGGAACCGCGTCAGCCAAGCGATGACATCCTCGATCGCATGCATTTGATAAATGCTGCGGTATCCTTCCGGTTCGTTCTCGAAAATTTGTTCGGCGATGTCCTTGCCGTCCGCAAGCATGGAAGCGGCCATAAACAAGACGCTGCAAGCGGCGTCGATCGCGGGCACCAGAGCGTCGTGCCGGCCTTCGAATGTTTCGATCATTTTCGTAATGATGGCATGAAGCGCACGGATATCGAGTTCCTCGAATGCCCGCCGCATTTCCGGCCGCATGGCGGAGAAATCGAACAGCGGAGGTTCCTGGCCGGCGGCGTCGTTAGGCGAATAAAACACAAAGCTGCTTCGTTGGACGGCATCGGGCAGCAGCTGGCGCGCGGCCATATAGCTGTCCCGGATCAAATAGGGATCCTCCACCGCGTAGCCGATGGAGCCCATAATCGTCACGTTAAAGTAGTTGCGCAGAACCAGCGCCATTTCGTTCAGAAGCTTGGCGATATCGGGCGCCCAGATTTGAGGGTCCGCGCCGGGAACGGGAATCGTAATGGCAAAGCTGCGCAGATCCAGGCTCGTCACATAACACGGCCTGTCGGTCAGAAGCTTGTTTTTGGCCATTTGAAGGGTGCTGGAGCAAAAGGCGACCAGCTTGTCTCCGCGGGGCGGCACGCTGTCCGGCTCCACCATGCGGCAGATGCATACGGTGTAAGCGGGCTCCGACAAGTCGATCGAAAGGTCGTCCTTGTGCAGCGTAAATTGGCTCCGGCTCTCAAACAGGTTGTTGAACAGCCGTATAAAAAATTTGTCCCGCTGGGCATGCAAGTTGCTGCGGTAATCCAGGCTCGGATACGTCTCCATCGCGCGATAATCCTCCAGAATGGCAAGCACTTTCACGATGGAGTCGGAGAGCGCCTGAGGCGTCAGCTCCAGCTTGACCAAATAGTCGGCAGCCTGCACCTCCACCGCGGCGCGCGCGTATTCGAATTCCTCGTAGCTCGTCAATATGATGAACAATGGTATCCGGCCGTATTTCTTGCGAACGCTGTCGGCAACCTCCAGGCCGCTTTTGACCGGCATCTTTATATCGGTAATGACGATTTCCGGCCGCAACGCATCGATCATTTCCTCCGCTTGGCCGCCGTTATGCGCGGTGCCGACGATTTCGATATTGTACTGCTCCCACTTGATCATCGATTGCAGGCCGACGCATACGAGCGCTTCGTCGTCGGCGATCAATAATTTGATCATTCTTTTTCCCCCCTGTCGATCCTGTCCTGATATCCTGCAGCTTGTACAGGCAGCAAAATGATCATTTTGGTATAAACGGATGGTTCGCTTTCGATGGACAAGCCGTACTTGTCGCCAAAGGTCAGGCGCAGACGCTCGTTGACGCTGCGCAGTCCCATATGGGCAATTATCCCGGCCGATTCCGCGCCTTCTTTCGACAGGATGGCGTCGATTTGATTTTGGCTCATGCCTATGCCGTTATCCTCAACCGTAATAAGCAGATCCGAAGCGCCGCTGCGCTCGACGCGAATGTCGATGCGGCCTCCCGTTCCTTTCGGCTCAATGCCGTGGAAGATGGCGTTTTCCACGATCGGCTGCAAGGTGAAGCGGGGAATCGGACAGTTCAGCAACGGTTCGGAGTCAATATGCTGCTCCAGCGCAATCGTACTCCCGTAACGGTATTTTTGAATCAGGAAATAATCGTCAAGCAAGGCCAGCTCTTCCCGCAGCGGAACGAGCGTGCGAATATCTTTGGCGATATGGCGCAGCAGTCTCGACAGCGAGGTCGTCATCTCCGCGATGCCGGACGCGTTCTGAATCGTAGCCATCCATTTGATCGAATTGAGCGTATTGTACAGAAAATGCGGATTGATCTGGCTTTGCAGCATCCGGTATTCAAGCTCCTGCTTCTGCTTTTCGTCGGCCAGCCGGGACTCCATAAGCGCGACGATATCTTGCGACAGCCGGTTAATGCCCCGGCCGACATCGCCCAATTCGTTGTCCCACTCGATCATTCGGTCTACAAAAAAGTGGCCTTGCGCAATTTTGTCCATCCTTTTTTTCAGCTTTTCCACAGGATTGCTGATCGTACGGGTCAAATAGACGGTAATAACGCCGCTCGAAGCGATTACCAGGCAGGCAACGCCAAGCATGAGCAGAATCCATACGTTAGACAAGGTGGTCAGCTGGTTCGCGGCCAACGTTTGCGTCAGCGTTACGCCGTCAATGACGGGGTAGGATACGGTTATGCGGCTCGTCCCGTCCACGGTGCGAATGCGGGAGACGATCGTGTGCGAGCCGGTCGAATAGTCCCGGATGTAAGCGGTATCAACATAGTCGGAAGAGACGGGAACGATCTCGTCGCCGTTTATTTCGTAATGCGTTTCGCCGAGCGTCAACAGCAGCTGCGATCCGGGCGGCAGCGCGTAGCCGAGCAGCTTGTCCGTAATGACCGAGGTGCCGGCCAGCAAATAGACGGTGCCGACGGGCGATCCTTTGTCGTAGATCGGAAAGATAAACGGGATGACCTTCGCATTGGAAAACGGATCCTGAACGATCCGTTCCCATCGCTCCGCCGCTCCGTGATCGAGGTCCGGAAGCAGATGGATATTGTGTATGTTCAAAGGCAGCGACGTGCTGCTGGCCAGGTTGTCGACCTGCAAAAATTTGCTCCGGTTATCCGTCACGATGAGCCGGCGCACGTAGCCGTTGGAATGGTTGGAGCGGAAGTCTTCCTGCATGGACGCATAGACGTTGATGGCGTCCATCGCGCTGGCGCGGTCCGAAACGAAATAATTCGCCAGCAGCGTATTGGTCGCCGAATTGGCGCTGTTCATCATGGCGAGAGCAGACAGATTGACCAAATCTTTTTCTATGATATGGGCGACGAGCTGCAAATTGAATTCCGCAGCCTGAACCGCCGTTTTGCGCTGGAAATACGAGATCATCTCATAGCTGAATACCGTCAGAAGCGCGGCTGTCAGCAGGGCAAACACGGTCATAATCAATATAATGCGGCTCTTGATTGTCGTATGCCTATGCGTTCTCAAGCTTTGGAACACCCCTTTGTATACGTTAACAATAACATAATTGGCATATACGGCAGAAGTGGGGGATTCAAAAACAAACGATATTGCATGTTTTCGATAGAATTTTGCAGGACGTAAAATGAAAACGCTTTAAATTGGTGAAAATAGTGTAGGATCAACGGTTAATAATGTATCCTTATTAGGCGCGCCATGTTCTAATATTTGATACAGATTCGGCAATGTCGAATGAGCTTGATCAAATCGCTTGGAAAAGGGGACTTTGACAATGAGACTCAAAAAAGCATGGGGAATCGGGTTAACGGCGGTTCTTGCCGCAGGTATGGTTGCGGGATGCTCCGGCAACGGCAATACAGGGAAAAACGAACCTTCGCCGACGGCAGCTCCAAACAACACCGCCGGGGCACCGGAGGATAAAGGAAACGATCCCGTTACATTAAAGTGGGCATTGTGGGACTGGGAAGCTACCGCTTATTACGAGCCGCTTATTAAAGCGTATACCGATGCCAATCCGCATGTCACGATCGAATACGTCGATCTTGGTTCCACCGACTACATGACGATGCTGAGCACGCAGCTGTCCGGAGGAGCGGATCTGGATGTGCTGACGATCAAGGACATTCCGGGGTATGCCAACCTGGTCAAGCAAAATCACTTGGAACCGCTTAACGGCTTTATCCAGGACAAAGGCATCGACACGGCGGCGTACGGCGGCACCGTCGAGCAAATTCAAGTGAACGACGAAGTGTATGCGCTTCCGTTCCGCAGCGATTTCTGGCTCATTTATTACAACAAGGACCTCTTCGACAAAGCGAACGTACCATATCCGACCAACGATATGACCTTCGATCAATATGAAGAGATTGCGAGAAAAGTAACTTCGGGCTCCGGCGCTGAGAAGGTGTACGGCGCACATCACCATACTTGGCGCAGCGCCGTTCAATTGTTCGGCATTTTGGATGGGAAGAACACGGTGGTCGACGGAAATTACGATTTCCTGAAGCCGACCTACGAGCGCGTTCTGAAGATGCAGGACGACGGCATCATTATGGATTACGCCACGCTGAAGACGTCCAGCACCCATTATTCCGGCGTGTTCTACAATAATTCCGTTGCGACGATGAATATGGGCAGCTGGTTTATCGCTACGCAAATCGAGAAGGTCAAGAGCGGCGAGTCCGCCGCCGTCAACTGGGGCATTGTCAAATATCCGCATCCGGAAGGCGTGGAGCCGGGAACTACGCTGGGCACCATTACGTCGCTTGCAGTCAACAAGAAATCGGCGAAAAAAGATGCGGCGCTTGACTTCCTGAAGTTTGTAACGGGCGAGGAAGGCGCAGCTGTTATCGCCTCGACCGGCACGATTCCGGCGATCAAAAACGACGATGTCATCAGCTCGATCGCGAGCATTGACGGGTTCCCGACCGATGAGAACAGCAAGGAAGCGCTGAACACGTTCAAGACGTATCTGGAAATGCCGATGCATGAAAAAAGCGCGGATATCGAAATTATTTTGAACGAAAACCATGACAACATCATGACCAAAAACACAACCATCGAACAAGGCTTGGCCGACATGAACAAGCGGGTGGAGCTTGTAATGAACAATTAACGCCATAACGGTGTTCGAAAGAGGCGGGCGATGGCCCGCCTCTTTCGGAATACGGCAGCGGGCGGCATAGCGTGCGAGAAGGTTTGGAGGGGAAATCATGCAAAATGAAACGGTGCCGGCAACGGGAAAAAGCAGCAAACCGTTTTTGACGAAAAGGTTGAAGGATCATCTGGTTGCTTACAGCTTTATTGCGCCCAACTTTATCGGCTTTGCCTTGTTTACGCTGGTGCCTATGGTATTCGCGATTATATTGGCCTTTGTCAAATGGGACGGCTCCAATCCGATGAATTATGTCGGGATTGATAATTTTATAAGGCTTATCAAGGACACGACCTTTCATAAAGCGCTCTGGAATACGATTGTTTATACGGTCGGCGTCGTGCCGCTGACGATGGCTTGCGCGCTCGCGCTCGCCATCTTGCTCAATCAGAAAATATTCGGCCGGAATTTTATGAGAACGGCGTTTTTCTTCCCGTACGTGGCTTCGCTTGTAGCGGTAGCGGCGGTATGGAACTTTATTTTCAGCCCGACGATGGGACCCGTCAACAACCTGCTTCACCTCATTACCGGCATTCCGATCGAGGATCTTCCGCGATGGGCGGCGGATAAAGACTGGGCGATGTTTACGGTGGTCTTGTTTACGGTGTGGAAAAATATGGGCTATTATATGGTCATATATTTGGCCGGACTGCAGGGCGTCAATCCCGAGCTGTACGAGGCTGCCGAGCTCGACGGGGCGGGCGGCTGGAAACGGTTCACCAACGTCACCATTCCGCAGCTGGCGCCGACCACTTTTTTTGTCCTGATGATTCTGGTCATCAACTCGTTTAAAGTGTACGACATCTTCATCAACCTGTTTGCCGGAGCGGATAACCAGTTGAACGATTCCACGCGGGTACTGGTCTACCAAATCTACAATACCGCCTTCCGGTCGCTCGATTACGGCTACGCCAATGCGATGGCCATCGTGTTGTTCCTGATCGTGATGGGTGTGACGATCGTGCAGTTCCGCGGCGAAAAAAGATACGGTCAATAGCAGACGCTTAAGAAGTGATGTTTGCCTACGCAGACCTTTTGGAAGGAGACAGAAAAGATGGTTGGATCGACAAAAAAAATCCGCGCAGGCTGGATGGCGCTCGCCTATATCGTATTAATCGCCGTTGCCGTATGCATGATCGTACCGTATATATGGATGCTGTCCTCTTCGTTCAAGCTGAATAAAGACGTGTTTTCCTTCCCCATGGTATGGATTCCGGATGAAATCCGGTGGCAAAACTATGTGGACATCTGGACCCGCATTCCGCTCGGCAAGTTTATTTACAATACGGCGAAATTATCCGTTATCGTCACCCTGCTGCAATTGCTGACGTCCAGCTTTGCCGCCTACGCATTCGCGAAGCTGCGCTTCAGAGGGAGAAACGTGCTGTTTCTCTCCTATATCGCTACGATTGCCATTCCTTGGCAAGCGTACATGGTGCCGCAATTTATTATGATGCGCGAATTCGGCCTGAACAACACTCACCTTGCCATTATTTGCTTGCAGGCCTTTTCGGCATTCGGGGTGTTTCTGATGCGGCAATTTTATCAGGGCATTCCGGACGAGCTGTGCGAAGCGGCGCGGATCGACGGTCTGAGCGAATACGGCATTTGGGCGCGGCTGATGCTGCCGCTCTCCAAGCCGGCTTTGTCTACGCTGACGATTTTCACCTTCGTAACGACCTGGAACGACTTCCTCGGGCCGATGATTTATTTGACCAAAACCGAGCTCAAGACGATTCAGATCGGCCTGCGGATGTTTATCTCGCAGTATTCGGCCGAATACGGGCTCATTATGGCGGCGAGCGTCGTCTCGATTATACCGGTGTTGATTATATTTCTGGCGCTTCAGAAAAACTTTGTGCAAGGCGTCGCTTCCTCGGGAATTAAAGGGTAACGGATGCGCGAAAGATTGGATGGCTGCAGGAATGCGGCCGGTCCAATCTTTCGCGTTTTTAGGAAATAGGCTGCATAGCCGACTAACCGAGCGGCCGGTCCATCGAAGTGAAATGCAATCCGAGCTCATAGGCTTGCGTCAGCAGCCGCTCGCGAGTTCCCGGATCTGCATCCAGGGTGTTGTGCAAAATTTCGACCTTGCTGTTGGCAATGCCGCAATAACCGGCTATGGCAACGTTCAGCTGAAGGTCCATCAGCTTATCGTACTGTCTCTTAGCCATCCCTTCCTTCGAATCCGCGGCGAGTCCGATCCAGAGCACCTGACGATGAGGCAGCTTGCGGGAGCCGTATGCGAAACCGTTGTTCCATACCCGGTCGATATACCCTTTGAGCATGGCGGGCACATTGTACCACCATACGGGGAAAATATAAGCTAAAGCGTCATGTTTCCTCATTCGTTCCATTTCGGCCTCTACTTCCGGCGAATACGGCTTGGAATCCGCCGACCAATCGGGCTCGTCCTCCTCCAGCATGACAGGACTAAATCCGCTGCGGTGCAAGTCCAGCACCTCTGTGTTGTGCCCCGCATCCTGGAGCCCTTTCGTAAATTGACCGGCGACGGCGAAAGTTAAGGATTGCACCCTCGGGTGCGCAACGACGGTCAGTACGTTCACGTTATGCCACCTTCCTTCTTCGTATGTTACAATTGCATTATGCATCATGTTGTCAAAGACAGGAAGAACGCACTTTTTTGTACTTATAGAACCTCAAAGTGCCATAGGAACGAAAAAGTAATGATGACATAGGGGAAGGATACGTATGGAAAATCAATCGTTTCGCGCTTATAATATCCCCGCAGAAGCGACATTGGAGGTTATCGGGGGAAAGTGGAAGCTGCTGATTCTCTGTTATTTGAATTGCGGGCCGATGAGAACAAGCGAATTCAAAAAAGAAATTCCCGACATCTCGCAAAAGATGTTGACGCAGCAGCTTCGGGAGCTGGAAGAAGCCGGCATCGTCAAACGAACGGTCTATAATCAAGTGCCGCCAAAAGTGGTGTACGAGATGAGCGAATTCGGGAAATCGCTGAAACCATTATTGAACCAGTTGGACGAATGGGGCGAGCACTATATGAAAGTTCGTCAAAAACAAGGACATCCCGTAAATTAATCCTGCCGCCGATGGGGAGCATCGATAAAACAGCGACAATTCAGGGCTTATTTTTGGTCCGCGGCTGCCGCTGTTTTCATTTTTAGCTCAGGCTGAATGAAGGGCAGTTCGCTCGCCGAAAGGGCGGTACTGCGAATATACCTGTAATCCATACCAAAGTATCTGCTCTCATCCTGCCTTTTCCTGCTATATTTTCATCAAAGGCAAGCTTTACGAGATGGAGGTTGTATATGTACGGGAAAAGGATAAATTCGAAGGGAAGAAGGTCGGCCGTTACGGCCGGCGCACTGCTCATTGTCGGACTGATTGCGGGCATATTCAGCGTCGTTCCGGTGATCGATGGAGCGGACTACCTTGCCGGGGCTTCTGCAAATGAAAATCAGGTGCTTATCGGAGCGTTTTTTCAGCTGGTAATGGTTGCGGCGTATGTCGGCGTCCCCGTTGCAATCTATCCGGCAATAAGCCGGCATCATAAAGGCGCCGCTCTTGGCTCTGTTGCCTTTGGCGCTGTTTCGGGAACATTCATCATGATTGGCACGATCCTTCTTTTGGCGCTGCTGGCGTTAAGCCAAAAATTTGTCCAATCCGCTGCTCCGGATGCGGCGTATTTTCAAACGTTGGGCGAGTTGCTGAGGACAGGGCGCGACTTGGTGAACCATGTGGCAACGACCTTGGCCTTCGTGCTGGCTTTGCTCTTGATTAACGCGGTCTTTGGCCAGACGAAGCAGGTTCCGCTCTGGTTGTCCGTTCCGGGACTGATTGGATCTGTATTGTCCATCCTGGCCTGCTTGCTGTTTATGCTTCGCTTTATCGGACTGGATGCCGCCTACATGCTGCTGAACGTTCCGATCGCGTTGCAACAATTGGCGCTGGCGATATGGCTGATCGTCAAAGGGACCGACAGGCCGCTTGAACAATAATACTTTAGTATCTACCTGAGTCCCCCGGCGGAGGCTACACTATTCGTATATCAATGTTCGGCAGCGCAGTGCCTCGCTAAAGGGACGCACGCTTGCATAAAAGGAGGATGACAGTCGTGAAAGCCGTTGTATGCCGCAGGTACGGTCCGCCCGATGTTCTGAAGGTGGAGGAAGTGGCGAAGCCGGTTCCAGGGGAAGATGAGGTGCTGGTCAAAGTACATGCGACAACCGTAACGTCCGGCGATGCCAGAGTGCGGGGAAACGTTACGCCGAAAGGCTTTAAATGGATGGCGCGGCTCGCCTTCGGTCTCACCGGGCCCAGACAGCCCGTTCTCGGAGTAGAGCTCGCGGGCGTTGTCGAAGCGGTCGGCCGGAACGTCACGCAAGTGAAGCCGGGCGAACGGGTATTTGCCATTAACGGCACACGGATGGGCGCCTATGCGGAGTATGCGGCCGTCAGCGCGACAAGAGCGTTGGCAGTCATGCCGCCCGGCATGTCCTTTGAAGAGGCGGCCGCGCTTCCGTTTGGCGGCACGACGGCGCTCACCTTTTTTCGGCTGGCCAAGCTGAAGCCGGGAGAAAAGGCGCTGATCGTCGGCGCGTCCGGCGGAGTGGGCACGGCGGCTGTGCAGCTTGCGAAGCATTTCGGCGCGGAAGTGACGGGCGTGTGCAGCTCGGCTAACGCAGAGCTGGTGAAATCGCTCGGCGCCGACCGGGTGATCGATTACACCCGGGAGGATTTCAGGAAGAGCGGCGAAACCTACGATGTCATTATGGATACGGTAGGAGAAGAATCGTTCAAATCCTGCGGCGGCTTATTAAAGGAGACAGGGCGCCTGCTGCTGGTCGTGGCGGGCATTCCGCAATTTGTTCAAATGCCGTGGGTATCCTTGACCAGCGGCAAAAAGGTCATTGCCGGAGCCTCGGCGGAACGATCGGAGGATTTGCGCTTCCTGGCCGAGCTTGCCGCAGCGGGAGCGTATAAAGTCGTCATTGACAGGCGTTACCCGCTGGAGCGGATCATCGAAGCGCATCGATACGTCGACACGGGGCGGAAAAAAGGAAACGTCGTTATAACGGTCGGGCAGCCGCCGTTCCCTTCCGAATGAGCCGGCAGGCTTCCGTCGCCCTCGCCGGGCCGGTCCCATGCAAGAAGGCTATCCGATGCGGTTGACGGTAAAAGCCGCGGCTCCTTATAATGGGAGCATGAATACGATCCCCCTTCTGGCTACGAAGCTGTATATGCCTCCGCCCAGGCCGAATTTGGTTCAGAGGCCCCGTCTGACCGAGCGCCTTCATGAAGGCTTGCATCGCAAACTAACGCTCGTTTCCGCCTCGGCAGGCTCCGGCAAAACGACGGCGGCCAGCGAATGGCTGGCCGGCGAGGATCGAGCGGTCGGCTGGCTTTCGCTGGACGAGGGCGACAACGACACGATCCGTTTTTTCGCCTATCTCCTGTCCGCCGTCCGAACGGCGGCGGCCCCCTTCGGAGAAGGCTTGTTCGGCATGCTCGGAGCCGTCCCTCCGCCAAGCGCCGAATTTCTCATGTCCGGGCTGCTCGTCGAGCTGGACGCCCTGCCATTCCCTCTTGTACTCGTGCTGGACGATTACCACGTCATTCAAGCCAGGCCGATTCGGGAGGCGGTCGCTTTATTCATTGAGCGGATGCCTGCGAACGTGCACCTGGTGCTCCTTACCCGGGAGGACCCGGCCTTGCCGCTTGCCAGGCTGCGCGTCCGCGACCAATTAAATGAAATCCGCAATCCGGACCTGCGATTCTCCCGTTCGGAAACGGACGAGTTTCTGCGCTCGACGATGGGACTGCAGTTGACCCCCGAGCAAATCGCGCGGCTCGAAGCCCGCACCGAAGGCTGGATCGCGGGTTTGCAGCTGGCCGCCATTTCCATGAAGAGCTCCTTCGGAAGCAGGCGGAATGAACCGTCGGCGATCCTGACGGAGGAGCCGTTGGCGAAGGCCGGGACGGAATCATCCGCAATCGAAGCGGCATGGGAAAGCTTCACCGGCGGTCATCGTTACGTGATGGATTATTTGGCGGAAGAGGTGTTGCAGCGGCTGCCCGACGAGATGCAGTCTTTTGTGCTGCACACTTCCATTCTCGACCGGTTGTGCGGACCGCTTTGCCAAGCGGTGGTTGGCGTTACGGACGCGAAGGATGCGCTCCCCGCTCTCGAACGTTTGAACCTGTTTGTGGTGCCTCTGGACAACGAACGCCGCTGGTACCGGTACCATCATTTGTTCGCCGAGCTGCTCCGCCGGCGGCTGAGTCAGACGAAGGACGGCCGCGAGCTGCAGGCGGAGCTGCATGTCCGCGCCAGCCGCTGGTTTGAGGCGGAGGGCCTGGAGGCCGAGGCGCTGCGGCACGCCGTTGCCGGAAACGATATCGATCGCGCCGCCCGGCTGATGGAGGGCGGAGGGATGCCGCTCCACTTCCGCGGCGCATTGGCTCCCGTATTGGACGCTTTAAAGCAAATTCCGCCGAAGGAGCTGGACGCGAGACCGTTCTTATGGGTCCTTTACGCTTCGGCCTTGCTGATGTCCGGGCGGCTGAGCGGCGTAGAGCCGAACCTGTTGCGCGCGGAAGCGGCGCTGCAAGGGAAGGAGTGGGATGGATGCCGCCGGGATTGGATCGGACATATCGCTTCCGTTCGCGCGTCGGCGGCGGTACCCCGGCACGATGCGGAGACGATCCGGCAGCAGTCCCGGCTCGCCCTGGAGCATCTCCATCCCCGTAACTTTCCGGTCCGGGCCGCGGCGCAATGGACCTTGGGATATGCCTGTCATCTTCAAGGGGATCGCGAGGCGGCCCGCCAAGCTTATACGGATGCGATCGCGGTCAGCGAGCCGATCGGCCATCGGGTAATCGCCGTTATGGCCGCCCTTGGCATCGGACGGTTGCAGGAGGAGGACCGGCTGCTCGAGCAGGCGGCCGATACGTACCGGCGTGCGCTGCGGCTGGCGGGAGAGCCGCCGCTCCCCGTCGCCTGCGAGGCGCATCTGGGCTTGGCGCGCCTCGCCTTGGAGCGCGGCGAGCTGGATGCCGCCTTGCGGCATGGGGAGCAAAGCGTCAAGCTGAGCGGCATGATCGAGAATGCGGACCGGCTTGCGCTCGGCAGGCTGTGGCTTGCCCGCATCAGGCTGGCAAGGGGAGAGGCGGCCGAGGCCGGCGAATTGCTCGTGACGGCCGATCGGGATATGTGCGCTCAACCCGGGGCCTTATCGGAAGAGGTTCGTTTGCTGCGCGCATCCTTCGCAGACGCCGCCGGCAAGCCTGCCCCGGCGGACGGCTCTCCGGCAAAGGCCGGCGAGCATCCGCCGCATGCCCGTACCCGGCCGGCTCTGGTTGAGCCGCTGAGCGAGAGGGAGCTTGAGGTGCTGAAACTTATCGCCTGCGGGTTATCCAACCGCGAGATCGGCGAGCGGCTATATTTGGCACTGAGTACGGTCAAAGGGTATAACCGCACCATATTCGGCAAGCTGCAGGCGAGCAGGCGGACGGAAGCCGTCGCGCGCGCCCGGGAGCTGGAGCTGCTGTAGCGCCCGGGCGATGCCGCGGTTTAGGCCGCGTTCCGGACCGCGGCCGGATGTCTTTAATACTTCCTGTCCTGATAGGGAAGTCCGGCGCCGTCTTCGCAGTAGCTTTTTAGACTGTTATCCGTGTACCCGCAACCAAAATTGAATGGTTATGCACCGAATCGGATCCGGAATGGGCAGGCACGACCATATCCTTTGAATTGAGCGAGAAACGCGGCCGAACCGACATTCTTCTGCGTCATATGAACTGGAAAGAAGTGACCACTTATCTTGCCGCGGCCCACGGGGTATTGACCGGGGCGGGCTTAAGCCGTCTTCCTATTCATGAAATGGCCGGCATGACGGGAATGGCCTTTCAATTCATTATGCACAAGCATTGCGATGCCGCAGCGGTTACCGTATACGACTGGGTCAGGAGACATCAGGACGCGCTGGACCGGATCGGCGTTTTATCCGAAATTTATCACTATGAGCCGGGCGCCCAAACGTACGAAGCGGCCAGAAGCCGTGCCGTCCATCAAATGAAGCGATCCATCGATCGCGGGGCAGGCGTCATTGTATGGGGAGTCGACACGGGGGAATTCGGAGTCGTTTACGGTTATGACGACGAAGACGGCATCCTGATGGCCGACGGCGTCCACAAGTTCAACCGTCCTTTGGGGAGCGACCCGATCTTATATCAAAATATCGGAAAGACGTTTGCTCCGGCGCCGTTTTTGCATTATCAAATTCCGCTGGAAAGCGTCGCATACGACCTTGAAAGGTCATATGCGGATTCGTTGAAGTTTTATGTGCATGAAATGGAGAAAGAGTTTCATATGGCGCCGGACTTTAAAAGCGGGTTTCTCGCTTACGAGATTTGGCTCCAATCCCTGGAAAGCGGCACGTTTAACCCGTTCGGGCTTCGCTATTGCACGACCGTCTACGCGGAATCGAAATGTTTTGCGGCGGAATATTTGCGGACGCTGGAGCGGACGTGGGGAGGGGCCAAAGGCCTGAAGGACATTTCGGATCATTTCAACGAGATTGCCGGCCTCTATCGGTCCATGATGGACGCGCTCGAGCAAGATTGGGACGGAGGGAAGCATCTTGGCAAGGCCGTGGCGCAAGAGCAGGCGAAAAGGATAATTCCGCTCCTGCAGCAAGCGAAGGGGCTGGAGAACCGGGCCGTCCAATTGATAAAAGAAGCGCTCTGAACCGGCAGCGGGAGAGCGGATAAGAATGATAAAATCCCTTGCGGCGCAAGGGATTTTTTGCTGTGATGACAGGTTTGCGGCAGGCGCTTACGGACGGTTGGAAATAAAAAGTTATCTTTATGTTAGTTGGATTAGGTTGATTATAAATCGACAAAAGCAAAAATGTTATTGTTTTTGAAAGCGGTTTATACTAATATGGATGTATGGCTGGTAGACTGAAAATATGCGTATGCTTCGGTATTTTGCCTTGCGTGCCGAGGTGTTGATCAGTCTGTCTAGTTATATTATGTTATTTGAATGTTATCAATGTTATTTCTCTATTGAACCTAATGTTATGTCCGGCCGGAGCGGGCTCCGGTTCGCGCTGAACTCTAGTAAAAAGGAGCGGATTCCGTGGCGATTTACGTAAACGAAGAACGGCAGCTTTTTCATCTGCAGTCGGACGATACCAGCTATGTCATTCAGGTGATCGACGGATATCCCGTACATACGTATTGGGGACGCCGGCTGCGGGAGGACGGCAATCTGGATAAGCTTGCGCCGTTTACCGACAAGGCGCACCTCGGCAGCACGCCTCAAGAGTATCCGCAATACGGGTCCGGGGATTTCCGCTCGCCCGCCTACCAGATTCGGCTTGAGGACGGCAGCCGGATAACGGAGCTTCGTTACAAGGGGTATAACCTTGCGGCAGGAAAGCCGGCCCTTGAAGGTTTGCCTTACGTTTATACGGAGTCGGACGATGAAGCGGATACGCTGGAGCTGGAGCTTGAAGACTCGTATTCCGGTCTGTCGGTCGTATTGCGCTACAGCATCTTTGCCGGAGGCGCGCTGACGCGCTCGGCCCGATTGGCCAATGGGGGCGGAGGGACGCTGAAGCTGCTGCGCGCGCTCAGCGCCAATGTCGATCTGTTCGGCATAGGCGATTATGAGCTGCTATATCTATCCGGCAGCTGGACGCGGGAGGCGCACATACAGCGCAGGCCGCTCGGCCCGGGGGGAACGAGCCTGGGCAGCCGCCGGGGGATGAGCAGCCATCAGCACAATCCGTTTGCGGCTGTGGTCAGTCCCGGAACGGATGAAGACTACGGCGAAGTGTATGCGATGAGCCTCGTTTACAGCGGCAATTTTCATGCCGAGGCGGAAGTCGACTCTTCCGGCATCGTCAGGCTGGCCATCGGTCTCAATCCGTTCGATTTCGCATGGACGCTTCAGCCGGGCGAATCGTTTCAAACGCCGGAGGCGGTGTTGGTTTATACGGACAAAGGTCTTGGAGGCATGTCCAGAATTTATCATCGTCTGTACCGGCAACGTCTCTGCCGCGGAATTCACCGGGATCGGGAACGGCCGATCCTTGTCAACAACTGGGAAGCGACTTATTTTCAGTTTACCGCGGACAAAATCGAGGCGATCGCCGAGGCGGGGGCCGAACTTGGCATCGAGCTGTTTGTGCTGGATGACGGCTGGTTCGGCAAACGCGACAGCGACAACAGCTCGCTCGGCGATTGGGTCGAGGACCGCCGCAAGCTGCCGAACGGCCTTCGCGATTTGGCGGAGCGGATTAACCGGCGCGGCTTGAAGTTTGGCCTATGGTTCGAGCCTGAGATGATTTCGCCGGACAGCGACCTGTATCGCGCGCATCCCGACTGGTGTCTGCACGTCGCCGGCCGCCGCCGGACGGAGGCCCGCTGGCAGCTGGTGCTGGATCTTTCGCGGCAAGAGGTGCGGGATTATGTGTACAACGCTCTCGCCCGCATTTTTACGGACGTTCCTATCGATTATGTCAAATGGGACATGAACCGGGCTTTGACGGAGATTGGATCCGCGGCCGCCTCGCCCGACCGGCAGGAGGAGATTGCGCACCGGTATGTTCTCGGCCTTTACGAGCTGCTGGAGAGACTGACCTCGGCGTTTCCGCACATTTTGTTCGAAAGCTGCTCCAGCGGCGGCGGGCGCTTCGACCCGGGCATGCTTTATTACATGCCTCAGACCTGGACGAGCGACAATACGGACGCCGTGGAGCGGTTGAAAATCCAGTACGGCACCAGTCTGATTTACCCGGTCAGCACGATTGGGGCTCATGTGTCTGCGGTGCCTAATCATCAGGTCGGGCGGGTGACGCCGCTCCGGATGCGCGGCGAGGTCGCGATGTCCGGCAACTTCGGCTACGAGCTTGACTTGACGAAATTCGGCGAAGATGAGAAAGAGCAGGTCAAGAAGCAGGTCGCCATGTATAAGGATATTCGCTCGCTGGTGCAGCGAGGCGAACTCTACCGGCTCCGCAGTCCGTTCGAGGGCAATGAGACGTCCTGGATGTTCGTGTCGGAGGATCGCACGGAGGCGCTTGTTTTTTTCTTTCGCGTGCTAGCCAAGCCGAACCCGGCGCCCGAGCTGCTCAGGCTCAAAGGAATCGACCGATCGCTTGCCTATCGGATCGAAGGGCCGGACGGCTTGATCGGAACATTCGGCGGCGACCGCTTGACACAGGCGGGCTTGATCGTTCCGCCTCTTGCAGAGGATTATTCCAGCATCTGGTTTAAGCTGACAGCGGAACCCGGGCATTCCGCGCAACGACATGCCAGCCCAAAGCAAATCAACGAATAAATCATTCGAAATTGTCGACAGACAGGAGAGTGGCTATGAGCAACCTGATCCATGCAACGCCTTGCAACCCTAGAGCGACGGATGAAGTCAAGTCCGTTCTTCGATATATTAGCGAGCTTTCCGGCCATGGAATTATGACCGGACAGCACACGCAGACAACGGTTCAGAAGGAGCTTCGCTATATCGAAGAGGTTACCGGCAAGCTCCCTGCCTTGTGCGGCTTCGAGCTGCTTGCCTATTCGCCGAACATCAACTATGGCGACGCAAGCGAAGCCTGCTTGATCGAGGTGGAGGAAAATAAAAATACGCTCGACAATGCGTGGGATTGGGCATTGAACAAGCGAGGGCTGGTCACCTTTACATGGCATTGGTTCTCGCCGTTCGGCAGCCGGGACAAAGGGTTCTATGCCGAGCATACCACCTTCGACGCATCCCTTGCCATTATGGAAGGAACCGAAGAGCATAAGGCGCTCATTGCCGACATGGACCATATGGCCGAGCTGCTTAAGCCTTTCCGCGATCAACGCGTGCCGATTTTGTGGAGGCCGTTCCACGAATCCGAGGGGCGCTGGTTCTGGTGGGGGGCCAAAGGACCGGAAGTAGCGAAGCAGCTGTATCGGATCATGTACGAGCGTTATACGAAGGTTCACGATCTGAACCATCTGATCTGGGTTTGGAATTCTCCACTGCCGGAAGGGTATGTCGGCGACGACGTCTGCGATGTCATTTCATGCGATCTATATCCGCCCAAGCATACCCATACGGACTTTCAGAAGGAATATACCGCACTGAGGGCGATTACGAACGCCCCGAAACCGGCGGCGCTTGGCGAAATCGGCGTGCTCCCCAGCATCCCGATGCTGTCCGAGACGCGTATCCCGTGGGTGTGGTATATGACTTGGTCGAATGAATTCGGCGCTTCCGATCAATGGACGTCGAAGGAAGAGCTCCGGCGCGCTTATAACCATCCCTACGCCGTAACGCTTGATAAGCTGCCGCAGTTGTACTGAGCGCAAACAACCGATCCATTGACGGATCGGTTGTTCTCTTTATTGCGCCAACGTTTCTCCAGCAGCTCCTCCAGGCGGTCGAAGAGCTCCATCGCGCCTTCCGTCATTCCAGTTGCAGCACGCCTTCGCGCACTTCGACGGACGGATAAAGGACCGGCGTGAACGGAAGGAGCGGATAGCAAGGCCGACAGCGATGGCCGCTGCCAGGAAGGGGAGCGAGGAGAAACCCCAGGCGTACCATAGCGGGTAGCCCATCGTTATCATTTCCGAGTTTCCGTACAGCAGCTGTCCAACCAGAAATACCGCATAGATGGCCGCAATCCACATGACGTCCCCGGAACCGTTCCGTCGGTTGCGCTTGAACAGCCGCAGCGCATAACGAATCGCTCCCAGGACGAGCAAGGCAAACCACAGCAGCGCGAAGCCTGTATATATGACCCATTGCGCAGAGTGCCGCAGGAAAAACGGCGGCTGCTCCTCCATCGTGATCCCGTGAGCGAAGGTCAACTTCCACTTGCCGTTCTGCTGGTGGAGAACGATGTACTCTCCGCTTTCCTGATGCCGAAACAATCCGTCGTTGACAGGCGCATAAGTTTTCGTCCTCACTTTTCCGCTTCCATCCGGGAATGCTCCGGCAACCTCCAATGCATCCCCGCGGGGATTGACAGGAAGGACAAAAAGCTGGGAAACTTGTAATTGCCGCCATGATCGATCGGCGGAGAGATGGCTTGCCTGCAGGAGGATCGGATGGAACTTCATGAAATCGTGGCCGTATATGCCGCGTTGCAAATCGTCATGGCCGTGATCATGTCCGTGTTTCCGGGTGATGAGGGGATGAGGAGCAAGACGGGCATCGCTTCGTATACGCCCAAGCCGAAGACGGCGGGGGACTATCTCTTTAACGGTTTGGTGCTGCTGCTGTCGGGCGGAGGGTTGTTGATGGAGTCCGTCAATCGGCGCATTGCCCGGAAGCCGTGGGCTCAACGCGTCGGCATTCGCTTTGCGATTATTTTGCTTGCGTTCCTGCTCGCTTTCGTGGCAGCGGTCATCGGTTTCATCGTGACGGAAGGGGAATGACGTCACGTCATTCCCGGCGGTATGTATTTATTCAGAAACGTCAGTACGGTCAGATTGCCTATATCTACGATAAAGTGCGACAGAATGACCCAACGCAAGCTTCCCGTCTTGAAGTAGACAACCGCCCATACGATGCCCATCACCGACAAATAGAGATAGAGATGATAAGAGGTGCTTGCCACTGAAAATACGCCCCACATAAGCGGATGGCTGAGAACAAACAATGCCGTCGTATAAACAGCTCCGAGCCATTTCGGCCATGGGCCGGCCGCATCCAACAACAGTCCCCGCCAATACAACTCTTCAAACCAAGGATTGACCAGCGCAAAGACCAGCCACAAGACAACAAGCAGGACGGAGTCGAACAACTTGTAATTCATGGCGAGAATGGACAGAGGGAACATGCCGAGCGCCAGCGACGCGATCAGGGAGCCTTTCGAAGGCTTCGGTTTTTGCAGCCAATCCCGAATGCGTTTGTTTCCCTTGAAAGCGTAGATACACCATCCTGTCGCTCCCCAGTATACAAGAGCAAGAGGAACCCACGCCCAGCCGTCCATCAACCCGGAAAAAACGGAAGCCGTTAGGTATCCGAGCAAGATGATCACGAATGGCGATGCTACAACGAGCATTCTTTGCTTGTGGTTGATAGTTGCGTTCATTTCGGTTTCTCCTCTTCCGCACTAGATTCTTGTCTCTAATAAGCTCAACGTTAATCGTTTCTGAACATCTTTATGACCAGGCCGGGATCCGGCATCGGACATTCGGCCCACTGCATCTTGTTGACCGCCAGTCCTTGTATGACCGCATAATAAGCCGCCGCCAGCATAACCGGATTGCCCGGAACGATTTCTCCGGCTTGCTGCCCGTTGACGATAATCGGAAGGGTGGCGCTCACCGGCGTTGCGGACCCGCTCAGCAGTTGTTTAACTTCTTCCGGCACGGCTTCCGATGTGCTCGCCTGAATCATGATCAAGAAGAGATAAGCGTTTGCGCCCCGGTCTATATCCCGGATAATTTGATCCGTCATCCAGTGCAATTGATCCAGCGGACTGCTTTGCCGTTTCGCTGCGGCGTCTATGACGCGCAGGGAGTTCTCGGAAGCTTGTTGGACCAGCGTCACAAATATCTCATCCTTCGACTTGAAGTAATGATAGACGAGACCGTGACTCATGCCGGCTTCGCTGGCAATGTCGCTGATTTTCGTTGCGACCATTCCCCGGCGCGCAAACACTCGCAGCGCGGCCTGCAATATTTGCTCCTTCCTGTTGTCGCGAATTTGCTTGTTTTGATGTTCGTTTCTGGGCATAGACGCTCCGCCTTTTTTGGTTGATTAATAAGTCAATCAAAAAATCTGTTCCCATCATACAAGATGAGCTTCAGGTTTGTCAAACGGTTCAAAGCCGAAAGATGGGACCAATCGCCTGATCGAGGTGCGGATATTTTATAAATATTGGCTAAAATAGTGACTTTAGTGCGGTTACGAACAACCTTTGCTCTATGATATAATCGACGGATATTATGGATATTGATGGAAAGGGAGTGGATCCTTGCTACAACCCATTCTGCCGAGAAAGCTGGTCAAACCGTTGGCGGCCGCCGGAATCGTTCTGCTAGCGGCGATTCTGCTGGCGGCCATCCATGCGAAGACGGCATATGCGAACAGCAAGCCGATCGATGTGTATGTGAATGATGAACCGGTCGCCTTTGCGATAGAACCGGATATCAAGGCGGGAACGACGGTTGTCCAGATGAGGCCGTTGTTCGAGGCTCTCGGCATGGACGTGACATGGAACGGCAAAGACCGAACGGTAACCGCGGAGATGGAGGGCGTCCGCCTGTTGCTGACGCTGGACAGCCAGGCCGCCGAAGTGAACGGCCGCGCCGTCAAGCTGGATCGACCGGCGGTTTCGGTGAAAGGTCATACGATGGTCCCGCTACGGTTCGTCAGCGAATCGACGGGGGCATTGGTTCACTGGAACGGGGTGCATCGCGAGATTCTTGTCTATACGCCTGATTATGTGGCATTGTTCGGATTAACGTTGGAAGACGTAAAGGCTTGGCTGGATGACCTTCAGAAGCAAATCGACGAGGAGCATGCGGCGGCCAAGGCCAAGGATGCCGAGAAGAAAGATGACGATAACCGCAAACCGGCTGTCGTGCTGCCGCCCGAATTGAAGGACGACGGCAATCCCGTACGATTGGATCGTCTTCAAGGGATGTACTACGGAGGGCAATATGACTATGGCGGGTATGAGTGCGGCGGAGTTTGCTGGATTTTCTACACGTTTCTGCCCGACAACAAAGTGGTCGTCGGACTGCCGAAGGGCGGCGGACCGGAAACGATCGATTGCAAGAAGGACAGCTGCCTGTCTTATTCGATCAAAGACGGCAAGCTGAACATCCAGGGCGAGGACCCGCTTCCGATCAGCATTAATAAAGACGGTGCGCTGGAAATCGATCAGGTTCATATGAGGAAGGTGCTGCCGGTGCCCGATGGCACAACGTTTAGCGGCGAATATATTTCCCAAGGCTATTACGGCTTGGTCGGCATAACGCCGTACTCAACATCCTGGACGAATTACATGACCTTTTACGCGGACGGCACGTTTACAAGCGACCAAACCTCCCTAGCTTCCCTGGATACCGGAAGCGCGCGTACGGACTCGGTGTCGGCCGGCGATACGGTGAAAGGAACGTACAAGATCAGCGGGAATACGATCGAGCTGAAATACGAAGACGGAACCGTGGAACGGCACGTCTTTGCGATTCCTCCTCGAAGCGACGAAGGACGCGTCTATGTGCAGATCGGATCGCAGAGCTTCCATTTGAATACGGATTAATCGGGCTGTGGACGAACAAAATGGTTGACAAATCGAAACCGGAGACTATAATTAGATAAGATTCCGAATGATCCATTCCTTATCCAATCGAATCAACGCTTTAGCTTTCCTGCGATGTGAACCGCATGGCATGGAGGAAAAGGCAGCGAACGCGGTATGGATGAAGCAGACGATACATCGGCATGTTTTCTTTGGGGGGACACCCCAAGTCAATATGCCGATTTTTTTATTGGAAAGGGGAGAACGCATCTGATATCCAAAGGCGAAATGGAAGATAAGATCAGCAGAGCGCTCACGCAATGGGAAAAGGAATATTTGGGGCGAGGACCCGTTTCGGTAAAGACGGACATCGTAAGAAATATGGTGATCGTGCTGCTTAGAGGCATTCTCACCCCTGCGGAACGGAAACTGTCGAACAATTTGGACGGCATGCTGTCCATCAAAAAGATCCGCTCCGACTTGGTGGAATCGGGCAACCCGGAGCTGAAGGCGCTGCTGGCCGAACTGACCGGTTCGGAGGTCGTCAGCTTTCATACCGATATCAGCACTCGAACCGGGGAACGCGTCATCTTGTTTATGATGGCCGATAACTTGGAGGAACGGCTGGAGGCTTAGCGGCCGCGCACAGAAAGATCATTGATCGGCAGATCGCAAAACGGCAGATCGCAAAACGGCCTTCCAGGCCGGTTTAAGATAAACCGGAAACGTTTGGGATTAAGGAATTCATTTCCTTGACCGAATGTTTTCGGTTTTTTTATGGGCGGCTTGAGGCTGCTCCCGACATTGGAGATAGAGGAGAGAACGCTATGCAAAGTATGATCGTTCAAAATTTAACTTCGCCTTCCGTCTTGTTTTTTGCGCTGGGATTGGCCGCCGCCTTGTTCAAATCCGATTTGAAGTTTCCGCCGGCTCTCAGCGAGTCGCTTAGTATTTATCTGCTTGCCGCCATCGGTTTGAAAGGGGGAATCGAGCTTTCCAAACACGCATGGAGCGATCTGGCCGCCCCGATCACCGGAACCTTATTGCTGGGCACGCTGATTCCCGTTGCCGTGTTCGCGATAAGCAGATGGATCAAGCTCGACCGGAAGAACGCCGCGGCTTTGGCCGCCACGTACGGCTCGGTCAGCATCGTTACCTTCGGGGCCGCCGCCGCTTATGCGGAGCAAGCGGGCATGCCATATGAGAGCTTTATGAGCGCCATGGTCGTTGTACTGGAAAGTCCGGCGATCTTCATCTCATTGTTGATCCTCGGATGGCTTGACGCCAAGCGGAAAAAGGCGAACGGGAAACCGGCGTATGCGGCCGGAATTGTCGCAACCTCTTCTCAAGGCGGCGCGGGCAGACTCGATATGCGATTGATCAAGGAAAGTCTGTTGGGCAAAAGCGTGCTGCTGATGCTGGGGGCGATGGCGGTCGGTTTAATCGGCGGATCGGATGCGCAGCCCGTCGTCAAGCCGCTCTTTGTCGACTTGTATCCCGGCGTGCTGATGCTCTTTCTGCTGGGGATGGGGATAACGGCGGGCGAGCGGCTCGCGGAGGTCAAGAGTCACGGTCCGAAGCTGATCGTGCTTGCCGTCGCTTTCCCGCTCGCGTTCGGCATGATAGGCGTCGCGGTCGGAAGCTGGTGCGGATTGTCGGCCGGAGGCATGCTCCTGATGGGCGTGCTCGGAGCCAGCTCCTCCTACATCGCCGCTCCGGCCGCTCTCCGGCATTCTGTTCCGGAAGCGAATCCGTCCATTTATTTGGGCATGTCGCTCGGCATAACGTTCCCTTTCAACTTGATCATCGGTCTGCCTGTCTATGCCAAACTGGCAGTCTGGCTGGCGGCATAGCCGGACTTGCAATAAGCAAAGAGCAGTATTCCGCCGCGAATACTGCTCTCTCATCATTTTATATGCACAATAGAAGTTATGATTTCCGCTTCAGATCGAAACGATCCGCGTTCATGACCTTCACCCAGGCGGCTATAAAGTCGCGAACAAATTTGTCCCGATTGTCGTCTTGCGCATACACTTCCGCGATGGCGCGAAGCATGGAGTTGGAGCCGAATACGAGGTCCACCCGGGTTGCCGTGCGCACGACTTCGCCCGTCTTGCGGTCGTATCCTTCGTAGACGGTTCCGTCTGCCGGCCTCCAGACGATATTCATGTCCAGCAGGTTGACGAAAAAGTCGTTCGTGAGAGTGCCTTCGCGATCTGTAAAGACGCCGTGCCGCGTGCCGCCGTAGTTGGTGCCGAGCACGCGCATCCCGCCGACAAGCGCCGTCATTTCCGGAGCCGTCAGGCCCAGCAGCTGCGCTTTGTCTACGAGCAGCTCTTCCGCGCTGACTCCGTACGGCTGCTTCTGGTAATTGCGGAAGCCGTCGGCGACGGGTTCCAGCACGGCAAAGCTGTCGACATCGGTTTGCTCTTGCGAGGCGTCGCCGCGTCCGGGCGCGAACGGAACCGTCAGGTCAAAGCCTGCATTCCGCGCCGCCTTTTCGACCGCGGCGCTGCCGCCCAATACGATCAAGTCGGCCATGCTCACTTTTATGTCAAGCTCCTCCTGCACGCCTTCCAATATCGCCAGCACTTTCCTCAGCTGCTTCGGTTGATTCGCCTCCCAGTCGATTTGCGGCGCAAGGCGGATCCGGGCGCCGTTGGCGCCTCCGCGCTTATCGGAGCCGCGGAACGTGCTGGCCGAAGCCCAGGCCGTCGTCACCAGCTCGCCGATCGTTAATCCCGAGTCCAATATTTTGGCTTTGATCTCTTCGACGTCGGCTTCCGTCAGCTCATAATCGACGACGGGCACATCATCCTGCCAGATCAGCACTTCCTCCGGCACTTCCGGGCCCAAATACCTTGCGCGCGGACCCATGTCCCGGTGCGTCAATTTGAACCAGGCGCGGGCAAATGCATCCGCAAATTCATCCGGATTTGCATGGAAGCGGCGCGCAATCTTCTCGTAAGCGGGGTCCATGCGCAAGGCCATATCCGCCGTCGTCATCATCGTCGGAACGCGAACGGAGGCATCCTCCGCATCCGGCGCCAGATGCTCCTCGGCGGGGGCGACAGGCGCCCACTGATGCGCGCCTGCCGGACTTTTCGTCAGCTGCCATTCGTAACCGAACAGCATATCGAAGTAGCCGTTGTCCCACTGCGTCGGATTAGCCGTCCAGGCACCTTCCACGCCGCTCGTTATCGTATCGCGGCCGCGGCCGGACCCGTGCGCGCTGAGCCAGCCCAAGCCTTGCGCCTCGATCGGCGCAGCCTCCGGTTCCGGTCCGACCAGCGCGGCGTCGCCCGCGCCGTGCGCCTTGCCGAATGTATGGCCGCCGGCGACCAGCGCAACGGTTTCTTCATCGTTCATGCCCATGCGCCCGAACGTTTCGCGAATATCGCGGGCGCTTCCGAGCGGATCCGGATTGCCGTTCGGGCCTTCCGGGTTGACATAGATCAGTCCCATCTGAACCGCCGCAAGCGGGTTATCCAACTCCCGGTCGCCTTTGTACCGATTGTCGCCCAGCCATTCCTTCTCGTTGCCCCAGTAGATGTCCTCCTCCGGATGCCACACATCCGGGCGTCCTCCGCCGAAGCCAAAGGTCTTGCCGCCCATCGACTCAATCGCCACATTGCCCGTCAGAATGAACAAGTCGGCCCAGGAAATGCGGTTGCCATACTTTTGCTTAATCGGCCACAGCAGCCGGCGGGCTTTATCCAGGTTGCCGTTGTCGGGCCAGCTGTTCAGCGGAGCAAAACGCTGCGTGCCGCTTCCGGCGCCGCCGCGGCCGTCACCCGTACGATATGTACCTGCGGAGTGCCAAGCCATGCGGATAAAGAGCGGTCCGTAATGTCCATAGTCGGCAGGCCACCACTCCTGACTGTCCGTCATCAGGCTGCGGAGGTCCTGTTTAAGCGCGAAGTAGTCCAGCTTCTGAAATTCCTCTGCATAGTCAAAGTCCTCGCCCAGAGGATTGGATTTGCGGTCATGCTGATGAAGGATATTCAAGTTCAGTTGATTCGGCCACCAATCTCGATTCGACGTGCCGCCAGCCTTGTGACTCGTAGCGCTGCCATGTGAAAATGGACATCTTCCTGTGTTAACTGTACCTGTGTTCTCCATACCATCAGCTCCTATGAGTGAAGTAGCAAATGAAGCTGAACCATTTGCTCTTATCCTCTTTATAGTATGAATGGCAGTTGAAATCAACGACAACCTGCATTTTTCATCCAATCTTCACCCGCCCCTCCATGCTTGCGTTTCCGGTTGCCGCTTTGAACCGAAACTTCTCCGGTCCGGTACGAAACGTTTTTTGATAAAATAAAAAAGAGCTGATGAAGAACGGCGACATGAGCCCGGCAATTGGAAGAGGGGCGGGAAGGAGGAGCGCATGAATTTATATGAGCAGGAGAAAAGAGTTGGCGAATATTACAGCGCCATAGGAGAAGTGGTCAGAAGCGCTTGGAAAATTAAAGAGATGGGCCCATTGCTGCGCACCTTCACCGAACAGATCGGACAAAGGTTTGGCTGGCATACGACCGCCATCGTCCTGAAGGAAGGGAGCCGGCTGCATCTAGGCGGCTACTATCGGCAACAAGAAGAATTTTATCCGTCCAATTCGACCGTAATCTTGGGGGACGAGAAGTTGGCATCGGCGGATCTCATCTATGAAGCTGTAAGGCGGCAGGCGGCCGTGCCAAGCGCTGCAAGAATAAATAGTTTTCCGGAATTAAACGCAGAAGAAGGATTCGTCCATGGATTAGCGCTTCCTTTAATCAACCGGGAAGCATTAATCGGCGTGCTTGTGATGAGCAGAGCGGATGCCGAGTTCGACCCATGCGAGATGGAGATATTGGGCCATTTGGCGGAGCATGTGTCGCTGGCAATTGATAATGTTCGTCTATATGAGCAAAACGAGCAGCTGTTGCTGGAGGAAGAGAGAAATCGTTTGGCTCGAGATTTGCACGATTCGGTGAATCAGAAGCTGTTCTCCTTATCGCTGCTTGCTCAAGGCTTGCGGGCGAGGTTGCGGCAGGAAGACCATGCCATGGAAGCGGGGCTTAGGGAAATCGGAGAGCTGGTGCAAGAAGCCTTATCGGAGATGAAATCTCTCATATGGGGACTGCATTCGTCCAGCGGCCGCAACGACACATTGGGGGAGCTGCTGGAGAGTCATGCAGCCAAGCTGGGCTTGAAGCTGTCGATTACGAATGGAAGGCAGCTTCGTTTTTCGGAGCGCATAGAGGAAGCCTTATGGAGAGTCGGTCAGGAAGCGTTGAATAATGTGAGGAAACACGCTTCCTCGGAATGTGCCGAGCTGGAAATCGCTTGCGACGATCGATATGTCCGGATGCGCATTACGGATGGCGGCGCCGGCTTTGGTGCGCATCATCCGCCTTCAGGCGGGCTTGGCCTGATCAGCATGCGCGAGCGTGTTCAGCAATTGAATGGCTTGTTCGACATGAACAGCTCGACAGGAAAGGGAACGACTATTGAAGCAGCGGTGCCGCTGGCAAGCGAAGGGAAGGTCTAAAGTGAAGATCAAGGTACTTCTGGTAGACGATCATCTGGTTGTGCTGCGCGGATTGCATTATTTTCTGGAAGTTCAGCCGGAGATTGAAATTGTGGGTCAGGCGCATAACGGAGCGGAGGCCTTGCAGCTGGTCGAGCTGCTGAAGCCGCAAGTCGTGCTGATGGATATTCGGATGCCGGTCATGGATGGCATAGAAGCGACTAAACGAATTGCGAAGCGGCATCCGGAAGTGAAGATCATTATGTTGACCAGCTTCTCGGACCGCGATTCCGTCATACCGGCAATCCGGGAAGGTGCGGTCGGTTACCAGTTGAAGGATGTTGAGCCCCGGGTACTGACGGAAACGATTCTGGAGGCCGTGCAAGGAAATCGCACCTTTCATCCCGAAGCGACCCATCAATTGGCTCTCCATGCGGCGGGAAAGCCTGCGCCGGGGAAAGGCTTGGAACGGCTGACGCCCAAAGAAAAAGAGGTGCTGTACCAAATCACATTAGGGCTGAGCAACAAAGAGATTGCCGAGCGGCTGTTTATTGCGGAAAAGACGGTAAAGACGCACGTCACCTCGATCTTGGGCAAGCTTGAGCTGCAGGATCGTACGAAAGCGGCCGTCCATGCGCTAAGAAACAGATGGTTTGAAGATTAGGCCGCTCCCTGTCTCTGCGACCTTGGTCGTAATTCTAAGTTCAGACACTGGTTCGATTCATTTGGCCATCGATTGCAATATCATGGATGAAGCAGGGAGCATAGTCCCTGATTGCCCATGAGTGGAAGAGGTGGATGATTTGGAATCGTACAAAGTTGCGCAGCAAAGCGGCAAAAAGCCGGATGATGCGGCAGGGCTGAAGGAATGGCTTGGTTTGAGCGTGCTGGCGGTCACGACGTTGCTGCTGGCATTGGATTTTTCGGTGCTGCATTTGGCGCTTCCGCAGCTTGCCGCGGATTTGCAGCCGAGCGGCACGCAGCAGTTGTGGATTTTGGACATATACGGATTCATGATTGCCGGTTTTCTGATCACGATGGGGACGCTGGGCGACCGTATCGGACGCAGAAAGCTGCTGTTGATGGGTGCTTTTGCATTTGGTCTATGCTCGATTGCGGCGGCTTTCTCCGTAAATGCCGAGATGCTGATCGTGACCCGGGCATTGCTCGGCATTGCGGGAGCGACGCTTATGCCCTCTACGTTGTCATTAATCAGCAATATGTTCCGTCAGCCCAGCCAGAGAGGCATTGCGATCGCCGTGTGGCTCAGCTGCTTTTCGGCGGGCGGCGCCGTCGGCCCGCTGATCGGAGGATTGATGCTGGAACGGTTTTGGTGGGGTTCCGTCTTTTTGCTGGGAGTTCCCGTCATGGTTGTGCTCTTGGCGACGGCCCCGTTTTTATTGCCGGAGTTTCGCAGCACCAATGCCGGGAAACTTGATCTGCCCGGGGCGGCCCTCTCCATGCTCTCTGTCCTTTCTGTCATATACGGGTTAAAAGAATGGGCAAGCCGCGGTCCGTCTGCGGTATCCTTGCTGGCGATTACGGCCGGACTCGGAGCAGGCTGGCTGTTCATACGCAGGCAGCGCAGCGCAAGGGAGCCGTTGCTGGATTTGCGGTTTTTCCGCAATCGTAACTTTAATGGAGCGCTGATCGGATTGTTCATTACGGTGTTTACTCTTGGCGGCTTCGTTCTGTTTTTTGCTCAATATTTGCAATTGGTGGCGGGAATGACTCCATTGGCGGCGGGCTTATGGATGATCCCTTATGCCGCGGCCAATATAGCCGGCGCGATGGCCACTCCTTATCTGGCGAACAAGATGCGGGTTTCCAGCCTGATAACGGGGGGGCTGTTCTTGGCGATTATCGGTTTTGGTATGATTATTTTGGCCGTTTGGGGTTCGATGCCGGGTCTGGAAATGATGGTGCTCGGAAGTGTCGTCATTATGCTGGGTTTCAGTCCCCTGATGGTGCTGAGCACGGACCTGGTCGTCGCCTCCGTTCCGCCGGAGAGAACCGCCTCCGCCTCCTCTCTATCGGAAATGAGCAGTGAGCTCGGGATGGCCCTCGGAATTGCCGTGCTCGGAACGGTCGGAACTTCCGTTTATCGACGAGTGGCAGCGGAGCGGCTTCCAGAAGGACTGACGCCGGAATCAAAACTGGCGATAATCGATTCGCTTGCCAGCGCGACGTCGGTTGCGGAATCGTTTCCCGATCCGTCGGTGCTGGAGGTTGCGAGGGATGCGTTTGCGAACGGCATTCAAGTTGCCGGCGGAGTCAGTGCGGCGCTGCTGCTTGGTTTGGCCGTCCTCTACTTGACGGTATGGCGGGATGCGCGCCGGTAGTCCAGCCGCGATTCCAGGTCTCCGTACGATCTCAATCGCTCCGTTTGTCGCTTTTTTACAATACGTCCTCCGGAGGAGAATTTATAATGGGAACGGAAGAACGCGACCAGATTGAATTGGAGGAATGGACCATGGATCATCGGCAAGAAACTTATACGGGAGCGACGGGAACCTACACGACGAACGGCAGGCCTAACGGCTATACGGCGCTTACGCCGTTTATCGTTGTGAGCAACCCGGCCGAAGCGATCGCCTTTTATGAAACCGTATTTGGGGCCAAGGCCAAAAGCGTAACCGAAATCGGGGAAGAAGGCAGCAAAGTCATCATTCATGCGGATGTCGATTTCGGCTCCGGCTATTTGCAACTGGGAGCGGCCAATCCGGAATTCCGCCTCGTAATGCCGCCGGGAGACGGACAAGCTTGTTATTCCTTGGGCGTCTACGTGCCCGACGCGGACCGCGTATTCGAACGGGCCGTCGCGAACGGGGCGACCGTCAGAGAACCGCTGGCGAACTTTGTATCCGGAGACCGGTACTGCAGCATTCTCGACCCGTTTGGCGTCAGGTGGTCGATTATGACGCGCATCGAAGATCTTTCGGAGGAAGAAAGCTTCCGCAGAGTCGCCGAATGGAGCAAGTCGCTGCAAGGCTGACGCCGGGACGGACCGGCCTGCAGTAATCGGAAGAAACGGCCCTAAAAACAACCGGCTGCCGAACGGATTCGGCAGCCGGTTTGTTGCGTTATTCGGGCCTTACATCCGTCCGCTGCGGGTTCGGTCCCGTCGATTCCCGCTCGATCAGCTTCGTCGGCAGCAAGATTTCGTGAACCGTTTCGTTCGGATGGCGGATGCGCCACAACAATTGGGCAAAGGCTTTATGGGCGAATTGCGTCAAATCGATGTGCATCGTGGTCAGCTTCGGTGCCGAAATGTGGGCAAAATCGCTGTTGTCGAAGCCGCATACCGAGATGTCCTCCGGTATCCGGTACCCCATCGCTTTCAACGTATTGCACACAAAAAATCCGAATCCGTCGTTCAGGCAAAACCATGCGGTCGGCTGCGCGGACAAGGAGCGGATCGTCTCGCCGATGCTTGGCTCCTCCTCCGGAACGTCGGGAAACATGAGCGCGCCCGCGGGTTCGATGCCGTGCTCCTGCAGCGCCAGCATATACCCTTCCCATCGTTCCTGATAGCTGGGGGATACGGCTTTATTGCCGATGACGGCAATGTCACGATGGCCGAGGTCGATGAGATGCTTGACCGCCAGGTAGGCTCCGAACCGGTTGTTCGTCAGGACGGCGTCGGCTTCGATCAGCGGGTGATGATGGTCGATCAGGACAGCCGGTATGCCTTGGTCCAATACTTTGTTCATATAGTCGGTGCTGATATGGGACAGCATGAGCACTCCGTCAATGCTGCCATCCTCGATGAAGGCGGGCAGAACCAGCCCGTTGCGGGCCGCCGGCGTAATGGATTGGATTCGAAGATTGACGCCGTGGCGCTGCGCTTCGCGTTCGATGGACAAATAGATTTCGCCGAAAAAATTTTTCATGGAGAATGCGTAGTCGGAAGCGATCAGGCCGACCGTACGAACGGGCTTATCGGCGTTGTCGCTTTTTTTCTTGGAATACCGGTATCCCATCTTCTCGGCGGTCTGTATAATTTTCATTCGAGTTTCTTCGCTGACGCCGTCCTTGCCGGACAATGCCTGGGAGACCGAATTTTTGGAAATATTCAGCTCATCCGCTATATCCTGCATGACCACTTTCTTTTTCATCTCATAACCTCTCTTACCCTATAAAGCCGATTCGTCATTTTGTAACGTTACAAAAAATATACACTATTCTGGTGAACAAGTAAATAATATCGTGAAAAAATGGTCGTTTTACGCGAAAAATTACGATGCCCCATCATCTTGACGACGCTGTCATTTCGTTATATCATGTAATTGTAATGAATTTGTAACGTTACAAATTTTAATTTTGTAATGCGACCAATCATTAAAGGGGGCTTCTTTTGTGAAGAGACGGTTTACTGTGGCATTGGCATCGACGCTGCTGTTTTCGCTTATGTTATCGGCTTGCTCCGGCGACGGCGGGGGAGGCGGCAACAACGCAACCGGAGGGAACGATTCCGGCGGAGGAGGAGATCAGAAGAAAGCGACGATCAAGCTGGCGACCTGGGCCGGCGTGGACGAAGCCAAGGAGCTGCAAGCGATTATCGACAAGCTGAATGCGGCATCGACGACTTACGAAATCGTACAGGACTCGAATCCCGCAGAATACGATACGCGGATCATTACCCAGCTTTCCGGCAATTCCGGTCCCGATCTGTTCTGGATCAGCGCCCAGCGGGCCGCTCAATTTTCCGCAGGCGGCACCATGCTCGACATAACGGACCGGCTGAAAGCTTCCGGCCACCCGGCGGCCGATACGAACGACTATTACGAATCTTCTCTGCAACCGTTTACTTACGAGGACAAAATATACGGACTGCCGTGGCTGCAGCAGCCCGTCATGATGTACGTCAATAAAGCGCTGTTCGACGAGGCCAATGTGGCGTATCCGGACGAGAGCTGGACTTGGGAGCACTTTCTCGATGCAGCCAACAAGCTGACCAAGGACCGCAATGGCAAGCATCCGGACGAGGAAGGCTTCGACAAGGCGAATACCGTGCAGTGGGGCTTTACGGTGAACGGCTGGCCGCCTTCGCAGATGTTCATCTGGCAAAACGGTGGCGAAGTCATTTCGGAAGATTCGGCCAGCTCGCCGATCGACTCTCCCGAAGCGATCGAAGCGCTTAAGTTTTATGCCGACCTCATTCAAGGACCGTTAGTGCCGCCGCAAAGCATTATTCGGGACCGCGGCTTCGATCAAATGTTCCGCGACGGCCAGGTTGCGATGTTTATGGGCGGCGCGGCGGACAATCTCGATTCGACGGTCGACAACGTGCAGGCGTTTATGGTTCCCGCCGGCAACAACGGCGCGCGCGCCACGTTCGGGGACATTCTGGGGATGGGCATCAATGCCAAAACGAAGCATCCCGATGCCGCCTTCCAGGCGCTTGTCGATTTGACGGACGGCATTCATCATTGGAAGATCATGCCTCCGCGCAAATCGCTGGCCAATCTGGAGACGCTTCAGGAGATGCATCCGGCCAAAGCTCATTCGCTGGAAGCGATCATCGCCTCGATGGAATTTGCAAGACCGTACCGCTATTCCGAAAAATATCCGGCCTGGGACAATCTGTACTGGACGCAGCTGATGGACCCGATCGTCAATGCGGGAGCGAATCCGGAAGAGCTTGTTCCTCAAGTCAAGCCGCAGCTGGACAACGCTTTGAAATAACGGAACGCGCAAGAGGGGCGGCGATTTCCGCTTCCTCTTGCCATCAAGCTAGGAAAGGGGGATAAGCGGTGCAAAGCCATCTGGATACGTTGATGCGGTGGCTGCTCGTGCCCGCGGCGCTGCTGGTGCTGGCTGCCGTTATTTATTGGGCGTTTCGGGCCGTCGGCTGGAAAACGAAGCAGGCGCTCGGGATTGCGCTCATATCGCCGTGGCTTATCGGTTTTCTCGTATTTACCGTTTATCCGCTCGGCAATTCGCTGTACCTCAGCTTCACGGAGTCGTCGATCTTTGGCCATTCGAAATGGGTCGGACTCGATAATTACATCAAGCTGCTAATGAACGACGTCGAGTTCTGGCCTTCGGTAAGGATCACGCTGCTGTACGCCGCCGTCACGCTGCCGATCGGGGTCATCGGAGCGCTGCTGATCGCGATGCTGCTCAACAACAAGATTAAAGGGATCGGCACGTTCCGCACCATTTATTTTTTGCCGGCGGTGCTGCCCGAAGTGGCGGTCGCTCTGCTCTGGCGGTGGATGTTCAACAGCGAATCCGGCATTATCAACTATTCGCTGTCCCCGATATTGAATGTTTTCGGGCTGGATAAGCCGAACTGGTTCGGCGATCCGGGCTTCGTGCTGACGGCGTTTGCCATCATGAGCGTCTGGGGTATCTTCGGCACGAATACGGTCGTCTTTCTTGCCGGGCTGCAGGGGGTGCCGAAGTCGCTGTACGAAGCGGCGGACATGGACGGCGCCAATGCGTTTACGAAGTTCAGGTCGATTACGGTTCCGCAAATTTCGCCGGTCATTTTGCTGCAGGTCATTATGGGCATGATCGGCGCGCTTCAAATATTTACAATTGCGATGTTCGTCAGGCCGACGACCGCCGCGGGCAAATTTATGAACCAGCTGGTGTATGAAAGGGGATTTACCCAGATGCAGATGGGGGAAGCTTCCGCCGTTGCCTGGGTGTTGTTTATTATCATCCTGGCGCTTACGCTGCTTGTCATTCGTTCGACTCCGGCGTGGGTTCATTATGAATCGGAGTCGCGCTAAGGAGGTGGAGCAGTGGCGAAGGCGTCTATGGTCCGGACGGGACCGTTAACCAGAAAACAATCCGAGTGGATCAAAAGAACAGTCATCTACGTCATTGTCATCGCATTGGCGGCCGTCATACTCGTTCCCTTCTTTTGGATGCTGTCCACCGCGCTGCAGCCGAAGGGCGATATATTCGCCTGGCCGCCGCAATGGATTCCCGATCCGCCGCAATGGCACAATTTCAAGGATGCATGGACGGCGCTGCCGTTCACCCGCTATTTGGGCAATACCCTCTTCATCGTCGCGCTGGGATTGATCGGAGAGCTGGCAAGCGCCACGCTTGTCGCTTACGGCTTTGCGAGGTTCCGGTTTCCGGGGAGCAGCCTTCTGTTTCTCGTTCTGCTGGCGACGATGATGCTGCCGTTTCACGTCACGCTCATTCCGACGTTTCTTATTTGGCAGCAATTCGGGCTTGTCGGGGAATTCGATCCGCTCGTGCTGCGTTCGTGGACGGCTTGGGGACCGTTTTATATCTTTTTGCTCAGACAGTTTTTTATGACGATTCCGCGCGAGCTGGACGATGCGGCCGAAATCGACGGGGCGAATATGTTCCAAACCTTTTTCAAGGTGATGCTTCCGCAAATCAAGCCGGCGCTGCTGGCTGTCGGCATCTTCGCTTTCCGGGGATACTGGAACGATTTTCTCGGTCCGCTTATTTATTTGAACGACATGAGTCTGTATACGTTGAACGTCGGCATGTATTTCTTCATGGGCGGAGTGAACGAAGCGCCGCAATGGCATTATTTGATGGCCATGTCGGTCATCGTCGCCCTTCCCGTCATTATGCTGTTCTTCCTGGCGCAGCGTTATTTTATTGAAGGCATCACCTTTACCGGAATCAAAGATTAGAGAGCGACAAGAGGAGAAGGATGGGAGGCATTTCGGTGATTACCAAACAACATTTGCGCATTGCGCGGGCGGCGGCCAACCCGATCATTACCCCTCGGGATGTGAAGCCGACCTTCGAGGATTGGGAAGTGCTTGGGGCGTTCAACGCCGGCGTGGCCGAGTATGAGGGACAAGTCGTCTTGCTGCTTCGGGTGGCGGAGAGGCCGGTGCAAACCGATCCCGGCTCCGTGCTCGTTCCGGTGCTGGACTGGCGCAGCGGGGAGCCGGGCGGCGGCCGGATGACGATCGTCAAATTGAGGAAGGACGATCCGGAGCTCGACTTCAGCGATCCCCGGGTCGTGCGGAACCGCGAGGGACAGACGATTTATTTGACGTCCATCTCGCATTTGCGGCTGGCCTGGAGCAGCGACGGGGAACGCTTTACGGTAGAAGACCGGCCTGCAGTCATGCCCGAAGGCCGCGCCGAGAGCTGGGGGATCGAGGATCCCCGGATTACGAAGCTGGACGGACGCTATCATATTACGTACAGCGCCGTATCCGGCGAAGGCGTGGCCGTCGGCTTGCTGACCACCGACGACTTCAGGCAGTTTCGGCGGGAGGGGCTTATTCTCGCTCCCACCAACAAAGACGTCGCCATCTTTCCGGAAACGATCGGGGGCCGCTACTACATGCTGCACCGTCCCGTTCCCGACGGCATCGGCCGTCCGGAGATGTGGCTGGCGTCCTCGCACGATTTGCGCCATTGGGGCGATCACCGCTTCCTGCTCGGCCTTCGCTCGGATACATGGGAAAATGCCCGGATCGGTGCCGGCTGCGTGCCGATTCGAACGGACCGGGGCTGGCTCGTTCTGTACCATGGGGCCAATCGCGAGCACCGCTATTGCATGGGAGCCGCCTTGCTCGATCTGGAACGGCCGGAGCGCGTTCTAGCCCGGCTGGAACAACCGTTTCTGTCCCCGGAGGAGGAATATGAGACGGACGGTTTTTTTGCCGGGGTCGTATTTGCCTGCGGAGCGGTGGAACGGGACGGACGGATCATGATGTATTACGGCGTATCCGACGACTCGATGGCAAGCGTATCGTTTCAGCTGGCCGACCTGCTCCGGCTGTTGGCCGACCATTCTTCGACGAAAGGAACTTCTGACGATGAACGTGTGGAAAACGACTAGCGAAGCGGAGAGCTGCGTATCGTTGCTGGAGGCGTACCGTTCCGGCGGAAGCAAGCCCTTTACCGCGGAAAAGCTTGTTTTTGCCGGAGAAGACGACCGCGACGTCTACAATATCGCGGCGCCGTTCGAGGACGAAGGAGAGGCCGTGATCGCAGGGCGCGTGGAACGCCGGGACAGCGAGGAGTCGGAAATTCACTTTTTCGTCAAGCGGGGCGACCGCTGGGCGCGCAGAGAGGGCTCGCCAATCTTTGCGCTGCAGGATCCTTTCTATACGCGTATTGACGGCCAGCTTGTGTTCGGCGGCGTGCAAACCTTTCCTCATCCCGATACGGCAGACGCTCTCAGCTGGCGGACGGTGTTTTACAAGGGCCCGTCCATCGCCCGGCTCGAGCCTTTCTTCGAAGGGCCCGATCAGATGAAAGATTTGCGGCTGGTCCAGCAATTGGACGGCACGATCGGCGTATTTACCCGTCCGCAGGGCGGCAAGGGAGGCAGAGGAAAGATCGGGTATACCCGCATCCATTCGTTGAACGAGCTGACGCGTGAAATTGTGGACGAAGCTCCGCTTCTCGAGGGCCAGTTCCTTGACGAGGAATGGGGAGGCTGCAACGAAATTCATCTGCTGGCGGGCGGCCTGCTGGGTGCGTTAGGCCATATCGCGCGGTTCGACGGCGAAGGCAACCGGCATTATTACCCGATGGTGTTCGCGCTCGATCCCGCAACGGGAGCCTGCTCGGATATGCGCATCATCGCAGAGCGCTCCGACTTCCTTGAAGGTCCGTCCAAACGGGCGGATCTCGCCGACGTCGTTTTCAGCGGGGGGCTGATCCGCCTGCCGGACGGCAATGCCGAGCTGTACGCGGGCATCAGCGACGCCGAAGCTCATAAAATTACGATACGCGATCCATTTGCCAGGTTCGAGAGGCTGTAGGCGAAAGCCGTTTCGCTGCGTTGGAGGCGGCGCCGGATAGTTGTGATTTCGTGTCGGGGATGCCGCTATGGCCCAATTCAACAAAATCCCGGTTTCTTTCCCGTCGGAAAGGAGCCGGGATTTTTGGTTTTACCCGGGCATTGGCCGAGGGACGCTGACATTTTCGACAATCGGCAACAATCCGAGCGGGCAGCATGGGCGGACGAAGCTTGATTTGCTTATTTTCAATATATTGGCGGGCGTGTATGATGGGGAGAGAGGGAGGGGAGCGCGTTGAACATTAAAGTTCTGATCGCGGACGACAATTCGTTTGTCCGGGAGGGAATGAAAATTATATTATCGACCTTCCCGGAATTTGACGTCGTGGCGACGGTGCAGGACGGGGCGGAGGCGGTGGCGTTCTGCGAGGAGAACGAAGTGGACGTCGCCCTGCTCGACGTGCAGATGCCGAACATGGACGGCGTGGAAGCGACGAAACAACTCGTACTGCGAACGAAAACGAGGCCGCTCATCCTGACGACGTTCGACAACGACGAATACGTGCTGGAGGCCATCAAATACGGGGCTAAAGGATATTTGCTCAAAAATAACGATCCGGAGCGGATCCGCGATGCGATCAAGTCGGTCTGCAACGGCCATAACGTGCTTCAGGACGCGGTGCTGGAAAAGCTGAAGTCGGGGCTGACGGCGGACGCGCCGCGGGAGCCGAAGCAAGGGAGCGGCATCGACAGAAGCCTGTATACCGACAGGGAATTCGACATTGTCGCGCTGATAGCCAAAGGACTGACGAACAAGGAAATTTCGAAGAAGCTGTTTATTTCGGAAGGGACTGTCGCCAACCATATCACTTCGATTCTCGGCAAGTCGGGACTTACGCACCGCACGCAGATCGCCATCCTGTATTTGACCGGCAAGTCCGGGGAGTAACGGCCGATGGAATTTTGGACGAATGTATTGAAGTCGATGCTGCTCATGTACGTCGCGGGATTGTTCTTTTTGTCGGGAACCGAATCGGCGGCCTGGTTCATCTTGTTCGCCTTGCTGTATGCCAGCGTTTCCATCTCGGGCTGCATCGCCAAGCGGGAAGGCTGGAGGCTGTCATTTATGGCCGCCGCCGCGCTGCTGGCCGCCGCAGGCTCGATTCAAGTATTTCCGCCGCTGATCCTGCTGCTCCCGGCGAGCTTGTTCGAACTGGCTTCGGCGATAAGCGGAAAAAACGGCAAGGTTGTCGTTCTGGCTCCCATGCTCCTTCCGCTCGCGTTCATGGAGATGTCTCTGTCGGTGAGCTACCTGTTAATCGCCGCGTTTAGCTTTGCGTATTTATCGATGCTGGAACGCCATACGGACCGGATCCGCAAGTATCGCAGCGAGATGGACGACATGCGCCGCAGCCTTCAGTTGACCGAGCGCCATCTCGAGGAGAGCCGCGAATACGCCAAGCAAACGGAATATATGTCCAGGCTGGAGGAACGCAATCGGCTCTCTCAGGACATTCACGACAAAATCGGCCATTCCATGGCCGGAGCCTTGATTCAGATGGAAGCGGCCAAGCGGCTGATCGGGACGGACCGGGAAAAAAGCGGGGAGCTTCTGCAAAATGCAATATCGATTTCGCGCGAAGGACTCGAGAGCATTCGCCAATCGCTGAAACATACAAAGCCGCCGGCGGAGCAAATCGGCATTAACCGGCTCAAGCTGTTTGTCGACGAATTCTCGGCCCGGCATCCGGTCAAGACGATGCTCACGTATGATGGGAATATGGACTTGGTCTCGCCGTTGCAGTGGAGAATTATCCAGGAGAACGTGAAGGAGGCCTTTACCAACTCGTTGAAATACGCCAACGCGACGGTCATCACGGTACATCTTCATGTGCTGAATACGATGATCAGAGCCGTGGTGACGGACAACGGCATGGGCGCGCCGAAGGTGATCAAGGGGCTCGGGATTGCCGGGATGGAGGAGCGGGCTGCTGCCGTGAACGGAACGGTCATCGTGGACGGCTCGCGCGGCTTTTCGGTTACGACGCTGCTTCCCCGTTCGGCGCCGTCATGAACATTTCAAGGCGGCAACGTGAATTTTCTCATGGAAAAGGATGAACTTCTGCACTACTGCAGGGTCATTCTTTTTTTATATGATCAGATTAAGAAATGAATGCACAACGGGAGGACGATGAAATGAACGTTCTGGAAATACGAAATTTGACCAAAAAGTTCGGCGATTTTTTTGCGGTAGACCATATTTCGCTGTCTGTTCGGGAAGGCGAAATTTTCGGTTTTCTCGGTCCGAACGGCGCAGGCAAAAGCTCGACGATCAACATGGCCGCTTCGCTGCTGTCCGTCACGAAAGGCGAAATTTTGATTATGGGGCACAACATCGCCAAGCACAGCAAGCTTGCCAAGTCGTGCGTCGGCCTCGTGCCGCAGGAGCTGGCGATTTACGAGGATTTGACGGCTTACGAGAACGTAGCGTTTTTTGCCGGGCTGTACGGATTGAGAGGGGCGCTGCTCAAGAGCAGGGTGGAGGAAGCGCTTGAATTTGTCGGCTTGAGCGACAAGCGCAAAGCGTTTCCGAAACATTTTTCCGGCGGGATGAAACGGAGGTTGAACATCGCCTGCGCTATTGCCCATCGGCCCAAGCTGATCATTATGGATGAGCCGACGGTCGGCATCGACCCGCAGTCGAGAAGCTACATCTTGAGTTCGGTCAGGAAGCTGAACGAGATGGGCTGCACGGTGCTGTATACGAGCCACTATATGGAGGAAGTCGAAGAAATTTGCTCCCGCATCGCCATTATGGACCATGGCAAAATTATCGCCGAAGGGACCAAGGCGGAGCTGAAGTCGATCATTACGGATCAAAAGAGGATCGGCATCGAGATTGGCCCGGACGGCAGCCCGGATTTGGATAAGCTGAAGCGAATTGCCGGCGTAGACGCCGTCGAACAGAAGGATCAGATCGTGATCGTAAGCTCCCGGCCTGAAGTGAACAACTTGAACGGCATTATGCAAAGTCTGATGGCCGACCAAGTGGAAATTCGTTCCATCGATACGTACGAGCCGAATCTGGAAGCGGTATTTCTGACGCTGACCGGCAGAAGCTTGCGCGATACGCAGCCGGTCGAAGCCGAAGGGGGGCGGAGAAATTGAACGCTGCCGTTCGGATTGCGATGAAGGAGCTGCTGGCCTTCCGCGATGTAAAAACGTTGATCTACATGCTTGCAACTCCGATTGTTTTCATGTTAATTCTTGGCACGGCGTTGTCCGGATCATTTCGGGCGACCCCCGTCGTTGATGATATACGAGTGCTGTACCAATCCGAAAGCGGGGCGGGTGCGCTTCATGCCGAATGGGAGACGTTCGTGCGGGATGCCGGCCGCTCCGGCGTTCAGTTCGTGCCCGCCGCAGCCGGTCTGGACGAGGAGGAGGAGGTTCGCGCCGGACGTTACGACGGGTTCGTCACGGTTACGGACAGCGGGCTTGCCTTTACCGGCAGCGATGCCGCGCCGGTTGCGAACAGCGTCGTGACCGGCATGCTCGAAACGTTTGCCGAATCTCGACGGCTAGCGGCCGTCCTGCCCGGAGACGCGAGTACGGAAGCGGGCATCGGCGGCTATTTGTCCGAAACCTGGCTGGACGCCGCCAAGCAGCCGGGGGCGCTCGATTACTACTCCATCGCGATGACGACGATGATTGTGTTGTATGCGGCAATGTCGGCCGGGTTATTGATGGATGCGGAACGGAAAGGCCATACGGCGATTCGGCTTCTGGCGGCGCCGATCGGCAAGTCGAGCATATTTGCGGGCAAGCTGGCGGGCGCTTTCTTGCTGAATGCCGCAAGCGTGACGATTATTGTCCTGATTAGCAAATATATGTTTCGGGCGGAATGGGGCGACCATATGGGCGCGGTCTTTGCGGTGCTGCTGTCCCAGATCGTCTTCTCTCTTGGGCTCGGGCTCTGCATCGGTTACTTGATCAAAGACAGCGCGTCCTTCGCCGTCCTGGTCACGTTTGTGCAAGTAAGCTGCTTTTTTGGCGGAGCTTATTTCCCTGTCAAGGAGCTAACGGGTGCGCTCGGAGTCGTCAGAGACCTTACGCCGCTTACGTGGACGAACGATGCGCTGCTGGACATTATCTTTGCGGATCGAGTGTCGGCCGCCGTTCCGACGATCCTGATCAATGCAGGCAGCGCCGTATTCATGCTCGCGGCAGCCGTTATACTCATGCGCAGGCGGGAGGGACTGTAAGATGAAAGATATGCTGTGGCTGATTCGAAAAATTTCGCTCTCGACGTTTCGGGACTATAAAAATGTGCTGATGTTTCTCGGTTTCCCTATCATTGGGCTCCTTCTCTCCCTGCTGATTTACGGAGGGCAGGGCGGAAGCGACGTCCAGATCGGCATCGTCAACCGGGACGGCGACCGGGAATTGACCCGGGATACGATCCGGTTCATCGAAGAGCTCGAGCGGCTGCAAACCGCCGAGGTTGCGGAAGCGGAAGCGAAGGAGCAGGTGGCGTCCGGCCGGCTGGACGCCGCGCTGATTATTCCGGAAGGCTTCGCCCAGGGGCTGGCGAACGGGAATCCATTGCAGGCGGAAATCGTGGCCGTCCGGGGATCGGAAATCGCTCCGTATATTCAAGCTTCCATGAACGACTATTTGCATAACGTTTCCGCGTTGGCGAGATCGGCTCAGGGGGAGGAGGCGTTCGGCGATTTGTACGCCAAGTACAAGGAGGAAGGCTTCCGGCTGTCGTCGGGGACGGTGGAGGATCGCTCCGTCAACCATCAAATGGCTAGACAATCGGTCGGATATTTGATCGTGCTGATGCTGTTCTCCGCCGTGCAGCTGTCCGGCCGGATTGTGGCGGAGAGGGAAAATCGCACTTATCTTCGGATCATGTCCGCCCCCGTCTCGGCCCGGTCGTACATCGGCGCCCATATCGCCGTCAACTTTGCGTTTATGCTCGTTCAGATCGGGTTGACGCTGCTCGTCATGACGCAGCTGTTCCATATGGATCCGGGCATTCCCTTGTGGCAGCTGTATGTCCTGCTCCTGATCTTCGCTTTTGCGGCAATCGGCTTTTCGTTTGTTCTTATCGCTTTCTCGGACAGCACGCTGAAGGCGAACGCGCTGCAAAACACGATCATTATCCCGACAAGCGTGGTGGCCGGCTGCATGTTTCCGATCGAATCGATGCCCGAGTGGATGGGTCAAACGGCCGACCTGCTGCCGCAGCATTGGGTGCTGGATACGTTCGGCAAGCTGCAGCAAGGCGAAGCGGTTTCGAGCATGGTTTTGAACGTCGGCATTCTGATCGCCTTTGCCGCAACGTTTTCGCTCGCGGCCGCGTACCGCTTCGGCCGAAAGCGCGAAGGGTCGATGTAAACCGGCCGTCACCGGGGCGACAGGCAAAGGTTCCGCAGATCGAACAGATCGGCGGGACCTTTGCCGTTGCATTACCCCTTGTTGGCTCCGGAAGTCAGCCCGTCGACGAAATGGCGCTGCAAATAAACGAACAGCAGCGTAATCGGAATCGCAATCAGAACGGCGCCCGCGGCAAACAACGTAAAGTAGGCGTTCTGGTAGGAATGGACCATATCGTACAGGCCGACCGCGACCGTCCATTTGTCCTTGGTGCGAAGCACGAGGCTGGCGAATATAAAGTCGATCCAGGCGCCGGTAAAGGTAGTCAGCGCGACAAAGACCAGCATCGGCTTGGACAGAGGAAGCATAATGCTCGCGAAGATGCGCATATTGCCGGCTCCGTCGATGCGCGCCGCTTCTTCAATCGCCTTCGGCAGCGAATCGAAGAAGCCTTTGGCGACGAACAAATTGAAGACGACCGCTCCGAACGAATAGACGATGATCAGCGCCGCGTGCGTATTCAGCAGGCCGATCTCGTTCAACAAAATGTAGACGGCCACCATGCTCATAAATCCCGGGAACATGCCCAGGACAAGCATGAGGCTGAGCGCCGCCTTCCGGAGCGGAAATCGGAACCGCGACAGCGCATAGGCGGTCAGCGTCACGAGCAGCGTGCTGAGCAGCATGCTGCAAACGGCTACCTTGAGCGTATTCATATACCACGTCGGGAACATCAGGCTGCCAGAGCGGAACAGCTCCGCATAATGGGCGGCCGTCAGCGCTTTCGGGACCAGCGTATCGCTGAACAGCGATTTGCCGGGCTTGAAGGAGGACAGGACGACCCAGACCGCCGGATACAGACTCCAGAGCGCCGCCGCCAACAGAAACAGATAGCTGGCCGTCACGCGCAGCCTTTTTGACCTTCCTTGGCTCATTGCATCATCTCCTCGTCTTTGAACGATCGGGTATGCCGGTAATTCAGGATGGAAAAGCCGGCGATGACGATGAAGAGAAGGATGCCGATCGCGGATGCGATGTTGTATATATTGTTGTTTAACGTCAGCTTGTAAAGCCAGGTGATCAGCAAATCCGTATGCCCCGCGAACTGATATTCCGGATTGGCCGGGCCGCCGTTCGTAAGCAGGTAGATAACGTTGAAATTGTTGAAGTTGCCGGCGAGCTGCATAATCAGAATGGGCGCGATGGCGAATGCGACCGCTGGAAGAGTGACGATGCGGCCTTGCTGCCAGCGTCCCGCTCCTTCGACCTTGGCGGCTTCGTACAGCTCCTGCGGAATAGACGACAAGACGCCGCTCACCAGCAGAAACGACAACGGCATGCCGACCCAAATGTTGACGAAGATGACGGTCAGCTTGGACCAGAACGGATCGGTCAGCCATGGCACTTTGGCCAGACCGAAGAAGGACAAATATTGATTGATCGGACCGAACTGACCGTTGAACATCATTTTCATCGCCAGCAGCGAGATAATTTGCGGAATCGCGTACGGAATAATAAATATCGTTCGCCAAATTCCTTTGACCCGTATTTCCTTTTGCGACAATACCAGTGCGACCGCCAGCCCGGCCGCGAACGTGGTCGCCGTGGCGACGAACGCCCACAGCACGGTCCAGCCCAGCACGCCGATAAACGTGGCGCTCCAGCTTTTTAACCGGAATAATTGGGCGAAGGCGTCCAGTCCCGTCCAATCGACGAGGTTGCCGGGCGGCACATGGTCGGGAGACGAATAGTTGGTAAAGGCAAGCAAGATCATGAATACGATCGGCAATATTGTCAGGAACAAAATGCCGGCTCCCGGCAGGATCAGCAGCGTCTGGGCGAATTTCCGCTGATGAATATAGGATAACGTTTGCCGGAAGCCGGGGGGCGTCCGCCCCCCGTCGCGATGCCGTCCCGTCCGGTACGCGTCCTTGACCGCTCCGATATAGGCCGGTAAGCAAACGGCCAGGCAAAACAGGACCAGCAAGCTTTGTATCATAATTCGGATGGAATGGTCACCGGAGAGATGCGTAAATTTGCCGTCGATCTCAACAAGACGAGACGGAACCGTCCCGAGCGTCGTCATTCCCCATATGGCGTTCGGCAGGGAGTTGACGAAATAAACGATGGCGGCCGCGCTTGCGGACAGCATGATCATACCCTTGATCCATTGGCGATTATAAAGCTGCCCCGTTCCCGGAAGGCAAGCCGACAACGTTGCCGCTATGATTCGATGCGCCGTTCTCATCGTCATGTCAAAAAGGCGCCTCGGACGAGCCTTCGTCCGCCGGTTCAGCTTCTTGCCGGGCGTTCAGCGCAATGGCGTCCCGGATTTGCCGAACAGCCCGGTCCAGCGTCTGGCGGACATCCTTGCCTTCCCAAATTTCGGCCATCGCCGCATCCATCGGCACCCACACGCTGCCGACTTCGGGAATGGAAGGAGCGGGATGCGAGCTGCTGAACTGCCGGAAGAAAGCGCTTGTGATTTCATCCGCCTGCAAAATTTCGTGCTCCGCGGCTTCCTTGTTGGCAGGAACGGCTCCCGTCAACTCGTAGTTAAGCAGCTGCGCCTCCCGGGTGGAAGCGAATCGGGCGAACAATTTGGCCGCATTCGGATAAGGAGTATAAGCGCTTACATACCACGAATTGACTTGGGACAAAGTGACGGACGGCTCTCCCCCGATCGCGGGAATGGGAGCGACGCCGAAGTTGACGCCCGCTTGCCGGAACGTCTCAATAAACCAGGAGCCGGTCACATTCATCGCCAGCTTGCCTTCGCTGAACAGCGTCGTTTTGATGTCGCTGGCGATATCGCCCGCCGTGACGGGCAGCACCTCATTCCGCAAGCTTGCGAACGCCTTCATGCCTTGAACGGCTCCTTCGTTGTTGAGTCCGATATCGGCGGGGTTCGTGCCGTCGCCGCCGAATATATAGCCGCCCGTCGATCCGATGAACGGATAGCTGAAGTAGAAGAACGGCGCGTCAAACATGAACGCGTAGTTATGGTTGTCCGGGTCGTTGAACGTGCCCGCAAACTCGATTACTTCTTCGAGCGTTGCCGGCGGCTCGCCGATCAAATCCTTGTTATAGAACATGGCGTAGGTCATCGTCTTGATCGGGTAACCGTACAGTCTGCCGCCGTAAGAGGCGGCGGCGACGGCGACGTCGCTGTTGTCGGCCCGCGTGGCGACTCCAAACTCGTCGTTCGGCAAGACGAGCCCTGAGCTTGCCGCCTTGCCCAAGTGATCCTGGGACGTCGTGATAACGTCGGCAGCCAATCCCGCCGGTCCGTCCAGCTCCAGCTTCCCGATCTGGTCCATCGTGCCGAGTTCCTCCATCCTGACCTCAACGCCGTAAACGTTCGTGAATTCTTTAATGATCGCCTCGACGAACGGGCGGGATTCCTTGCTTTCCCAGACCAATAGCTTGGCGCCGGGCTCCGGCGTCAGGCCGGTGTCGAGCCGGCTGAATTCCAGCTCGAACCGGCTGTTGTCCGCTCCGTGCCGCGTCCCGTTCGAACCGCCGTTTTCTTGGGAGCACGCTGCGGTCAAGGGCAGCGACAAGAGCAGAACGGTGACGAGAGATGATCTTATGCGATCATGCCGTATCGTGTGCATGGCAATACCTCCGTTTGTCCTCAAATGTGGCGGTCGCGGATCCAGCTTTCCACTTCGTAACGAAGCGTTAGATTCCGGTCGGCGACGAACCTGCGTTTCGGGATGTCCCGGCCGCCGGGGCCGGCTTCCCTTAGTCCGGAAAATTCGGTGATCGAAAAGGAGAAGCCCGTTCCCCGCGGCAGGACGAATCGTCTTCCGTACGTCTGCGGCGCGCGCCGCTCCAGCTCGACGCCGGCATATATTCTGGCTCCGGCGGGCGTATCGGCGGGAACCTTCACTTCAATATCGATTGCCGCCTTCGCCGAGATCTCGGGGACGATCCGCAAGGTGCGGCTTGCGGTCAAGCCGCCGCGTTGGTAACGAATCGTACATTCTCCCGGCTTGGCCGCTTTGATGTGACCGCTCGATGTAACGGAAGCGGAATCGGCCGGCGATATCGCGAATTCGGCAAAGAGGTCGACGGCTTTTAAACCGCTTTCATATTGGACGATGGGATAGACGTAACTGCCGGCGCCGGTTATCCCCGCCCGGTCGTCGCCCGCCAGCTCCGCGGAGACGGGCTTGCCGGCCGCTCCCCCGAAGAAATAGAGGAGCGGCGCATGAACCCGCTGTCCCCAGGCGTCTTCATTATGCTCGGCGAGCGGTTCGTAGCCGAACATTAGATCATCTCCCGGCCTGTAGCCCAATTTAATGAAATGCTCCGCCATGCTGCGGACATGGGCAGTCAGGACGATCATGCCTTCCATGCCTCCGGTATCGATCCACAGACGCAGGGGACGTTTGGCGTCAAACAGCTGTACGATCGGAAAGTGGCTCATATCTGCTTCGTTGTATTGAGCGAAGTAGGGAGAGATCATGGCCAGCTTGCCGAAGACATCCGGACGGCGAAAGCCGATATGATAAGTGACGAGTCCGCCTCGGGACGAGCCCATCAGCGCCGTATTCGCACTGTCCGGCTTCGTCCGGTACGTCCGGTCGATCCAGGGCTTCAGCTCCTCCGTCAGAAACTGCTCGTAGGCTTCGCCGCGGCAGGCATAATCCAGCTTGCCGGAGAAAGGTCCTTCATGGGCGAACTCGCTGTTTCGCCCGGGGCCCGCGTTATCGACGGCGACGATGATGATCTCCTCGATCCGTCCGTCGGCAATAAGCCGGTCGGTCACGGTATGCAGGCTCCAGGTCTGGCCGTTATAGGCGGAGGCGAACACGTTCTGCCCGTCGTGCGCATAGAGGACCGGATACGACCGATCCGTATTCCGATCGTAATCGGGCGGCAAATAGACGTAAATATTTCTTTCGTTGTTCAGCCTTTCGGAACGGAAGGCGGCAATCGTTTCGATGCGGGAAGGAAGCGTCATCGGTTAACACCCTCCTGTTCGGCTTGCGGCGGCAGGTCGGACCAGCGGCGAACCGTAAAGCATGCTTTGTGATCCTTATCCGTGACCAGCCTGCGATAGGGGACGGCTCCGCCGTCCTCGTCCGTTTCGTCCATGTTGTAGCCGCGCGTGATCAAGAAATCGAACGTCAAATTGCGGGGCAGGCGCATCGTTCCTCCATACAAGCCCTTTGACCGCTTCGGCACGGGAAAGGTCGCGTAAATGACGGCATCCTCGGGCGTAGAGGAAGGGACGCGGATTTCCAGCTCCACGTCGACGGTATCGGACAACCGTTCCGTTACCGTATACCGTTTGGAGGCGTGCAGACCGCCGTATTCATAATGAACGGTCGCCGTTCCCGGCCGTTTGGGCAGCAGCCGTCCCGTCGGCGTCACCTCCAACAGATCGGGATTGTCGGACCGGTATCGTCCCTCCAGGTCGCTGAAGCGGAGGCCGTTGTCCAGCGCGACGACCGCATTGACGTAGACGGACGGTCCCGCGACTCCCGCGACGTCCGGGCCTTCAAGCGCAACGCCGACTGCCTTTCCGCGCTCCCCGAAAAAGTGCAGCAGCGGCATAGGCGCCCTGCGTCCCCAGTCCCGTTCCGAATGCGCGGCATCCATTTCGTGATAGTAGTAAAGCTGATCGCCTTGCTTCCAGCCTGCATCCAGCATTTGCTCGGCGACGCGGCGGACATGGGACGGCATGAAGAACCCTTCCGCTCCGCCAATGTCCATCCATATTTTCTGGCCTTCGTTGCGCGGGTATTGCCGGTATTGCGGCGTTTCTTCCAGCGTCCCGGGGTCTACTTTTACGAAAAAAGGAGACAGGATGCCCAGCATGCCGAAGACGTCCGGCCGCCGCAGGCCGATGTTGTAGGTGGCGATGCCGGCCGCGGAAGCTCCCATCAAGGCGGTATGCCGCGCTTCCGGCAATGTCCGGAAACGCCGGTCGATCGCAGGCTTCAGTTCCTCGATTAGAAAGTGTTCGTACAGCTCGCCGACGCAGCGAACGGGATACGCGCTAAGCTCGTGAAAAAACTCGCTGCTTCCTTCCTCGTGCTTATGGTCGACGGCTACGATGATGATCGGCGGGATGAGTCCTTTGCCGATCAATCGGTCGGCGACGCGGTGCATTTCCCACGATTCGCCCGACCTTTTCCTCGGCTCGAATACGTGTTCGCCGACGTGCATGTACAGTACCGGATACCGCGCCGGCTCCCCGGAATCGTATCCGGCCGGCAAATAGACGCGTACGTCTCTTTCGTTGCCGAGCCGCGACGCCTTCACGCCTCTCAGCGTTTCGATCCGGGACGGAACGTTGTCATTCATGTGCAAACTCCTTTTCAGCATTGTGTTGCTTAACCGGTTAAGTTACCCCAAGTATAGGGGATCGCCGGGCGGCTGTCAATTGGCGGATTGACATTATTTTTGACGGTGATTTATGCTTTTACAAAAGCTTGTACTATAAATAAGGCGGTTTTCCAATGAAAAAGAAAGCAACATTAAGGGACGTGGCGAAGGAAGCCGGAGTTTCGGTCGCCACCGTCAGTTATGTGCTCAACAATGTGAAAAACCAGACGATACCGGAGGAAACGAAGCAGAAGGTGTTCGAGGCGGCCGGTAAGCTGCAGTATGTGCAAAATTTGACGGCCAAAGCGCTTTCGCTTGGCAAAACGAATCTGTTGGGTGTGCTGCTCGTCAGCTCTGCCGAGGCGGCCGTCGCCAAAACGGTCGGATACGGGACGTTTCTGGACCGGCTGGAGCGCCGCTGCCGGGAGGAAGGCTATCATTTGCTTGTGTCGCAAGTCGATCCGCTTCGGCCGAATCTGGGCATTATCGAGGAGCGCAAGCTCGACGGCGTCTTTCTGATCGATGCCGTGGAGCAGTCCTTTCACGCCATTTCGGGCCACTTTCAATACGGCTCCCCGCTGGTGCTGATCGACAGTTATATCGAGGATGCCTTGTTCCGCAAAGTAAATTTGAATATGCGGCAATTGTTTGAGCTGGCGCACGACATGGATGCCGGTCAGCCGGCGGCGCTTATATGCGGGCAAGCGTCCAACCGGCTTTATAATGAAAAGCTGAGGGAAGCTTCCGGTTTCGATGAGTCTCATATTTACGAGGCGAGCGACGACGAGGCCGGGCTGCGCGCCTTTATCGAAAGGCACGAGGATAAGCGGCTGATCGTGATTAACGAGTTTTTGGCTTTGCGCGTGTTGAAATACCGCAGCCCCGACAGCATAGTGGCGGTTTGCACTTCGGAATGTCCGCAGTTTTTGCCGGAGCAAACGCGGAAAATCCGCCTTTCCGCATCAAAAGCGGACGTTTGCTTCGATCTGATGAGCCTAATGCTGAAATCCGCGTTCAGCACATACGACGATTATGAGATTGGTCTGGAGCGAGTTTAACGGGCAACCGCGAGCGGTACAACGAAGGCGTCGAATGGTTTACGGTGAACAAGACGGCGGTCGATCAGGGGCAGAACGGCGCGACAAAGCGCTGTTCCGGCTCGTCGATACGAATATGTTGCCGGTCGAGCCGATCGATTCGCCGGTCGTGCAGCTTGTCGAGAACACGGTCGCCTACAATACAAAGCGGGCAACACGGTTAATGTATCCGTAACCGTCACGGTGCCCCACGATCAATCGGGCCGCCATTAATTGAGAAGAAACACTAGATAGTTTTTGAGGAGGGAGGCAATGCTGCCTTCCGCTTTATTTGTAACTACTCGCCGCTAATGCACATCAACGACGACGTTCAACCGAATTGCCTGCCGCCATAAGAACATCAGCTATAAAGACCACAACCACAAGTACTTCACCACGAACACTTCAACCACGAGCACTTCAACCGCAATGCCCACCGTCAAAAGTACTACTGCAAGGACCACAACTGCCGCTTCAACCACGAGCACTATAATCACAGGCAACCTAACCTCGAGCACTCCAACCACTAGCTACCCAACGGACCCAACCACTAGCTACCCAACCACTAGTATTTCATCCACCAGCACAATAGCCACCAACAGCCTAACCACCAACAGCCTAACCACCAACAGCCTAACCAGCAACAGCCTAACCTCGAGCACCACAGCCACCAGCATCCCCACCGTGCGCTAATGGACACTAGAGACGCTTAAACGCACTAATGCGCTGCTTCTCGATTGTAACGGTCATCACAGACGCTTAGGGGCGACTACACAGGAAAAAAGACCGATTATTCCTGCGTAAGAGTCTCTCATGTCCATTAAACAACGAGCGGTTGCCAAAACCTGCTCTAAGCGTCACTCATGACCGTTATCCGAAACTTCGAACCGCTTGATTACGCTAATGGACACCAGAGACGCTTAAACGCACACATGCGCTGCTTCTCGATTGTAACGGTCATCACAGACGCTTAGGAGCGACTACACAGGCAAAAAGACCGATATTTCCTGTGTAAGCGTCTCTCATGTCCATTAAACAACGTGCGGTTGCCGAAACCTGCTCTAAGCGTCGCTCATGACCGTTAACCGAAACTTCGAACCGCTTGATCACGCTAATGGACACCAGAGACGCTTAAACGCACACATGCGCTGCTTCTCGATTGTAACGGTCATCACAGACGCTTAGGAGCGACTACACAGGAAAAAAGACCGATATTCCCTGCGTAAGCGTCTCTCATGTCCATTAAACATCATGCGGTTACCAAAACCTGCTCTAAGCGTCTCTCATGTCCATTAAACATCATGCGGTTGCCAAAACCTGCTCTAAGCGCCGTCATGTCCGTTAGAAGCGCTTGAATCAGACAGCTGCCGCACCCGCTCATAGCGTTCGCTATTTCACATTAGATCAATCAACTGCCGTTACCCGCTCTAAGCGCCGCCCATGACCGTGACGCTGGTTGCTCCGGCTGGCTGGCTGATGAAGGCCGGCAAGCTGATAGGTTCGATAACGCTGTTTGCCGTTGGCGACGGTAATGGCGTTCAGGTCCAACAGATTTTGCAGCGCTCGTCTCGTTTGACGATCGGAACGATTAAGGTGCATCGACAGTTCATGCACGGTAAAAGGCCGCAGCAAGCGGCGGGCAAAACGCAACGTTTCCGATTCCGCCCATCCCATCGTTGCCGACGCCGGTTTTGATACAAATTTCCCGACAAACGATAAAATAAGCTGTTTGCACAATTCGCGGTCTTCTCTAATCGAAAGATAGGCAACGGGAAGAAACAGCCAGTCATCCAAGATCAGGAGCGCCTGCTTCATGCAAAGGTCCTTAAAGCGCCAAGCCTCGATATCTCGGGCGTGAGACCGGTAACCTTGAATTTCGATACATCCTTTCGCTCCTCCCGGCATATAGGCGAGATCGAGATAGCGATATTGGTTGCCCAAGTCGCGCACTTCCCACTCCGGGTACAGATGATCGAAGCTGCCTATTGCCGGGTACCAGATCGTTTGCAAAAACTCGATCGTGCCATGGCCCAATCCTTTCATAAGCAGCTCGCGTCTTCTGCCGTTCGATTCAGCTTCAATTTGTCCGGCCAGCCACTCGGCCAATTGCTTGTCGAAAACGTTCATATTAGCCCCCAATCGCAAAAATAAATGCCGCCTCGAACGCATGACCTTGAGGGTCTGTGCGTCAAAGCGGCATGTGCTTCATACCGTGATTTTGTTTAAAAACAATGATGATATCTGACTTAAAAAAAGTATAAGCGATGAAGCATAGCCGCGCAAGATTATTAAAAAACTTGCTCGGGGTGAAGGTGAAGCGAATGCGCTGGATTTGTTTGCTGGTGGTGACGCTGATGGCATCGAATCAAACAACGACCGTATAGAAGAAATAGAGGAGGGAGCTCAATCCTCGACCGCGTGTTTTATTTCCATACGTTTTCGGGCATTCTATTTACGTTGAATGACGATCAAACATATTTCACAAATGAAGATTGGGCAAAGTGCTTGACAATCATTCTCACAATAATTAATATGAGTATTAGTTTAGAATTATTATAAAAACACACACACCGGGAGGTAAAAATCTATGTCTCTTATTGGAACAGAAGTCAAACCGTTTAAAGCATCCGCCTACCAAAATGGCAAATTTATCGAAGTAACCGAAGCCGACTTCAAAGGCAAATGGAGCGTCGTTTGCTTCTACCCAGCCGACTTCACCTTCGTATGCCCTACGGAGCTGGGCGACTTGCAGGACCAATACGCTACGCTGAAATCGCTTGGCGTTGAAGTATATTCCGTATCGACGGACACGCACTTCACGCACAAAGCATGGCATGACAGCTCCGAAACGATCGGCAAAATCGAGTACATTATGATCGGCGACCCGTCCCACACCATTTCCCGCAACTTCGACGTATTGATCGAAGCGGACGGCATGGCAGACCGCGGCACGTTTATCATCGATCCGGACGGCATCATCCAAACGGTCGAAATCAACGCCGGCGGCATCGGCCGCGACGCAAGCCAATTGGTCAACAAAATCAAAGCGGCACAATACGTACGCAACAATCCGGGCGAAGTATGCCCAGCTAAATGGCAAGAAGGCGGCGAAACGCTGAAACCAAGCCTTGATCTCGTAGGCAAAATCTAAGGAGCTGCTGCGGAATGGTATTAGACGCAGAAATTAAGTCACAATTAAATCAATACCTGCAGCTGATGGAAGGCGACGTGCTGATCAAGGTTAGCGCGGGATCCGACCCGGTGTCGGCGGACATGCTGAACCTGGTGGACGAGCTGGTCAGCATGTCCTCGCGCATCAAGGTCGAAACGGCCGAACTGGAGAGAACTCCCAGCTTCAGCGTTAACCGCATCGGCGAAAATACGGGCGTGACGTTTGCCGGCATTCCGCTTGGCCACGAATTCACATCGTTCGTGCTGGCTTTGCTGCAAGTGAGCGGCAGAGCTCCCAAGGTGGATCAAAGCGTCATCGACCAAATTAAAAGCATCAAAGGCGAATACCGCTTCGAGACCTATGTCAGCTTAAGCTGCCATAACTGTCCCGATGTCGTTCAGGCGCTGAACGTCATGAGCGTGCTGAACCCCGGCATTTCGCATACGATGATCGACGGTGCCGTATTTAAGGAAGAAGTCGAAAGCAAAAACGTTATGGCCGTGCCGTCCGTTCATTTGAACGGGGAGTTTTTCGGCGGCGGACGGATGACGATTGAGGAGATTTTGGCCAAAATCGTAGAAGCTCCGGACGCGTCGGAATTCGAAAGCAAGGAGCCGTTTGACGTGTTGGTCGTCGGCGGCGGCCCTGCCGGAGCGAGCGCGGCGATTTATGCGGCCCGCAAAGGCATCCGCACCGGCATCGTAGCCGAGCGATTCGGCGGTCAAGTGATGGACACGGTAGGCATCGAGAACTTCATCAGCGTCAAGTATACCGAAGGTCCGAAGCTGGCCGCCAGCCTCGAGGAGCACGTCAAGGAATACAATGTGGACATTATGAAGCTGCAGCGCGCCGCGCGTCTGGAGAAAAAGGATTACATCGAGGTGGAGCTTGAGAACGGAGCCGTTCTGAAGAGCAAAACCGTCATCCTTTCGACCGGCGCCCGCTGGCGCAATGTAGGCGTACCCGGCGAAGCCGAGTTCAAAAACAAAGGCGTCGCCTACTGTCCGCACTGCGACGGCCCGTTGTTCGCCGGCAAGCATGTAGCGGTAATCGGCGGCGGCAACTCCGGCGTCGAGGCGGCAATCGATCTCGCAGGCATCGTCAGCCATGTGACGGTGCTGGAATTCAGCGATGTGCTGAAGGCCGATGCCGTGCTGCAGGACAGGCTGTACAGCCTGCCTAACGCAACGGTCATTACGAACGCGCAGACAAAAGAGATTACGGGCACCGATAAGGTAAACGGAATTACTTATGCCGACCGTTCCACCGGAGAAGAGCATCATATCGAATTGCAAGGCGTATTCGTTCAGATCGGCCTCGTGCCGAACACCGAATGGCTCGGCGATGCGGTCGAGCGGACCCGCATGGGCGAGATCGTCGTCGACAACCGCGGCGCGACAAGCATTCCAGGCGTGTTTGCAGCGGGCGACTGCACGAACAGCCCGTACAAGCAGATCATCATTTCGATGGGATCGGGCGCCAATGCAGCCTTGGGAGCTTTCGATTATTTAATCCGGAATTAATAGGTTGATTGCTGGTTTCATAACCATCGGCCAAAGCCGCTTCGCAGCCTGTCGGGCAGCGGAGCGGCTTTTTTCATGCGGGTACGGCAGATTTATGTTGACGATTGTTCCTTCAAGCTATATACTCCACAAACGATGGGAGTCGGCTGAAAGCGGACGTAGCCGTCTAGACAGTTTACGCTAAAGGAGAACTCGTAAGTGGAGAAAAGCGCCGCCAAAATCAACAAGATTTACGTTATCCAGCTGGCTACAATATTTTTAGGTTTTGTCATCTTCGGGTTGTCGGAAAATATTAAAGGACCGGCCATTCCCCGCATTCAATACGATTTCATGCTGAATGAATCGCAGCTCGGCACGTTATTGTCGCTGAATGCGCTCGGCTACTTGCTTGCCTGTTCGTTTACCGCTTATTTGACCCGCATTTGGGGCGTGAAGGCGGTCACGGCAACGGCTTTTGCCGTCATGGCCGCCTCGGGCGTTTTAATCTTTTATTCCCACAGCTACCCTATGTTTTCAGGCTCCTATTTTCTAATGTACATCGGCAACGGGATGCTGGAAATCGCGCTGGCCATATTGGGGGCGCGCATATTCGTCAGGCATACGGGCACCATGATGAATTTGTCCCACGGCTTTTACGGTCTTAGCTCGACGGTCGCTCCGCTCATAGCCACGGGGCTCATGAAGGTCACGATCAACGGCTATACGCTCGATTGGCGCGGTATGTATCTCGTGATGCTGTCGTTGTCCGTTCTGCCGATCCTATTGGCGATGCTGGGCAAGTTTCCGAAGGAAGAGATTCAGCAGGGGGAACGGGTATCGTTGAAAATGCTGATGCGGGATCCGGTCCTGTGGCTGATGGTGCTGATCCTTTCGTTCGGCGTTGTGTCGGAGATGGCGGTCGGAGGCTGGCTCGTCAATTTTCTGGAAAAGGCGTACGGCTGGGACACGGTTGCGGCCTCGGGCATGCTGTCGGCCTTTTTCTTATGTTTTGCGCTGGCGAGGCTGGTGCTGGGACCGGTAACCGACAAAATCGGCTTTATTTTGTCCCTCATTATATTTGCGGGATTTTCGGCCGTTTGCACGTTTGCCGCCATTGCGGGGGGAGAGGGCGCAGCCTTTCTGTTCGCCGCGGCGGGCATCGGCATCGCGATGATTTATCCGACGGTTATGGCGTTTATCGCCAAACGGTACCCGAACGAAAGCGATACGGCGATTACGTTTATCGTGACGATGATGGGGATCGGCAGCGTCATCGGCAATTATTTGATCGGGGGCATCATCGAAGTCGTCAAGAGCTTGTACGGGAGCGGCACGGAGGAAGGACTGCTGCGGGGACTTCAGGCCGGCTACGGCTTTATCGGGTTGTGCGCCGCGCTGTGCGCGGGCTTCGGCCTTATTTTGATGGTATATTTGAAGAAGCGGAAACAATTGATTTAGGGCAAACTGGCGGTCATTTGAACGGGGAAACTTGACAAAGGTCGGGCCCCATCTCTACACTGACATAAATTGTTTGCAAGATAGGTGCGTGAGCGGTCGTATGAAAGTCGATAAAAGTTTGATCAACGCGATGAACAAAGCGAACGTTTTGACGGCGATCCGCGACGCCGGGCAAATATACAAGGCGGAAATCGCCCGGCTGACAAGTCTCAGCATCCCGACCGTCATGAAGATTGCGGACGAGTTTGCGGCCCGGGGCCTCATCCGGGATATCGGCAAAGGCGAGAGCAGCGGGGGCAAGCCGCCGCAGCTGCTGGAGTTTGTGCCGGACCGCCATTATGTGATCGGAGTCGATATCGGGACGACCAACATTAATTGCATATGGATGGATATGTCCGCGCGAATCGTCCATCAGCATGTCGTTCCGACGCAAGTCGGCGAGTCACCGGAGCGGGTCATCGGGCGCATCGTCGATTCGATCCGGCTTGTCATCGGGAAAGCGGGCGCCGACGCTTCCAAGCTGCTCGGCATCGGTCTCGGCATGCCGGGGCTGCTCGATACGGACAACGGGACGGTGCTGTTCTCCCCCGATTTCAAATGGGAGATGGTCGAGCTGCTTCCCGCCATCCGCTCGGCTTTTCCGCTGCCGGTGATGATGGATAACGTCACGCGAGCGATGGCCTTGGGGCAAAAGTGGTTCGGCTATGCGAAAGGAAGCTTCGACAGCTTCGTCTGTATCAATCTGGGCCACGGCATCGGAGCGGCGTTATATTTGGACGGCCGGCTGTACAGCGGCGGGTCGGGAAGCTCCGGCGAGCTGGGCCATATGATGATCGACAAGGACGGACCGCTGTGCGTCTGCGGCAATGTCGGGTGTCTGGAGGCGCTGGCCTCCGGCAACGCCATCGCGAACCAGGCCTTGAGGGTGGTTGCGGCCGGCAGGCGCACGTCATTGGCGGAGCTTGCGAGGACCGGGCCTTTGGAGGCGAAGGATGTGTTTGCCGCTGCCGCCGCCCGGGACGATGTTGCGATGGAAATCGTGGGCCAGGCTGCAGAGCATATCGGTACGGCCATCGCCCACGTCGTCAACCTGCTGGACCCGGAGGCGATCATATTGGAAGGCGGGCTGTCGCGCGCCGGCGAGCCGTTCATCGAGGACATTCGCCGCGCGGCTGCCCGCCGCCAAATGAAATATGCCGGCCGGAAGACGCGCATCGCCGTATCCGGGCTGGGCGAAGACTCGGCGGCGATCGGCGCCGCGACTTTGCTGCTGAAGCGGTTTTTCGAGGCGGGGGGAGACGCTGCGGCTCTGGAACAACGGTGACGTTTGGCCGGACGAAAGGCCTGCTGTGCAATGAAGACTGAGCATCCGCATCCATGCGGCGGGCTCGTGAGGACGGCAAGGCATCAGACTTGAAACGTATATGGAAGGGGGAAGAAGTGTGCTTTTTTCGCGCTTGTTATCACTATCCCCTTGTCACAGGAAGATCTGCTTCTTTTAAGGAAAAAGAATCGTACTAAGGATTCGGTTGTTTGGCCTTTGAGCGACATATATACCATAGGGTATCCTATTACGCAAAAGCGCCGCCCAAACATATGGGCGGCGTTTTTGTGTTCGAATCGTGAATTGCGATATTCTGGTGGCTGGCCCGGATAGAAACTACTTCCCAGCTAAGACGAATTCGCTGTAACCGTGGAAGAAATCGGGCATGATCGCATTGTACCGGCGTCCTGCCTGACTGCCAAATAGGGCGGTTACGCCTTGCCGAGGTTCAGGCCGAACTGCAAGCCCTGTTCGGATAGAAGTATTATTTGACAATTACGGAAACGGTGGAGGTCGCTTTACGCAGTTTATCAAAATTTTATTTTAGATAAGCGGCAACTTTATTTTCATTTGTTAAATTGTGAACATATTAAAGCACAGGAGGACAACCAATGGCAGAAAAAACACACTTCCCGGTCCTGGAACTAAAGGGACTTACAAAGCAAATCAAGCAAAAAACCATTGTCAACAATTTGAGTTTCAGTTTACAGCAAGGTGATATTTATGGTTTTTTGGGTCCGAATGGTTCGGGAAAAACGACTACATTACGCATGATTACCCGTTTGGTATTTCCTACTTCAGGAGAAATCTATATTAATGGACATTCTGTTGATAGAGATTATAGGAAAGCACTGTCCGTTGTAGGAAGCATTATAGAAAACCCGGCATTCTATTTGGATTTAACGGCCAAACAAAATGTCAAATTAAGTGCCGAACTTTCTGACACAAAAGTAGGGAGTTCAAGAGTGGATGAGGTTTTGGAAATTGTAGGTTTGTCAGATGTCAAAAACGATAAAGTAAAAACCTTTTCGCTTGGCATGAAACAGCGGCTGGGTCTCGCAAATGCTTTGTTATGCCGCCCGGCAATTATTATACTTGACGAGCCTACCAATGGCGTTGATCCTGCCGGACTTCGTGAGATGAAGGAATTGATTAAGCGACTGTCCCAACAAGAAAACATTACTTTCCTAATCTCCAGCCATATGCTGCGTGAAATGCAAGACCTTTGCAACAGAGTGACCATCCTACAAAAAGGTAAGCTGGTTGAAACCGGGTTAGTCCATGAGCTTCTAAAGGATTACGGAGCAGATAATCTGGAGGATTTATTTTTTGCTTGTATAAAGGAGGATCGGCAATGAGAAAAGCAGGCATTCTTATTGGCTTTGAAATAAAACGGATGCTGTTTTCCAAAACTACAGCTATTTACACGGGCATTTACTTTATTAACTTCATGATCTCGGCAATCTTTTTCAGAATAATGGGAAGCGAGGGGACTGTACTAACAATAGGAAATGCACAATCGTTTCCCATCCAGCATTTGCAAGCAAGTTTCCTGTTTACTGGAATATTTGTAGCCATATACGCAGGTCAAATTATTACTCAGGATCGCTCGCAAGGAACCATTAAATTAATATTGACTCGTTCTATTTCCAGACTTGAGTATTTTATGAGCAAGGTCGTATGTATTTTTTTGTTCACTGTGTTTATAACCCTTCTTATGATTGTGTTAAGCTATGTGGTAGGCATGCTGTTTTTTGGTTGGGGAGACGTCATGATTTTCTTTTCTGTGAAATCCGAAGGCTTACAGGGTATTTTAATCACTATGCTAAGCGGACTTGCGTTTGCGTTCTCCTATTTTGCATTTGGCATGATTGCAGCGACGGTTTCCATGTTAACAAGCAAGGTATCGGTTAACGCTGCCATTATGGGGATTCTTCTAATGGCAGGGCAATATTTTGAAGTGCTGCCCTCTGTAAAGCAATTTGCCGTCTTTCATCAAATGTTGTTTTTCCATATCAATATTTTTGAAAAGTCCTTTGTCTATAACACCGTTAGTTTTCTTGTCTTAATGGCGTATAGTGTAGTTTTCGGTATGCTTGGTTACCGAATTTTCAGAAAAAAAGACTTGTATGTTTGATGTAAGGGGATAGAACGATGGAAAAGCAACTGCACCACGATTTCCAAAAATTAATTTATCAAAAAAGATATTTGATGATCCTGGTTGGCATACTTCTATTCAGTACGATTTATACGGTGTACTTAGCTCAAAAAGGACTGTCTTCGATTGAGATGCTTCATATTGGGCTTTCGCAGTTACGACCTATATATTGGTTCATTTGTTGTTATATGATATGCGATGTGATTTCAAGTGATTATCACCATAAGACATTGAAAACAACCGTTCCATATTCAAAAAGCCGTACCGCTTACATTGCTTCCAAGTGCGTTTTATCTGCCGCCATCTGCTTTTTAGCCTTACTGGTTCATATGATAAGTTCTTCAATTACGGCATACATTTTCTCGCCTCATATGGAGTGGATTGTATTTGGGGAGTTTTTCGCGCTGGCATCCGCAGGAGCATTAAGCTCCATTTTTTTCTTCGTAAGCCTGTTCATATTCTGCATGATAGTCACGGAAAACGAAGCAGCAACAATCGGGTTTTCGTTGGGAACAGTCATAATTATGCTTATTTTGGAATCCATTGAGCAGCTTTCAAAATATGTACCTACAATGCAAATGATTACATTGCAAACGACCATTCATGCAAACTTGACGATAGGAATGATCATAATTGGTACACTTGTTCTTTTGGCAATCGTATTCACATTGTTTACCATGAGCATATTTAGAAGAAAGGACTTGTTTGTATGATCAGGGATGAGACAACGGTGAGCAGAAAAAACATACTGATTATTGAAGACGAACACGACTTGGCCAATATAATTAAAAATTATCTCGTCAAGGAGCAATATAACGCGGAGATTTGCTCTAACGGCAGAGATGCCTCAGCGTTATTGGAAAGGTTTCAGCCGCATATGGTACTTTTGGATTTAATGCTTCCCGGTCAGGACGGACTGGAAATCCTGCGTCAACTAAGGCTGAAATCCACGATTCCTGTTATTATCATCAGCGCTAAAGATACGGAATTGGATCGAATCCTTGGACTGAAAATTGGAGCGGACGACTATATGACAAAGCCCTTTTCAATTAAAGAGCTGGTTGCACGAGTTGACGCCCTTTTTAGGAGAATAAGCACCTACCAATTTCGTACAGAGATTAATCAAAAGCTCCGTTTCAATAGTGTGCTGGTCGACTTTACATCCAGAATAGTGACCCATGGGGAAAAAACTGTAAACCTTACCGCAAAAGAATTTGATTTGCTGGCGTTCATGTTGAAACACCCGAAACAGGTTCTCAGCAAAGAACAAATCTATGACCATGTGTGGGGATTGAATGAATACGGGGATATCAATACCGTTGCCATCCATATTCAGAAAATCAGAGAAAAATTAGGACAAGCACACAGCATAACCACAGTGCGGGGAATTGGATACCGATTTGATGGGGATTTAACATGAAAGATAGCATTATCCGCCGTTTAATTATGATATGTTGCATGATGTGCGCTTTACCGCTTGTCACGTCCGCATTTTTAGGACAAGTACAATTCGTCTGGATTGTCTTTCTGTTAGTAACAATTCCCACCTTGATGCTAACTGCGTTTATTACCGTTTATATTAAGAAACGAATGATTAAACCACTAACCATACTAATTGAAAAAGCCAATACGATTTCAGCAGGCGATCTATCGCGACCTATCGTATATGAGAAGGATGATGAGATCGGACACTTTATTTCCTCATTTGACCGAATGAGACATAATCTCCATGAGCAGCAGAAAAAACAGCGGGAATTTGAGATAGAACGCAAAAATTTTATTAATGGAATTTCTCATGACCTGAAAACCCCCATTGCTTCCATTTCAGCGTATATGGAGGCTTTAGAAGACAAAATGGCAGCGACACCGGAGGAAGAAAAACAATATTTTAAAATTATTGAAAGCAAGCTATCCGTGCTAACGGAGCTTTCCAACCAACTCAGCTTGAGTTACACGACTCCCGATACTTTGCATTTGATCCTGCAGGAAGTAAATTGTTACGACTGGACAGTCGACCTATTCAAGAGTATTAAAAGTGAATGTCAAATACGCGGTTTTTCTCCAGCATTAAATAATACGATTCATGTAAAAGAAAATGCTGCGATGTGTATTGATTATTATCAGCTTGAGAGGGCGATCCAGAATATTCTTAGCAACTCTTACCGCTATACAAAGAACTTGTTATCCATTTCAACAGAGATTGACAAGCAAAACTTTTACCTGCGCTTGGAAAACGATGGCGTTGTGCTTGACGCAAGCAAGACCGAAAAAATATTTGAGCGGTTTTATACGGAAGAGAGTTTGGATGCTCAAGGACATTTAGGTTTAGGCTTATATATTGCCAAAACCATTATTAAGTCGATGAAGGGAAATATAAGGGCAAAAGTAATCGCGGACAAAATCACTTTTGAAATTACTCTCCCCGTTCTGTAGTCACATCCATTATTCGGCAATAGCTTTCTAATTTACCGGCGTGATGGGCAACCCATAGGGTTATGATTGGAGATTGCGTTATGGTTGCTGTACATTTTACAAGATCTACACATCCTTCTTATATTTCGATGACAATTCCCTATTAAAGTAGACCTAACAACTGAATCGGCAGTGGGTCGAGACTTTGAGAGAACCCGGTTTGATTGAAAGGCGCTGGAGCAGCCGCTCCGCCTTGTTCAAACGGGGTTCTTTTTGCGTTTGTCGATCCAATCCCTCTAGCGGATCGCTGCCGTACGGTTGACGAAATGGGGAGGGAAAGCAGTGCGAATGTTAGGAAAGAAGTGGGTGGCGCTCGTCAGTTTGGTTTCCATCATCGTCATGCAATGGTCGGGCATAGTCCCGTTAAGCAAGGCGAGTGCGGAAGGAGCGGGACCGAGGCTGGTCATCAGCGAGATCGTCCCGGCGTCCGCCGGAACGGGTCAGCCTTACGAGTATGTGGAGATTTACAACAACAGCCCGGATACGATCGATCTGAACGGGTACAGGCTGCAGTATTATACGTCCAATATGAACAATCCGGCCAACGTCTGGACAATTTCCAATAAGACGATTCCATCCGGCGAAGCGCTGGTGCTGTGGCTGAAAAAGTTCAATTATCCCGACGTGCCGCTGGACGATTTCAACGCCAACTACGGCACGGAGCTGACGGCGGACCGCGTATTCGAAGTGATGCTGACGACATCGGCCCAAGGGCTGTCCGACACGGCGCTGCGGAAGGTGGCCATTGCGGGAAGCGACGGCGTGCCGATCAGCTCGGCGATGATTAACGAGGGAGAGACGGACGGCATCATCAATCGCAGCGTAATTTATGCCATCGGACCGACGGAGATGATGGTCAAGCTGCGCAACAACGAGACGCCGACGCCGGGAGTGCTGCTGCCGGGGCAGCTCGAGAGCGCTCCCGAGCCGGAGCCGGGAGAGCGCGCGCCGCTGCTCATTACGGAGCTGGTTCCGGATACGTCGAATTATGCTTCTTATGACGCTTTTGAATATATGGAAATCTATAATGCGGGGGACGATCCCGTCCTGCTGCAAGGCTATACCTTCAAATCTTCCAATTGGAGCGTGACGATTGCCGAGCCGATTACGATCGGCGCCTGGGAGACAAAGGTGATCTGGACGAGAAGAGCCGAGATCGCTCCATTGTCGAAGGAAGCTTTCAACAGCTACTATATGAAAGGCGCTTTAAGCAAATATATTCCGGAGCAGGACTTGATTATTTTTGAAAATATCGGCGGTTTGGTCAACGGAGGCGGCAGCGTCGTCATCGAAAACCCTTCCGGCGCAACGATTGCCCGGGCGACCTATGCTGCCGGGGATGTGGCGGACGGCAAGTCGATCACCTACCGCTACCCGGAAGAGAACGGCACGGACATGCGTATGATTGCCGGGCTTCAGCAGCCGACACCGGGCTGGCTGATCCCGGGTCAAGCGCTGGCCAAGCCGGTTACGAATGCGGTTCCGCCGGCGGCGCCCGCCCATGTAACCGCCTGGGCTGAAGAAGGGAAGGCGACGCTCTCCTGGTCGCCGAACCCGGAAGCCGATATTCATCATTACAACATCTATAAAGATGGCGTATGGGAATTTGCGGTTCCGGCCCATCGGACCGGCTATACGGCTTATGGCTTGACAGGCGGCGCAACGTACGGCTTTGAAGTGACCGCCGTCAATACTTCGGATGTGGAATCGGATCGTTCCGCGCTCGCGGAGGCAACGCCCGAGCATGAGAAGCTGACGCAAACGGTGCGCACCGCTTGGTCCCAGCCCGAGAAATATGCGGCGACCTGGGCGATGGCGGAAGCCGGTCCGGTCATTCCGGGGCTGGCCGAAGGCGTCGTGCCGCAGGGCATGGCCTACGATGAGCGTCGGGATTGGCTGCTCACGGTATCGTACTTTGACGACGGCCGCCCGGGTTCGCTGGCCGTCGTCGACCGCGCGACGGGACTATTGGTAAAGTCGCTGTCGCTGTATGAAGAAGACGGTTCGCCGTATCTAGGACATGCCGGCGGTATTTCAGTGACGGGCGAGCATGTATGGATCGGCTCCGAACGTTATTTGTACCGGCTGGACATGGCGGATGTCGAAGCCGGGGCGCACGGCGGACAGGTTCAATACGCGGAGCGGGTGCCCGTCCCTCTCAATGTGGCCTTTACCGCTTATGACGACGGCGTGCTGTGGGCCGGGGAATTCTACGAAGCTAAAGCGTACCCGACCGATCCGTCCCATCATATGACGAATCGCGCCGGCGAGACGCAATATGCCTGGATGGCCGGCTTCCGTCTGGATGAAGTTGCGGAGCATTTGAGGTCGGACAGCTGGAACGGCGACTCCTCGCAAACAGCGGTGCCCGACTACTTGTTCTCGATCACCGGCAAAGTGCAGGGTGCCGCGCTCGACAGCGGCACGGTCTACTTGAGCACCTCATACGGACGCGGCAACGACAGCGTGCTGTACCGCTACGACAACCCGCTTCGGGAGGAGGCTCATGCGACCGTCAGCGTAGGAGGCCGGAATGTGCCTTTATGGTTCCTGGACAGTCAATCCGAGAAAGAAAGCAACGCCCGCCTGGTAACCGTTCCAATGGCGGAGGGCATCGCGCTTGCAGGGAATGAGCTGTATGTCTTGCTGGAATCCGGCGCGAACAAATATCGTTATACGACGACGTTTATTATGGACAGCATGCTGAAGCTGGACACGGTAGCTTGGGCTAACGGCGGCACCGGGGGAGGCGGCGACAACGGCGGCGACAATGGCGGCGACAACGGCGGCAATAACGGCGGCAATAACGGCGGCAATAACGGCGGCAATAACGGCGGCAACGTCAACAATGGCAACGGTAACGATGGCGAAACCGACGGCAAGGGAGGAAGCCAGGATCGTTACGAGCCGACCCTTGGGGAGCTGAAGGCGTCGAAGGGCCGGCTGGAGCTGGCGGCCGGACAAACGGCCCTTGTGCTGCCTGCGAATACGGCCGAATGGCTGGAGCGAAACGGCCTCTCGGTTGGATCGGGACAGCTGGAGCTGTCGCTTCCGCAGCAGCTGCTGCAAGGCGCGCTCAAGCCGCTGCCGGAGGAGCAGCGTAAGGATTGGAAGCTTGAGCTGACGATCAAGCCGCTAAGCGGCGGCGAGCAAGCGGCCTCGCTGAAGGCCGCATCCGACCGAAGCGGCGCGCGCATCGAAGCGCAAGGTCCGGTCGTCGAGCTTATGCTGGAGCTGGTGAGCGCGGCAGGCGAGAGGATCGAGGTGCAAGCCTTCGACGGAGAAGCCAAGCTGAGGTTCCGGCTGCAGCCGGGAACCGACCCGTGGCTTGCGGGCATTTACCGCCTGGAGAAGGACGGCGCCCCGACCTACATCGGAGGCAAAGCCGCGGACGACGTCATGGAGGCGTCCACGCCGCATTTCAGCCGGTACGCTCTGCTTGCGTACGACAAGTCTTATCTTGATGTGCCGCAATCGCATTGGGCATATCCGGTCATCGGCAAGCTCAGCGCCAAACATATCGTCGAAGGCATCGGTGCCGATACGTTTGCGCCGGACCGCCGCGTCACCCGGGCGGAATTTACGGCGCTGCTCGTGCGCACGCTCGGCTTGAAGCCCGAAGCTTTCGGCAGCGAAGCCGCAGGGCCGTCCCCATCGCCATTCGGCGACGTGGCGGACGGCAAATGGTATGCCAAACCGATCCAAGCGGCATACGAAGCCGGATTGATTAACGGCGTTGCCGAAGACCGGTTCGGGCCCGATGAGGCGATTACGCGGGAGCAAATGGCCGTCCTGCTGGTGCGCGCGCATGATTGGATCCGCAGCGCCGCCGGGGAGACCGTAGAGCGGAGCCAATCGCAGGCAGAAAGCGAAGCTCTCCCGTTCCGCGACGCGAAGGCGGTCAGCGGATGGGCGGCGGCGGACGTGAAGGCCGCGGCGGAGCTCGGTCTGATCCAAGGAAGCCAAGGGCTCATGGCACCTCAGAAGCTTGCCAGCCGCGCCGAAAGCGTCCAGGCGCTGTACAATCTGATCGCCATGCTGGCCTTGCTGCCTTAACGATAAGGCAAGGCGGCATGAAAAGAATGTCACCGGACTTTACAACATCTACACATGTCGTTGACATTCCACTAATACAGACAAGCTATAGTAGGTGTACAAACGAATAAAGCTTTCGGGTTGAGATGATGAGAAAACCCTTGTTTGAATAGATGCGCGTAAACCCTCGTACGCCTGTGTACAGCAAGGGTTTTGCAATGGCGCAATCTGCTCAAATGAGGGTTTTTCTTATTATATAAATTTAGATATTCACAAAGGAGAGACTGTCCATCATGCGTTCTATGACGAAAGCACTATTGTTGATGACGGCTTGCGCGACGTTTGCCGCCGGCTGCTCCGGAGGCGGCAACGATCCGGCGCCGACAAGCTCAAGCGGCGGAGGAAACGGCGAGAAGCCGGCTGCGACGGAAAGCGCCAAGCCTTCCGGCGAAAAGGTGGAGCTGACCTTCTATTATCCGGTAGCCGTCGGGGGTCCGATCACAAAGACGATTGAAGACTTGGCTCAGCAATTTATGGACGAAAATCCGAATATTACGGTCAAGCCCGTCTATACGGGCAGCTACGCCGACACGATGCTGAAGGCGCAAGCGGCCGTTCAAGGCGGAACGCCGCCGGATACGGCCGTGCTGCTCAGCACGGAGCTGTTCACGCTGCTGGATATGGACGCGATCGAGCCGCTGGATCCGTTTATCGCCGCCGACGGCACCGAAGGCGAAACGTTTATCAACGACTTTTATCCGGCGTTTATGGCCAACTCGCAGACGGAAGGCCAAACGTACGGCATCCCGTTCCAACGGAGCACGATCGTGCTTTATTACAATAAGGAAGCGTTCAAGGAGGCCGGTCTGGATCCGGAGAAGGCGCCGGCCACTTGGGACGAGCTTGCGGACTATGCCAAAAAGCTGACCAAAGACGGGCAGTGGGGTCTCGAAATTCCGGTGACGGGCTTCCAATATTGGATGTTCCAGACGTTCGCGCTTCAGAACGGAGACAATATGATGTCGCCGGACGGCAAAAAAGTATTTTTCGATACGCCGGAGAACGTCGAGGCGCTGCAATTCTGGTCCGACCTGGCCAAGGTTCACAAGGTGATGCCGGAAGGCGCGACCGAGTGGGGCACGGTGCCGTCCGACTTCATCGAAGGCAAGACGGCAATGATGTACCATACGACGGGCAACCTGACCAACGTCAAGAACAACGCCAAGTTCGATTTCGGCGTCAGCTTCCTGCCGCAGAAGAAAACGTACGGCACGCCGACGGGCGGCGGAAACTTCTACATCTTCAAGGGCATTAGCGAGGAGAAACAGCAAGCCGCATGGAAATTTATCAAATTTATGACCGATACCGACCGCATTGCGCAATGGAGCATCGACACCGGTTATGTCGCGCCGCGCGTCTCCGCTTACGAGACGGAAGCGATGAAGGCTTACGTGCAAGAGTTCCCGGCCGCGCTTGTCGCCCGCGACCAGCTGCAGTACGCGTCCGCCGAGCTGTCGACGCACAACAACGGCAAGGTGTCCAAATTTATTAACGACGCGATTCAATCGGTCTTGACGAGCACGGTCGAACCGGCCGCGGCTTTGAAGAAAGCCCAAGAGGAAGCCGAGAAGGCGCTCGAGCCGTTTAACAAGTAAGCGGCGCCGGGCCGTTCCAATTAATAAGATGAGGGAGGCATGACGATGGGGACCGCAGCACGACGCAAGGCCTTAAGAATGAACGCATTCGCATGGCTGCTTCTTTTCCCCTCTCTCATCTTCCTCCTGTTGTTCACGCTGTATCCGGTATTCGGCTCGCTCAAGCTCAGCCTGTATCAGGCCGACTTGGGCACGCCGGAGCCGTATTTTGCCGGACTGGACAACTACGCAGCGATGGCGGAAGATGAAGTGTTCTGGAAAGTGTTGACCAACAACGTATGGTTTGCCGTCGGCACGGTGCCGACAAGCATTATGATCTCGCTGCTGATGGCGATATTCGCCAACAAGGTGATGCGGGCAAAGGGTCTCGTCAGAACCGCGTTCTTTTACCCTACGGTCATCCCGATGATCGCGATCGGCAATATTTGGCTATTCATCTATACCCCCGACTACGGCATGGTCGCCAGAGTGCTGGAATGGTTCGGCTTGGAGGGACCCAACTGGCTGGGCACGCAAAGCCTGGTCATGATCGCGATGATTATTATGGTGCTGTGGAAGGAAGCCGGTTATTTCATGGTGTTCTTTTTGGCGGGGCTGCAAAATATTTCGGAAGAGCTGTACGAATCGGCCAAAGTCGACGGCGTACCGGCCTGGCGCGTCTTTTGGCGCATTACGTTCCCGCTGCTGATGCCGACGACGCTGTTCGTCTCCATTATCGCGTTGACGAACTCCTTTAAGCTGGTGGACCATCTGTGGATTATGACGAAGGGCGGACCCGAGAATGCAAGCAATCTGCTCTTGTATTACATTTTCGAGACGGCATTCAGCTTCTGGGATCGGGGCATGGCCTCGGCGCTGACGACCGTCATGATCGCTCTCCTGTTGCTCTTGGCGGCACTGCAGTTTTTTGGCTTTGACCGCAAGATTCACTACCGATAGAAGGGGCAGAGAGCATGATGAAGAAAATAAGCTATGGCTTGATGTATATATTGGCTGCGGTATGGACCGCTCCGCTCGTCTGGACGATCTGGACGGCTTTCCGGCCGAAGCGGCTGGCGCTGTCGTCTTCGATCACGTTCGATTTTACGCTGGTCAACTTTACGCATGTATGGAGCGCCGCCCCTTTTACAACCTATTACATCAATACGATCTTGATTGTGGCGGGCATCTTCGCGGTGCAGTTTCTGACGGCCTCCATGGCGGCCTTTGCCTTCGCCAGAATCGATTTTTGGGGCAAAAATATCGTATTCCTGCTGTTTCTGGCCCAAATTATGATCCCGGCCGACATTCTCATCTTTCCGAACTACAACGTTCTGAGGGATCTGTCGCTGCTGGATACGAAGCTGGGCATTATGATCCCGTATTTCGCATCGGCGTTCGGCGTCTTCCTGCTGCGGCAGATGTTCAAGACGCTGCCGTTCGAGCTGGATGAAGCGGCCCGATTGGAGGGCTGCAACTTGTGGCAAGTGTTGTGGAAAATATACGTGCCGCTGGCGCGCCCCGCTTATATTTCGTTCGGTCTCGTGTCCGTCAGCTATCACTGGAACAATTTCCTGTGGCCGCTCATCGTGACCAACTCGATCGAAAACCGGCCGCTGACGGTCGGGCTCGCGATCTTCGCGCAGTCGTTCGAGACCGGGGCGCAATGGAGCGAGGTGACGGCGGCGACCATTATCGTCATTTTGCCGCTGCTGCTCGGCTTTATGGTGTTCCAGCGGCAATTCATGAACAGCTTTATCCATTCCGGCATTAAATAGAGGAGGTGCCCGGCATGCATCGATCTTCATCGATTATCGCATCGATTACGAACGAGGAAGGGCTTTCCCGAGCGCTCGCAAGCTCCGTGCGAAGGGTCAATCTGATGTGCGGAGACATTACGACGCTGGGGGAGATCGTCCGCCGGTTTCACGAGTCGGGCAAGCAGGTATACGTGCATATGGAAATGGTGAACGGCCTTGGCCGCGACGCCTCGGCGGTCAATTACATCGCCAAGGAGTTCGGCGTGGACGGCATCGTCACGACGAAGAGCAACGCGATCGCCGCGGCGCGGGCCGCGGGCATTCGAAGCATCCAGCGCATCTTCGCCATCGATTCCGCCGCCGTGGAGACGGGGGCGCGGATGATCGGGACGAGCAAGCCCGACGAGGTGGAGCTGATGCCGGGCTTGATGCCGCGCGTCATCCGCGAGGTGAAGTCGAAGGTGAACAAGCCGCTCATTGTCGGCGGGCTGATTCGTTACGAGGAAGAAATCGAGGAAGCGCTGAAGAGCGGAGCGGATTTCGTATCGGTCGGCCATCACAGCTTCTGGGGTTAAAAATAAGAAGACATACGGATATCCGACGGTGGAGACGACGAGAAAACCTAGGGTCCAAGGCTGGCGCATGCGTGCATGCGGCGGCCGTCGCAGCTGGAATGCAAGCATTCGTAACGTTGCCGTGACGAGGCTTGCGCTTTCGGCTTTACGGACCGAGGTTTTTTTGTTGTCTATTTGCGTTTTGCGTGAAAGTTAACATTATGCATCCAAGGGGAGAACTTGATCGTGTGTGCAATTCGACTCGTAGTAAGTGACTTGGACGGTACGCTGCTTTCATCCGAGCATCGGCTGACCGACGAGGTGAAGGAAGCGGTTTGCGAGTTCCGGAAACGCGGCGGTCTGTTCACCTTCGCGACGGGCCGGCCTCTGCTGACGGCCGCCGCCTTTGCAACCGAGCTTCGGCTGGAGCTGCCGTATATTTTGTGCAACGGCTCGGTGATGGCCGAGAAGGGGAAGCTGATCGACAGCGCCGCTTTCCAGGCGGGCGAGCTTGCGGAGCTGCTGGAGGAAGCTGACGACGCGGGCATTGACGCGTTTATGTTCCATGAAGACAGCATTACGGTGTTTCGCGCGACCGATACGGTGCGCGTCTATGAGCGCAAGGAAAGGTTCCCTTGCACGGTGAAGAGCCGCCATTCGGACGATTGGAAAGAAGCCGCGGTTCAGAAAATTATTTTGATGGGCGACGTGCCGCTTATCCGCAAGCTGTGGGAGCCCTACGCGGCCGGCTTCGGCGGCCGTTTCTCCGCCTTTCAGTCGGAGGCCAACTATTGGGAGATCGTTCCCGGCGGGCGGAGCAAAGGCTGGGCGCTCGGCAAGCTTGCCGGGAGGCTCGGCATCCGGCGCGAAGAAATTATGGCGCTCGGCAATCAGATGAACGATCTGGATATGATCCGTTACGCCGGCATCGGCGTCGCCGTGGCCAACAGCCCGGATTCGTTGAAGGCGGAGGCCGATTACGTCAGTGCGTCGGCATACGGCGACGGCGTCGTCGAGGCGATGGAGCGGTTTTGCCGGTTAAGCGGCCCGTTTCCGCCGGCTCCCCAGGCGGGGCTGCGGGGCGGCTGAATGGTTCGGGTCGGCAGACGGTTTGCCCGAATTTCCGCCGCCGGCGGGACGCGGGGGAGTTGAATAAGCTCAGTCGGTCAGACGTCCCGCCGGACCTTCCGCCGCCGGCGGGACGCGGGAGCAGACGAATAAGCTCGGTCGGGCAGACGGTCTGCCCGAATTTCCTCCGCCGGCGACGGGCCGGCGGTTTTTTATTCTTACGAGGGAACGGCCGAATGTTATTCCGTACAATGAAAATATCGTCAGTTATTCCGATAAAGAATCTGTTGAATGCTATTCGCGCAACAAATCTATCCTATCGAATGTTCGTAAAGCAACTTTTAGCGGTTATTTCGAACAACGGAACTGTCGATTTGATGGTTGACACCCGGCTTGTTGGCGCATACACTTACTTAAGAATGTTAAATAAGTTATAAATCAGTTACTTTAGAGAAATGCACGCAGGCAGCGAAATGAGGAAACGGAACTGGAAGAATGATTCCTCATAGATTAACGCGGGTGCAAACCAATTATGGCTGGGGAGGAGCGGACAAATGAAATACAGGAAGTTGGGAGAGACGGGACTTGACGTTTCCGCCTTAAGCTTCGGGGCGTCGTCGCTTGGATCGGTGTTCAAGCCGATCGACGAAGGCGAGGGAGTGCGGACGGTACATACGGCGCTCGATCTTGGCATCAACCTGATCGACGTGTCGCCTTATTACGGGTTGACGAAGGCGGAAACGGTGCTGGGCAAGGCGCTGAAGGAGGTGCCTCGGGACCGGTTTCTGCTGTCGACGAAGGCGGGAAGGTACGGCGAAAGCGAATTCGATTTTTCGCCGGAGCGGCTTGCGTCGAGCGTCGAAGAGAGCATGAGGCGGCTGCATGTCGATTACGTCGACATTTTGCTATTGCACGATATCGAGTTCGTGCCGCTGGAGCCGATCATTCATGAAAGCATACCGGCGCTGCAGCGGTTGAAGGAGCAAGGCAAAATCCGGCTGTACGGCATTTCGGGCTTCCCGCTGCCGATGTTCGGGAAGGTGCTGGCGCAAGCGCCGGTCGACGTGATGCTGTCGTATTGCCACTATGCGCTCAATAACGACAGGCTGACCGGGCTGCTGCCGCTGGTGGAAGCAAAAGGCGTCGGCTTGATGAACGCGTCGCCGCTGTCGATGGGCCTCTTGAGCAGCCAAGGACCGCCCGACTGGCATCCGGCGGACGAAGAGGTGAAGGCGGCTTGCCGGGAAGCCGCGCGTTACTGCCGCGACAACGGCCTCGATCTGGCCAAGCTGGCGATTCAATATGCGGTCTCGAACGAGGCGATTCCGACGACGCTGGTCGGCACGGCGAGTCCGGCGAATCTTGCGAACAACGTATCCTGGCTGGAGGAGCCGGTCGATGAAGCCGCCTTGGCGCAGGTGCGCCGCATCCTGGAACCGGTGCATAACCGGACGTGGAAGGTCGGACTGGACGAAAATAACGGAGAGGAGGCGGCCGAATGAAAGCGATCGTCTGCGAAACGCCGGAGAAGTTTGTCCTGAAGGAAATGGAGCGGCCGATGCCGCAGCCGGGAGAGGCGCTTGTCCGCATTCGGCGCATCGGCATTTGCGGAACGGATCTTCACGCATACCGGGGACGGCAGCCGTACTTCGTATATCCGCGCATCCTGGGCCACGAGCTGTCCGGCGAAATTGTCGAGCTGTGCGAAGCGGGAGCGGCGGACGAAGCCGCGTCCGCCGCGGCCGGCGCCCTGAAGCCGGGCGACCGGGTGGCGATTATGCCGTACATGGAGTGCGGAGAGTGCGCGGCTTGCCGCAACGGCAAAACGAATTGCTGCGAGCGGCTGGAGGTGATCGGCGTCCACCGGGACGGGGGGATGCGGGAGTACGTTACGGTGCCCGTCACCCATCTCTTCCCGGTGAACGGCATCAGCCTGGATGCGGCGGCCATCGTGGAATGCCTCGGCATCGGAGCGCATGCCGTCCGCCGCGCGAACGTGCAGCCCGGCGAATTCGCGCTTGTGATCGGAGCCGGCCCAATCGGGCTCGGCACGATGAAGCTGCTGCATCTGGCCGGCGCGCGGGTCATCGCAATGGATATGAACCGGGATCGGCTGGCGTTCTGCCGGTCCTGGGCGCCGGCCGAGTTCGTCATCGACGCGGCCGACCGGCCGCTTGAGAGGCTTCGCGAGCTGACGCAGGGCAGTCTCGCGGGCGCCGTCTTCGACGCGACCGGCAACGTCAAGTCGATGGAGCGCGCGTTCGATTACGCCTCGTTCGGCGGCAGAGTCGTCTATGTCAGCCTTGTCAAGGACGATATTACGTTCCACGATCCCGACTTTCACCGCAAGGAAATGACGCTGCTCGGCAGCCGCAATGCGACGCCGGAAGACTTTCGCCGCGTCATCCGGGCGATTGAGGACGGACAGATCGACGTGGAGCCGCTCATTACCCATCGGGCGGACTTTGACGGCATGATCGGACAGTTCGAGACGTGGCTGAAGCCGGAAACCGGCGTCATCAAAGCGATGGTGGAATTATAACAAGGTAAGGGAGGCGCGGCGATGCGCATCGATGCCCATGTGCACTTTATCGATTACAACCCGGAGGAGTACGCCTGGATAGGGGAAGACCATCGAAAGCTGAAGCGGCCGTTTATGCCGGAAGACTTGAAGCCGCTGCTCGACGAGGCGGGATTTGACGGCATTGTGGCGGTTCAGGCAAGGCAGTCGCTCAAGGAGACGGAATGGCTGCTGCGGCTGGCGGATCGCTGCGCCTGGATCAAAGGCGTTGTCGGCTGGGTCGACTTGCGTTCGCCGGAGCTGGAACGGCAGCTGGCCGGCTTCTCGGCTCACCCGAAGCTGCGGGGCGTGCGCCATGTCGTCCATGACGAGCCGGACGACGACTTTATGCTTCGCGGCGATTTCCGCCGAGGTATTGGAAGACTGCGCGAATACGGCTTGACCTACGACCTGCTGCTGTTTCCGAAGCATCTGCCGACGGCGGCGCGGCTGGCGGACGAGTTTCCGGAGCAGCCGTTCGTCCTGGACCATATCGCGAAGCCCGATATCAAGAGCGGGATCGGGAGCGGCGATGCGGGAGGCGGCGAGGCGTTCCCGGCCTGGAAGCGGGACATGCACGAGCTGGCCAAGCGGCCGAACGTCTCGTGCAAGCTGTCCGGCATGGTGACCGAAGCCGACTGGGAGCGTTGGACGGAAGCGGACTTTGCGCCTTATCTGGACGCGGCCTTCGAGGCGTTCGGCCCGGACCGGCTCATGATCGGCTCCGATTGGCCCGTCTGCACGGTCAGCAGGGACTACCGGTCCGTGATGGGAATCGTCATCCGCTACCTGGAACGGTATCCGGAAGATGTGCGGGACAAGGTGCTCGGCGGCAATTGCGCAAGCTTTTACGGCTTGAAGCCCTAGGGCAAGAAGCGAATAACCGCGTGGTTAACCGCGCGGTTATTCGTTCATGTATTCCTCAAAAAAATCGATCAGCCAATCCGTCAGCTGGCGCTGAGAGCTGCCGACAAATCGATCCGCGCCATAGATCAGCTCCAGCTGACGGACCGGCGCCGGGCCGGCAATCGGCACTGCCTTAATATCCGACCGTTCCGGAAACCGCTTCAGCAGTCCCTTGGGCTGGATCGTGGCGCCGACCCCGGCCGAAACGAGCTGCAGCAGCGAAGCGGCCGTGGTCGTCTCCATGACCGCCGCCAGTTCAACCCCCTCGTCCCGGCACGCCTGTTCCACCAAATCGCGCCCCACATAACCTTTGGGATACATCACAAGCGCTTCCTTCTCCAACTCCCGCAGCGTTACCGCCTCCCGGTCCGCCAGTCCGCTCTCCGCGTGGACGAACAGCCGGTAGGGCTCGGCGCCCAGCGGAATTTGCACCAGCCTCTTGTCGGGCGGACCTTGCATGCCGATTCCGATATCGACTTTATGGCCGAGCACCTCTTCCCGGATATGAGTCGTGGAAATCGCCTGCAGCTGAATGCCGGGATAATTCCGGTTAAATTGAACGAACAGCGGAACGAGCTGAAAATCGAGGTCCGAGGGCAGGACGGCCAGTCGGATCGCTCCGCGCTGCGCGGCCAGCAGCTCTTGAATCGCATTTTTGGCGTCCCGCTCGGCTTGAAGCATCTTTTCTCCGTACAGCCGGAGCAGCTTGCCGGCTTCCGTCGCGACGACCTTTTTGCCGATCCGGTCGAACAGAGGCGTGCCCAGCTCCGCTTCGAGGATGCGGATTTGCTGGCTCAGCGTCGGCTGCGAAATGCCAAGCTCTTCGGCCGCTCTCGTAAAATGTAGATGTTCATATACGGCGATAAAGTATTGCAGGTTACGCGTATCCATCGGACGGCTCCTGAACATTAATAGTATTTTACTATCATAATAATATGATTTATTGAATTGATCAATGAAAAGCCGATCTCTATACTTAAAACACGTACAAACAAGAGAGAAGCTGAGAATATGAAAAAGTACTATTTGTTTCTGGCCCTGTTTCTGTCCGCGTTAAATTTGCGGCCGATCATCACGTCCGTCGCGCCATTGCTGGAAACGATGCAGACCGAGCTCGGGATGAGCGGATTGACGGCAAGCCTGCTGACGACGCTGCCCGTCTTGTGCATGGGCGTGTTCGCCCCCGCGGCGGCTGTCCTGCGCGACCGAATCGGACTCGAGCGTACGATTGTTATGGCGCTGCTGCTCATTACGGGAGCGACGGCCTGGCGCGGCCTTGACGGCTCCGTTCCGTCGCTTGTGTCCAGCGCCTTGATCGGCGGGTTAGGGATCAGCCTGACCGGGCCGCTGCTGTCGGGTTATATCAAAAAGTATTTTCCGGCGAGCCCGGGCGTCGTCAGCATTTATTCCGCGGCGATGGTAGCGGGCGCGGCCGCCGCCTCCGCCTTCTCGATCCCGATCTACGAGCAGAGCCGGAACAGCCTGACGCTGGCCTTGTCATGCTGGGCCGTACTCGGCGTATTGGCGCTCGCCGTTTGGTCGGCCTTTCTGCCCGTGCGGGCAAGCCGGGAAAGTTCGGTCCGGTCGAAGCTTCCAATTCGGAATGCGAAAGCCTGGCTGCTGACCCTTTTTTTCGCCATGATGGCGAGCATGTTTTATTCCGTGACGGCCTGGATTTCGCCCATGGCGCACAGCTTCGGCTACAGCCCGGCAAGCTCGGCGCTGCTCCTGACCGTATTTACGCTCGTGCAAATTCCGGTATCGTTGACGGTGCCCGCGCTCGCGGCCAAGTCCGGCAGCCTTCGGATCGCGCTGATCGGCTGCAGCCTGTTCGAGCTTGCGGGAATCGTCCTGCTGCTGCTGCATCTGCCAATGCTGCCGGCGGTCGTCTGCCTGGGCATAGGGGCGGGCGGATTGTTTCCGCTTGCGCTCATGCTGCCGATCGTGGAGACGAATACGTCCGAGGAGGCCGGGTCGTGGTCGGCGATGTCCCAATGCGGAGGCTACGTGATCGGAGCGGCGGGACCGCTGCTCGTCGGCGCCCTGCGCGATTACAGCGGGGGCTTCGAAGGCGCGCTGCTCGCCATGCTGGTTATGGTCGCCGCCATGATGGCGATTCAGATGCTGCTCACGGCTCGAAAGGCCGGCCATAAGCCGGCCCGCGCGCTTTCGGCGAAATAGACAGGTCAGGGACGTAAAACGCCGCCGTCTGCGACCGATTCGCCGGTGTCGATCCGCTCGGGAACGGGTTGACCGTTCATCGCTTTCAGCAGCGCATCGACGATGCGGCCTCCCCAGCTGGATTCGTTCTGCGTGACGGCCAGCGTAATTTGGCCGTTGACGATCGCTTCGCCGATGGCCGGCATCATGCCGATCGTCAGCGAGTAGCGGTTCAGGCCCATCGCTTTCCAGGCCAGCACGGAGCTGGAGCCGGACACGTAATCGAGCGCCACGAACGCGTCGAAATGGGGGTGGTCCTCGATCATGCGTTCCAGCTCCGCCAAGGCGCGGTCGTCGCTGCCCTCGCTCGAACGCACCTCGAGGACGTGAATGTCCGGCTGTTCTCGCACGTAATCCAGAAATCCGTCCAGCCGCTCCTGCTGGCCGGCCATGCCGGAGATGCCGGATTCGACGAGCACCATGCCGCCCTTGCGCAGCAATTGCCGCAGCGCCTCGCCCATGCGGGCGCCGGTTCGTCGGTTGTCGCCGCCGATATAGGCGATCCTCGCGCTGGAAGGCGCGTCCGATTCGAAGCAAACGACGGGAATGCCGGCCTCCGCGGCCTGGTCGATATACGGGGCCAGCGCCTCGCTGTCGACCGGCGATATGGCGATGCCGTCCACTCTCAGTCGAATCATATTTTCGAGCATCCGGATTTGCTGCTCCACATTCGCCTCGTCCGGGGCTTTGACGACGAGGCTGCCGCCGGCCGCCGCCGCCGCCAGCTCGGCGCGTTCGGTTACCGTCTCATAGAACGGATGGGCGATCGGGTAAATAATGCCGAACGTAAATGCGGAAGCGTCCGGGTCTCCGGACGGAGGAGCGGAAGCGGACGGAGGGGCCGATCCGGCCGGCTCCTTCGCGCATCCGACGGCGGCAGGCAGAAGAGCAATGGCCAATAGCAGAACAGCGAAACGGAACCGTTTCGTCCGCCGATGGGCAGCGCGGCGGATGACGGATTGAACATGGGGAAGTCCCGGCCGGCGTTCGGCATTATGCCGGAAACGGAATCTCCCTGCCCGGTTCCCCGCATCGTCACGAAACATGCATGGTCCCCTCTCCCAAATCTCCGGCGCTGCCCCCTTGCTTGCGGTACTCCCGGATCGTCATCCCCGTCACCCGTTTGAACAGGTTCGAAAAGTAATGCGGATCGTTGTAGCCGACCCGATGGGCGATTTCGTATGACTTCTCGTTGGTGGAGCGCAGCAGCTCCATCGCTTTGCGAATGCGCGTCATCATCAGAAATTCGATAAACGTTCCGCCGGTTTCCTGGCTGAACACTTTGCTCAAGTGGCTCGGGCTGACGCTGACGCGGTCGGCCGCATCCTGCAGCGACAAGCCCTCCTGCGCGTAATTCGTCTGCACGAAAGCTTTCACCTGCGCAATCAGCTCGCCGTATTTGCCGGCCGATTCGGCGCGCCACTTCCAGAACAGCTCGGCCAGATCGGTCAAATACGCGAGCGCTTCGTCCCAGCTCTTGACCGCATGGATCCGGGCGTTCAGCCTCTCGATCGCTTCTTGCGTCACGCCGGAGGCGCGAAACAAGGCGCGGGCCTTGCGGATCGCCTCGAACGTCGCGTCGCTGAGCACAAAGTAGCCCAGCAGCGACGAGTGCCAGTCGATCGACTGCAGCCCGGCGGCAAACTTCCGGATTTCCTCTTCGGCCCGGCGGGAGGCGCCGGACGCGAGAAAAGCGATAAAGCTCTCCCGGTCCAGCAGCATGCCGCCATCGGACGAGGCGGACAGCTCCATCAGATGGCTGCGGTGCTGCTCGGCCAGCTTGCGCCCGTATTTGTCCTCTTCGGCATCGAGGAAGGAGGCGTGCACCCCTTGCAGCCGATCCTGCACAGTGCCGAGCCCGAACGAAACGGCGCAGAAATGATTTTGCTCCAGCGTCTTCACCGCTTCCGGCAGCAGCTGCAGCAGCGCCTGCATGACGGAGAGGCTCTCCGATTGCAGCACCCATACCGTCTCCGAACGGCTGCGCTTCCATTGCAGAAAGGATACATGGCGGGACAGCAGCGCCTCGAGGCCGGCTTCCGCCGCCGCCGTCGTTCCCGGGTCCATGACGCCGGCTTCCTGCGGCCTGATATCGGTCACAACGACGCCGTAATGGCGGGCGATGAGCGGAATACCAAGCTCCGCCGCCCATTCGCAAGCTTCGGCCGACGCGATAAAGCCGCCGCACAGCTTGGCGATCAATTGCTCGCGCGCATCCTGCTCCTTGACCGTCAAGCTTTGGGCCAGGCTTTCGAGCTTCGCCTTGTGCGCGGCTTCCCGGTCGATCTTGTCGGACAGGCCGTACAGCAGCTGGATGATATCCGCCGACCCGAACGGCTTGAGACAATAATCCTCCACGCCGAGCCGGAGCGCCTGGCGCGCGTATTCGAACTCGTCGTGACCGCTCAGCAGCACGATCTTCGTATCCGGGAGCCGCTTGCGGACGATGGCGGACAGCTCCAGCCCGTTCATGAACGGCATCTTAATATCGGTAATGAGAATGTCGGGGCGATGCTCCTCGATGAGCGGCAGCGCATATTCCCCGTCAGGGGCGTCGCCGCAATAGTCGAAGCCTTCCTTTTCCCAGTCGATGCAGGCGCGTATGTTTTCCCGAATGACGATTTCGTCGTCGACGAAAAACACTTTTTTGGCCATTTCAATCCCCTCCTGGAATAATCGGGATGCGGACGGTGACGGCCGTACCGGCCCCTTCCTGGCTGGCGATCGTCAGCCCGTATTCCGCCCCGTAATAAAGCCGGACGCGCTGGTTGACGTTGTGCAGCCCGAAGCCTCCTTCGCGGTCCAAGCCGTCCCGGCCGCCGCCCGGCGTCTCTTGCCCGTGGCCGGCGATGCGTTCGCGCAGCCGCTCCAGCCGCTCTCCGCTCATGCCGCCCCCGTTGTCCTCGACGCGGACGGCCAGCGTTTGCCCGCCCTCCTGCAGAGAGCAGGCGACGAAGATCGTTCCTTTGCCCCGCTTGTTCTTGATGCCATGGTAAATCGCGTTCTCCACGAGCGGCTGGATCGTCATCTTCAGCATGCGGTGATGGAGCGCCTCCGGGTCGGCCTCGATGGCGAAATCGAGAATGTCCCGGTACCGGATTTGCTGAATGACCAAATAGTTGCGCACATGCTCCAGCTCCTCGCGCACCGTTATCCAATCCTTGCCTTTGCTGAGGCTGATGCGGAAAAATCCCGACAGCGCTTTCACCAGCCCGATGACCTGCTCGCGCTTGCCGGCCTCGGCCATCCAAATGATCGAATCGAGCGTATTGTACAAAAAATGAGGGTTAATCTGCGCCTGCAGCGTGCGCAGCTCCGCCATCCGAATTTGCTTTTGCTCGCGGATGCTCCGGTCGAGCAGCGCCTTGATCTGCCCGGTCATCGCATTGAAGCTGCTGCCCAGCTCGGCGATTTCGTCCGTGCCGACGGGGACGACCTTGGCGTCCAGATTGCCGGAGGAGGCTTGGCGCATTTTCGTTTTCAACAGTTTGAGCGGCCGAATGAGCCGGGAGCTGATGAAGTAATAAAGCCCGATGACAAACCCGATGCTGAGCCCCACGCTTACGATAATAAGCTGCCGGATCTCGCTCGCCTCCGCCACGATTTCCTGCAGCGGAGCGACGCCGACGATTTTCCAGCCGGTCGTCTCGGACGTCGTATAAGCGACAAACAGCGGCTTGCCTCCGTCGCCTTCGGTGACGAAGCTGTCCTTCGCCGTTTGCAGGCGGGGAGCCAGGCTCGCGGACCATGCCTGCGGCAGCCCGGCCGGCTCGTATACCGGCTCGCCGTCTTCCTCGACGATGATGAACCGTCCGGTTTCGCCGATCCGATACGCGTCGGAAAATTGCTGCACCGTTTCGTCGCTCAAATCGATGACGATAAATCCGATGACCTCGCTCGTCATGCGCTGCTTTACGGTCGCCATCATCGAGATGACGCCGCTGCCGCCGTATTGGAAGCCGTCCAGCCGGTCGAGCGGGGAAGCCTCGAAGGGCGGAATGATCAGCACGTCGTCGGGACGGTTCATCAGATGCTGAAAATGGGGATTGCGCAGCGGATTTTTGTTCAGCGCGAATACGCCCTTGCGCTCGCTGATGCCGCGGCCGTACAAGTTGACCATCGAGATGTTCAGCACGTTGTCGTATTGATACGTCTTGCGATAGAGATCGAACGTCCGCAATATTTCCTTCGCGTCCGCGTACGAATCGGTCTGCCGGAACAGAAATTGCAGCACCGAAGGATTTTTTTCCAGCTCGAGCAGCCGGCCGCTGTCCTGAAACAGGATGTCGATATTGCGCGCCAGCTGGTCCGCAACGTACAAAGTGGCGGCTTTGCTGTGCTCGGAAACGGTGTTGAACGACTTCTGATAGGAAATGAGCCCGACCGCCAGCAGCGGTATGGACGTGAGAATGACGAACATGGCCAGCATTTTCGCCTTGATGCTGGACATGAACCGGGGGAGAAGCTTCGTCATGATTCGCCAGTCCCTTTCGGCGCTTATCGGATGCGGACCGGCTCGTGTGCCGGCCGTTTCCTTTCATTTTATACCAGATCGGTTTGGAAACGCATCCATAAACAAAAAATTATAAGTTTTAAACAAAAAAACAAATCTGTTCCGGACGACAGCCGGCAAACTTCCCATATAAACCCATCGTTTTCCCGCGATGCTCCGTATTTTGCCGCAATGAAAACGTTTTATAATGGCCTCACACCGGCAAGCGGTGATATAAAGGGGAGGTTAGAAAGATGAAAAGTTTGTGGAAATCGGGCGCCTTGGCTGCGTTCGCGGCGGTTATAGTCATGACGTCGGCATGCGGCGGCGGCAACGGGGGCGGTGGCAACGGAGGCGGCGCAACGGCGCCGGCGCAACAAGGCGGAGGCGGCAATGCGGGCGGAGACAAGGTGGTGCTCGGCTTTTCCCAGGTCGGCGCAGAGAGCGGCTGGCGCACGGCCAACAGCGACTCGATCAAGGAATCGGCGGCGGCAGCGGGCTTCGAGCTGAAGTTTTCCGACGCGCAGCAAAAGCAGGAGAACCAGATCAAAGCGATCCGTTCGTTTATTCAGCAAAAGGTGGACGTCATCGCGTTCTCCCCGGTCGTCGAATCGGGCTGGGACACGGTGCTGCAGGAAGCGAAGGACGCCGGCATTCCGGTCATTCTGACGGACCGCGCCGTCGATTCCGAAGACACGTCGCTCTATGAGACGTTTATCGGCTCCGACTTCGTGGAAGAGGGACGCCGCGCAGGCCGCTGGCTTCTGGAGCAGTTCAAGGACGCTTCCGAGCCGGTCAACATCGTGGAGCTGCAAGGCACGACGGGCTCCGCGCCGGCGATCGACCGGAAGACGGGCTTCGAGGAAGTGATCAAGGACAATGCGAACTTGAAAATTATCGCTTCGCAGTCGGGCGACTTTACCCGCGCCAAAGGCAAGGAAGTCATGCAATCGTTCCTGCAGGCGAATCCGGACATCGACGTTCTCTACGCGCATAACGACGACATGGGGCTGGGCGCCATCCAGGCGATCGAAGCGGCGGGCCTCGTGCCGGGCAAAGATATTATCATCATTACGGTTGACGCGGTGAAGGACGGCATGACGGCGGCGGCCGAAGGCAAAATCAACTTTATCGTCGAGTGCAATCCGCTTCTCGGCCCTCAGCTGATGCAAGCCGTCAGCGATGTGCTGGCCGGCAAGGACATTCCGAAGCGGATCGTGACGGAGGAAGGCACGTTTACGTCCGAAGAAGCGAAAGCGGCGCTTCCGGACCGCAAATATTAAGCAACCCGCATGAAGGAGCCGTTCGGCCTGGAGTAAGGACGAAGCGGCTCCTTTATGTGAAGAGAGGAGCGAAGCGGCAATGGAATTTGGACAGAAGCCGGTGCTGGAAATGCGCGGCATCCATAAACGGTTTACCGGCGTAGCGGCGCTGAACAACGTCGACTTCCGGCTGTTTCCGGGCGAAGTGCATGCGCTTATGGGCGAGAACGGCGCTGGCAAATCGACGCTGATCAAGGTGCTGACCGGCGTGTACGAAATCGACGAAGGCGCCGTGACGCTGGAAGGGAAGCGGCTTGCGGTCGGCAGTCCGCTGGAGGCGCAGGAAGCCGGCATCGCCACCGTCTATCAGGAGGTCAATCTGTGCCCGAATTTGAGCGTGGCCGAAAACATCTTCATCGGACGGGAGCCCCGCAAATTCGGCCGCATCGACTGGAACGAAATGAACCGGCAGGCGAAGCGGCTTCTCGCGGACCGGCTGCAGGTCCATATCGACGTTACGCGGCCGCTCGATGCGTACTCCGTCGCCGTGCAGCAGCTGGTCGCCATCGCCCGGGCGCTGAACATTTCGGCCAAAGTGCTTATTTTGGACGAGCCGACGTCCAGCCTCGACGCCAACGAAGTATGGGAATTGTTCGCGGTAATGCGCAAGCTGAAGGAGCAGGGGCTGGCGATCCTGTTCGTAACGCACTTTCTGGATCAGGTATACGAAATATCGGACCGGATTTCGATCTTGCGCGGCGGCGAGTTCGTCGGCGAATATATGGCGGCGGATTTGCCGCGCATGGAGCTGGTGCTGAAGATGATCGGCAAAGATCTGCAGCTGCTGGCCGAGCTCCCTCAGTCGAAAGCTCCGTCCGCGCCCGGCGTGCAGTCCGGGTCCGACGCTCCGTCCACATCCGCGTCCGGTGTCCCGTCCGGGTCCGATGCTCCGTTCACTTCCGCGTCCGGTGTCCCGTCCGGGTCCGACGCTCCGTTTACGTCCGGTACCGGCGAAGAGGCGGAGGGAGAACCATTTTTGCGGGCGGAGCGGCTCGGCCGGCTCGGCTCGATCGAGCCTTATGATCTCGACATTGCGCGGGGCGAAATTATCGGTCTGGCCGGATTGCTCGGATCGGGACGGACCGAAACCGCGCGTCTTCTGTTCGGCGCCGACCGGGCGGACAGCGGCAAGGTGACGGTGGCGGGCCGGGAAAGCCGCATCGATACGCCGCGCCAGGCGATTCGCGAAGGCATAGCCTTTTGCTCGGAAAACCGGAAGACGGAAGGCATTATCGGCGAGCTGACCGTCCGCGAAAATATAGTGCTCGCCCTGCAGGCAAGCCGGGGCTGGTTCCGGACGATATCCCGCAAGCGGCAGGACGAAATCGCGGACGAATTTATTCAGAAGCTGAATATTAATCCGAAAAATCCGGAGCAGCTGATCCGCAATTTGAGCGGCGGCAACCAGCAGAAGGTGCTGCTGGCGCGCTGGCTGCTCATGCAGCCGAAGCTTCTCATTCTCGATGAGCCGACGCGGGGCATCGACATCGGCGCGAAGGCGGAAATTCAGAAGCTCGTGCTGGCGCTGTCGCGCGAAGGGATGTCGGTGCTGTTCATTTCGTCCGAGCTGGAAGAGGTGCTGCGCGTGGCCGACCGGATCGCCGTGCTGCGGGACCGGCAGCTGGTCAAGACGATGGAAGCCGGCGACATCAATCACGAGAATGTCATGAAGGCAATCGCAGGGGGGTAAGACGACATGTGGAACCGGATTTCGAAGCATCACCTGTTCTGGCCGCTTATGGTGCTCGCGGCTTTGTTATTGTTTAATCTCGTGTACAAACCCGGATTTTTTTCGATTCGGATACAAGGCGGCCATTTGTACGGAAGCCTGATCGATATTTTAAATTACGGCGCGCCGCTTATTCTCGTCGCCATCGGCATGACGCTCGTCATTGCGACGGGCGGCATCGATCTGTCCGTCGGCTCGGTCGTGGCCATCGCGGGCGCGGTTGCCTGCCTGATCGTCAGCAAATCGTCGGATCAAAATTCGGTCGTCCTCGTACTGGCCGCCGTCGGCGTTGCTCTCGTTCTGTCGCTGCTGCTCGGCTTATGGAACGGCGTGCTGGTGGCCGGTGCGGGCATGCAGGCGATCATCGCCACGCTCATCTTGATGGTGGCGGGCCGGGGCATCGCACAGCTGGTCACCAGCGGGCAAATTATTAACGTCACCAGCGGACCGTATAAATATATCGGGGCCGGCTGGCTTGCGCTGCTGCCATTCTCCGTCTTTATCGTGGCGGCCGTCTGGCTGGCGGCGGCCTGGCTGACGCGGCGGACGGCGCTCGGCATGTTCATCGAGTCGGTCGGCTCGAACGCGACGGCCAGCCGGCTGGCGGGCATCCGCTCGCGCACGGTGCTGCTTGCCGTTTATATGTTTTGCGGGCTGTGCGCCGGACTGGCCGGCATCCTGTTAAGCTCGAACGTCTCGAGCGCGGACGGCAACAACGCCGGGCTGTGGTACGAGCTCGACGCGATCCTCGCGGTCGTCATCGGCGGCACCTCGCTGAACGGCGGACGATTTTATTTGTCCGGCACGGTCGTCGGCGCGCTCATCATCCAGACGCTGACGACGACGATCTATATAACGGGCGTGCCGCCCGAAATTACGCTTGTCGTCAAGGCGTTCGTCGTCTTTGCCGTATGTCTGGTGCAGTCCGAGCAGTTCAGGGGCAAGCTGGCCCAGCGTTGGAAGAAACGCCGCTACCCGGCGGAAACGGAGGTGACGCGCCATGCTTAACCGGCCGTTTTTTCCCGTGCTTGTGACGATCGGCCTGTTCGTGCTTGTGTTTCTGGCGGGGTCGTTCCGCTATACGGGCTTTTTCTCGTCGCAGGTGCTGCTGAACCTGTTCATCGACAACGCCTTTTTGCTCATTGTGGCGGTCGGCATGACGTTCGTTATTTTGTCGGGGGGCATCGACTTGTCCGTCGGCGCGATGGTGGCGCTCACCACAATGCTGTCCGCCTCGCTGGTGGAGCAGCAGGGCTGGCCTCCGGCCGTCGTCATTCCGCTCGTGCTGGCGATCGGTTCCGTGTTCGGCTGGGGGATGGGCGCGGTCATTCATTATTTTAAAATCCAGCCGTTCATCGTGACGCTCGCGGGCATGTTTCTGGCGAGGGGACTCTGTTACGTCATTAGCATCAACACGATTACGATAACCGATCCGTTCTACAAGCAGATGGCCATGACCAAAATCAAACTGCCGGGCGGCAGCTTCATCTCGATCAGCGTCATCATTGCGCTGGCGGTCGTCGCGCTGGCGATATACCTGTCCCGGTATACGCGCTTCGGGCGCAACACGTATGCCATCGGCGGCAGCGAGCAGTCCGCTTTGCTCATGGGCCTTCCCGTCGCCCGCACGAAGATGCTCGTCTATGCGTTCAGCGGCTTCTGCTCCGCGCTGGGCGGCGTCGTATTTACGTTCTACATGCTGTCCGGCTACGGCTTGCATGCGGTTGGGCTGGAGCTCGACGCCATCGCGGCGGTCGTCATCGGCGGCACGCTGCTGACCGGCGGCGTCGGCTACGTGGCGGGTACGCTGTTCGGCGTGCTCATCCAGGGCGTCATCCAGACGATTGTCAACTTCGAAGGGACGCTCAGCTCCTGGTGGACGAAGATCGTCATCGGCCTGCTGCTGTTCCTGTTTATTTTGCTGCAGCGGATCTTTCATGCAAGGGCTTCCAGAAGCAAAGCGCGAAGTTTATAATGAGGGTTGTTGAAGCTGGCGTTGAGCGGTGAAGCGCGAATCGCGCACCGCGCATGTGTCGCGAGCCGCGTTCGAGACGCGAGCTGCGTGCGGTGAGCTGCGGGGCGAGCCATGGACCGCGATTCGCAGACCGTGAACGCGCCTAGCGTTCGTACGAGTCGCGAGCCGCAACCGTGCCGCGCACTGCGCACGAGTAGCGAGCCGCAACCGTAAACCGTGCCTAAGGGACACCACAGTCGCTATTTGCTCATTTTGAGGTCCATTTTATTTCTTACGGATTTCAGTAACCTTATTGGGCCTTCTGGACTCTCTATCACGGTAAATTTGGGCAGATAAAGACGGCTGCGTCCGTTAAAATTTTGAAAGACCACTTTTCGTCGAAATAACGTTATCTGAATCTGTTAGAATTCAGCTAACCGAATGGGACCGTCTAATTGCGGTCAGCTAAAGGAGGCGTCGGCATGATCCGGAAGAGAAGCAATCGAATAGGAGCGCGGCTGTTGTCGGTTATGCTGGCGGCTTTGCTGCCGGGGCTGCTGCTCTTGGCGGCGGGGTGTGAAGCGCCGGGCGGTACCGCATCCCGCGACGTACCGACGTCGCCGGTCAGCAGTATGCCGGCTGGGAATGGGGCGGGGGAGGAGCAGGAGGCTCCGGAGCAACCGATCGTACTCGGCTTCTCCCAGCTCGGTTCGGAAAGCGACTGGCGGATGGCCAACAGCCGGTCGATTCGGGAATCGGCGGCCGAAGCGGGCATCGAGCTGCTATTCGACAACGCCGAGCAGTCGCAAGAGAAGCAGTTTGAGGCGATCCGCGGCTTTATCGAGCGGAAGGTCGATGTTATCGCCGTCTCTCCCGTGATCGAATCGGGCTGGGAGCCGATCTTGCAGGAGGCGAAGCAGGCGGGCATCCCCGTTATTTTGTCCGACCGCGCGGTGGAAGTAAGCGATCCCTCGTTATATGTGACAACGATTGGCTCCGACTTTTACGAAGAAGGGCAAAAGGCGGGCAAATATTTGCTCGACAAGCTGCGCAATGAACCCGGGCCTATCAGCATTGTAGAGCTTCAGGGGACGGAGGGCTCATCGCCGACAATCGAGCGGGGCCGGGGCTTTCGGGATATTATCCAGGAGCGCGAAGACCTCGTCATCCAGCGGGCCGTGCCCGCCGACTTCACGGTGGAGCAGGGCAAGGAGACAATGCGCGCTTTCCTGAAGGAACTGGGCGGCGACATTCGGGTGCTGTACGCTCATAACGACGACATGGCGCTCGGGGCAATCGAAGCGATCGAGGAATACGGCTTGCGTCCGGGCAAAGACATCATTATCATCTCCGTCGACGGTACGCGCAAAGCGTTCGAAATGATGGTGGAGGGCAAAATCAATTGCATCGTCGAATGCAACCCGCTGCTCGGCCCGATCATCATGCAAGCGGTTCGGGAAATTATCGAAGGCCGCACGCTGCCCAAGCGCATCGTCCCGCAGGAAAGCGTGTTTACCGAAGGGATGGCGGATCGGGAAGCGGCGAATCGGCAGTATTAGGGTGTTTGCTTTAAGGAAAATAGAGTAGAGAAGGATATGGTGAGTTACAGTCCGTTGCTCGGTAGAGTGGCGGGTTTTTGTTTTTAGTATCGGAAGCATCTTAGTGAAAAAACGCACTTCAGTATTTAAGACTTTAGGCATGGAAGTCTCTGTCGGCTTAGGTAGGTAGAGTGAATATTCTGTCAAAAAACGTTGCGGATATAATTGGAAGTATTATATGATCGTAATAGAGGTTCCAAAGGTGGGGCTTCTGGTCCGAGAGTACAATACACATATCCTACTTTAAATGGACTCATATTTGAAATTCATAGATTTAATAGTTAGACGAAATTCCTCAAAAACAAGGAGATGAAGATTATGGAAGAATTTCCTCCAGTTATGTTGTATCCCAATGTAGTAATAACTGCTAAACAATTTGAATTGATAGTAATGAGGAAATTTCAAGAATCTTTCCCTAATGTTGAGGTGATACACAGAGAGAATATCAAAGGTCTAGATGGCGAGTTTAATATAGATATATCTATCCGATTTCAAGAACTTGGAGTAAATTTTCTTACACTTGTTGAATGTAAGCACCACCGAAACCCAATTAAACGAGACTATGTTCAACTTCTGAAAGATAAAGTCGAATCAATAGGAGCTCAAAAGGGGATATTAGTTTCTTCTAGCTCATTCCAAAAAGGTGCCTTAGAATATGCGAAAGCCCATAACATTGCTCTGATAAGATTAGTTAATGAGGAGTTTATGTATCAAAGAAGAAGTAGAGAATTTATTTTCAGGGAACTTGATTCAGAAGCATTATCAGGAGCAATAGTTATGAAATGGATCGAATCAACCGGTGAAACAAGCTTAAACACTAAAGTAATTGATAGTTTTAAGGATATATTTAGTATTTCGGTGCAGTGAGGAACTTCATCTAACACAATATTCACGCATCGGGCATTCGCCCTCGGTCCGGCACGAAGTTAGAGGAGGATTCAGAGAGGCATTTCAATTGCAGGGAAGCGGAATCATCCGGACACACCCGCACCACCTAACCGCATCGCGGCCGTCCCTTACGGGACTTAAGGTGGTGGGGCGTCGTGAATACGAAAACGCTATAGGAAATAAGATAAAAAGTGAAGTGAGTGATACAAGATGCGTTCAAATAAGTACTTTACTAAAGAGTTATTATATAGAAGCTAATAATGCTGCAAAAAGAGAAAAAAGAAATCAAGCGCTAAAAGAAGAAATTATAGAGGAATTAGATGAAGATACGCTATTCCCCATCTGCCAATTTTTTTATCATGCAAAGAATGAAGTACGTGTGATGGTTGTGCTTGATTATCATGGGACATGGGGGCTTCTGGATATGTCTATGTTAAGATATGAGTCTTTGCCCATATCAATACTTAACGATGATGGGAGTGTTACTCTGGAGGACGAGGAGTCTTACAATGAAAGAAGACCATATCCTAATGTTAGAGAATGGCAAGAATCAGTTGTTTTAAAACCTGTTAGAAGACAAAAGTCATTTAGAGATGATGTTTTAAAAACATATAACAATCAATGTGCTGTTTGCAGTATAAGTAATTCTAAAGTTTTAAGGGCGGCGCATATATGGCCTGTAGCAGATGGTGGTACTGAAGAAGTCCAGAATGGAATTTGTTTGTGTGTTACTCATGAAGTTGCGTTTGATGCAGGCCTATTCTCTATTACCCCCGAAGGAAAGGTTGTTTTAAACACAGAAGACGACTTGAAGATTGAACATCTTGATATTCGATATCCAGATAATAAACAAGAACACCCCTCTATCTATAATATTATCAAGAGGAATGAATTTTTAAACAAATAATTAAAGAGATATCGTGTATGTATTTTCAAAGAAGTCATCGTACTTCCTATAACAGAGTCTGTAAAATAAATCGTGTAAACTCTCAAGCCCAAATCTAGTAAACTAAAGG
>CALAWP010000074.1 GCA_937895345.1 uncultured Paenibacillus sp. | reverse complement strand
AGCCCACCAAAGTTCTCGTTTTCAAAATCTGACTTTTTCAGGAGCAACTAATTAAGATCGCATACGGCTATGAACAAGCGACGAAGCATCGCTTCTCTCCTAAATTGTGAAATGAATTTTGGATTTTCCCTTTCGGCCCAAACATCCACAACCGCTTGAGGTTGTGGATGTTTTTTCGTTTTAACGGGCGGCCGGGCCTGTACAACGTGTTGACAATCTACCTAACGTTCGTTAGAATTTGGGTTGTAAGGGGGGAATGAACATTCTTAAGATGCATCCGACCAAAGAGAAGATCGTGGATACGGCCATCGATTTATTTTCAAGAAGCGGCTTTAGCGCCGTGTCGATTCGAGACATTACGCAAACCGTCGGTATTAAAGAAAGCTCCTTGTATTATCATTTTAAAAATAAAGACCAGCTGCTGCATTTTATTCTGGATCTCTTTCAAGCCGAAATAAAAAAAGTACGCCCGCCGATTGAAGCATTGGATCCGATTTTGCAAGTAAGGCCGCCTCATGTGTTTTTGAAGCAAGGGTTGGATAAATATAAATATTACATATGCGATAACGAAAGAATGTCCAAAATTTCACGAATTATAAGCATTGAGCAGTTTGCTCAGCCCAGAGCACGGAGCATTTTGCTTGATGAGCTGGTGGAACAGAATCTGAAGTTTTTGGAGATCGTGTTCTCCAAATATATTGAGCTCGGAGTAATTCATCCTTTTCCTGTTCGATTGCTGGCTGCAGAATACCAGTATCCGATTTTATCCATGATTACGCAATACCAGCTGCTGCGCATTGACGGGCACGACACTTCTTCGTTGGAACAACAGATGGAGGAGCACATTACATTCTTTTTGCACAAAACAGCGAAGGGAGACGTTGTATGAAACGATTCAAAGGCAGAGACTTTAGCATCTCGGATCAAGGGATCAGTGTAACCGAGGCTGTCACCATCGGCGGCATCACACAACACCTGTTAATTCAAACCGAAAAACCGGGAAGTCCGCTGCTGCTCTTCATTCATGGCGGCCCCAGCATGCCGATCCCAGGGGTTTCAAACCGGGGCAACGACTATGCGTTAGTCATGACGACCAAAGAGCTTGTTCAGCATTTCACCGTCGTGTTTTGGGATCAACGCGGCACAGGCAAATCTTATTCGAAGCATATACCGAAAGACTCGATGCATTTGCAGCAGTTTATTCGCGACGGGCTTGAGGTGACGAATTATTTGCGACAACGGTTTCAGCAAGAGAAGATACACCTTGCCGCTCACTCGTGGGGGAGCGTCATCGGTTTATCGCTTGCGTGCCGCCACCCGGAGTTGTATCACTCTTATACCGGATTCTCACAGATTACCAGTTGGGCAGAGAATGATAAGCTTAGTTATAAATGGCTGCTGCAAATTGCTCGGGAAACGAATAATCGGAAAGCGCTGAAGGCGCTTGTCGAAGTGGGTGAACCCCCTTATACGGAAAGCTTTAAACAGTGGGGCGTCATTCGGAAATGGCAATTCAAATATAAGTCTATGTTCTATGACGCCGGCGATAAAGAGTCTGCAAACCCGTCCTCTATTTTCAAAATCATGCTGCGTTCTCCAGATTATACGCTCATGGACGTTTATAACTCGCTTGTGCGCGGATTCAAGCTTTCCTACACCCCCCGAATGATTAACGATATAAATTCATTCGATTTTTTTGCGGAGGCTCCATCGCTGGAGATGCCGGTTATGTTTATACACGGATCTAAAGAAAAGCATGTCATGCCCGAATTGATCGTACGTTATGTGGAAAAGCTTGAGGCGCCGAGGGGGAAAAAGCTGCTCTGGTCGGATCGGTCCTCGCATGCCTTTCATCTGGGTGATGCGAGAGAAAATGAGCAAAGGCTCATTCGGCATTTGAAGGATTGCACCGCTTGATTGTACGGCGCTACTAATTGCCTCTCGGAGAAATATGGAGAAATGGCGATCTCTCCTAAATTGTGCTTAATAGCAGAAAAACGACCCTAGTGGGTCGTTTTTCTGCTTGCTGCTCAACGCGACTTAAGATTTCCGCAGCAATTGTTTGATTTCGAGCAGTTGTTTTTCCGTAATTTGTTGAGATTTGTGTATGGCTTGCAGCTGATCCTCTACTTTTTTTAAACGAAGCTGAGTTTCCTTTTGAATGGTTTCGGTTTCCTTTTGCGTTTTGGAGTTATCCATCACGACCAATATCGTAAGGCCTGCACTAAAGATCGTTAATCCTCGGGCGATTTGGTTGATGTCAAGCTGATCCAAAGCGAGGACGCAATCGGCAAGTCCTGCCCCGATCAATATGCCTCCGATCGTTACAATTCCATTCCATTTCCATTTATGCGAGATCAAATTCCATGACTTTTTCATCAAGTGAGCTCCTCTAACCAGGTGTTCTGTCGAATCAAGAGGCTTTGCTTTCAGCATTAAGCCTAAGCTCTATAGTACACCAGTTCACGCTTCAGTTGAAAGAGAGATAAATACAATGTATGATGGAAATCAAGGAAAACAAAAATATAACTTCGTTTTCCTTCAATCTTACCGATGATGGAGGTTGTTATGGGAAGGTCGTTAAGGTGGTTCATGTTCATAACGGATATTGGATTTTTGGCGTATTGGATGATCGTATTTTTGAGCTTGCTTCCGAACGAATTTCTGTACAAAGATTATGACAATCCGATTATGGTGGCGTGGAATCTTTCGTTTATTCCATTGGATATTATGGTATCAATTACAGGGTTGTTAAGCATTGCGCTGTACCGAAGATCGCACAAGGCATGGCTGCCGCTAAGTTTGGTTTCCTTATGTTTAACGTTTTGTGCGGGGCTGCAAGCGATCTCCTTTTGGGCGATTCGGGGAGATTTCGATCTATGGTGGTGGATTCCGAATACATTCCTGATGGTTTACCCGCTTATTTTTTTGCCAAGGCTGATCCAATCAACTATAACGGGCGAAACAAAGGGGAGCCGGGCATGAAACAGCGGATATTGGAAGCCGCAAGGGATGAAATCGTCGAGCGCGGTTTGAAGTTTACGATGAGGGATTTAGCGGAGCGTGCAGGGGCAAGCTCGAAAACCATTTATCAATGCTTTGCCTCCAAGGAGCAGATCATTCAGGAGATCGTCACGCAGTCCATTGTCGAGATGAAACATTCGGAAGCCGCCATTATGGAGGATATGAAGCTGTCGATTCTCGAAAAATTGAAGAAGACACTCGTCAACGTCCCGGAGTGGCTGATGCTGTCCGATCTTCGGCTTCTGAAAGAGCTTCAGCAGAAATATCCGGAGCAGTGGTCCGAGATAGATCGGCATGTGACGCTTGGTTGGGGCCAGATTCAGAGGTTGATTGAGCAAGGCGTGCGCGAAGGTATTCTTCGACCCTTCAACCTGGAGTTATTTATTCAAATGTATATCGGCTGTTTGTATCAGTTAATGGAAGAACGCCGCAACCGCAGGGCGGGACAATTGCCGCTGGAGCAGGTGATGGATCAAATGGCGGAGCTCCTGCTTTATGGAATCACTCCAAAAGAAGGAATCGTTCAGGGCGGCAAGAATTAGAAGGTAGGGAGAGGGAGGAAACCGGCTTGACGGACCAACCGTATTAGTGAGGATGAGAGGAGTGATGACGTTGCAGCTGGTGCTGGACAATATCACGAAGCAGTTTAACGAGAAGCAGGTGCTTCAGGGCGTGGAGCATCGATTCGAGCAAGGTAAAATATACGGGCTGCTGGGACGGAACGGGGCAGGCAAAACAACGTTGTTCAATTGCCTGAGCGGCGAATTGAAAATGGATGGCGGTCGAACCTTGCTGGAGACGGACGGTGTGACGCGCGAGCTGCGCGAGCAGGACGTCGGCTACGTCTACTCGCTGCCGATCCTGCCGGAGTTTCTGACAGGCTATGAATTCGTTAAGTTTTTTATCGATATTAACCGCCGCCAGAACGTTCCGATCGAATATTCGATCGACCAATATTTCGATATGATGAGCATGGCGGAGGAAGAACGTCATCGGCTCATTAAAGGATATTCCCACGGCATGAAGAACAAGCTGCAAATGCTGCTGTTCTTGATTACAAAGCCGCCGGTCATTTTGCTGGACGAGCCGCTGACGTCCTTTGACGTCATTGTGGCGCTGGAGATGAAGAAGCTGCTTCGCGAGATGAAGCGCGACCATATTCTAATTTTCTCCACCCATATTTTGCAGCTGGCATCGGACCTTTGCGATGAGCTGGTCATTTTGAATCGCGGCCGGTTGTCGTCTGTTTCGCCTGAGCTGCTGCGCAGTCCGGAATTCGAGCAGAGCATTATCGAGCTGCTGAAGGATGAGAGCCATGCTGAAGGTTCTTAGTACGCTGCTGGCCATACGGACGTCCTCGGCGATCAATCTGTTATTCTACTATGTCCAGAAGCTGCCCTGGATCGGCAAGGCGGTTCCCAATTCCGTCTATGCCAAAACGGATCTGAAGCGCTCGGCCGCTGCCCTTGTTTTTGCCGTGTTGCTGCTGTGGAGCCTTCTGTCCAAGCTGCTGTATCTTTACCTGCTTGTCTATTTGCCGGTGACGGCATTGCCGCACGGACATGAACCGCTTGCGCTGTTCGTTCATATCTTTGCGCTCATGAGCTTGCTGGCGGCAGGCGTCAGCAGCGCCAATGTGCTGGAACCGAAGAGGGAGAAGTATGTAGCGGTAAAGCTGATGCGAATGTCGCCCAAGCACTATATGCACGCCTTTTTATCCTTTCGCTACGTCGTGTATCTAGTCAGCTACATCCCTGCCCTGCTCGTATTCGTGCTGCTCTTGCAAGGCACGGCGCTGCAGGCGGTGATGCTTGCGGTTTCCGTCGCGGCGTGGAGAGTGCTGTGCGAATATTTGCATCTCAAGCTGTTTGACCGAACAGGAATTGTATTAGTTAAGCAGGTGGCCGTTGTATGGCTCTTCATTATTGCAGGCATCATCGTTGCTTATTTGCCGCTCCTCTTCGAGAAAGCGCCTGCGATTGGACCGATTCTTATGCATTGGACGGCGGCGCTGGCGATCGCTGTACTGGGAGCCTGGGCGGCCGTACAGCTTGCGAGGTACCGTCGTTATCGTGAGGCTGTGGATGCAGCAACGAAGCGGGACGATCCTTACTTGAACATGAGCGCTATGATTGCAGATGCCCAAAAAGCGAGCGTTCAAGCCAAGGAGAGCGATTATTCGGAGGAAGCCTTGCGGCGGGAGCCGTTGGAAGGCAAGGAAGGCAAGGAAGGCAAGGAAGGCTATGCCTATCTGAACGCGATATTTTTCGCAAGGCATCGCAGCTTGGTCAGCCGCCCGTTCCGCAAGCGGCTCGCCATTATTGCCGCTGCCGGAATCATCGGCTCGATCGCAATGCTGGTCATGGACCGCATGCAGCCGGAGCTCTTTCAGCTGGAGATGAAGATGTTGTTTCCCTTCTTGCCTATCGCGGTGAGTTTCTTGACGGTTGGCGAAACCACGTGCAGGGCGATGTTCTATCATTGCGACATCAGCTTGACCCGTTACAGCTTCTATCGAAGCGCGGCTTACGAGCATTTCTTGATCCGGCTGCGCAAGATGATCGGCCAAAATTTGCTGATTGCCGCGGCGTTAGGGGGAGCGCTGACGCTGATTGCCATCTCGGCTCGCGAGAGCGTGACCGGATGGGATGCTGTACTGTTATGGCTCAGCGTTGCGGCGCTGGCAGTCTTTTTTACGATCCATCATCTGTTTATGTATTATATTTTCCAGCCTTACTCTACGGATTTGAATGTGAAGAATCCATTATATTTCATCGTGTCTATGGCGGTATCGGCGTTCTGCGGATTTGCGGTTTTCTTTCCGGTTCCGCCCGTTGCCTTCGCGAGCGTCGTCTTGTCGGCGGCAATCGTTTATTTGGCGGCTGCAGCCGTATCCGTTCGCAAGTATGCGCATCGTACGTTCAGGGTGAAGTAGGGATAACTCGCGTTATGACGCTCATACTCTTCGGAGCTGCTCCATAAATACGGCCAGCCATTCCTTCCAGCTCTGATGGAAACCGGCCTCGGAACAACCGAAGGCTTCTTCAAAGCCAGCGGGGTTGCGGATGAATCGATTTAACGCGCTTGCTTCGTATTGCTTCAAAATAAAGGCTGCGAGCGTGTACGAAAATTGAAATCCTTTTTTCGTTTCGAACGCCCAGCTGTTATCGTTTAGTTCCACCAGGCTGGGGACCTGATCTTGCTCCACCAGCGGCGCGATAGAATCGCGAATGTAGAGTTCGGTCATGAGCTCCGCTTGGTAACCGCCAAGTCCTTGATACAGCCATTTGGGCGTGTCGGGGTTTATTTCCTTGACGACAAGCATTGTGAACAGATGCACGACGGACTTGAGTATCGATTCATAAGTATGCTCCGGGCCGGGCTGCAGCGGGGAGGCGATCTTGATCGTGTTACCCTCGACTACGCCCATGAACCAATTCGGAGCGTCCGGCTCATGGACGGCTTGATGAAAGGCTCGAAGATTTTCATAAATTTCAATCGTTATTTTGCCGGACGGTTTGTACCGCAGCAAATCAAAGATTTGGCCGACTTTCAGGGTCAAATGGTCGAAGATATGCTGATACATTTGTTGATGCTGCTGCGACGAAGGCTCTCCCGCCGTGCGGCCGGCGCTGATCAACTGCACGAAACGAGCGGCGGAGAGTCCTCCGTGAAACTCATCGTTAACAGTAAACTGTTGCTTTAATTTTATTAAAGCCCGGTACAGGCGATTTTTGACGGCGCTTAACTTTAATCCTACAATCTCGGAAATTTCCGGGAGCGTAAATCCGGCGTCATAATGCAAAGCGATAATTTCGCGGTCCAGCGGCAGAATGCTTTGCAAGGCCGTCGTCATATCGATGCGAAGCTCGACGTTCGTCATAAATTCGAAGCTGACGAAGTGATGCTGCCGGCCGATGTCGTCGATCGATTTATGAGCCCGGTGTTTTTTGCGGTATTCGTTTTTCAAATTATTTCTGGCGATGCTGGACAACCAGGTAAATAAGGTCGAACGGTTTTGAAAAGCATGGTAGTTTTCATAAGCCTTGATAAACGTTAACTGCGTTAAATCTTCGGCGGTTTGCAGATCTACCTTTAGCGCCAGATAACGCTTGATTCTGTCGTAATATAAAGCAACGACGTCTTCGTACCGTTCCCGAGGGTCCATAATGAAAGTCTCCTTCTTTCGCTCTATATATCATTAGACACTTTGCAAGAGGAAAAAGCCACAATCATTTTGGAATGTGGCTTTTGGCGTCGACCGGGTGTCTAATGTCATGCAAGTCACAAAAAATATGCGGAGGTAGAGGAAATGGAAGTTCGTATTGTAAATTTGGCGGACCGGATGGAATATGTGGACGAGGTGAGCTTGTGGTTTTGGCATGAGTGGGGCAAATATCAAACGAAAGAAAATATGAAGTACACCACCATTCATACGGCGCAGAAGGACCGGGTGCCGATGACGTACATCGCCCTTACCGGCGACCGGCTGGTGGGCACTGTGGCGCTTTGGACCAACGATTTGCGCTGCCGGCAGGATTTGTCGCCATGGATGACCAACTTGTTCGTAAGAAACGACGTCCGGGACCAAGGCATCGATTTGCTGCTGCAAGATCGGGCGATACAAGCCGCTCAGAAGCTTGGCTTCAAGAAGCTGTACCTGATCTCGACCGACGACAACGCGTATTATGAAAGTACGGGGTAGACGTATTTGGAGGAAGCGCCCATGGTGATGGGGGATATGACCAACATTTATTACAAGGATTTGGTCTCCAATTAGTTTAGGGCAGCCGTTTCACGGTATTTCATCGGGGAACGGCTGTTTATTTGCAGACGCTTCCCTTGGAAATTATCATCTTCTTCGTCCGATAATCATTAGTTCAGAAATGTGCAAATGATTGTTTCGGAACCGCTTTCAACACTGATAAATTAAGGATGCTCCAATTAATAAAACCGTCCTAATGAACAATAGCGAAGTCGAGGAGGTGAAGAGGAAACGAATTTTATGAAAGCGTTTTCGTTAAAGCGCAGCTAATAAACTTGGGAGGGATTTAAGTGAAAAAACGAATGGCAAACGCAGTCGGTATTGTTTTATTGTGTTCTCTTGTATTTTCTTTGCTGGCAGGCGGATTGGCCAATACGGCCATTCATGCCGCCGGTCTGTCGATTACCGCCAGCGGAGGCTGGAAGGAAACGGCCTATGCCGAATGGTCGCCTGTCAGCAACGCGGAGGGGTATAACGTTTACGTTAAGCCTGCGAGCGCACCGGATTCCCAATATAAACAGATCGACAGCCAATTAATTCGCAGATACCCTTCTTATTGGAGAGCGGATGCGGTAGGGCTGGCCGCCGGAAATTATGTCATGAAGGTGGAAGCCATACGGTCTGGCGGCGTAACGGCCAGCGCGGTCACGAATCCATTATCCGTCAGCCCGCATGACAGATCCGGATTTGCTTTCTCCGCAGACTCGCTGTACGGTACGGGATCGGGCGCTTATAATGACGATGGCACCTTGAAGATCGGAGCTCAGGTGCTGTACGTCACCTCCGAGAACGCTCGAACCGTCACGCTCGATGTGAAAATCAACAGCTCGGGCGGCGTGCAGACGGGGGTGGGGATCGGCAACATTTTGGCGCTCAGGCAGAAAGGGTACGATACAACGCCGCTTGCCATCCGGTTGATTGGCAAAGTGACGGCCAGCGACATGAGCGGGCAGTTGAATAGCAGCGGCTATCTGCAAGTGAAAGGCAAAAACAACTATTCGGAAATGAATATGACGATCGAAGGGATCGGGAACGATGCTTACGCTTACGGCTGGGGACTTCTTCTGCGATATGCCGGCAATGTGGAGGTCAGAAATTTGGGCCTCATGCTGTTCCCGGACGACGGCATATCGATGGATACCGGCAATGTGAACGTATGGGTGCACCATAACGATATTTTTTACGGCACTGCGGGAGGAGATGCGGACCAGGCGAAGGGGGACGGTTCCACCGATCTCAAAAAAGGCTCGACATATATTACGATCGCCTACAATCATTACTGGGATTCCGGGAAAGCGTCGCTTGTCGGCTTGAGCGAATCGGCGCCGTTTTTTGTGACCTTCCATCATAACTGGTTCGATCATTCGGATTCCCGTCATCCGCGTATACGAACCGCATCGGTTCATATTTACAACAATTTCTTTGACGGCATCTCCAAATACGGCGTCGGCATCACGACGGGAGGCTCGGCTTTCGTAGAATCGAACTATTTCCGCAATGCCAAATATCCGATGCTGAGCTCGCGGCAAGGCACCGACGCCTTAGGGGAGGGCACGTTCTCGGGCGAAAACGGCGGCATGATTAAAGCCTTTAACAATATCATTGTGGATGCCGACAGCTTGATTTATGCCAACTCCAGCGCCGGAACGGCTCCGGCGAATGCCGTCTCCTTCGATGCGTACTTAGCCTCTTCGAGAAATGAAACCGTGCCAGGCTCCTACAAAGCTTTGGCGGGCGGAACATCCTATAACAACTTTGATACGACCGTCGACACGGGAGTGAGCGCATCCGACATAGACGCTGTCAATCAAGTTGAACAAATCGTGACGGCGGAAGCCGGACGGTTGGGACGCGGAGATTTCGCATGGACCTTCAACGATGCGGTGGATGACGATTCGTATGCGGTGAACTCGGCTCTGATGTCGGCGATCGTCAATTACGAATCTCAGCTTGTATCCGTAGGAGGGAATTCCAACCCGTCCGTACCGACGCCGACCGCGACTCCGGCACCGACGGGCGCGCCGACGCCAACAACCGCTCCAACGCCGTCGGCCGCGCCAACGGCGACAGCGACTCCAACTCCGGGCGCCGGAGCCTATGTGCATAACTTCACGACGGATGGAAAGACGAGCGGCTTCTTCGATATTCAAGGGAATCTGTCGACGACCAAAGGGACGGTGACCTATAACGGTCTGACGCTCACGCAATGCTTGAAAATCGAAAGCTCGACCAGCATCGCGTTTACGACTACGACAACCTCCACCTTAACTTTAGTGTTGAACTCGGCGGACGGCACCAAAATCAAGATCGATGGAACGAGTTATCCGATAACGAACGGCATAGTCAGCGTAACGCTTGCGCCAGGCGCGCACGCCATTACAAAGGACAGCGTGACGAATCTCTTTTATATGAAAGTGGAATAACGAGTTTGCGTTCTGCTATGTAGTGGAACAGAAGGGCCGGAAAGACCGCTTTAATAGGCGGTCTTTCCAATCTTGTGCGCACCCGACGGAACGCCGTGATCTCTTTGAGTGCCGCATCAGCCGCAACGGTGAAGACACTTCATTGGACAAGCGTGCCCGGGTACGGAAATTGCGAGCTGTAGCCGCTAAATTGCTGATGGGACTGATCAAGCTTGTTCTGTTCCTCCGCCTCTAATTTATAGTGCCCTTTCCGAAACATCAGCTCGTACATCCCGTACTGGCATTGATGCGTTTCGTTCAATACCGTCATGATGTCTTGGTGAAGACCCGCATGGCTCGCTTCTCTGGCAGATACATTAAAGCTGTCGGTTAAATATTTTTCAAGCGCGAGAATGTCGTTTAACCGGTCTCTGTCGTTCAGTTCAGGTCCTTTAACTTGCGGTTCGTAGGCCGGCTTAGGGTTTTTGATCGTATTCGGGTTTTGATTTTGGTTTTGATTTTGGTTCATGTTCGGCACGCTCCTTATTGTTGCAGCTGATGGATGTGTTGCAATTCCGATGTGTTATTGTTTTGCAGATGCTTTAACAGCAGCTCATAATGACGCTGATGCATTTGACCGGCCTTGTCTATAGCCTGGCTAATTTCCTGATCGGAGCATTCTTGGGCGAAATGCCGGCATTTTTTCATGGCCACAAGCTCCCACGATAATTGATCCTTCAAGTAAAGATGGTCTTTTGTAGTAATGATTTGCGGCGGTTGGGGCATGACGGGCTGCTGCTGCCCTTGAGCTTGTTGTTGTTGTTGCATAAGGGATAGGAACTCCTTTCTTCGTTTCGGGATTTCCATTAGCCTTCCTTAATTGTGGATAAAATATCCAATGACTTTTTCGCTCATCGGCTCCGGTTCGTTCCGCAAATTCGCCCTCCCGCCATGCAGAAGTTGCGCATGGCATGGCTCTGCTCTCCATTGGGAACATTGTCGTTGAGCGTTTCCGCTTACAACGAATAGCGACCATCGTCATCATTGATGTAGAGGCCATAGATGTTCATATCGGGGCATATCGCGATTGTTGTCCCTTTGTTACGATGTGGGTGTACACGAAACAATCACAGAGAGGGGCTTAACAATGAAGACCAGAAAATGGATTTCTTTGACGCTTGCAATTGTGATGGCAGGTGTGGTCGGCTGCTCTTCCGGCGGGAACGGCAACGGAGGAAACGCAACCGAAGCGCCGACCGGCCAGCAGACAGGCAAGCTTAATGCCGAAGGCAAATTTGATCCGCCCATTACAATTACGACAGCCCGGCCAGTTGGCACTGATTACACCTTCATTAACGGTGAAGATATTAACAACAATGTGCATAACCGATGGGCAAAGGAAAGATTGGGGATCGAAATCAAGGATCTCTGGAATACGACGGACAACGGCGCTTACCATACGAAGATCAGGCTGTCGCTGACTTCGAAAGATCAGCTTCCCGATGTGTTCATCGTGCAGGATACCAACCTGATCGCCGATCTGATCGAATCTGGTAAAGTGAAAGATATTAGCGAGGAATTCGACAAGTATGCAAGCGAACGTATCAAAGAGCTGTATGCCGACAACGGCGCTTCGCTGAATCAAGTGAAGAAGGGGGATCAACTGCTGGGCCTCCCGATATTCGCCGCCGGCGACGGGACAAACCCCGTGTTGTGGGTCCGTCAGGATTGGCTCGATAATTTGGAGCTGCAGGCGCCAACCACTATCGAAGAGTTTGAAGCCGTTATGGATGCGTTCACCAACGGGGATCCGGACGGCAATAACAAGAAGGATACGTTTGGCTTTGCACTCTCGGCGCGCAACGGCTTCTCGAATTGGATGTCCGATATCAGCTTCGTATTCGGCGCTTATACGGGCAAGTTTGTTCCGGGTGCTTGGCAGACAGCGGCCGACGGCACGCTGCAGTATGGCTCGGTTCAGCCGGAAATCAAGCAAGGGCTGGGCAAGCTGCATGAATGGTACGATTTGGGGTATCTGGACCCGGAAATGGCAGCCATCGACGAAATTAAAGCGACGGAAAGCTTTATACAAGGCAAAGCTGGTATGATTGCCGCCCCGTTCTGGGCGCATGGATGGCCGCTCGGCGATACGATCGCTAACAATCCGGACGCCAAGCTGCGCGCATATCCGCTTCCGACCGGTCCGGACGGCAAGTCGGCACGCTACACGGGCTACGTAAACGAAGGGAAGGTCATGATGTTCAACAAGGATTTTGAGCACATGGAAGCGTTCTTCCTCTACTTTGACAAAATATATGACCACCCGTTCGGAACGGGCGAGTTCAAGGACGGCTTCTTCGAGGGTTATGATTACGCCATTGTGGACGGCGAGCCGATCTACGATCATACGAAATTCCCGACTCCGCTCGATAAGATTGCCAGCTCGGGCAAATACAATTTGTTCTGGAACGTTCCGGCCATTCCTTTCCGGGATTCGGCTAATTACGATTACATCGAGAAGGGCGGCGAGGTGCAATCCCGGGCGCACAAGGAAATTGTGACGCAGGATCCCGAGATGATCCGGGCGGGGGCGCTGAACTATAAAATGCAGGGCATCAACGCGCCGACCGAGTTCCTTGGCGCGCCAACCGAAACGATGAGAAGCAAAGGCGACAACCTGAAAACGATGGAGCTTGAAACGTTCGCCAAAATCATTTACGGCAATGAGCCGCTGGACAAATTCGACGCTTTTGTGGCGGATTGGAAAAGCAAAGGCGGCGACCAAATGACGCAAGAAGTGAACGAGTGGTACCGGAGCGTTAACCCGTAAAGTGAATATGTGAGTGCTCGCAAAACCCGCCCCGTCCTTTCGGAGCGGGTTTTGGCGTCATGCGGACTTACGCCGCTTTTGGAATCGGGATGGCCGAAATGCCGAATCTGAAAGCGTTGTCAAATAGTTGTGAATGGGGACACGAATGTTAAGACCGGGACATAGCGTCAGTCGGATGCGAAAGCTAATATAGAACCGAAAGGAGGAGGCCTTATGCGCACAAGAGGAGCCATGCTGGCGGTGGTCATTGCGGGAGCGGTACTCGTCGGCGCTGCCGCGGCGCTTATCCCGGCCGTATCGTCGGGCCAATCCAAGTCCGGCACAGCTCCGGAAATAGTCGCTTATGTGAATGGCGAACCGATCGAGCGGGGAGAATGGCAGCTCGTGTACAGAAAATACCGCAACAAAGAGCAAACGCTGGATGCGCTTGTCCGAGTCAAGACGATCCAGCAGGAGGCGGTGCGGCACGGTTTGCTGGAGTCTGCTGCATATTCGGCGTTTCTGGACGAACTGGAGCGCGAAAACCGGCGGCGGCAAACGGCGTTGGACAGAGGCGAATGGATTGCAGGGCCGCAACGTTTTAGCGCGGTCAACTACTACGACAACAGGCAGGCCGACTTGGAGAACCGTCTAACGGAGCTGATGGTGCGCACCCGGTTCGATATAAGCGACCACGCGCTGGAAAATTATTTTGCTGACAACATGGACCGTTTTGCCCGAAAGCACGACATCATTAAGCTGCTGAAAGTGACGGTGCCGATTCAATCCGATGATTTAGACGGCTACGGGGAAGCGCGCCAGACGGCTCTGGACCGGGCGGAAGCGCTGCGCGGTCAGCTGTTGGAAGGGGCCGAGCCTCAAATGCTGGATGCCGGACGGACGGAAAGCGCCGGGACGGTGCAGACCGAAGTGATCGATGAAACCAATTATCGCGATTTGTCCAAATACCGGAACGACTTCTATCATGCGGCGCTTCATTTGGAGCCAGGAGAGATCAGTCCGGTGCTGGAGGATCAGGGCATGTTGGTGGCGATCCGGAGCCTTTCCCGTGAGGCAGGCGGATATCGGACGCTGGAAGAGGTGCGCGAGGAGGTGAGGCAGCGTTATATCGACCATTTGTTCGACGCCCATATCGGGGCGTTGGTCCATGCGGCGAAGATTGAACGGTTGCCGTTGTACGGCGACTTTCAATAAACGCGACAAAAATTGGGGGAGAGTGAGATAATGCAGGCACCAGGGAGGAAAGGCCTCAGCAGGATTGCGTTCGTCATGTCCCTGCTGATCGCGCTGTACGCTGCAGCTCCAGGATGGGCGCCGGCTGCGCAGGCGGAGCCGGCAGGCAACGTCTATTATATTGACAGCGAGGCCGGAGACGACGCCAGCGCGGGCACCGGCGAAGGAGCGAACGCATGGCGGACGCTCGACAAGGTCAACGAGACGGTGTTTCAACCCGGAGACCGCATTCTGTTCAAGCGGGGAGGAACTTGGCTTGGCACCTTGCATCCGCAAGGAAGCGGCGAGGAGGGACGTCCGATCGTAATCGACGTTTATGGCGAGGAGGAGCTGCCGCCGCTCATTAACGGCAACGGCAATGAGGCCGCCGTTTATTTGTACAACCAGCAATTTTGGGAAATTCGCAATCTGGAAGTGACGAATGACGACGGAGACCGGCGATCGATCAATCAGCGCTCGAAAAAGAACGGCATTTACGTCGTCAACAACGATGCCGGCACCTTACATCATATTCGCATTGTCGGCAACCATGTCCATGACGTATACGGCAATAATGTCAAGGACGGCAACGGCAGCAGCGGCATTAAAGTGCGGACGATGGCGGGTGCCGTACCGTCCAACTTTAACGGCATTCGGATTGAAGGGAATACGGTTGGGCCGAGAGTGGACCGCACCGGCATCGACATCAACTCGGATTACTGGTGCAGGCCGGACAGCGGCTGCACGGGCGCGCCCAACTGGTATCCGAGCCGCGACGTGCTCATTCAGAACAACTATGTACACGATGTCGGCGGCGACGGTATTGTGCCAATGGCTACTGTTGACGCGGTCGTGCAGTACAACACGGTAAACGGCTTCAATATGCGCTCGGGTGTAGTGAATGCGGGCATCTGGGCATGGAACGCGGACCGGACCCTTATTCAATTCAACGAAGCGTCGGGCGGTCATACGACCCAGGACGGCCAAGGCTTCGATATCGATTACGGTCAGACGGGCACCATTGTGCAGTACAACTACAGCCATGACAATGACGGCGGTTTTATTCTTATCTGCCAGTCTTCAGGCGCGGTCAACGACGGCGGCATTGTGCGGTACAACATTAGCCAGAACGACAAGGAGCGCGTCTTTCAGCTGTCGGGACCAACGACGAATACGCAGGTGTACAACAACACCATTTATTTAGGGCAAGGCTCAACGGCCAAACCGATCTACGCTTCGAGCTGGGGTGGCTATCCGCGATCAATCTCTTTTACAAACAATTTGTTCTATCTGGAAGGAGCGGGCGCTTGGGAAGGACTGTCCAACATCGCATCTTTCACCTTCGACCATAATACGATTTATGGCGTTCATACGAGCGGCGAACCGCATGACGCGAACAAAAGCACTGAAGATCCGAAGCTCGTCTACCCAGGCAGCGGCGGCATCGGACGCGGCACGCTGGACGGGTATAAGCTGATGCAAGGTTCACCGGCGCTGGGAAGCGGGGTGCTCATTGCGGATAACGGCGGACTCGATTATTGGGGCCATGAAGTATCGGCCACGGAGCGTCCGAACCGGGGAGCGTACAACGGACCGGGCGTTGAGCCGGAGCATGTGCCGGTAACCGGACTGGAGCTGGCCGACAGGCGCGTGGTGCTGCAGCTTGGAGAGCAAGCCGACATACCCGTCCGCGTGCTGCCGGGCAATGCGACCGACAAAACCTTCGCCATCGCGAACAGCAATGAGACCGTGGCATCCGCCTCCGGCAACTTCGGCAGCATCAGGCTGGAGGGGCTGGAGGAAGGAAACGCCTTCATTACAGTTGCCGCAACCGAAGGGGAGTTTGGCGGCGTCATTCATGTGACCGTTGTTCCGCCATTCGAATACGATAACAAATATATGGGCAATCCGGGCTTTGAGAACGAAACGTTGGCGCCGTGGGGTTCTTGGAAAACGGGTGCTTTGGCGAACGGCAACGCCCGATCGGGCCTGAAGGCCGGCAGCATCGGCAGCTCCGAAGGGTCGCTGGAGCAGACGGTGTCGAATTTGCAGCCCAATACGACGTACCGGCTCACCGGCTATGGCAAGGTATCGAATGCGGCGGATTCCATGGATATCGGCGTCAAAAACTTTGGCAGCGGGCAAGTCGTGAAGGCGATCTCGAGCCTGGATTACATAGAGACGACGTTCCAATTTACAACCGGCCCGACGAACACAAGCGCGGCGGTATTCTGCTACCGCTGGAACGGCGCGGCGCCCGTCTATTGCGACGATTTCAGCTTGACCGAATATGTCGTCGGCCTTCATGTCGACGAATCGGACCTTGAGCTGAAGGTCGGCGAGGAGCGCAGCATCGACGCGGTGGTGCTGCCGTTCAATGCGCCCAATCGGAACGTGAGCGCGACGCTTGACGATCCCGCGCTCGCCGAAGTGAGCGGCAACCGCGGCACGATTACGATCAAGGCTCTTGCCGAAGGGCAGACGAAGCTTGTGCTGACGACGGAAGACGGCCGTCAGTCGGTTGTGCTGGAATTGACGATAGAAGCCGCGCCAACGCCGACACCGACGTCAACGTCGTCGCCAAGCCCGACGTCAACGCCGAGCGCGTCGCCGGCACCGACGTCAACATCGTCGCCAAGCCCGACGTCAACGCCGAGCGCGTCGCCGGCACCGACGTCAACATCGTCGCCAAGCCCGACGTCAACGTCGAGCGCATCGCCGGCACCGACGTCATTATCGTCGCCAAGCCCGACGCCAACGGCCGCGCCCGTCATGCTGCCGTCTGACGTTCCGGCCACGCATTGGGCGGCGGAAACGGTCAAGCAAGCATTGGCCTCCGGCCTCGTACAGGGTTATGGAGACGGCAGCTTCAAGCCGGATAGAACCATTACCCGGGCTGAGTTTGCGACATTGCTTGGGCGCGCCTTCTCCCTGAAGGCCGAAGGTGCGGAGCCGGCCTTTGCCGACGACGGACAAATTCCGGCTTGGGCGAAGCCGCATGTCGCAGGCGCGGTGGCGGCGGGCGTCATCACCGGTTACGACGACGGCACCTTCCGGGCCGATCGCGGACTGACCCGCAGCGAAATGGCGGTGATGATCGTCAGGCTGCTCGGTCTCGAGCCGCTTCCGGACGCAGCGCCTCCGTTCAGCGACTGGGATCGGTCGCCCGTCTGGGCCAGACCGTATATTGCGGCAGTCTATGAGCAGGGCTTGATGCAAGGAATGGGGAACAACCGCTTTGCGCCCGCCCGACTGACAACCCGAGCGGAAGCCGTAACGCTGCTGCTTGCGATTGTGGAGGAAACCGAGCAGGGCGACGAGTAGCGTTTGTTGTGAACGCAACACCAGCAAGCCGATTCCGGTTGTGTGCCGGAGTCGGCTTTCTTTTTACGTTTGACTAAACGCTTCATAAACGAGGGATTGTGTCGAATGGAGTTGGCGCAGCACAGCAAAATCGCTTGGCCGCCGGAAGTATCGACCATCCAACCTTCAGCGATTGCGGTAATTTTGCGGCGTGCAGCTGTAGAACTCTTTGAAAATATGAATAAAATATTGCGTTTTCTGATAGCCGACCTCCAGCGCGATGTCGGCTACCTTCATGTTGGTGGAGGTAAGAAGCTGCGCTGCCTTCTCCATCCGGATTCGGGTAATGTAGGCGGACAGGCTTTCTCCCGTCTCCTTCTTGTACAGCCGCGACAAATAGACGGGATGCAGATACACATGCTCCCCCACTCTTGTCAGCGACACATCCTCCTTCAAATGCTGGTCGATAAACTCATGGACCTGGCGGATAATATGGTTGCGATGCGAAGACACCTCCTGCAAGGAACGCTTGAACTGCTCCATCACGGACAGCGCAAGCTCTCTGATCTGGGCGGTAGAGTGGTAATAGGTCGCCTCGTGCTGAAACCGGGCGATATCGACCATGTCGGCGAAGGAGTCGCCTTGCTTGTGGGCCAGGAAAGAAAAGCTGCTGAACAAATAATAGATCATTTCCATCACATGCTGCTTCGTGCCGCAAGCGGGCATATCCAATTCCTCAAGAATGTAGTCGAGACGGCTGACGGCCTCGTCCCATTGGCCGAGCTCCATCAGCTGCCGCAAGGCCGGCGACTGGTGCAGCCGCGACAGCGATTTGGTCGCCGATTCTGTGGCGCCGCCGCCGTCTGCCAGCTCCCGAATCGGAAGAAAGCGGTCGCTGCGCGTGCCCGCATGCCGCCATAATGCGTTCAGTGCCTCCGTGTAGCGCTGCTGAAGCGAGGCCTGCAGGGCGAAGGGCGGGGTCAGCACAATCGATACGGTTTGCTTCAGGTAACCGGAAACGTTCCGATGCAGCCCGGCGAACTGCCGCAGCTTCTCCTCGTACAGCCCGTCATTGTCGACAGGAACAACCGCAATAATAAAACGGTGATGATCCTTGCCGAACCAGAGGGGGGACGTTTCCCGAATTTCTCCGTACAGCGTTTCTTCGGCCATGTTGAGGACGGCGTAGCTGAGAAGCTCATAGTCTTCCCGCGAATGGACGTCGGCTCTCGCCTCGACGCGGATGAGCGACAGCGCGCAGCGGCTGTCAGGTTCCAAAGGCAGATGAAGCGCCTGAAGATGGCTGCGTAATTCATCGGAGCTGTATTTTTTGCCCATCAGCAAATCCAGCAGCAAATGCTCCCGCATCCGTCCCAAACCAAGCTTCAGCACGGCGCTTGCCGAGTTCAGACGCTCACGCCGTTTGGTTTCCTCCACAATCTTGACGATGATTTTGCGCAGGCAGGCTGTCACCTCCTCTTCGGTTACGGGCTTCAGCAAGTAGTCGGAGGCGCCGTGCTGCAGCGCCTTGACGGCGTAGGAAAAGTCGGAGTAGCCCGACAGCATGACCACCTTGGTCTCGGGGGAGTGGCGCTGCAGCGAGGACAGCAGCTCCAGCCCGCTCCGCTCCGGCATCCGGATATCGGAAATGACGATCGAGAGCGGCACGCGCGCGGCAATGTCCATTGCCTGCTTGGCCGACTCCGCCCGATGCACTTCCGATATGCCCAAGTCTTGCCACGGCATTTCGGTTTCCAAGTAATCCAGCACATAGTCCTCGTCATCCACGAGCAGTATGTTCATGTGAACCCTCCTGTGCGATATGAATAATTTGCAGCGTTACGCGGAAGCCTCCCCATTCATTGATGGAGAAGGACAGTCCGGATGAGCCCCCGTAGCGGTTGACCAGCCTTTGATGGATGTTCCGCAGCCCGCAGCCCATCTCTTCATCGGCCCGGTATGGTCCGTGAATATGCTCATTCAACTTTTTGATCTCTTGCTCCGACATGCCGGCCCCGTCATCGTCGACATACAACGAATATAAGTTGCCCAAGACGGTGCCCGCAATCGTGATTTTGCCGGCCTCCCGCTTCTGCTCGATGCCGTGAATGATCGCATTTTCAACAATCGGCTGCAGCAGCAGGCTGGGCACAGACAGCTTCAGCATGGTTGAAGGAACAGCGATTGTGTAGACAAGCCGTTTGTTCCGGAGCGACTGCACCTCCAGATAGCTTTGGATGAGCCGGACTTCGTCTTCCAACGTTGTGTTTTCGCCGGCCTTGCGGGTAATGTACCGGTAAAAGTCGGCCAAATTTTTGGCCATGGAGACGACGGCGGCGGGCGATTTGTTCGCCATGCTGACAATATAGAACAAGCAGTTGTACAAGAAATGCGGATTGATCTGCGATTGCAAATGCTTGTATTCAGCCTCGCGAGTACGCACCTTCTCCTCGTAAACGTTTTCAATCAGCGACTGTGTGCGCGAAGCCATCTCATTAAATCGGTCGAACAGAAAGTCGAACTCGTTGTTCATTTTGAGCGTGGCTCTGCTTCCGTAATCGCCTTTGCCCAAATTTTCAATTTTGCGGACCAAATAGCCAAATGGCATCCGGAAGTTCCGGTAGAACATATAGGAAATCGTGATTCCTGTTATAAACAAAAGCAGCAGACTGCCGTTGACGAGCCAGTTGACCTCCTGCAGCGGATGCAGAAACTCGCCAAGCTTGATGTAGCTCACCAGCGTGCCGTCCAGGGAAGGGATGCGCATCGACTGTACCAAATATTCCGTACCGTCCATATCGAACACGTTAAGCTTTGGATGGGAAGCTATGTTTTGCTCGAATACGCCTTGCCGGTCAATTTGCGCCAGCAGATCGTCGTCGACAGGACCGATCACATCGGTTTCAGAAAAGCGGAAAAACGATTTGCCGTTGCCGGACTCGTCAAGACCATCCAATACGGATCTTAAATAAGCGCCGGACACGGTCGTTTCGACCGCCGCAATGACATTGCTGAAATCCGGAGCCACGATGGAAGTGTCGGCGAATAGGAGATGGAAGGTCAGCTTGTCGTCCTGTTTGCTCGAAAACCATTTGTTCGTCGGCTTGCTGAGAAGCTCCTCGTGATTGTAGCGGAACGCTTCCGACGTTGAGACCGCTTCGCGTAAGGACGGCCAATAAACCGACAGCCGATGGATCAGCGGCTCGGCCTGGCTGATCAGCTCCAGCCTCTCTTCTATAGTCGTACGGATCAGCAAGTGGTTTAAATATTCGGAAAATTCCCAGGAGCTGGAGTAAGATTTAACCGTTGAGTCATTGGCAAGCACAAGCGTCTGTTTCTCCAGCTGACGAAGCGACTGCTCCATCTGCTGCACGGCAAATTCGAGCTGCTTCGAGGAGGAGCTTTCCAGCGTGCGCTTGACTACTTCTCTGCTGACTTGATTCGCATAGGCGAACAGCAAGGTGGCCGGGATGAGCAAGATTGCCAGCATCATGAGCAGGTTATGGAATATTTTATATTTTATCACGTCGATCACCGCCTGTTGGTAGTGGCAGCAGATTAGGTTATGGGCAGGGTTATAGATGTTAAGAGATTAGCATAGGTACCCCTGAAGCCCGTTGCTATAATAGTAGCAGATGCGGATAGAAATGCAATTTCGGAGAGGGGAAATTCTTATGAAGAGCTGGCGCAAAGGGATTGCCAGAACATGGCCGCTGCACTTGCTGATATTGCCGGCTACGCTGATCGCCATCGTGTTCCACTATGTTCCGATTGCGGGGCTTGTGATGGCGTTTCAGGACTACAAGCCCTGGCTCGGCTTCATGAATTCCCAATGGGTGGGGCTGAAGCACTTCCATTCCTTGTTTATGTTTGACGAGTCGGTGCAGGTGATCTGGAATACGCTTATTATTTCGGTGCTGAAAATTGTCTGCGGCCTTGTCGTGCCAATCGTGACGGCGCTGCTGCTCAACGAGGTGCGCAAGCAGGGCATCAAACGAAGCATACAGACGCTTGTCTATCTGCCTCATTTCCTGTCCTGGGTTATTCTCGGCGGGATCTTGATCGATCTGTTGTCCGTCAAAGGCGGGATCGTCAACCGGATGCTGGAGGACTGGTTCGGGCTGCAGCCGATTTTCTTTCTCGGCGACGGCGACTGGTTTCGGTTCGTGCTGGTCGTAAGCGATATTTGGAAAGAGTTTGGATTTGCGATGATTGTGTACCTCGCGTCGATCGCCGGCGTCAACCCGGCCTTGTACGAGGCGGCCGAGGTGGACGGGGCAACCCGGCTGAAGCAAACGATTCATGTGACGCTGCCGGCCATGCTGCCCATTATCGTCGTGGTGGCGACACTGCAGCTTGGCAACGTGCTGAATGCGGGCTTCGATCAAATCTTCAACCTTTACAATCCGCTTGTATACCACAAGGGCGACGTCATCGATACGTTCGTGTACCGCGCCGCCATGGTGAAGGGCGACTTCAGCTTCGCGACGGCGGTCGGCATGTTCAAGTCGGTTATCAGCTTTGTGCTAATTATCGCGGCGTACCGGTTGGCGTACAGATTTGGCAACTATCGGATTTTCTAGACAGAAGGAGGGAGTGCCTGTGTATCACAAAACGGTCGGCTATCGAGTTTTCAATATTTTCAATCATTTACTGCTAATCGTCGTGTCCTTGCTGTGCATCCTGCCGCTTGTTCACGTCCTTGCGGTGTCGTTCAGCGGCAAAGCGGCAGCTACGGCAAACATCGTCAATTTGTGGCCGGTGGACTTTACGCTGGAGTCCTATGCCAAAACGATTGACAATCCCGCCTTTATCAAGGCGCTGCTGTATTCGATCTATCGGACTGTGCTTGGGACAGCGATAGGCATGACGGTTATCGTGTTTGCCGGTTATGCGTTGTCGAGGCGCAACACCGCCTTCAAATCTCGCAATGTCTACATGTGGTTCTTCGTGTTTACGATGCTGTTCTCCGGAGGATTGGTTCCGGGCTATATACTCATTACGAACCTGCAGCTGATCAATACGATTTGGGCGCTGGTGCTGCCTATGGCGTTAAGCGTTTACAACATGATTCTGCTGCTCAACTTTTTCCGCACAATTCCGGCAGAACTGGAGGAGGCGGCTGTTATTGACGGGGCCGGACTGTTCCGGACCATGTTCAGCATCCATCTGCCGGTATCGATGCCGGCGCTGGCCACGATTACGCTGTTTACGCTGGTCGGACATTGGAATTCCTGGTTTGACGGGCTGATCTATATGATGGATACAAGCAAATATCCGCTGGCGACCTTCCTTCAGACGGTTGTGGTGCAGCAGGACTTCAGCAAGATGAGCATCAATCCTCAAGATATGGAAAACTTGTCGCAGCGCACCGTCAAGTCTGCTCAAATTTTTATTGGCGCTTTGCCTGTGCTGATCATTTACCCGTTCCTGCAAAAATATTTCGTCAAAGGCATCGTGCTTGGCGCAGTCAAAGAATAAAGGGGGATATGATGCGTATGGAACGGTTCAAGCTGCCGCTTCCCGCTTTCCGCGGGGTGGCGGATGCCAGGCTGACGCCTTGGGGCGATGAGGGAATTCGTCTCAATGCGCCGCCCGACGGCGGAGGCGCGCGCCTGGACGCTGCCTTGCTGCCAGCGAATGTATGGAGCGAATACCGTTATGTGGTTGCAGATATCTATCATGAATGCCACGATGTGCTGGTGGTGCTGTTTTCCTTCACGGACGATACGGGCCGCGTGGTGACGGTGCACTACGGCGTTCTGCCGCGAGTCGAGACAACGCTGTGTCTGCCGCTTGCGGCGCTGGGCGGGGAGAAGCTGTTCCTTGATCGTTTCCCGGGCGTGCTGCAGTCGGTGTTGCGAGGGGACGCCTTTGTCGACCGCAGACGGATTAAGGAGCTGATGATCGCGACTATCCCTTCGGTTGTGCCCAGGAGCCTCGTTGTCTCGCAATTGTCGTTACAACAGGAGCCGCCTCCATTCCGGTACACTGCAAGGCCGTATATCGACGAGCTGGGGCAGCTTTCGGGCAAGGAGTGGAACGGCAAGACGGAAGGCGCGGCGGCTCTCGTGCGGGAGCTGAACGACGAGTTGCAGCAGCTGCGCGGACAAGCGGCGCCGACGGCGGAGTACGGCCGCTATGGCGGCTGGAAGGCGCTTCGCTTCGAGGCGAGCGGCTATTTCCGCACGGTGCATGACGGCGAGCGCTGGTGGTTCGTTGATCCCGACGGTTATGCGCTGTTCAGCGCGGGAATGGACTGTATACATCCCGCAGAAGCAGCCAGACTGGACGGGATGGAGCATCTGCTGCCGCAGCCGTTCGAGCCCGGCGAGGAGTTCCGCGAAGCGTGGCAGCGCGGGGGCTACAGCTTCGGCATAGCGAATCTGATCCGTGCTTTCGGCGGCGACTGGCGCGAGCGATGGATGGAGCTGACCGAACGGCGCATGAAACATTGGGGGATTAATACGATCGGCAATTGGTCGCATCCGAAGTTTATCCGCTATTCGGAACTGCCGTATGTCTATCCGATGACCGATTTTCCGGAAACCGCCGGCAAGTTGTTTCGCGATTTCCCCGACGTGTTCAGCGAGGAATACGACCGCAATGCCCAAGCGTTTGCGGAGCAGCTGCTGCCCCTTCGGGAGGATCGCCGGCTGATCGGATACTTTATGCGCAATGAGCCGCATTGGGCGTTCGTGGACGGCCTCGATCTGACGGAGCAAATGCTGCGCTCCCCGAGACTGTTCGCAAGCAAGGCGCAATTGGCGGAATGGCTGCGTGACCGATACGGCTCGATTGACCGTTTGAACGAGGCGTGGGACGGCGAATTTATAGATTTTAGCGATATTATTGGCGATTCCGGCTGGCTCGATGACCAGAGAATCATGGAGCAGCCCGGCCGGAAGGCCGATTTTACCGCCTTCAACCGGCTGATGATTCGGCGTTATGTGGAAATTCCAGCGAAGTATTGCAAGAAGGCGGCTCCGAATCATTTGAATCTGGGCATGCGCTACGCCTGGGTCGGCAGCGAAGACGTCCTGGAGGGCTGCGAGGCGTTCGACGTCTTCTCGATCAATTGCTACCAGATGGAGCCGCCGAGCGAGATGATCCGGCGCATAAGCGATAAGTTGAGCATGCCGCTGATGATCGGAGAGTTTCATTTTGGAGCGGCCGATGCGGGGATGCCGGCCTACGGCATTCGAGCGCTGGCGACGCAGGAGGATCGAGGCAAGGCATACCGGTATTTTGTCGAAAATGCCGCCGCCGTTCCCGAGTTGATCGGCGTTCATTATTTCCAGCTGAACGATCAGCCGGTGTTGGGCCGCTTTGACGGGGAAAACTACCAGATCGGCGCCGTGGACGTGTGTCAGCGTCCGTATCATCTGTTTACGGAGGCGATGCGCGAAGCGCACAGCCGGATGTACCGCGTTCGGGCGGGAGAGCTGGCTCCGGCAAGCGAACGTCCGGTTGAAATACCGAAGACGGGCTTCTAACCCATACGCGATATCGCAGAAGCTCGGCTGGTTGATAAGCGGATGACGCGCCTGCGTAGCAGGAATATAATGTGCCCATGAGAAACGCGAGTTTTTTGCAAGGATTCAACACGTTACTGTCAATAAAATCAGGGTGCCCCGGTCGCTCACGGGACACCCTGATTGCACTTATTCACCCTATATAAATTTTACGTGCTGAAGGAACCGAAGGAGCGTGACGGCCGCTTCCGCCCGCGTAGCTTGCCGCTGCGGCGCCAAGGCGCCGGAAGGCGTTCCTTGGATCAATCCGGCATCCACGGCGGCGGCGAAGGCGGGCGCAGCCCAATCCCGGACGCTGGCGCCGTCCGCGAAGCCGTCAAGTACAGCGGCTGCCGATTCGTCCGGCAAGCCACCAGGTGAAGCCGTGCTGCCCAACACGGCTGCAAGCTTCAAGGCTCTTGCAAGCATAACGGCCATTTGCTCGCGCGTGATGCGTTCGTGAGGGCGGAAGGTACCGTCTTCATAGCCGGCAATCAGCCCGTGCCGGGCGGCGGCGGCCACTTCACCGGCAAACCAGTCGCTCTCGGATACGTCCGGGAAGGACGGGCCGCTTGCCGCCGCCAGTCCGAGGACGCGGGTCAGCAACGCCGCAAATTGCGCCCGGGTAATGGACGAATCGGGATCGAACCGGCCGTCGCCAATCCCTTGGACGAACAGCATGGAGGCCATGCGCTCGACGTCCTCTTGCGCCCAGTGTCCGTTCAAGTCTGTAAATGACCGGTCGGCTGCGGCAATAGCATAGATGCTGTTGCCGGTTCTTCGCAAAGAGGCGGCACCGTCTGCGATCAGCGTCGGCACGCCCGTGAAGGTGCCGGTATCCGGATCATAGAGGACACCCGCTATAGTCGTCCCGGACGAAGCGGGCAGCGCAATCGTCCGAATGGCATATCCGTTCAGCTCGGAAACCGGATGCTCTTTGGCGCCGTGGCGCAGCGTGACGCTGAAGTCGACAGCCGGAGAGAGGAGCGCAAGCCCGGCCGCTTCCGCGTCCCGGACGATCGCCGCCGCGCCGTCGCCGGACAGCTGCGTCATCGAGATTGCAACCGTCGCCGATTCGGCCTCCGCCAGTCCATGCTCCGCCAGCCATGCGGTTACATCCAGAGCGGCTAATGCAAACCGATAGCTGCCGAAAGGCGCCTCGACTCTCAGCTCCAGCCGCTCATGGCCGCTGGCCGCTTGCTGCAGCGCCGCCGCCGGAATGCGCACTTCCACATCCGACATGCGATCGTTCTCACCAACGGCCGTTGCGTCGTTTAGACGCAGCGTAAGGAGATGCGTCTCGTCCGAAAGCTTGTTCATCGCGTCCGACAACGTCGCGGCATTCACTTCGGCGATATGCCGCTTGAGGCCGCTCGAATCGACAATGGCCGCAGGAACGAGCGAAACAATCGCTTCACCGTCTCCGTTAACGGTCACGGAAGGTCCGGCGCTGCCCGGTATGACGGGCGGTGCGACCGGTCCCGGACCGGGCGGTGTCGTCGGATCCGTTCCGCCGTCCGGCTCTCCGTACACCCGAATATTGTCCAGATAGTAGGCATTGGCCGAATTGTTGTTCGCCGTAAACGTTTGAACGATGGAGATATCTTCAACGGCGTTAAATAATCCGATTTGCTCCAGCGCGACGATTCCGTCGACGTAAACGTCGGCTTTGCCGCTTTCCAAATGGGCTATGACGGTAATCGTGTACCAGACGCCGGCCTCGTAGTTCATCAGGAACGGCGTATAGCCATTGTTCGTCCGATAGGCGAGATGGCCGCCGTTCGTTTCGATGGCCGCCGCCGCATAACTGTTGCCCGTCGCGCCTTCGCCGGCCGACGAAGCCAACCGCATCACTTTAATGGAGTTCGCTTTCGCTTCATGCATAAAGTCAAACTGCACGGCGGCAATCTTCGATTGCGATTCAAACCGGCGGTCGGCTTGCACGACGCCCGTCCGGTCGTCGAACAACTTCAAGCTTTTGTTGTCGGCGCTTGGCACTTCGGCAACTTCGACCGTTCCCGCATCCTCGGCGATCGTATAATGCTGCGGATGGCCGCCCGTCGCTTCGTTGTCGAACGTATCGTGAAGAAGCGGCTTCAGCTCCGACACGTCGATCAGATCGACGAGACGCGCGCGGACGGGTGCCGTCGCCGGACTGTGCCCGGCGCCGTTGACGGCGATGACCGCGTATTCGTATTCGGTATCCGCACCGGCCGTAAAGTCCTCATAGCCGGAGGAGAACACTTGCGGCGCGATGACCGTATATTCGCCGGTTCCGGCGGTCCGGCGCTGAACGATGTAGTAATCCGCGTGCGCGGCTTCGTTCCAGTCAAGGATGATCTTCGTACTCGCGCTGGTCGCGGTCAAGCCGCCGGGAGCGGCAGGGGCGGCTAATGCCAGCGGAGCGGCTGCAACGGCCGGCGACCGCGGACCTTCGCCGTTCGCATTGGACGCGCTCACCCGGTAATAATAGGTCGTCCCGTTCGGCAATCCGTCATCGACATAGTTGTTATGCGCTACATGATGCGCGACAGCTTCATAGGTACCGTCCGCCGCATCGCTCCGGTACACCGTATAGCTGTCGGCTGCGGCGACCTTGCCCCAGCGGAGCGACACGGCGCCGTCTTCCGGCGAGGCCTGAAGACCGGAAACGATTGTCGGCGCAAAACCCGGCTCCGTCCCGTACGGAGCTTCGCCGATGTAGCCGCTCGTCCGCAACCAGTTGCCGCTGTCCCAATACAGCTTGCCTGCGCCGGCATAGGCGATCAGCGTGTCTTCCAAGCCGTCAAGCGCGTCCGGAGCGTATAGATACGGAAGCTCCCCGTCCGGCGTGTTCCAGCTGAACGCGGCAGCGGGGGCGGGCACCGGAGCGAGCGGGCTGCCTTCGGTGTCGCTGTCTCCCGTATAGGACAGCTCATCCATTGAATAGTGCACATTTACCGCTTTGATTTTTCCCGTATAGGCAGACAAAGCGGCATCCTTCTGATTGTTGCGCAGCGGGAACACGACATCGGTCATGACGCTGTTCTCCATCAGCAACGCGCCGTCCTCCGTCGAAATGGCTCCGTTGCTCGTCACTCCGAAGTGGAAGCCGGCCTCGGCGATGGCGGCCGCCATCTCGTCCGTTATGCGCTTGCTTGCCGTGCGGGAATCGGAATTGTCGACCACAATATTGTAGACGTGGGCATTGCCCGCGCGCAGGCGAGGGATGCGGTCCATCATGTCTTTGTAGTAATTATGATGGAGCGTCAATTCCAGGTCGCCGTTGTCGGACGCAAATTCGGAAGCGCCGATCAGATGACCTTTTTTCTGCCCGGCAACTATGGCGATTATATCCTCTTTGGTCAGCCCCGACTGGAGCAAATGGCCGTATTTCGGGTATTTGGCCGGCAGCCGGTCGAGCGCCTCGATTTGCCGAGATACCCAGCTGCCCGGAGATGCGTCGTCCCCCAGAAAGGTGCTCCACGAAATGGTAATGCCGCCGCTGCCGCCCTTGGCGTCGACGACGCCGTCGTACGCCTTGCCGAAGGTGCAGTGATCGATCCATACTTTGCGGGTGCCGTTCTCGAGCGAAATATAATCCCAGTCGTTCCGGTCGTAATCGCCCAGCGTCGCTTCGTCCCACTCCCACAGCTCGTCGAACGTCAGGTTGCGGATAATGATGTTCGAGCTGAAGCGGAAGACGAGGGAGGCATGACGGATGGCGGAACCGTTTTTTGAGAAAATGGTCAGTCCGTGCGCGTTGTCCACCGTAATTTTGGTAACGCCCGTTTGCAGCAGCACCGGATGAAGAAGCGGATCGTTATGTTTGGCAAAAGGCGCGGCGCGCGCTTCGGACGGAATTTCGTTCCATCCGAGATCCAGGTCGTTCATAATTTCAATGACTTTGGCTCCCGAGTTCGGGGCAAGCGCCGCGCGCAGGCCGGCGGCGTCATAGACCTGGAAGTAGCCGGCGTCCCCCGGTTCAAGCATTCCCCCGCCGGTGTTGTAGGCGGAGAAGCCGGCCATTTCAAAGGGTCCCGGCACGGTCAGGCCGGCCGGCACGGCCGTCGCTTGCGCCGAATCGGCGCTCAGCCCGTTGGCGTTGCCGGCGGCAACGACGAAATAATACGGCACGCCGTTCTCCAAGCCGTCGATCGTTGCCGCAGTGCCGGCGACGGCATCCAGCCATACGTCGTACGGACCGCCGTCTTGCATTCCGCCTTTGACCTGATAATACGCGGCATTCGGAACGGGATTCCAGCTCAGCTCGACGGCATGGCTGCGGCCGGCGGCCGTCAAGCCGGCCGGCGCCTCGGGCGGGTTGTTGTCGACCGGGACCGCATTCGAATCAAAGACGGTTGCGCCGTCAACGACAAAGCTGACTTCGTCAAACACGGCCGAGCCGGTGGAAACCGCAAATCCGAGCTGCAGCGTTTCTTTGTTCAAATAGGTGTAATGATCGTTGAGGTTGTCGTTGTAGTTCGTGCGGGATTTGTAGGTGGCGCCGCCGTCCGTGGAATACGTAAATCGGAGCGAAGCCCCTTCGCGCTGCATGCGCACGTAGACCGGATTCGCCGTCTCTTCGGCGGTCAACACGGTGTTGCCGCCGCCGGCGCCGTTCAAGCGCCGGTAGTCCCGAACCCGCACGTTCCCGCCGTTGAAGTCGAGTCCGACGGAAACCATGGGGGAGTCATACTCGGTACCGTCCTTCAGCATCATTAGCGCCCAGGACTGGCTTGAACTGCGCTCGAAGCCGCTGATGCGGGCCGTAAACGTAAAGTCTTTGTCTCCGGCGACGGGCATGAAGGCGTATACGACGTTGTCGCCGCCGGAATCGACCTTGCCCTTTTCCGCGGACAGGGCGAATTGGCGATTGGCGAACTGTACGGCGGATGCTCCGGGATCGTTTGCTTCCGACCCGTACATTTTGGCCGCGCTCCACCCTTCTGGCAACCCGGCCCCATGGATCGGCACGGCAGCGGCCGAAGCGCTTTCCGCTCCGAAGAGCGAAGCGCCGAACAGCTGCGCGGTCAGACTTGCGGCGAGTACGGCGCTCAGCCATTTTTTCCGTTTCATACTGAAATCAGCACCTCCGGTTCAATGATTTGAAAACGCTTACGCAAATTCATTGAAAAGTATAGGCCGAAACGGGAAGGTGCCACAATAATCATTGGAACAGCATCATAAGCAAACAGCCGGTTCGCAGCGGCGGGGGAATAATCATTAGAACGGGCGATGCTCATGCAACGGGACTTTCGCGCATACGAACCTCCAAATGTCGAGGGGGACATGTTCGCAGGGGAGAATGCGGCGGTTATGGACAGGGGAAATTCTGTGATGGCTTTTGCCTGCATTCAGGGAATTTTATATATATTAATGATTTAATAAAAATATTTATAAAACGAAAAGTTTCCGACAAAACCCCTCTTACTTCTATGCAGGAATCGTATAAGATAAGGTTGAATGGATCCGAACATCAGTATAATGGGTCTCAACGGCGAGTCGGAAGGAAGGTGGTTTATGATAATGCTATTCTGTTAACGTTATTATTATCGATTGTTTTGTGACGGACAACGATTTCCGGATGGCCGATCGGCGTCTGCGCATGTTGAAACCGTAATTTTGTAAACGCTTTAATTTTGTGGACGGGAAAGGAGACGATGGCAGTATGGCGCTTTTCCATAAAGGATGGAGCAAGAAGCTGTTTGCCTTAGCCTTGACGATCGCCTTATTGGCGGCTGCCGCAAGCAGCGCCTATGGAGCGGCTAGTTCTTCGACGACTTCGACAACGACGAGGGCTACGGTTCATGATCCTTCCGTTTATTACGATTCCGCAACAAATCGGTATTATATTTTCGGTTCCCATTTGGCTCAAGCTCAAACGACGGATTTAAGGAACTGGACTTATGTGGGGACGCAAGGCTACAGCAATGCAAGCTTGTATGCGGCCACTACTTATGAAGGCTATTATTATATCAAGAACAGGAACAGCGGGTTATATTTGGACGTCGCGGACGGGGCTTCCGTCGATGGCGCCAATATACGGCAATGGGGCTATAACGGCTCCAATGCGCAGAAGTTCAGAATTATGCATCACGGTAACGGCGACTATTATCTTCTGACCGCCAATTCGTCCTATAACAGCGCGATCGACGTCACGAACGGATCGTCCGCCAATGGAGCCAACATTATACAATGGTCGTATTGGGGCGGCACGAATCAGCTGTTTCGCATTCAGCAAAACGCCGACGGCACCGTTTCTTTCCTGACGAAGGCATCGGGATATTCGGCTGCGCTTGATGTCGTGGACGGCAGTACGGCTAACGGCGCCAATGTGCAGCAGTGGTCGTATTGGGGCGGCGATATGCAAAAGTGGAAGCTGGTCAAAGCCGGCGGCACGGGCAACGCATCAAGAAGTTCAGGTACGCCGCTGGTACAAGCGCTGGCTCCTTCGTACGCTTGGGCCGGGTATAACGATCAGGACAGTTCGGGAGGGCACGCGGTATGGGCGCCTGCTCCGATCTATAACGCTTTGTATGTATGGGCGGACGGTTCGACAGGCGCCTATATGATGTATTACTCCACGTCATCGACCTATATCCGGTCCGCTATCGGATTCGCCGTATCGAAGTCGGTTACGGGTCCGTACGAATATGTGGATACGATCGTCTATTCCGGATTTACGAGCGGCAGCAATCCGATCACGACCACCTCGTCACTGGGCACAAAGACGGTGGATACCTGGTTCAGAAATACGAACATTCCGGAGCTGATCGACAACGGCACGTTATCAGGCACGAGAAGCAGCTGGTTTTTGAGCAATGGCGGATTCAACAACACCCTTTTCCCGAATGCGATCGACCCCGCGCTCGTGTATGACAGCTCGGGGAACTTATGGATGTCCTATGGTTCCTGGTCCGGCGGCATGTATATTTTGCAGATCGACAAGGCGACGGGCAGGCCGTATTATCCGGGCTCGGACAACGGCAATACCGACCGCTACTTCGGCAAGCGAATCGCCGGCGGATACGGCAAATCCGGCGAAGCTCCCTTTATTGTATACGACCCGAGTGCAGGATACTATTATTTATACGTCACTTACGGCTGGTTAGGCAATTCGGGCGGCTATCACATCCGGTTATATCGCTCAACGTCCGTCGACGGACCGTACACCGATGCCGCCGGCAATTTGGCCGTTTATTCGTCCGCATCGGTCAATCAATCGAATCACGGCATCAAGCTGTTCGGAAATTACAATTTGTCGGGATTGCCGATCGGGTACAAGTCGGGAGGCCACAACTCCGCTTTGATCGATACGGACGGCCTGAGATATTTGGTGTACCATACCCGATTCAATAACGGCACCGAGGGGCATGAAGTGCGCGTGCACCAGCAATTCATGAACGCCGACAATTGGCCCGTAACCGCCGTATACGAATTTTTGGGAAGCAGCATTTCGTCTGCGGGATACAGCTTGAGCGACATGACGGGAACGTACCAGTTTATCGATATGGGGCTGGACGCTTCCACGTCGGGCGTCGGCATGCTGCCGACCCAAAGCGTGACGTTGAATTCGAACGGCACGATAACGGGCAATGTGACAGGCACATGGTCGTATACGCCGGGAACCTATTACTGCACGATGGTCATCGGCGGAGTTACCTACAAGGGCGTCTTCTTCAAGCAAAGAAATGAGCTGTCCAGCCGGAATACCGTCATGACATTTTCGCTCATCGGCTCCAACAACAAATCGATTTGGGGTTCAAAGTAAGGGGCTGCCGGCCGTACCGGACAGAGAGAGTACCGCATCAGGTGCTCTCTTTCTTTTTACCCGAAATGAAACTTTCTTACTTTCGCTTGCGTTTGGTAATTACTGAAGCACGAATGGATCAGGGGGAGATGGCGTGAGATTCGAGACAAAAAGGACATGGTTGTTGATCGGAGCGGTTGTTGTACTGCTGTGCCCATTGTTGTTCATACAAGACCGGTCGCCTTTGCTTGCAGAAGGCGGTCCCCCTGAAACTGCCGGCCATGCCGCTCCGAAAGCAAAAGTCAACGCGTTAATCATGACGTATCCTTTCGATGAAGCTTTGCAAAAGAGCTATCGATTTGAATACGCTGCTGCCGCAGGACAAAACGGCTTACCGGTATGACGGATCCTTGACGACGCCAGCATGCACGGAAGGCGTGGAATGGACTGTATTCGATAATCCGATCGAAATGTCCGCGAACAAATCAGCGCGGTTGGCGCAATCATCCCCGACAATCATCATCCGGTTCAATTGATTCACGACAGAGTTGTTACAACGGAGTCCAACGCAAAAAAACTACAACTGACCAATTAACATGCAATATGAATTCTCGGATTTCCGTAAGTTTAATTCGGGATTGGTTCTAAAACGTCTGCATTTGGTTGCTTCACTCAGTCTATATGCCCATCGCAGCTCTCGATTTCGCGAATCCCTCGAAGGCTTTTATTAATTCCGGTTTTGAGTTTGCGGTCTAAATCAACAACGGGCTTCGCGATGTCTTTCAGAAAGTGGTACTGACAACATCGATACGGCACGTCCGGCAACAGCGACTCCATCGCCAATCAGATAGACTGTTGGCCGTCCGTGACGATCCCGACGGGGGAAGCCCAATTCAATTACAGGAAAGATGAGCTTTTTGAGTTTTTCTGCAGAGCCGCTCTTTAAGTTTTGGGCGGATAATATGGTGCCGCTGAATACCTTTCAAATCACGTAAAGCGTCTCGTTCCCTTTTTTAGGCTGCACGCCATCCATGGAAATCATGATGCCGCCGTGTTCCTTGGCAACTTGATTGAGCGTTTGTTTGATATGGTCCGTTACGCTGGCCCGAAGCAATGTGAGGTAATGCTCGTATAGTCGTTGGGAATTGCGTTCAGACGTAGATACTCTGCGTTGGTTCAGTACTTCAGTAATCTCGGCGATGGTCATGTGTTGCTTGAAGCGAAGCTGACCGACAAATATTCTTCATACACAAACGCCATGCTTCGGCGGACTTGTAGTACGGTTTTGAATAAGGGCAATCTGCACCGCTGCAGACGTAAGCCATGCTCCAAGCCGGGATTACACCTGAGAGAGTACTGACATTCTGTTTCCAAGCAATGTGATGCCGTTTGAGTTTCGTGCCGCAGTATGGACAATGCTGGATTTCCGATGGAAGTAGATTTCCTTTTCGGGAATGATTAGATTCTTTGGAAAGGGTATGGGGTAACCTCCGTCAAAGTGGCTTCCTAATCCTTCGATAGAGACATCGGAAATATTTGTTAAATAATTGGTCAGTCGTAGAAAATAACATTGATTGCAAAAACGAAGCCCAATAGAATTTCTTCGATGAGCGACGCCCCGAACATCTGCACAGTTAGACTTGCGACAAGTACGACGCGCAACCATTTTCTTCGTTTTATACTGGAATCATCACCTACGTTCAATCGTTAGAAATCGCTTGCGAAAAACCTTGAAAAACGCCTCAATAATGAACTTCATAGACCTAACAGTTTCGCAGTATGCCGCCGGGTGAGTAATATTTGGTTATATTTAAATAATTTGGAACTTTATTCTCATTAGCTACGTTTGGTATATAGCACCGAAATAAAATGAGTGAGGACAAAGGGGGAGTTAATTTTCAACTGTTAGATTAGGTATTTTTGGCTGTTAAACACAAATAAGGAGCTGATTATGTGAGTCTAATTAAAAAAAGAGTATGGTTATTGGTCGGAGTGGCTATTCTTCTCATCCTAGGCACATTGATATTAACTAAACGACCACCTTCGCTTGCGGCAGGCACGCCTCTTGTTATGAGTGACAAATCCATTCCGAAAGTTAAAGCTCATGCTTTAGTAATGACCTACCCATTTGACGAGGCCCTAGAATTGTCGGAAGTTGTTTCAGAAATATCCATAGTTAAGAATGTAGGTGAAATTTATGAGCCTACTGCAAAAACTATTTTCAGCGCAGTAGTGACAAAAACTTTTAAAGGTAGTGTAGCGCCTGGAGATGCTATCCAAATATTACAGGAGGGGAATGGAAAAGTCGAGTTTAATGATACGCCGTTGTTCCAACCAGGTGAAAAGTATGTACTGATTCTCAAAAAAGCTACAGACTTTCCAGAGGGCACCTATTGGATTCTTGGCGGAGAAACTGGTATTTATCAAGTTATTGATGATAATTCGATCGTCAAATGGTCAAAATCCGAAAAGCAACTTCAAAATATAGAGATTGAGGGGGATATAGAAACAACTAAATTAAACGGTATCTTGGAATTGGCCAAAACGAAAGAAACTCAATTGTTAAGTAAAGAAAAATTCGAAAAATTAATTAAATATCAATTGAAAGAATAGGGGGAGAGTTATGAGGGTTCCTAAAATGATGAGCAGAACGGTTTTATGTCTACTTCTTGTACTTAGTACACTTCCTTTACTATCATCATCTGCCCACCCAAGTTCCATTTGTAAAACAGGTGGAGAAATGTATGGTTATTATGTTGATTGCAATAACCATCAAGCATCTGCAAGTTTCACGTGGAATACAGATATCCCCAATTCTGTCGTTGCAGTCGATTATCCATATCGTCAAGCCATGACTTCGGGAGCAGGCAAGTGGAGTGGAACTGTTACAATATCCAATACAAGTACTAGTTCAAATAATGGGAAAATTTCCACTTACTCAGATCCCAGCACTTCCACACTTGCTGTATTTACAGAATATTCTTCGGATAGTAACGGGCATCTGACGAGTTGGAAAATTAAGTTCAATAAATCGAAAATGGATAGTTTTACTGCTGCTGAAAAGGCCACGGTTGCAGCCCACGAATTAGGTCATGCAATTGGACTAAATGACTTGTATTTAGGCGCTAACAGCGATAAGTTAATGTATGGTTTTTGGCCGATGGCCTCATCTCCAACTGCTAAAGATAAAGAGGGCGCTAAAGAAGCAACTAAAGCTAGTCCAATATAGTGTGCAGATGAAAGGTCTGTAATGGTTTAAAAACAAGCACCCGGCCAGGCCGGGTGCTTTACCTTTAACAAGAACAAAAGAATATATAAGTCTCTTCCTAAACACACTTCAATGCGTGCTTATACAGGTTTCGATATTGAGGACTTTTTACAAAGATGTAAACTTTTTATTTGTTGCCCGCGGAGTGCGGAACCTTGACCTCGACTTCCGCTCTTGCGACATTGCCGGCCAGGTCGGCCGCTTCGTAGACGATCGTATAGATTCTTCCGTTCCCTTGGCCGGATCGTTCCGCGCGAAGGAGGATGATTTCGTCGGCCGTCCCGATATCGGCGCCTTGAATATCTTCAGGCTTGTCTCCGCCGCCGCGTCCGTGATCCGGTTCATTGCTCGTCACGGAAACCAGCTTGACGGAGGCGATGCCCGATCCTTCGTCGGCCGCTTCCCACGTCAGGCGCACGGGAACCAGCTTATGATTCGGCGGAAACAGGACGCCCGGGTCGGCGGCGAGCTTCAGGACGGGCGCCGTCTTGTCGATGTTCGAGACGGTCGCCGTAACGCTGCCCGTATGGCCGGCCGCATCGACGAACTCGAAGGTGAAGCTGCCGTTTTGCGTAAACGTATAGCTCGCGGAGCCGCCGTTGTTTGTAATCGTGACCGGCTCGCTGGCCGTCATCGTGGCGACGACATCCCGATTCGTCGGACCTTCTTCGCTGTAGCTGACCGTGGCCGAAGGCGGAATCGTATCCTTGCCTTGAAGGGTCAGCACGCCGAATACGGACGTGTCCATGTAGCCGGTTCCGCTCGTATCGTTCCAGGCGGCGGCGCTTTGACGGGCGCCGTCCTTGCCGTCGTTGACCTGCGCGTCGAAGCCGAGCGTCGTGCCGTTGACGGGCGTAATGGATGAGAGAGGAATTCGGGCCTCGACGGTATAGTTCGTACCCGATATGCGGGTTGCGGATGCGAAGCCGTCCGCGGCGCTTGCCGGATTGAACGACGTTTCGTTGTCGAAGTTAACGCGGTATTGTCCGTCGTCGGTTTGATAGTACCTGCTTTTGGCATTATTGGGATCCAGGAATATTTCGACGGAATCCTGCTCCCAGACGTTGGCGCTCGATTTGTCCAGCTGTGTGTCGGCTACCTGAATCAGGACGTACAGGTGATGATCGTCCCACAGCGCTTTCGCCGTTCCGGTCGCCCCTTGCCAGGCCATCTGGTAACGGTTGATCGGCATTTCGGGCGATTGACTCCATACCGCATCGACCGTGCCGTCGATGACCGGGGTGCCGAAGGCCGCGATTCCCTGGTTCGCTTCCGGCAGCTCCGGCGTATGCTGCTCGATGAAGGCTTCCGGATCGATGACGCCGTAATAGGCCGGCTTGGCCTGCAGATTTTTGTCAAACAACAGCGGGCTGGAGGAGGCTCTCCAGCTGGTGCCGTCGTCCAATCCCCAGAAAGTGACCCGTTCGATGCGCGCGGCGCGCGCCTTGAATATTTCGAACAGCTGGGCGTACAAATAACCTTGCGCGACGGCAAGCTCCTCGGAAAGCTCGTAGTTGCTGCCCGCTTGAATGTCCAGCTCCGTAATGCTCACATACACGCCGAGCGAAATGAACTTGTCCAAAGATTGCTCGACATGGCCCGGGTTCGTATTGAGGTTGTAGTGGCCTTGCATGCCGATGCCGTCGATGAGGAGCTTGCCGGGATGCGTCAGCGCGTACCGGTCGTTGATGGCCTTGACCATGTTGTAAATGGCTTGCGCCTTGTTCGCATTGTCTTCGTTGTAGTCGTTGTAGTACAGCTTGATATTCCACTCCGGGTGCTCGTCCAGCACCTCTCTCGCCGCCAGAAACGCCTGCTCGACGTAGTCCGGCCCGATCGCCTGGTACCAAGGGGATTGGCGCAGCGAGCCTTCCCAATCGGCCGGATTCGGAGGATTGTCACTCATCGCTTCGTTGACGACGTCCCACGACATGACTTTGTCGCCGAAATGCTCCATGACCGTTTGAATGTGCGTCCGCAAATTGGCCAGCGCTTCTTCCCGGCTCAGCGGGAAGCCGTTCGACGTATTCATCCAGGCGGGCGATTGCTGATGCCACACCAGCACATGCCCGTGCATCAGCAGGCCCTCGCTCAGCACCTTGTCGACCATCGCATCGGCCGCGGCGAAGGTGAAGCTGCCCTTCGTCGGCTGCAAGGCGTCCGGCTTCATCGCATTGCCGGCGGTGGCGACTTGATGATGCATCTTCAGCAGCTCGAGGCGGACGCCATTCACGTCGTCGGCGGCAATCGCGTTGCCGATCAGGAAATCGCCGGCGTACGCGGCCTGAATCGGAACGAGATCCTTCTGGATGGAGCCGGGGCCGGAGCCCGTGCTTTCGAAGCCGATATCGTCGATAAAGAAGACGGCGTCGGAGGTGTTCGGGCTTTCGATGTAGACGGTCAAATATTCGCCGCCCACGTTGTTGTAACGGTACGTGCCCTCCAGCAGCACCCAGCCGTCGCTTGCGCCGATCGTTTGGGAGGCGAGGGAAACGTAGCTTGCGCCGTCTCCGCTGCCGATCTGCGTGGACAGCTGGAGCTGCGAGCTTGCGGGGGAGATCAGCTTAACCCATGCCGATATTCGATACTCGTAACCCTTGTCCACATATCGTTCCACCCGCAAGGAAGGACCGTGCCAGGACGACGTTCTGCCTTCCACCTTCAAGGCGTAGGAGCCGCCGTCGGTACGGTTGGCTTCATCGGTTACGGTCAGCGTCTCGGTGCCCGCCCGGCCGATAAAGCCGCCCGTCGTCCGATCCTCGAACGTAATCGTGTCGAAGTTCAATGCCGGTGGCCGCGGTTGTTCATGGCCGCCGCCCGAAGACGCTTCGCCGGTAATGAGGATGTCTCCGATGTAAAACGGAACGGTCTTGCCGTCATCGTTCGACTGCACGCGGAGGCTGGTATCCTTGCTCGTATCCACCGTAAAGGAGCTCGACAGCGTAAAGGCGCTGCCGGCCCCAAAACTCGCCCCGGCCAGCCAGCCGTAGCTGTTGACGGTCTGGAGAAAAGCTTGCGCGCTGCTCGGCACGGCCGCGTCGGCGTCGACATAACCTCTGACGGTAACGGTATAGGTTTTGCCGTTTTCCAGTCCGATGTCGGCGAATTTGAAGTCGGCCGCATCCCAGTTGTTCGTACGGTTGCCGACATGCAAAGCCGCTCCGTCGTCGTTGCCGTCGAATACTTTGCCGGTCACCGGCGTCAGGCTTGCCCCGCCCGATGGCTGCGCCGCTCCCGTGCCGGATGCGAACGTCTCATGGTAAACGACGACCGTCTCCGAAACATTCGCTTCCGCGGCCGGAGCGGGTCCGGCAGCCGGAACAAGCAAGGCGGCCGCAAGCAGCGCCGGGAAGACTCGTTTCAGCTTTCCGCTTATCCTCATATGATTTCATCCTTTCTTCTTCGAAATAGAATGACAAATTAAGCGCTTACATTTTTGTTGTTAAGCTTTTCCTCCTTTCTGAGTTTCATTATAGGGGAATCCGTTCGAATGTGACTAGAATAATTTTACACTCTGCTTCACTTTTTAAAGAAATCGCTTTTAGTTGTTTTTTGCGTTGACAAACGGATAAGAATGCCATTATGATTAACTTTATCTTACAGAAGGGAGGCCGAACCGACATGACCGGCATTAACGATCGGAAGAACGCCGCATTGTCTCAACTGAATCATTTGTTCATTGTCCTTCGGCCTCTACGGGCCCGAGCATGGATGTGATGAGGATTTTCCGCTTGCCGCTGAGCGAGCGCGGAAGGCCTTATCTTTCACATGGCGAGAAGACCGTAAGCGATTGGGCTTACGGTCTTTTTTGCATTTTTTAATCGAAATCTATGACATATGAGAGGAATCGAAAACATTTATGGATACCGACCGCTATTATCGGCGAATCGATCTCCCTGCTGGGGAGCTGCACGTATTCGCCCATCACGACTTGTATCATGCCATGGGGGCCAAAGTGCTCGAGATGGCGAACAACAACTTGCAAATTCCGAATATTCGGTATATGAGCTATACGCCCGACGCTCATGTAGGAGTCGGGACCTGCATCGGCACGACGGCCGTATGGGGAGCCGAAAACGGTTTCGTATCGCCGTCGATCGTCGGAAGCGACATCGGCTGCGGCATGAGGGTGCATCTGACGAATTTGGAGGAGCGGGACCTTCGGGACGTAAAGCTGCGGCGAAAGCTGGTGAAAGCGATCGAGAAGCGGATTCCGGTCGAAAACCATGCAAGAGGCCATTTTTCCGACATCCGGCTGGAGCATGTGCTGCTGAAAGGGCTGCACGGCCTGCCGGGCAAATACGTTCCGGACGCTTATACGCCGCGAAAAGCGACGTCCTTGACCCATGTCGAATGCAGCAGGTTTGCCTTCGACGAAGGCGCGCTGAACCGGATCCCGGAGCCGGTATGGCACCGTTCCCACCGTCAACTGGGCACGCTGGGCAACGGCAATCATTTTATCGAAATCCAGGCTGTCAGCTTGAACGACGCGAACCGCAGCACGGCGGAACGGTGGGGGCTGCGGGACGGCCAGATCGTCGTTATGATTCATTCCGGCTCCCGCTCCTGGGGCGGCGCAGTGAACCAGTTCAGCGGGTCGGAGGTGGCGAAGACGATGCGCAGGCTGGGGCTGGGCACGGCTGATCCGAAGCTTGTCTTTGCGCCGCTGGACAGCGAGGCCGGGCAGACCTACGCCAATCTGATGTATTCCGCCCTTAATTATGCCGTGGCGAACCGGCATTTGATCGCTTACGCGGTACGCGACGCATTCCGGGAAACGTTCGGATCCCAGGCGGAGCTGAGGACGTTGTACGACTTGATGCACAACTATGCTTGCGAGGAAACGCACGGAGCCGATTCGCTTCTCGTTCACCGCAAAGGGACGACCCGCGCCTTGCCGCCCGGACATCCCGACAATCCGGAGCCGTACAAGGAAACGGGCCATCCGGCGCTCATTCCCGGCTCGATGGGGACGGCGTCCTATTTAATGGCAGGGTTGCCGGAAGGCGCGCGGAATTATTATTCGATCTGCCATGGCGCAGGCCGGGTACGGTCGCGCAACGCAACGAAACAGCTCGTCACCGTTGACGAATTCGCTTCTTCGCTCCGCGTCGGGCAGGACGATGAAATCGTCGTGAACCACCGGGCGCTGGAGTCGATTATCGACGAGTCGCCCCAGGCGTATAAAGACGTAGATCAAATTATCGACAGCGTCGTGCAGGCGCGGCTTGCCGGCGTCGTCGCCAAGTGCCGCCCTCTTGCGGCCGTGAAAGGAGTATAACATGACGATAACATTCAAGACGGCGGAACCGCCCTTCATCGCGCAGGCGGATCGCGCCGATATCGCTTCGGCTGATGCCAGGCAATATTTCAACTATCTCGGGACGGTTCGCGCGATCCTCGAGCTTCTGCGCCAACGGTTTGGAAGCGAATTCCGCCTCTATTATCAAGAAGACGGCAACGAGGTTTGGAACGGGCTGGAGGAGGATCTTCGCAGCGGGTTTGAAGGCGTCGAGCATGCAGCTGCCCTGTATGACCTGGTGGAGACCAGCGTGTTCGAGCATGCGCCGGATGCCGGCCCGATTCGGCAAGGTTATGCGGTCAGGCCGTCGGTGCGCAACAACCTGTTTCTTTATCCCAAGCACCGTATTGCGCTTGCCCGCATTCCGATGTGGATGCACCACGGCATCGGTTATGAGGACCTGATCTTCGGCGAAACCGACGAAAGCTTGATTCGGTTTCTGGAGGAGATGAATAGCCGTCAGCGCGCAAATACGAAAATTATGGTGTTTACCGATACGAGGGACGGTCTGGAGCAAACCCGGGAAACGATCGCCGGCGCCGTAGCCCGAAGCGACGTCTATATGGAGGAAGAGCTGAAAACGCAAATCTACCGTTCGATCGACGAGTTTTTCTCCAAAGACCGGATGTTTTTTCAAACCTACGGCATACCTTACAAGAGAGGCATACTGCTCTACGGCAAGCCGGGCAACGGCAAGACGACCCTCGTCAAATCGATTGCTTCCACCACCGGGGCACCCGTCGCGTATTGGCAAATTACCGAATATACAAGCAGCGGCTCGATCCAGGAGGTGTTTGCGTCCGCAATGCAGATGGCGCCGATGGTGCTGGTCATCGAGGACATCGATTCGATGCCGGAAGCTTGCCGCTCCTTTTTTCTGAACACGCTGGACGGGGCCACCTCGAAGGAAGGCATCTATCTGATCGGAACGACCAACTATCCGGAAAAAATCGACCCCGCGCTCATCAACCGGGCGGGCAGGTTCGACCGGGCCTACGAGGTGAAGCCGCCGAACGAAGCGCTGCGTCTGTCGTACCTGCTCCATAAAGGGATGGAGCGTCTCGCGGACCCGGAAGCGGTCGCGAGGGCCGCGCGTCTGACGGAAGGATTTTCGCTGGCGCAGCTGAGCGAGCTGTACGCTTCCGCCGCGCTGCAAATGCATTACGAGGGAGAAGCGAACGTGGACCTGATGATATCCGATATGAAGTCGGATCATGCCAAAGGGCGCAGCCGCGACTGGATGACCGACGCGCAGTCCCGCCGGCTCGGGTTTGTACAGAATTAGGCTAAAAGGAGGGGCATATGCCAAAAGAGAGATTTCACAAGTTTTTTTGGGGATTTTTGTTTATTATGATCGACTTCCGCATTCAGGGCTTCGATATTTTGCCGGATGTGATCGGGTTTATTCTGTTTGCAGTCGGATTCCAGGCGTTGGCCGAACACAGCGATTATTTTGTCAAAGGAAAAACGTTTAATCTCATCATGCTCGTCGTCTCTATATTCGGCATTTATGAGCGGCCGGCGCAGGGCGGAGGCGTGCATATTAATCCGCTGGGCATCTTGCTCGGCCTGGTATCGCTCGTGCTGCTGCTGACGGTCGTGTATCATTTGCTGATGGGCGTGAAAGAGATGGCAGTCAGGCGGCAGCGCTCCGACATGGAACAGGAAGCCTCGCAGAAGTGGACGTATTTTCTCGTGTTCCAGCTTGCCGGTCTATTGATGTTCATTCTGATTCTCATTCCGCCGTTGTTTATATTTATGGCTATCGCCCTTTTTGTTGCGGCGATTGTGCTGACGATTATGTTGATGGGATTTATGAAAAAATGCGGCGAACAGCTGTGACGGGACCGATCCATGCCAAGAAAGCAACAAAAAACCACTTCTAAATTGTGCGATGCTCCGTAAATATAGAAGGGAGAGCGTTGCCGCGCTCTCCCATAGACAAGTCAGTGGCATCATCCCCTCATTTTCATTGCGGTGAAAGTAACTCGTTATGACTGAAAAGTCGGCGAGTTATTTTCGTTTTAGATAAGTCAGCAGTGCAATAAGGAATGTACCCATCATAATAACTTCAGCTACGGTAAATGTTGTCACAGGCATCATCTCCTTTCCGGGAGAAACGAATGCCACTACAAGTTGTCTATACTTGATTAGTATTACGGCCGAGTACAAGATAGAACAAAATATGGAACGTTCGAAAAAAAATGTTTAGCAGACGGACTGGAGTCCGCTGTACGGCATCGTGAAGGACAAGTTCGGCGTCAACTTCCAAGTCCATGTACCGGCGGTGATGCCGCAGAAACCGACAATAATTTCAATTTTTATAATTAGAAGGAACTATAGGAAATTAGAGCTAACTAGCTCCTTGGGCACTGGTTCACAATTCCATTTTTTAGGTATAACCAAGATACGGCGATAGAAGCGAGACTCGGCGGATCCGGTGACGAAATCGGGACCGGGCCTCGACTGTTCTATTTCCGAAAAACCATGTACCGGAGGGATTTTTCATGTCCAGAGCTACGCAAGAATTGCAATCGATTCCGTTTCGCCATTTGATCGGCGCGCCGCTGACGGCCGTCGTTCAGGCGCAGGCGCAAGCCGCGCAGACGACCATCGAATTTATCGAGAGGGTCGGCTTTACCCCGGATGCCAGCGATCCGACCAAGCTGGGCAAGACACGGACCGTCAAGTTCGAGTACAACAAGGTGAGCGACAGCGGCCAGGTGAGCGACGCCTCGCTGGAAGTTCCCGTCCTGTCCATCGTACCGATTCCGTTCATCCGCATCGAAAGCACGGAAATCAATTTTACGGCCAAAATTACGGAAACCGAGACGCACGACGTCAAGACGTCGACCGCCGTCGGCGTTGAAACGAAGGCAGCCTACTCCAGCTGGCTGTCGCCGGTCCGCGTCGAGTTCCGGGCGAACTTCAGCTACAACCACAACTCGCACAACACCTCCAGCTTCAACAAGGAATACCAGATGAACGTGAACGTGCGCGCCGTTCAGGACGACATGCCTGCGGGGCTGGCCAAAGTGCTGCAAATTCTTGAAAAATCGATTACGGAAAAAACAACGGCGTCGAGCAACTGATCGGCGCGCCGGGAGTGAACCAGAATGGAACTGAAAACGGTAATAGGGAGCATTCTCGGATCGGTGGCGGAAGCCAGAAGCTTGTCCGACCGCGTGTCGCGCGATCTTGCGGTGCTGTATGAGAAGGACGCGCTTATGCGCGCGTTTCCCGTTCCCCGGATCGAAATCGATACGATCGACTTCGACTTGAAATTTGTGCTGCAAGGCGATGTCAACAGGATGCTGACGGCGGCCGAGCCTAACCCCGTCCGCGATCTCGTCAAGCTGACCGCCTCCCGCGTCCGGGGCGTCGTGACGACGGCCATTCCCGAACGGAAGCTGACCAATCAGCTGACATTTCCCCGAACGAAGGATTATGAGCAGATCGGAATGGTGGCGGAGGAAACGACGATCGACCTGATTTTGGGACCTACCGAACTGGCGGCTCATACCCCGCCGGACGACAAGGTTCAGATGCAGACGTTCGACGTCAAAGAGTGCGCGCACCGAATTGTCCAGGCTTTGGCCGATCGCGGCTTGGCAACGGTCAAGTCCGAAAGCGTGACCGAACGCCTGGCCGAGCTGTTGGAACCGATTCGGAAGCAGCATGAGGAGGAAGTGGCCGCGCTGCGCTTAATCGAAATTCCGCTTCCGACCGAAACGCGGATGACGGCGTTGTTCGCCTACAAGGACCTGGTCGAATTGCCGCCGGAAGTGCTGTCCACGATGAAGATGACGGTCAACGTGCGCAATTACGAGTGGACGCAGGTCGGCGAGCAGGAAGGGGAACCGCTCCGCAAGCTCGTCCCGCAGTGAATATAAGAGGGAGCTGTGGATATGTCGATTAACCGAACTTTTCTTATGCTGAGCGGAGGTCCGGGCATACGAAACCTGAAGGACAAGGAGCATGACATAAGCTGGGCCAATTATGTGAATTATCCGCTCAACCTGGCCTATCACAAGACGTTTCCCGCGAAGCCGAACGAGCAGGTGGTCTGGGCGATCTTCAAGCCTGCCTTCGAGAAGCGCTGGGCGGACGATGTCAAACATAATCGTTCCTCCGTGAAAGAGGTCAAAGCGAAAGGGTTCAATTCCTATGTTCAATTGCTGGAGGCAAGAGCCAAGCAATACGGCTGGACGCTGAAATGGATCGGCAAGGGAAGCGAGTTCTGGGAAGCGATTCGCAAATGCGGCTCCAAGCCCGTAAGCCGCTTCTGGTATTTCGGCCACGCCCAGGACAATTTATGGCTGACGCTGGAGCACAACCGAAGCAATACTCCCGTCATGCCTTCGGACCCTGGCGCCGTGATCTGGAAGTCGGATATCAAGGCGGATCTGGCGCCTTTTATTTCCGGAGGTCAGACGACCTATGATTCAAGCGCTTCGACGAAAATATTCGGCTGCAATACGGGAACCTTCGCGAAACAGTGGGCTGTCACCTACAATGTGTATGCGGAAGGGGCTGTCGGAACTCTTGATTTTGGCGTGTTCCTGAAGTCGAAGGACAATCACACGAATCTCGCAACGGGATGCACCTGGGTCAAATACAAGCCGGATGGGGGAGTCTTATAAATGGAGCTTTCAACTGGCACGATCACCGCCAATCTGGAGCGGATAGCGGAAGGGCTGCGCACGATGCGCGGCAATTTCCAGGATGCGGGCTTTCAGGAAGCGGTGACAAGCTATCGTCAGATGAAGCAGGTGCTGCTGCAGCAGAGGCTGTTGAGCTTGAAAAGCCGCAATCCGAAGCTGATCGGACAATGGCAGGCCGTTCACCGCGAAACGGAGGAAATTGTGCGCTTGCTGCAGCCGTTTCTGACCGTGATGGAAGAGATCGGGCGGGTTGCCGCCATGAAAGGCGTCTCCGAGCCGCAGGATGAAGCGGAAAGCAGCGCGGCATTGGAATCATAAGTTATAATCATGGGAGGCAGCGCAACCGGCAGGTTTGCGCTGCCTCTTTGGATTGACGGCCGGCATTGGCCGCGGACGCGGCTGCAGCGGGCAAGTCCGAGCTATAATTGTTTTTGACCTTTCCGGAGCGGCAGAAGGTATGTTACTTTATGGGAAAATGGAGGGGGAGGCGATCGGCATCCAGAGGGACGAAACGATATTGTCCGAAGCGAAATCGGTCATGCGAAGGGACGGGCTTGTCATGCGGCCGGCAATGCCATGGTCAACGAGCGTGCATAAGCTGTTGAGGCATATGGAACAAACGGGATTCAAGGAGGCGCCGCGCGTCGACGGCACCGGATTCGCCCCCGACGGGCGCGAGACGCTTGCTTATATGGATGGAGAATTTGTGCATCCCTGTCCCTGGAGCGACGAGGGGATCATCGAGGTCGGCCGGCTGCTGCGGCGGCTGCACGATGCGGCGGCCTCCTTTGAACCTGGCGCCGATGCCGTATGGCAGCCTTGGTTTTTGCGCGAGTTGGGCGGGGCCAATCGCATTTGCGGGCACGGCGACGTTGCTCCCTGGAATATGGTGACGAAGGACGGCCTGCCGGTGGCGCTGATCGATTGGGAGTATGCGGGGCCCGTCGATCCGATGGCCGAATTGGCGCGGGTATGCTGGCTGTTTCCCCAGCTGCATGACGACGATGTCGCCGAGAGGGCGGGACTGCCGCCCTTGGAGGTCCGGGCCCGGCAGCTTCGGCTTCTTGTCGACGCTTACGGCGTTGACCGGGAACGGCGGAGCGGCTTGTTGAATCTCATCATTGAAGTTGCCGTGTTTGAGACGGCCCAAGAAGCGATTGACGGGAACGCGGGTCCCGACAGTCATGGGCCTTTATGGGGCTTGGCTTGGAGAGCCCGCGCCGCGGCCTGGATGATGAGGCACCGTGCCGTCCTGGAGCGAGCGCTGATGGAATAGCCGCGGAACGATAGTTTCCGGTACATGAGGAACGCACGAAAGAAAGCCCGGCCTTGAATAGGCCGGGCTTTCTCTATGAACAGGCGTGACGTCAGTCCTTCTCCACGCGGTACAGCTCCTCGCCGTCGTGCCGGTAGACGACAATATGGTTCTCCGTCGCTTCGGCATACGGCGCCAGCTGCCGGCTGTCCGGATACCGGTCGGACGAGGACTCCCCGTATATCGCTGTCACTATCCAGCTGCGGCCGGCCGGCAGGGAAGCCTTGACCGTCGGGATCGCCGTTCGGGTATGGACAATATTCGTATTCGAGTTCGGATAAATGAGCTGGGGCGCGCCGGTTCCGTGCAAAATCCGAATGCCGCTTGCGCCGCCGTCGGTTTTCAGCATCATTTCCGCTTCGCTTTCCGATCGTTCCTGCGCATAGGGCCGGCCGGTCGCTGAACATTCGAGCCCCACCGCAAAGCCGCCTTCGGCCGCATCGAGCGGCCGTCCGGCATCGATGCAGTGGATGCGTACATGCCAGGGCATGCCCGGTATAAGCCAAGTATGTACGGTGACGTCATGCCATGGCTTCCATTCGGCATACAGCGCAGCGCCGTCGACAGAAGTTGTCTCGCACTTGCGCTTGACCCGGTACAGATTGTCGCCTTCGGACAACGCCAGCATAGAATCGAAGGCGCCTTGCGCGAGACCCCATTCGGCCCGCGGCACGCTGAAGCCGAACGCGTTCGAATAAACGAACTTTTCGTATTTCGCCGACGTATGCGTATGCTCATTGGACGACAAATGCCCGGAATTGAAGGCGGCCACATGGCTGCCGTCTTCGTTTCTGCACAGCACCAGATGCGGCGGCTTTTGCACCGATTTGGTGTCCAGCGGAGGAAGCGGAAGCTCCTCGGCCGTCCAGAACGGATGGTTTTCGTCCAGCGCGAGGGGCAGGAACGATTTCATCGCCCAATACGGCGAACCGGGGGCATTGTAATTTTCCGCCATGACCAGATTCGGATAAGAGTAGCCGACGCTGAGCGTGCCGTCGGGCCGGAATATCCGCTGCCGAAACCACCAGCGAAGGTTGCGGAGCAGCAGTCCTTTCATGACGCCCATCGGGAACGGCTCGATGCCGGCATACACCGCGGCGCTCCAAAACGCCGACTGGGCGAACCGGTAGGACAGGCTTCGGCCGTAAGGAAGGGCGGAGCCGTCCTCGGCGAACCAATGGATGAAGTCCTCGGCGAAGCGGACGGCGCGGTCCTTGTATAGCTGTGCCCGAACCGGATCTTCCGTCTCCATCTGCGCAGCGTAGAACAGCCCGTAGTAATGAATTGCAAAAGGCCCGTAATAATCGCAATGGCCGCCCAAGCCGTCGGCATACCAGCCGTCCGACAAATAATACGAATCCAATTCGTCCAGACATTCGTTTATGCGCGCTTGATTGTACGGCATGCCAACATTTTTCAATCCGAGATTGGCGAGGACAAGGAAAAACAGCCAATTGCAGCCCCATATCTTTTTATCGTTGATTTGTTCGAGCCAAGCGGCGAAACGGCTCTTTTCCTCATCGCTCAGCGGCTCCCAAATATGGCCGGGGATCAGGCACAAGGCGACTCCAAGCGCGGCCATTTCCACCATGCGCTGGTCGTAATCGTGCAAATCGCCCCAATACTCCTCATGCTCGGGATTGGTGCCGTTGCGAATGCCGTCGAGCTGCTCCGCCCATTGTTCGGAGGAGCCGCCTCCGGACATCAGCGGAACGAGTCCCCACAGCACTCGGGAGAAGGTTTCGAAGCCGGCTGTTGCGGACGGATATGCGGCTCCGGCATCCATAAGATCGATGCGGGCGCGGCCGGGGCTGTAATAGGGCCGAAGGGGCCCGCAAATCTGGTCGAACGCCTGTTGCAAGTCGCGGCGCGTCCGCAGCGGATTCCGGGCAACAGGATGTAGCGCTTGTGGCGACATCGGCAATATCTCCTTCACTTTGGGTTTATAGCTGCTAAATGCTATACTCTTAAGTTTATCGGAGAGATGAAGCGGACGATAGACTAATTTTCCCTTATTTTGCGAAAATATCGCCATGAAATTTGCCTGCGCAGCATAAATACGCTTCAATCTCGTCCAGGTTGTAACGATGGTCCATATAAGCTTTCGGAGACAGCACGATCGTCAGGCGGCTCGCCGGCTTGCGGTCCCGATTGCCGGCCAGAAACGATTGGACGATCAGCGCGATGAGCTCCAGCCTGCCCTGAACGAGACGCTGGCGGCCGCTGCCGAGCACGGGAACGATGAGCGGCCTCGTATTGCCGCGCTCCGCGATATGATTCCACAAGGCGGGCAGCGCCGACTTCAAATCTTTGAGCTGCGGCGTTCCCCGGCCGTGTTCGTTCAGCTCGACGGAGGCAACGATATAGGCGTACCGGCTGCCCGGCCCGGGCAATGGGAGCTGGGCCACCGTTCCGATCGGATACCGGTCGACCGGGCGGCCGTGCACGAAAGCGCGCTCCGACGGCACATGCCGCAAAGCTTCGGCCAGCGCCCGATCGAAGTGCTCCGCACTGGAGAAGAAGCGGTTGCGAAACTGTACGATGACGGCATCTCCGTCAATGTGGTCGTGCTTGAAGCAGCAATTGGAAGGGATGACGAAGGAGCCGTTCTTCAGCCGGAACATGTCGTCGACCGCAATTTGCAGCATCATGTCCGGATCGGACAGGCGGACGGTGCGGGTCAATCGCGGCCGGCTCATCCATACCGCGCAAGCGATGCCGGCGCCCAGCGCCGCCCAAACGTTGGGCTTGACCGGCTCGCCGCGAATCGAAAAAAAGTAACCGGTAAATTCGATAAACGTCCAAATGATCGAAAACGCGGCAACCCAGTAGCCGAAAAAGGGCTTGAACGCAACGGAATGACGCCAGGAGTGACCGGAAAAGAAGGCTGCCCATTTGGCTCGCATAGGTACCGTTCACCCCTCTCTATTCATTTGAGGCCGCAACCGGAAATTCCTGATAAGGCTTAAACTGCTGCGTATGTACCTGCAGCGGTCCTTCGGCATCGCGGCGCAGATGGAATACGCGGAACCGGTGTTCCAGGAAGCTGAATTTTCTTCGGAACAACGTGGCGATTTGCGGATTGGCCGTCGTAAAAAAGATTTGCGTGCCGCGCGCGATGGCCAGCTGCCGGAGAAAGTCGAGCAAGCCCAATACGTTGAGCTCATCCATATGCGCCACCGGTTCGTCCAGCAGCAAAAACCGGGGCGCGGAATCCATAACCAGATGCATAACGAAAAACAGGGCCAGACAGACGGAGGTGCGCTGTCCCGTGCTCATCTGATGAATGGCGCATGTCGTTCCGCTCCCTTTGCGCCGCGCTTCGATGCGGTTGTCGGCGGTCCAGGCCAATCCTTCGAATTCGTTGGGAGAGTGCAGGGCGGCAAACAATTTGCCGATGGCGTCGAAGTTGCTGCGCACAAACTCTTCGCCGTAATCGGCCAACCCTCTTAATCCGCTCAATACACGCGCGGCATGCTCGCAGCGTTTCAGCTGAGCGTCGACAGCTTCCAAGCGGCGGTTCAGCTCCGCGGCTTCCCGCGTTTGTTGCTCGACCAGAACAAGCGGCTCCAATATGCGCTCCAGCTCGCCGGCAGCGAGCAGCAGCTTCTCGAACAAGAGCCTCCATTCGGTCCAGGACTGATGCTCGGACAGCTGGACGTTCCATTCGCCCAGGCGGGAACAGGCTTGCCGCAGTCTGTCGATTTCCTGCAGGTTAAGCGCCAGCCGCTGTTCCTGCTTCTCCAGCTCGTCGATGTGACCGGATATCGCTTGCCGGGCTTGGACGGCCTGGTCGTACAACGACTGAACCGAAGCGTGTTCGCTGCGGGCGGTCTCCGCCTTGGCTTCGACCCGCTGCCTCTCTCGAGCCAATCGCTCCTTCATTTCCGTGCCGGAAAGCTCATGCGAGGAGCCGGAAGACGGAAGCGCGGCCAACAGACGATCAAACTGTTCGATCGCCGGCACGGTAATGCCGCGTTCGTCCAGCTCAAGCGCCTGCCGGCGCAGCTCCTTCAGCGCGTTCGTTTGCTCGCTCAAGCGGTCGCGAATTTGCACGATGAGGCGCTGCACCTCTTGCGGACTTGCATTGCGGTCCAGCTCGATGGTGTCTTCCAGAACGTTGCGGCCGGCCAGAAAGGCGCGTGCCGCCTCAAGCTTCTCCAGCCCCGCCAATTGTTCTTGCAGTTGCCGGATGCCGGCATCCGCTTCCTCCAATTCGAGCTTGTATCGCTCGGCGTCGGCGATCAGCCGGTTCAACTCGTCGTTATCGGCCAGCAGCTGGGAGTCGATCGCTTCGGCGAGATTTTGCGCCGTCTCGTGATCATGGCCGCATAACGGGCATTGGGAGCGGTCCGGGTGCAAGCGGAACACATGCCTCGCGGCCGCCTTCAATTCCGATGCGGCAATCTCGAGCTTGCCGGCCCGATCCTTCAGCCTCTCGGCCTGTTCGGCCGTCCGATGCCAAGCCGCTTGCAGCAGAAGACGGCCCGCTTCCCGCTTCTCGAGACTCGCCCGCGCTTCGTCCATGCTCATGCCGGACAGCGGCCATTCGGCTAGATAGCCGTAAAGGTTGTCGATATCGGCCAATCGTTGCACGGCCGTTTCCATCGCCTCGATCCGTTCGTGCATCCGCATTCGGGCTTGGCGCGACTCGCGTTGCTCCGCTAAATGCCACAGCTCGTCAAACTCGGCTTCGAGGCGGGACAACCGTTCCCGTTCCTCGCTAGCGTTTAAGTAATCTGTCCGCCGATCCCGCACCGCTTGCTCCCATGCGGCCGGATCGGCGGCCGCCTCCCATTGGCCCCGCCAATCGGCAAGCCGGGTCCGAAGCTCGCTTAATTCGGCCTTGTCGGCCTGCTCTTGCCGGTTCAATTGGCCGATCGTATCGACTTTGGACGACAGGCTGGTATGGGAAAGCGGGGCATAGGCGACGTCCAGCTGATGCAGCAGCGGCTTCAAATGCTGCAGCCATTGCCCGATATCCGCCAGCGAAGCCGTTTCCTCCGGAATCGGATAGGAGAACAGAGTTTGCTTCATCCAATGGTTCAACTGCTGCACTTGCGCGCGAGCTCTGTCGGTTAACCACTCGCTGTCCGGATAACCTTCCGCCTGACGGCCCCGAATTTGTTCGACCAGCTTGTCGCGTTGGCTCTGAAGCCCTCTGGCCATCGACTGGAACTCGTCCAGATGCTGCTTCCAGCATTGCTCGTAACGCTCCAGCTGTTCCCCGAAGATGACGCGGGCGAAGGCGGCCCGATAGTCGACTTTGGAGGATCCGCCGAAACAAAATTGATGAACGGCTTCGGACGAAAAATAATTGTATTGATGAAAAGCGCTGTTCAGCTGGCTGTGTCCGCGCGGGGCAACCTTGTGTTTGTAATAGGCGATTTCCCGCTGCTTCTTTTCTTCCGAATTCGGTGTCCCGACAAAAGGGAGGTCGCCTTGATCGACAAATTCGACCGTTCCGTTCCAGCTTTCCGCAGACTGCCGATCCGCCAGCAGATTTCGCTGCACGGAGCCGGTAAACGCAAGCTCGATGCCTTCCAGCACGGACGTCTTGCCCATGCCGTTAGGGCCGGACAGCAGATTGACCTGGGCAAACCGCATCGGCTCCGTTTGCGCCAGCACATGCGGGCGGAACTCGGTTCCGAAATGCACGGAAGCGATCGGTCCGACAGGTCTCGAGACGTCCATGGCGGGGCTGGACGCAGCGATTGGCGGACCGTCGCCACGGATGCCAGACTCCGCATAATCTTTGACGGGCTGGGATTTGAAATTGTCCAGACAGAACAGGAGGCCTTCGGGTTCGAGCCGCTGCCGCCAATCCGCGAGCGGGTTGGCGGCCGTCGCGTCGCCGATCCGATCCGGAATTTTGGCCGTCGGCAGCTTGTCGGACAACTGCTCGAAGGTGATTACCATTTTTTTGCCGTACCGTTTCCCGCGTTGGATCAAATTCAGTTTGTCGGCGGCGATGCCGCCCAGCTCCGGCACGACGAATACGATATACAGGTTCCAGCTCCAATCGCCTTGCAGCCGGAAGTAGAACGGGGATACGACCTCTTCCTCAAAACGGCGAAAAGAGTCGGAGTTTTCTGATATTTTCTCAAACAGCTTCAACGAAACGGGGATGATCAAGTACCTTCCTAATTCCACGCCTTGCCACTCGTGCTTCGCTTCGTGCACTTCCATCGCATCGCCGACCTCATGCTTGCTCATGTAGGCAAGTCCGCAGCTGCGAATCGCTTCAATCCAGTTCCGCATCGATCATAGGGCCTCCTTCGGTAAAATCGGTCGAATGGCTCGTACGCTCAGGCAAGGTATACAGATTTGAAAAACCAGGGTAATGGACGGATTCGCCATATACGTCGTGAGAGAAGATGCAAATGTTGTCTTTTATAAACGGCACTAAGGATGGAAAGGCCTTATAGATGCCGTCAACGATGGTTTTCATGGAATCGGCGTCGTCGGTATAAGCGACAAGAGCGCCTAATATTTCGTTTCCCGATTCCGGAAGCAGATTGTATGGAACCCGCTCTCCCGGCTGCAGCCGGAACTTGCCTTCGAATCTTCGTAATTGACCGGGCAGCGTTTCCTTTTGCTTCAGGCGGACAATAAGGCGGGCAACCTGCCGGGCTCCGCGCAATCGCCCCGGCTCGCACTGCTCGTCAATATGGTAGCTGATTCTCGGGCTTTGCTCCTCATCGGTCAGGAGCAGCTGTCCTTCTTCCAGAAGTCCCGTGCAATATCCAAAAAACTTGTCCAGCTGCTCGGCAGGAGCGGTGTGCGGAAAGCCGTATTCCTCCACGGCTTCTCGGACCAGAATATCGGGAAGGGCCGACACGAAGGGAAGCTCCGCAGGTTGCCAGCGAGCCGATTCGCCGGGCACAAACGTCTTTTCCGCTCTAACGCTGGCCTGCGGATGAGGCAGCTCCGCGCCTCCGTCATAGGGCTTGGTCAGCTGAATCAGCTGCAGGTGCTCGGATTTGACGGCGAACCACACTTTGATTTTGTTCGAAGGCAGGAAGCCGAAGCCGAGACCGTGCCGGAAGTTGCGGTTGCGAGTTTCGCGAAGCCGCTCATTCCAGCTGTGCTGTCCGTCCAGGCTTATAAATCGGCGATAGATGGACGACCATGGAGCGCCGATCCGCAGCGCCGGGCTTCCGCCGGCTTCCACGGCCGTGCCGTCGGCCCAATTGCTTGTGATGTACAGGGAGTCTCTGGCTGATTTGAGCTTGAACATGTTGTTGCGAAGGGCAGCGATGCTCGAATGACGCGGTGCGGGATTCAGTTGCGGATGCAGGATGATGTAGCGCCGTTGCGTCCGGTCCGGAAAAAACAAGCTGCCGCTGTGGATCCCGGGATGGAAAGCGTCGGCGCACACAATCGATAACAGCTGATTGGCGGATTGTTCGCCAAATACGACTACTTTTTTTCCCAGGGACAGCCCCGCCCCTTCGCAATGAAACTGCGGGTCTTTCATGCGCTGCAGCTTCAGTTGCGGCACGAGGCATAACGAGCTTCCGTCGCGGGCCTGAAACATATAAAGCAGGAAGTTGACAAACCGGCTGGGGCGCATGTCTTCCAGCGGTTTGCGGCTTACCGTCGCCGCATCCTCCCATTGCATCATATGATCGAAGAAACGGTCTAATGCCATGCCTTCGCAGCCGAGGCACCATAACGTATTCGGGCGGGGCTGCAACTCGGGGTCCCGAAGGATTTCGCCGATCAGTTCGACTGGAATGCAATATTCGGGCGTAACGAACAAGTCCGCATACTCGTTGCGGGCCGTACGCAGCGCTTCCCTGCATTTGTCCAGATGGAGAGCGGAGGCATGCCGCACGCCTTCGTCCGGGCTTGCCGTCAACATCCCCCGGGGCTGCAGGCGCATCAGCCGGAACGGCGAATCGTCGGCAATATCGAGAAAGTGAAAGTCAGGCACAACGCAGGAGCCCGTTTCCGCCTTTGCAAAACAATCGGTTATCGCAATCGTCGACAAGGTCATCCGCAGACACTCCCATAAAAAAACAAAAATGGTTGAAGACATTCTTTCCTTAACATACCATAAAAGCTTGGGGGGATAAATAGTAAGGAAGGATAGGAGACAGGATGTGATACCGATGATCGAAGTGGCCGCTGCCGTAATCGAGAACGGCGAAGGGAAGATACTGATCGCCAGAAGGAAGGAAGGGAAATCCCAGCAAGGCTTGTGGGAGTTTCCCGGCGGCAAGCTGGAGCCTGACGAATCGCCGGAAGCTTGCCTGGTGCGGGAGCTGCGGGAAGAGATGGGGATCGAGATCGAGCCCTATGAGCCGCTCGGGGCGCATGTACATGATTATGGGACGGTGACCATCAGGTTAATCGTTTATAGGGCAAAATATTTATCAGGCGAAATTCGTTTGAGCGACCACGACGACTGCCGCTGGGTGCGGCGCGAGGAGCTGCGCGAGTTCGAGTGGGCTCCGGCGGATATTCCGTTTGCGGAACGGCTGATGAAGAAAGGCTGATGGAGAAGCTGGCGAATTCTCGCCGTGCTGAACGATGTTCGGATGAATCGACGGAACAATCGCAGGGGCATCAAAATTTTCCATGGCCAAATCGTTGAGAAATAGGCCACGGGCGGTGCATGGAATCGCCGCTTTTTTTGATATAATCGTTTCATTAATCGTAAAACTGGAGGAATGCGTTTTGAATAGATGGCTGGGAGTGCCGCTCGAAGGATTTGCCGAATTCAGCCGTAAGGCGGCGGCGGAAGGTGCGGTGCTGTTGAAAAACGACGGACAAGCTCTGCCGATTCGGGAGGGAGAGACGGTCGCGGTGTTCGGCCGGACGCAAGTGAACTATTACCGCAGCGGTACGGGCTCAGGAGGCAGCGTCAACGTCGCTTATACAACGAATTTGCTGGACGGTCTGCGGGCCAAAAAGCAGGTGAAGGTGAACGAGGAGCTGGCGGGCGTCTATGAGCGATGGATCGAGCAAAACCCGTTCGATAACGGAGGCGGCGGCTGGGCTGCGGAGCCGTGGCATCAGAAGGAAATGCCGCTGACCGACGAGATCGTATCCGCAGCAAGAGCCCAATCGGATAAAGCGGTCGTCGTCATCGGCCGAACGGCGGGCGAGGATCAGGACAATGCGATCGAGCCGGGCAGCTACCTGTTGACGAATGAAGAAAAAGCGATGCTGCAGCGGGTGACGGACTATTTTGAGCAAACGATCGTCGTGCTGAACGTGTCCAATATTGTGGATATGAGCTGGCTGAACGATACGGGGCACAAGCATCCGATTCCATGCGTCATTTACGCTTGGCACGGCGGCATGGAGGGCGGCAACGCCATCGCCGACGTATTGGCCGGCGACGTGACGCCAAGCGGCAAACTGACCGATACGATCGCTTATTCCATCGACGATTATCCGTCCACCCGCAATTACGGGGACGAGCACCGGAACCTGTACCAGGAGGATATCTACGTCGGGTACCGGTATTTCGAAACGTTTTGTCCGGATAAGGTGCAATACGAGTTTGGCTACGGCTTGTCCTATACGACGTTTGCGATCGAGCCGGGCGAGGCGAAGCTGTCGGGCGGCGCGGAGGAGCCTTCGATCGCGCTGGATGTAAAGGTGACGAATACGGGTTCGGCGTTTGCGGGCAAGGAAGTCGTCCAGCTGTACTATGAGGCGCCGCAAGGCAAGCTGGGGAAGCCGGCCAGAGCATTGGCGGCGTTTGCCAAGACGCGTCTGCTGCAGCCGGGAGAGTCGCAAGTGCTGACGATCTCGTTCCCGGTGCGGACGATGGCGTCCTATGACGATGCCGGCGTCACGGGCTATCGTTCCGCTTACGTGCTGGAAGAAGGCACGTACAGGCTGTACGCGGGCAACAGCGTGAAACGGGCGGACGCGGTCCGCTTTGAAGGCGGAGACGGGTATGTGCTGGACGCTTTGCAAGTAGTAGAGCGGCTGGAGGAGGCGCTGGCTCCGACCGTCGCGTTCGAGCGCATGAAGCCGGGCGCCCGCAAGGCGGACGGCACGTACGAGCTTGTCTTTGAAGCGGTGCCGCAGCGCACCATTTCGCTTGAGGAGCGGATCAAGAGCCGGATGCCGGCAACGCTGGAGCAAACGGGCGATCAAGGCATCAAGCTGCGCGACGTGCGCGACGGCAAGGCGAGCCTGGAGCAATTTATCGCGCAGCTGAGCGACGACGATCTGGCGACGATCGTGCGGGGCGAAGGGATGAGCAGCCCGCTCGTCACGCCGGGGACGGCTTCGGCTTTCGGCGGCGTCAGCGACCGGCTGTTTGGCTACGGCGTGCCGGTCGGCTGCACGGCGGACGGACCGTCCGGCATCCGGATGGACAGCGGCCACAAGGCGACGCAGGTGCCGATCGGCACGCTGCTGGCGGCGACCTGGGACTTGGAGCTGGTGGAAGAGCTCTACGTATTGGAAGGGCGCGAGCTGATTCGCAACGAGATCGACACGCTGCTCGGCCCGGGGATGAACCTTCGACGCAGTCCGCTGAACGGGCGGAATTTCGAATACTTTTCGGAGGATCCGCTTATTACCGGTCTGTTCGGCGCGGCTAACGTCAAAGGCATTCGCAAGGGCGGCTCGAACGCGACGCTGAAGCATTTTGCGTGCAACAATCAGGAGAAGCATCGGACGAAGGTCGACGCGGCGGTATCGGAGCGCGCGCTGCGCGAGATTTACCTGAAAGGGTTCGAAATCGCCGTGAAGGAAGGCGGCGCCAATTCGATCATGACGTCCTACAATCCGATCAACGGGCATTGGGCGGCGTCCAACTACGATCTGAACACAACGATTCTTCGCGGAGAATGGGGCTTTGAAGGCATCGTCATGACGGACTGGTGGGCGAAGATGAACGACGCCGTCCACGGCGGTCCGGCGGATACGAAATACACGAACGCAATGGTGCGCGCGCAAAACGATCTGTACATGGTCGTCAGCAATCATGGAGCTGAAATCAACGCGGCCGAGGATAACACGATCGAGTCGCTGAAGAACGGGTCGCTTACGCGCGGCGAGCTGCAGCGCAGCGCCATGAACATTTGCGCGTTCCTGATGAAGGCGCCGGTATTCTCCCGCAAGCAAGTGATCGAGGAGACGGCCGTCCCGTTCCGGGCAAATCCGGAGCTGCCGGAGGCCGGGGCTTTGACGCTGGCGGGCGAGCTTCAGGTGAAGCCGGGCGGAGACTCGCCGGCGGCAACGAATCAATCGGCGACGATCAAGGTCGAGCGCAGCGGGCGATACCGGGTGACGGTGCGCGTTATGTCGCCTGGCACGAACGTAGCGCAAAGCGCCTGCAACGTGACGTTGAACGGCGAACTGGCGGCGACGGTTCAGACGAACGGAACAGACGGCAAATGGATCAAGCAAATACTGGTCCGAGTGGAGCTGGAAGCGGGCCTGTACGAAATGAAGCTGGACTTCGCCAAGCCGGGTCTGCAGATCGACTGGATCGAGTTCAAGCAAGTGTAAGAACGTAAGAACGGAATCGAAGGCGGCATTGGCACATGCGAACAGGAGCGGCGAGCACGGGTCATCATGACCGCGGCTCGCCGTTTTTCGTGTATGCCCGGCATAACGAGCGTCAGCATGGCGATGGAAGCTTTGCCTTCTTGAGCGAATTTCGAAATCCCAGCAGGTTTCTTGCAGGTTTTGAAGGCAGTAGGTCGAATGTTCACTAAGCTGCTCTATCGAAATCTGCAGCGGATACAGTGAGACTGCCTTACAGACGTGTTCGTCCCGGCTTAAGACGTGAGCTCATACCCAGCCGCTTTCCGCCCAGTTCGATACAATATGCCGTTCAAACAGGTTGAACCTGGCCAGAGGATAGAGGATGGTGAGCGATTTATCGTTCAAAATCATGGATGTGTTGGGTCAGCGGCGTTCAAATGAGCGATTTATCGTTCAAAAGTATGGGTTTGGCGGTTCTGCAGCGTTCAATGAGTGATTTATCGTTCAAAATCATGGATGTGACCGTTCTGCAGCGTTCATATGAACGTTTTATCGTTCATGTTGGCAGTTCCCCATTCATCGCGCCTTCGCCAGATCCATTATATAGAAAGGAAAAATAGAGAGGAGAACATCATGCCTTTAGAGATCATTCGCCATGATATTACGTTGATGCGTACGGACGCGATAGTGAATGCCGCCAATCCGGCATTGCAGATGGGAGGCGGGGTATGCGGATCGATCTTTCGGGCGGCCGGCGAGGCCGAGCTGCGGCAAGCGTGCGATGCGATCGGCGGCTGCAAGACGGGCAAGGCGGTCCTAACGGACGGGTATGCGCTTCCGGCCCGATACATTATTCATGCGGTTGGCCCCGTCTGGCAAGGAGGCGGCTCCGGCGAGGAGGAGCTGCTGCGCAGCTGTTATCTTCATGCGCTGACGCTGGCGCAGAAGAAGGGACTAACCTCCATTGCGTTTCCGCTGCTGTCGTCCGGGCTGTTCGGTTATCCGAAGGATGAGGCGCTGCGCGTGGCCACCCGGGCGATCGGCGACTTTTTGGCGAACTCGGACATGCTGGTGTATATGGTTGTGTTCGACCGAGAGTCCTATCGCATCGGCGCCAAGCTGTTCGATTCGATCGCGAAATACATCGACGATCGCTGCGTGGACGAGCATGCGCCAAGGCGGCGCGGGACGGCAATAAGCGATAGGCAGTATGAGCTGGAATCGTATGCTTTCGCGTCCGCTCCGGCAGCGGCGCCGAATCTTGGCGACATCGTAAACGAGCTGGACGAATCCTTTTCGCAGAAGCTGCTGAAGCTGATCGACCGGAAAGGGCGTACCGATGTGGACACCTATAAGCGGGCCAATCTGGACCGCAAGCTGTTTTCAAAAATTCGCAGCAACAAGGATTACCAACCGAGCAAGACGACGGCGCTCGCGCTTGCGATTTCGCTGGAGCTCGATTTGGAGGACACGCAGGACCTGCTTGGCAGCGCCGGTTATACGCTGTCGCGCAGCCGCAAGTTCGACGTCATTATCGAATATTTCATTGAACGGGGCAGCTACAATATTTATGAAATTAATGAAGCGTTGTTCGCCTTCGATCAGCCGCTGCTGGGCGGTTAGATGCGACAGCCTTTTATGCTGCGATAGAATTAATTCATTATGGAGGTTAACCCTGATATTTATTTACCAGCATCATTTTGATCATATCCATCCATACGCCAAGGCGGCCGCTTCCTTCCTTGCGAACGCCGTCCACGATTCGATAGGTTACCTTGTTCGGATACACCTTGACGCCGTTGACAAGCTCTCCGTCCTGAAACGTTCCGATATACATCGTTCCGTCCGCATGCACTTCTTTGCCTTTCCCGTGGTAGAAGCCGTTAAGGAACTCCCCGGTGTAAGTCGTGCCGTATGCGGTTGTGAATCGGCCGACCCCTTCATAAGCCCCGTCTGCAAAATAGCCGGTATAACGGCTGCCGTCTTGATACGCAACCTGCCCCAGACCGTGCGGACGGGCGGCGGCAAACTCGCCCAGATATTCCCCGTCCTCAAAAAAACCTTGAATCGTCCCCGTACCGTCCAAAGCGGATGAAGGCATAATGCCCGCAATGATGCTGCCGTTGCTGCTGCTCACGCTTTGCCCCCCGGCAGGCGAACCGACATGCGTGACGATATCCGACAAATAAATCATTTCCTTCCGTTTCTCCGCATCCATAAGGCCAAATAGGAAAGAAAGACCGGCATCATTAGACATGATATAAACGCCGTATCCATTCGGGTCGTCTATAGGGCCGACGACGCTCGTTTCGTCATCCGCCCGATGGAATCCAAGCGAGGTATCGTTAGCCATCCTTCCATCGTGGAAGATTGCCGTTACATATCCGATGCCGGAGAGATAGACGACGCCTGCGCCAGTCGGAATCCACGGGTCGATGACATCGCCGTAATACTCGCCGGGAATGCCGTCTATCCGCATCCCCCATTCGCTGTGTTCCGCGAGCTCCTCGGGAAACGCCGGAGAAAATTGACCGAACAACGGCTCGTAATCTTCCCCGTAAAACAAGACGCCTTCGCCATCGGGCACGTTATTCCGGATGCTGCCGATATAATACCGTTCGGCCGTATAGCGGATGAGTCCGAATCCGTTCAATTGACGGTCGTCGAATCGGCCGGCGATCTGTATGCTGTCCCCCGATTCGGAGCCCAAAGTCAACACTCCTAAGCCGGAGGGTTTGTTATCGGTTATAGCGCCGAGATAGGTAACGTAATCGCCAAAATCTTGAAAGCCGTAGGATAGAGGCAGAAGCTCGCCATAATCTTCGATCCGCTTCCGATCTTCCGACGAGAGCTGGGGCGAAGTCATGGGTATGATGTAGAAATGGCTGGACAAAAAGACAAGCAGCAAAGGCAGGCCGTAAACGACGAGCCCGGTTTTTCGGGTGTGAAAGAACGGTACGAATTTGCGAGGTAACAGCAAGGCTCCGGCCAGCAAGACGGCGAAAATCCAGAAAAGTGCGGTCGCAACAGTTGCATTCATAGTTGTCCCCTTATAGGATGGTTAGTTTTCGACATGGGATGACAGGACTATTCTACCACGTATCTATAGCTTTGGACCTGCAAATTGTAATTTCGCCATGCGTTCCCGGCGGAAAGTGTCGCTTTGGAAGCGACCGGACGGCGCAAGACGGATGTTATGCTGTAGTCATCATACAGACGGAGGGGTAACGATGATGAGAAACGATAACTTGACCGAGCTGGTGTTCATTCTGGACAAAAGCGGATCGATGGCCGGACTGGAGCGCGATACGATCGGCGGTTTTAACGCGATGCTGGAAAAGCAGAAATCGGCGGAGGGGGAGGCCGTCGTGACGACGGTGCTGTTCAACAACGGGTATGAGCTGCTGCACGACCGAATTCCCGTAAGAGCGATCGCTCCGCTGACGGAGCGGGAGTACCGGGTGGGCGGATCCACCGCCTTGCTGGATGCAGCCGGACGCACCATTCACAAAATCATCCATGCGGCGAAGCGCACCGCTCCCGAGTATCGCCCCGGCAAGGTGATGTTCGTCATTACGACGGATGGTCACGAAAACGCCAGCCGCGAATTCAACTATGAACAAATTCGGGCTCTGATCGAGCGGCAGAAGAAGGAGTACGGCTGGGAATTTCTCTTTTTGGGCGCCAATATCGATGCGGTGGCTGCGGCGGACCAATTCGGCATCGGCGCCGATCGCGCCGCCAATTACCATGCCGACGGAGCGGGAACGAGGCTGAATTTCGAAGCGGTAAGCGAGGCGATCAGCGGACTGCGGGAAAGCCGGCCGTTGACGTCGGCGTGGAAGGAGCGGATCGATCGGGATTACAAGCGAAGAGGCCGATAGCGGAACAAGAGGAGGGGCAGTCCTCTCTCGAGAAGCAGCCCTCCCGCTTGTATAACCTGAACGCGTTATTGCTGCGTCAAAATAAGCGGCCCGTCCTTCGTGATCGCAACCGTATGCTCGTATTGCGCCGACAGTTTGCCGTCGGCCGTCCGGCCCGTCCAGCCGTTGGCATCCATCCGGCTTTGCCACACGCCTTCGTTAATCATCGGCTCGATGGTGATGACCATGCCTTCCTTCAAGCGGAGCCCCTTGCCCGGGGAGCCGTAATGGGGGATATGATGCGGCTCCTCATGGATGCGCGTCCCGATGCCGTGAGCCGTAAAATCTCTGACGACGCTGTAGCCTCTGGCTTCGGCATAGGATTGAATGGCATGGCCGATGTCGCCGATCCGGTTGCCGGGTTGCGCTTGCTCAATGCCTTTATACAGGCACTCCAGCGTCACGTCCATCAGCGCACGCGCGTTGTCGGCGATATCCCCGACCGCGTAGGTCCAAGCGGAATCGGCCAGCCAACCGTCCAAATTCACAACAAAATCGATCGTGACGATATCCCCGTTTTGCAGCGGCGTTTTCCGGGGGAAGCCGTGGCAAATTTCGTCGTTTACGGACGCGCAGGTCGCATACTCGTAACCGTTATAGCCGATTTGCTCTGGATAGGCTCCATGTTTTTTCAAATACGACTCGACAAATTGGTCGATCTCGGCCGTGGATATGCCCGGCCGGACCAGCTTCGCGACCTCCCGGTGGCAGGCGGCGAGCAGCTTGCCCGCTTCGTGCATCAGCCGGATTTCTCTTTCCGATTTCAATACGATCATCTAGTTTCCTCCTGTATCATCCCGTCTTGCCCCGCTCGTAATGGTAGCGATTGCGGCACGCCGCGCTGCAAAATTTGGTCACTTGGGCTCTGCGGTACGGAATGTACCAGCGGTTGCATTGCGTGCAGGTCTGCAACTCCAAAGTTCCCTTCTCCATAGCTTCCACCAGGCTGATGACGGCCTCCATGTACATGCGCTTCAGCTGCTCCGGTCCGTCCGTAAATACGGTATGCAGCATCACTTGCCTTTCCGCTTCGGAGGCGTCATTATTACTATCTGCAAACAAGGAGACCGGCTGCGGCACGAAGCTGACCTTCAGCCGAACCGCCGGGTATTGCTCGAACAGCCCGTTCAATCGATGCAGCGCGTCCGCGTCGATCGGCGTTTTCCCTCGAATGGATTCGGCCAGTTCGACAAGCATGTCCCGCAGCTGTTCCTCCAAGCTGCCGGGCTCCACGCGGTGCTGCTCCAGCTCATTGATCACTTGCAAAAAATAATGCTCCCGCGACAAAATCGGGCTCATGTCCGGCACCTCCGAATTCAGCGATTCCACGCATTAAATGGATTAATGTACTTAATGCATTTATATCATAAATGCTGAGCCAAAATCAAATGTTTCATGCGCATATGGCCAGGGATATAAAAAATTTGGGGGAAGCCGAGGGAATTTCGGTTTTGGATCATGCCATCCGAACATTCGGCGGGATGAGTTTTCGGCAAGCGATGCCGAAGTCGGGAGTCGAGATCGGGAGAGGGGGAAGCCGAAGCAGGATGAAAGCGGAAGGAGGGAAAGCGGAAACAGGATGAAAGCGAAGGAGGGAAAACGGAATAGAAAAAACGCGGTCATAACGCCAGCGCTTCGTCGGTAATTTTGCGGATATCGATGGGGCTTTGCGCGCCTTCCTTGACGATATCGGGCAAAATGTGTTCCAAAAAATAATCGACGCAATGGAGCCGGATATTCTTGATCTTGACGATCGCCTCCCGGTACATCGTGACGAATTCCTTCTCCGTATTGCCGCGGCGCAGCTCGGCGAATGCCTCATAGACCTGGTCGAGCTTGTCGGCCACCTCCAGAATCAAACCTTCCACGGAATCGTCCTTGCCCTCTCGCAGCTGCCGGCGAAAAATCGCCTTCAGGTTATCGGGAATATGTTCCTCGATAAAGTGCCCGATCATTCCTTCCTCCACCTTTTGCAGCATGGCGCGAAGCTCCAGGGAATAATGCTTGACCGGCGTCTTGATATCGCCAATGAAGATTTCGCCGTAATCGTGGCTGCTCGTAATTTCATAAAGCTTCTTCCAATCGACGGTGACGCCGTTCAGTTCCTCGATATCGGCCAACGTTTTGGCATATTGCACGACCTTCCAGGAATGCGCCGACACGCTGTGCTCTTCGAATTTGAATTTGCCCGGGCAGCGAATAATGCGCTCCAGATCGTTCAGCGATTGAAAATACGTATGGACTCCCATGCCGGCCCCTCTTTCCGAATTGTTGTGAGTAAAATGTATGCTTGCAGTATCGTGAAGATACCCACAGTATAGGATCGGATTGTTAAGGTTGGATTAAGCGGGATGAGGTGTGGTGTAAGAGTTGCTGCAAGCGGCGCTCATTGTATATAGCTTTATTTAGCTGTTGGATTCGTACGGTCTTCTTGCTAAACTGTAACTAACAGGGAGAGAGGGGAGCATACAGTGGATTCGATCATCACGCCGGCGGGATTGCGAGCGGTGCCGGAGCTGAGTTATTTAACGGCGATAAATGTCGCGCGTTATCGCGCGATTATGAAATATTTCTATACGGAATACCAACGGTTGAAATATTGGCTTCGGCCGGAAGAGGTTTATGAAGGCGTGGCGGCATGGAGCGTCATTGAAGGATACACGCTGGAGCAATGTATGTCCGATTTGGAAAGCCTGAAGGGTTGGGGCAATCTTGCCTCCCGGCATGACGGCGGACGGGCGCTGTCGCTGGAGGAATATATGCGCAAGAAGAGCCAATTCATGCTGACGCAATATTCCATTGAAATCGAACGGATGCTGGAGGCGCTCGAGAAAATTAAAGGGTACGGCGGATCGCTGGAAACGACTTACTTTGATACGATCGAAGCTTGCGTGCAGGATATTCGGGCAAGAGGCGGCTTGTATGAAGCGGGTGAAGCGCTGCAGCATTGGGAACAGCTGTACGCAGCCTTCAAAACGATGCATGAGAACGCCGCCGACTTTATTGCCAGCATGCATTCGATTCAGGCGGAAGAAATGATGGCGACCGAAGGATTTCTGGCGTTAAAGGATAATCTGGTGAATTATTTGCAGCATTTCGTCAAAAGTCTGCAGAAAAGCGCCTATCGTATTGAAGGGTTGCTGGCGCGTGTTGGCGACGGAGTGCGGGATTTGTATTTGGAGCGAGTGCTGGCGGACGAGCTTGAGCGCCCTCGTCTCGAGGAAGGGAAATCCGAAGCGGAGCTGCGTCAGGAGTTTGAACAGGGTTGGAGCAATCTGAAAAGGTGGTTTCTCGGTGACGAGCGAGAGGCGAGCGAGCTGACTTTGCTTGAAAAGGCGACCAAGGAGGCAATTGCCAAAGTTGTGCGCAGCGCGGTCCGCTTGCAGGAGCGCAGGCGCGGCGGGGCCAGCCGGCGCAATGAGCTGGATCAGCTGGGACGCCGATTCGCGCAGCTGGACAGTCTGGGAGAAGCGCACCGACTGGCGGCGTATGCGTTCGGCCTGTTCCCGAGCCGGCATCTGCAAGGAGAGGATAAGCGCGATACGGAGCGAGCGGACGCCTCGACCTGGGATGAGCCGCCGATGGTGCGGCTTATTCGGACGCGCAGCCGCAAGCGCGCCTTGCGCGGCAAATCCGAGCCGATGCGCACCAACAAATCCAAGCGCGAGGCATTTCGTGCGGAAGTAGAGGCGCAGTTGGCGGAGGAAAAGGCGTTCGTCGAAATGATGAGAGGACTCGGCGAGGTGACGGTCGAGGAGCTGCCGGTGCTCGGCAGCAGAGAGCGCATGCGCTTGCTGCAGTGGATCGGGCGCTGCACCGCGAGCGCATCGCGTTCGTTTGTGACGGCCGACGGTTATCGCGTCTCGATTCGCATTCCGCAGCAAGAAGAAGAAGCGGTGTTGCGCAGTCATGACGGAGAATTGCGCATGTTGAACTACGGCATAGAAGTGAAGAGCGGAGGAGCGGCGCATGGCTAAGGGAGGCACTACATCATATGCAATTCGCCGAATGCGCGCAGGCAAGCGGCCGGATGCCGAGCAGTGGAATGAACGGCGCCGGACTTGCGCGCATGCGTTGCTGAACCGTCCCTGGATTGCAAAGGACGAGGACCCGGAATTATTTTATTGGATACGCGATAATTATACCGAGCTCCGGGACTGGTTCTCGGAGTTTACGGGATTTCTGCTGATTCTGACGCGCACGATGGCCAAGCTGGACAAAGCGCCGCTTCATGCAGAGCCGTGGATGGGATTTCCAGAGTTTCGCGATCCGCGCGACTATGCTTTGTTTACGTATGCGTTGTGGTTTCTGGAAACAAAAACCGAGCTGGACCAGTTTGTGCTGACGGACATTGTGGAGCAGGTCAGCGAGCAGCTGGCGGCAGCGGGCTGCGCCGTCGACTGGGAAAATTATCATCATCGGCTGTCGATGGTGCGCGCCCTCAAGAAGCTGCGTCAGTTGGGCGTATTGAGACACATTGACGGGGAAGAAACCGATTGGGCGCACGATGCGAGCAAAAATGTGTTGTATGAGTGCGCTCCGGTTGCCCGGTATGTGCTGCGTCATTTTCCGAAGGATATCGGGCAGTATCGGGAAACGGACGACTTTCATGAGCAAGCGTTGTATCCGGATACGGCGGACGGCGAATTGCGCAAGCGGCGCCATCGCGTCTACCGCAGGCTGCTGCTGGAGCCGGCGGTGGCAGACCGGGAATGGTCGAAGGAGGATTTGTATTACGTCGTAACGCAGCGGCGTGCGATTATGGACAATTTGCAATTTATGTTTGGACTGGAGGGAAGCCGTTACCGAGAGGGGCTGTTCTTCTTTCATCCGGAGTTGACGGGCGAAGGAGAGCTGTTTCCGACGCTCGCGGCGATTTCCGATCTGACGCTGCTGTTTGCAGGAGAGCTGCGGAGACGGATGGGGAAGGGCGACTGGCATGTTGCAGAACATGGAACGGTCGAGCTGACGCCTACCGATGTTGAAGCGCTGCTGTATGGGCTCAAGCAAAGACACGGCGATTACTGGAGCAAAGAACATCGCGAGATGGGGCTTGGCGAGCTCGCAGAGGAGCTGACAAATCATATGGCGGAATGGAAGCTGGGTAACTGGACAACAGATGGACGCATTGCATATAGCAGGGAGGCGACCGGAGGCGGACAAGCCGAGGGGCGGCGATTTGTCGTGTCGGCAGTCGTCTCGCGATGGACGGCGGATTATTCGTTGGATGAGGAGGAGCAATGAACGGCATGGAAAATCGGCAGCAATTGATCGATATAGAAGAGCGACAAGTCCCGGATGAGCGGGAGACTGGGCCGGCCAGCGGCGAGAATGCGGGACGAGGCGGTTCGCAGGTGCGTCAGCGCTGGCAAATGAGTCGGGCGGGCATTTTTAATTTTTGGTTTTATGAAGACGAGGTGTTTGAGCTTGAAGAGGGACGTCTTGTCTTGCGGGGAACGAACGGCGCGGGCAAATCGGTCACGATGCAAAGTTTTGTGCCGCTTGTGCTGGACGGAGACAAGCGTCCGCACCGCCTTGATCCTTTCGGCTCGAAGGACCGCCGGATTGAATATTATTTGCTTGGAGACCGAGACGAGCATAACGACAGAATCGGTTATTTATGGCTTGAATTTGAGCATCCGGCCAAGGGGATATGCAAGACGATCGGCATCGGGCTGCGGGCGCGGCGCGGCATGGCTCAAGTGAACTTTTGGGGATTCGTACTGGAGGACGGACGCCGCATCGGGCACGATTTTTGGCTGTATGACCGTATGCTGCAGCAGGAGGGCGGCGGCGAGCATCCGCTGGATCGCAAAACGCTGGAGCAGGCCATAGGAACGGGTGGTCAGGTCGTGCAGGAGCAGCGGGTTTATCGTGAGCTCGTCAACCGGTCCTTGTTCGGCTTTCACGACAAGGAAGCCTACATTGATCTGCTGCAGCTGCTTGTTCAACTGCGCAGCCCGAAGCTGTCCAAGGATGTAAAGCCGACCGTCATTTACGATATATTGACGCAGGCGTTGCCGCCGCTGCATGAGGAGGAGCTTCGTCCGTTGTCCGAAGTGATGGAGGATATGGACCAGCTGGCCGACCGGCTGGAGGAGCTGAAGCTTCATCAGGCCGAGCTTGGCAAGCTGAATCGGAATTACGAGCAATATAACCGTTATTTGCTGTATCACGTCGGACAGCTGACGATTCAGGCTCATGCGGAGCGCGAAGAGGCGAGCCGCCAGCTGGCGCATGTCGATCGGGAGCGGCAGTCGGCGCTGGACGAGCAAGCGGCAATCGAGCAACGGCAAACAAAAGCCAGAGAAGAGCTCGTGGCGGCGGAAAGCGAGCTGGAGCTGTTAAATCGCAGCGAAGCGATGGAGAAGCAGCACGAGCTGGAGCAAACCGAGCAGGCGCTCAAGGAAACGGAACGGCATGCGGATCAGGCCCAGCATCGTCTGACGGCGGCGCTTCGCGCGCGGGAAGCGGCGGAGCTGGGGGCGGAGAAGGCCCGCGACCGGCAAGCGAAGCTGCTGGAGGGGCAACAGGATACGCTTGCGGACATGGAGGCGCTGGCAGGTGATATGGAGTTTGAATATCATGGCGTCTATGCGCGCAACTGGAGTCCGGCACCTCCCGAGTCGATGGACTTTGCCGCGGGATGGCGAAAGGACGCCGAGGAGCATCGGCGGTCGATCGGTGAAGCGGTCAGGCTGGCGGAACAAGAGCGCGACGCCGCGCTGCTGGTAGCGGAATTTGACAAGCAGCTCGGTGCGAGAAGAGCCGAGCGGGACGTTGCGGAAGAGCGGCTGCGCTCCTCAGAACAGGCATCGGATGCGGCGCTGCGCGACTGGAAGGAAGCGGTGCTGGAATGGCGGCAGTCGCTGTCGCTCCTGAAGCTGGATGAAGCTGCGGGACAAGAGATGTTTGCGGCGATAGGAGAGCTGGGCTATGACCGACAGGAGCTGGAGACGGCAGCGAAGCCGGTGCGGGCGGCGGCGGAAACGATCCGGCAGTCGCTGGTGATGGAACGGCTGGAGGGTGAGCGTCAAGTCAATCAGCTCCAGGAGGAGCTCGCGGACGTGCTGGAGGACAAGCGGGCCTGGGAGCAGTCGCGAGAACCCGAGCCGCCGCGGAGCGAAGCGCGCGCCAGAACGCGCAGCCGCTACAGCCGGGGTGAAGGCGCTCCTCTGTTCGAGGTGTGCGAGTTCTATTCGCATGTCGGCGACCGGGAGCGGGCGGGCATCGAGCTGGCTCTGCTGAACAGCGGCTTGCTGGATGCCTGGATAACGCCCGACGGCCGCGCAGGTATCGTGAGCGAGCAGGACGAGGACGTATGGATGGCAGCCGATCCGATGGAATGGGGGTACACGCTGGCCGATGTGCTGAAGGCAGCTCCCTCCGAGTTATCGGGGGTGTCGGAGGCGCAGGTCGAGGCGGTGCTGCGCACGTTTGCGCTTGGGGATCGATTCTCTCCGTCACTGTTGAACGGTTCGGACGGCTCGGACGGCGCGGCGGTATTGACGGTCGGCAACGGTTATTATCAGCTCGGACCGCTGACAGGCAAAGCGGATGCCGAGCATTATGAGGCGCAATATATCGGCAAGGAAGCCCGCCGGAAGTTCAAGCTGGCCGAAATTGAACGGCTGAAGCGAGAAGCGGAGCGCATTCAGGCTGAGATGGAGCTTGCCAGAGAACGTATGGCCGCGGCAACGGATCGGATGGAACAACTGGAGCGGGAGCTGTCGGCATTCCCGATCGGGCATGCATCAGGCGACGCGCTGCGCGCGGCCTGGCGCGCGCAATATGAGGCAGGCGCTCGATTCGAGCTGCTGTTCGAGGAGGAACAGAAGCTGGCCGGCGAGCTGACGGTGAAGCGCCAGCATTGGGCCGGGCTGAAGCAGGAGCTGATCGCGGCGACCTCGCGATGGACAAGGTTGAAGTCGCTGAAGGATATGTCGTTTGCGCTGGATGCGCTCGGCAAATATTCAGAGTGTCTCTCGCTGCTTCAATCCGATTGGCGCGAATACAGGCAGGCCGATGCCGAGGCTTTGCGTTATGAGGCGGAGGCCAACCATCAGGCCGAGCAGGCCGAGCTGGAGGAGGAGAACCGGGACGAACTGACAGAACGCAAGTTTGAACTGAAGGTGAAGGCCGAGCAGCTGCGGAAGCTGATGGACGAGATGGGCTTGTCCAATCTGTACGAACGTTTGTCGGCATTGAAGAACCGCCGCTCGGACCTGCTGGCGGAACAGAAACGGTTGGCCGACGCGCAGCTTCGCATAGTGGGGCAAGTATCCGTCATGACAGAACGAAAGACGGTCGCGGGACAACGCGAGAAGGAGGCCGGGGAGAAGTACGCCTCCCGCTTGCATGCGTTTCGCGCGGAATGGGACATGCAGCTGGTGCCGGAAATTGCGGGGCAGCCGCTTGGCCTGGAGGAGACGCAGGCGTTTGCCTCTTGCAAGGAGATCGTATCCAGACTGGAGCCGCTTGTTTCCCGTTCGAACCGCGAACGGCTAAGCGGCGTGCTGCAGGACCAGTATAATGCATCAAAGCATCTGTTGAACGAGTATTCGCTGGAAGCGGACATTAGCGAGCAAGGCCGGATTACGCTGCTGTCCATGCGGGACCGCAACCGGCCTCAGAAGCCGGTGGCGCTGCTTGCCGAAGTGGCCGATATGATGATCGAGCAGGAAAATTTGCTGAGCGAGAAGGATCGGCAGCTGTTCGAGGAAATTATTTTGCGAAGCGTCGGGCAGTCGATCAGACAGCGGATACAGCGGGCGGAGCTGTGGATGAAGACGATGAACAAATTGATGGCGGAGCGCAATACGTCAAGCGGTCTGCGACTGCAGCTGCAATGGCTGCCGAAGGCGGCGCAGTCCGAAGCCGAGCTGAACAGCGACGAGCTGGTGGAGCTGCTGCGGCGCGACCCGCATTTGCTGACGGACGAGGAGGTGGAGCGTCTCGTCGGTCATTTCCGCTCCCGCGTGCAGTGGGCCAAGCAAGGGGCCGCCGAAGAACGGGAGGCGCTCCGGAAGCATATTTACGACATGCTCGATTACCGGACCTGGTTCCAGTTCTCGCTTCGATACAAGAAGGGAGAGGAGACGCAGTACCGGGAGATGACCGATGCGCGGTTCAACGTATTGAGCGGCGGCGAAAAAGCGATGTCCATGTACATTCCGCTGTTTGCGGCAACGTATTCCCGTTATGCCGACGCCAGCTCCGACGCGCCGAAGATCATCTCGCTGGATGAAGCGTTCGCGGGCGTAGACGACGAAAATATTCGCGACTTGTTCGGTTTGCTGACCGAGATGGACTTTGATTATATGATGACCTCGCAAGTGCTGTGGGGTTGCTATGATACGGTGCCGAAGCTGGCGATCAGCGAAATTTACCGGCCGAAGGACGCCAATTACGTCACGGTATTCCGATATAAGTGGAACGGCAAGCGGCTCGAAGCGGTTGCCGCTTCGAGCGGCGGCGAGGATCAGGGAAGGGAAGAGGAAGCGTGAACGAGGAGTTGCGGCAGTTGATTCGCGATTATTTTGCCCAGCCCGGATTTGAGCGGTTTCTGAAGCAGCTTCGCCGCGCGTATGAATCGTCAACGGCGGGAGCCCGGGGGTCTGTGCGCCTGAGCCGTATTACGGCCGAGGAGCGGGCAGCGCTTGACCGGTTCTACGGGATATACAGTCCGCCGGTTCCAGGCGAGACGAAGAGTTATTCCATCCGGAAGTTCGAGCGGCTGCTGCAGGGCAGCCGCTTCGGCCTGTCCATTCCCGAACTGCTGGAAGCGCTGAGCGGCGAACGCGTGCTTACGCGTGCGGAGCGGCAGAAGGTTCGCGACACCGAATGGGAACAGGTTATTCGGACAGCCGCAGAACGGGGAGCGGACGGTGTATTAACCAGTCCGAACGGCGGCGCTGCAGGGATGGAAGCTTCGGAGAGGCTGATACAATGGGTTGACGGATTAAGAGACGAAACATCGCCCGGCTCTCGTACGCTGCGCCGGTTATTTGCAAGATCGGCCAGGGAAGCAGAGGAGTGCCTATTCAGGTGTCTGACCGCTTTGCGGTTCGTCATGGATCATAACGGGGCCAACACCGGCCAACCTGTGCGATTGCCGGTGCTGGCGGCAAGAGCGACAGGCAATGCTCATGCGCTGGACTGGAAATATCCGTTAGGCAGGCTGTTCTGGTGGGGGCTGACCTCCGTATATGGACGGCCGGACACCCCGCAAGCGGGCTCTGATGGAGTTGACCGAAATAATGACGTAACTGATTCAATCGATGATGAGACTCGGGATGCGGAGCTCGACATGATGCCCTCGCATGCGATCACGATACGTGAAGGCTACCGACTTGGCGGCGTCGCCGACGACGATCTGTCTTCGCAAGCCATGCTGTATGCGCCTAACCTGCTTGGCCTCTATGAGGAGCGCATTTTGTCGCTCAGGCAGGTAGAGCGGCTGATCTGCAATTTGCCTGCCTCTCTCGATTTGGAATCGATATTCATGGTAGAAAATCCGTCTGTATTCGCCGAATTGATCGACGACGACATTCTGCGTTCATTGGGGCGCGATTCAAAGCTATCTCCGATTATTTTGTGCGGAAACGGCCAGCCAACGGTTGCGGTAATCAAGCTGCTGGACGGCTTGTTGGCCTCATTCCCTGGCGCTAAGCTGTATTACAGCGGCGATCTTGACCCGGCAGGTGTCGGTATCGCCCACAGCTTGTACATGAGAAGCGGGGGGGTTCTGGTGCCTTGGCGGATGGACCGGCAAACCTATCTTCGGCATGCGCAGCAGGGCATTCCATTGTCAGATGCTGAAATACAGCGGCTTCGATTGACCAGCTTCGATTGGGCTCCGGGTTTGACTCTCAGCATGGCCGACAAAGGGGTTAAGCTGCATCAGGAGCTGTGGGTGGAGGAGTTGGTGCGGGATTTGGCGGTTGGTGGAGTGAAAGGAGACGCCTGAGACAGGCGTCTTTATTGTGAAATCTTTGTTATTGGTCGCGAAATGAGAGCTTTTTTTAGCAGATGAAGGATATGTTCTAATTTCGGCAATTATTAAATGATCGATTAAGCTTGGAGTTGATTGCCGACTTGTAGTTTTATAGACTGTCAAGAGGGATGGGGCCGTATACTCTGTTTATCGATTTTGTATTTCCATGATATAGAGTGAGTTTGATCATGAAGAGAACGTGCTTTTAGAATAGATACATCAATACTTGGAGGTTGTCAAAGAACCAATCCACTATACGCTACTTTTCGCGGTACTCTATAATAGGCTTGATTACTTGTGATATGAGTTTCACCTTCTCTGCTGAACAACCCTCCAGCATGGCCATAATCTCATTTCTTAAATAATCCTCCGACGCATTGTCAGAACCATTCAATATATATTCAGTGGATTCCTCAAGTACATGACACAGTTCAGACAATCGATCTAAACTAATCGGCGTTTTTCCTCTTTCGATTTTGCTGATATAGGCATTTGACACATCTAGTTCCTCAGCCAATCTCTCCTGGGTTAATCCCTTCTTTTCTCTGGCTTTCTTAATTCGATTTCCTATGATTCCATAATCGAAGCTCAAGATCATCACCCAGTTCAAATATAGCAATCCGGGCAGTTTCTTAACACGAACGGAAAATCAAACTAAACCTATTTGTTAATCCTGTTGTAATCTCAGCTCATAGTTTGTATTTCTACAAAATTTATCAAAATGTACCATTAGTCAAATTGAACTTATAGGTTAAGAATGGTAATATAGTTACAGGAAATCTATTACTATTGATTCATTATTTTTGAACTATTAGAGCTTCGTTAGGAGGGCGACATGAATTCCTTTGTTCAATACCTTGACCAATTTAACGTCCTTTCTCCAAGCCACGCCAAAATATATGATGAGTACACACAAAGCACAGATCAGTATCGTTTTGCAATCGATACCAACATCGAACGGTTTTTATTGAACTTATTCGAAGAGGCTCCTCGTAGTGTCATTATGACAGGCAATGCCGGCGATGGAAAAACGCGTTTGTGCCGCACCGTTTATGAACGAATCACGGGCGAATCATTACAACAATGGCCAACAAGTGGCATCGTGGAAATTTCTTTTAGCAAAGGGACGTTACGAATTGTGAAGGACTTGTCGGAGCTTACGGATGCGGTAATCTTCGAAGAGTTGCAGTGCTTACAAGATGCGATTTTTCAAAACCATTCTAACCGTCATTTCTATTTAATCGCTGCCAATGAAGGGAAATTGACCAAATTTTTGTCCCAACACTTGTCTTTGCAACCGTTGTCTCAAATGGTAAAGGAAAGGTTTCTGGATCATACCTTCAACGATTTGCAACTTCATTTGGTCAATTTGCAGGATGTTACATCTTCTATATATGCATCTCGCATTTTGGATCAATGGAATCGGGAGGAGAACTGGGTAGATTGTGAGACATGCATAAAGAAGACAAATTGTGTCATTTGGCTAAATCACCGCCGCATGTCTCAACCTATGATTCAAGATAGGCTGGTAGAACAGTATCGTTTGCTCGATTGTTTGGGGATTCATGTTACGATGCGCGAAATTCTAATCCATATCAGCTATGTAATGACTGGGGGACTCACTTGCGAGCGAGTGATAAATGCAGGTTATAAAGATATTGAAGAACATGCCTCACATGTCTATTATGAAAACTTTTACGGCGTACATATGACTAGTGGCGGTGCTGGAGAACAAGGGGCCATTCGGCACTTTAGGCAGCTCGACCCAGGAAAGCTATCCATTTCTTCAATAGACGATTATTTATTGAATGGAGACATTAGCGGGGACGCTGAAATGGTTCGAAAGCATCAGGCATTATTTAATGACGAAATCGATCTCCTGTTTGGTTATTATCGCAAACTGATCGAAATTTACCGAATTCAAAATCCGGACAAAGATTCGATGACTAGTATCTTCGATCAAATGCCCAAGTTCAGACGGAAATATTTCTTTGAAACGGATAATCGGGATGATAGTACACGCAAAAAATTAATTCCATATTTACATTTTAATCGTTTTCTTGACAGCTTGAAGGATCGGCAGGCGTTAGCCTCAGTAAGGAAAGAACTGATACAAGGACTAAATCATAACTTCTCCAAAAAACTGATCAGTCGCGGGGAATCCAATTTGTTCGTGGTGAATGAAAATTTGCTCATTCATCAAAGCTTTGCAGCTGGGCATGTGAAGCTTTCGATAGATCAGGAACGGTCGGATATTGATTATTTGCCCTCCAAACTGTTTATTACGGTGAACCAGGAAACAAAACTGGAAATCAAACTTCCGGTGTTCGAATATTTGCTTCGTTTAGCTGGCGGAGGATTGTTCATAGCACTAAGGCAAGAGGTTGACATTTTGCTCGGTACATTTAAAAACGATTTGATCAACCGAAGCGATCTGGATGAATTCAGCTTGCAGGTATTCGCGATCGATCCGGACAAAGGAGTATATAAGCCTTATGAAATCGACATTTAATTCGGAGGTACTGCTAAATGGCAAAGGCAGCAGCGGATAACAATCTGGATAAATTTACGTCGCAGCTATCGGCCCACATATGGGGACATCGATTCAGGGAAGGTCAACGGGGACCGGAGTACGTACTTGAGTTTCTAAATGTCTTATTCGGCACTAATTATACTTTTAGTCATGAATCTTATCAACGGAAGAAATCGGTGGGACTTCGTAAATTCATTTTTGAAGGCGTAAAGGAAGGTGCTGGTTCTAGGGAGATCTTGGTGCTGAAGGAGGAAGAAAAGGAGAAACTTCTTAACGCAATCCATGAAGATAACATTCACGTATTAAAACAATTTTTGCGTAATTTAGAAGTCGTATTGTATAACACAACAGGGAAAGAAGCAGATCGCTCCTGGTTTGCCAGATCGTTATACCCGTTACATGAATCGCTCCTTTATGTAGAATTGCGGAAAAAGGGCAGTGAATTGTCCTTCGAACGCAATTTCTATGCACGCGGCGGAGAGTTGTACTTTCTCATGTTGGCATATGGCACTGAAAAGCATGAGGAACGGCGATTGTTTATAGAGAAACGCTTCAGACAGTTGCTGAAGAAAAACAAAATTATTGAAAAAGTTGTAGACAAAATTACTACGGCCTTCGACGAAGAGGAGAGGTCTTCCGAGAGAGCAAAACTGAGGTCCGCTACAAATGATGAAAATGTACCGTTGCTGCCAGCCTCCGCTCCGCAAGAAAACGAGCGTTTATTCGAAAGTTTTGCACAAGAATTAGAAAGTTTGCTTTCTATTGAAATCGATATCTATGAGATGTTTCATTTGTTGACTGCGTTGGTCTGTTTTCAATTGGCGCGCTATATGCATGAACGTGCCCAAATCGGAAACGACTGTCACTCGTATTTCTTTGATTGCCTGGACGGTGCTAACAAGCCTATTTCCCAATTATCGGCACTCAGCTTTGAACAGCATGAGAATTTAATCAAAACAAAATTTGAGTACGAATTCGAATTGAAAATGCAAAAGATGTTCGGTGACGATGAGGAGATTGATCGACAGTTGCCGCAATGGAAGGAGAATCCGGATCAGTTTATGGATCTGATGGGTCTGGGGCAAATGCGTAGTCGCAAGCTAACCATCTTATCCACACTTTCTCGTTGCAATACTGCGGCTGATGTAACGGGAAGGTTAAAACGAATGATTCGTGAAGCCGTCTCGGACCAGTTGAAAAAACATCAGCTGAACATTACCCGAGTCATTTCTCGGGATGGCGGTTTTGCGACATATCGTCGCGGTTCCGCCTCTAACTACAGGTACACGATTTCTGATGAATTTCTCCAGATGATTGTATTCACGAAAGTAAAACCGAAAGAAAAGATGGAGTATTTTGAGTTTTTGGAGTTGCTTTATCAAGACTACGGCATAGTTATCGGAGAAAGTCAAGCCAAGAAGTCGGGTTTGTATGAACTGTCCCGACTAAATACACGCTACTTTAACGATAACGAGAAGGCACTTCGCGAAAAGCTGCGTCATAACGGATTGCTTATCGAATTTTCGGACGCTACTGCCATGGTTCAAAATCCGTATGCATTGAGCGTGATGGAGGTAAGCTATGTATAGTTCTGCTCGACAGTTGTTGGGGCAGTGGGTTGTCGAGCTGATTCTTCGTTATTTTCAGGATCAGCAAAACGCCCACGGGGATAAGCTGTTTACGAAAATAGCAGGCATTGACGATTCGGCGTGGGGGGACGTGCTTCAGGCATTTCGGGAAGCGGAAGATCGTCTGTCGGTTTATTACAAACCTACTATCCGAACGTTGAATAGAGTAGAAGGATATGAATTCTATCAATGCCAAGAGCACGAAACTAGTACGTGGCTTAGAAACAATACAGCTTCGGGTCACGCACTGCTTATCTTTATGAACGATCTTTCTCCAGAAGCGCAAAGCCTAGAGAACATCTTTACGGTCGATGAAGCTCGTTTATTGAGTCCACAAGGGCTAGAGGTATTGTATCAGCTCTTTGCGGACATCCACAAGTGCTTTGGCGACGAGTTGAAGGCGCTAAGGCAGTTTCTAGACATGTACGGCAAGATTGCCGAACCTCAATTACGCAACGTGCTTGCATTTTTGGCTGCCGTTACCCAGGACTCTCAGCCTTCAATGATCGACAAGATACAGCAAAACATGGATCAGTTGCTGCTGTTTCGTGACAGTAAGCTATCTTTCCGAGGTGCCGAAGGTTTTGTGCGTTTAAAGCGCAACTATCAGCTTTCCAAGCTGGAGCGGGAAGGGAAATCAGTCAAAAAAGACGATCTGATCGATAACTTGTATTCGTTTATCGAAAAATCTACGGCTCAGGATGGGCATGAGCTGTGGGATAAGGTTCACCCGGATATGTTCCGCCAACAGGCGCTGGCTTTCATTCATAATCAATCGAAGGAACTGCTTCAATATGAGTTCGATACGGTTTCAAGCGCGTTGTTTTTTAAAGTAAAAGCACAAAAGATCAACGAGAAAGTAAATGATTTCAAGATGGTAATGGAGTCGCAAGACAATTGGTCTCCTGAAAAGAACAATATCATTACAGAGACGCTCGAAGCCATTGACGATAACCGCAATCCAGATAAAATACAGGAGTTTATTGATGAGTTTGCAGACGACCTGCATGAACATCCAAAGTTGAGGAAAAGTTTGGAACGCATAATCGCTCGCCAAAGGCAGTTAGCCGAATACACGGAAATAAGCGACGCATTGTTGCAAGAGTCTATTCAGTTAATGGAGGAATATTCGTCGGAACAAGATGGAGACGGATTGGGCGGGGCGTCATTTGTGCTCTATATTAATTCCTCATGCCCGGAAAAAGTCCAGGATGCGCTAACATTCCACCTTAATCAAATAGAAAAATTGACTGGTTACATCCGATTCGCCGCTGATTCTCTTTCGGAAGCCGGTACACAAGAGAAAGCAAATGAACTGTCTTTTAAGCTGCAATTACTTGTTCAGGATAAGGTTGCATCCGAAAGTCACTTTAAGCTGGTCAAAGCGTTTACGGGGGCGCTTCCCGACATGATAGAGCATCTGCACGATTCGGGAAGAATCCCTTATTTGCGCGAGTATTATGGCTCCGATATGAAGCTGGTGGATGTAGCGCAGGAAGTGAAGGAACGCGTCAGCGGTTACGTTGCGACAGGTTATGCGAATGTGGAGGAGGCGGCCGTCCTTTTCTACGATTTTGTAGAGGAGTATACAACCGCTCTTAATCATGCATTAAAGTCGGGTTTAAGCAGCTTGGATTTTGCTGAATTGGAAGCGAAGATTGAACGGCTCTTAAATAAAGTCCATCAATCTGCACTCCTGTCAAAGCATATTTTCCAATACATAGGCTGTCTCGGAGCGATTGACCGTTATGATTGCAAAATTAGCGACTCTGTCGGCCATGCGCAGACGCGTGTGTTAACATTACTAAACCCTTTGCGCTTGCTAAGCTATGCCAAGCGCCTTTCACGTATTCGTACGGAATTGGATAATTGGATAGAGCAGCAGAGAGTTGCTCCTGCGACAATTGATGAAATGAAAGCCTATTTGCAGCAGAAGCAGGAAGAAACAGCACATTTATCTCCTCGTTATTTCGTTATTGAAGGGGTGCAGGATCAATTTCTAATCGAACAGCAGGAGAAGATGGGCGAGGGATTATTTGCGTTGAACGGAGCGAACGGTGGCGAGGAGCAGCTTGTCGATACGTTCGGCGAAGAGTTTTTGGCTACGGTGAAGACGTATTTGGACGTATATCCTTATGCTCGCGATTGTCTCGACATTGTATTTTTGTATTGTCCGCATGCGGAGTATGTGACTAATGCCATTGATCGGATTTTCAGATATACAAATGTGCGAAAGGTCAAGGCGATTGTTCATTGCGAAAAGAATGGCGCAGCCGTTCATGAACATTTGAATGGATGGGTAAATCAGGAGGAACAGCACGCCGAACGTTATAATAGCTTCCCGAGAGTAGAGATCCAGGTTATCGCAGAGCATTCCATAAATGCTATGATGCAGAGCGTTTCCCATTATTTGCTTGACGCGGATATTGGAGTATTAATCAATTATTTCGGCCAAACGTCACATATTCAATATAAGCTTGAAAAGGTGCAGGTAAAGGATTCGGACAACTGGTTTGACACCATTTACAAGGAACCGCTAAAGAAAGATGATGCCGTGAAACGGGTCAGCCTGATTAGCGAGAATCTGCCACGAGTTATGCAATATTTTTATCAAATGCAATATGTCATTCGAAACAACGAGGCTATTGCACCCGATGAGCACTATGTACTTCGGAATGTCATTTCCATTACAAAATTATCTGATACTGAACTGATTAATTATATGCACGAGCAGTTCAATTGGTCGCTATTTATTGACAGACATTTGGACAAATCGTTGTTACGGCAGGTATCTTCAAAGGCCCAGATTATCAAATATAAATCGAAGGCGGGCAACAATAAAGATTTCCGGACTATTTTGTCATCTTCGAAATATATTCGGAAACTAGCTAATGAACTGGCGGATCATGAGTACTATGATCGTTTGCATCAGAAGTTCACACAACTGCTCAAAAACGATCATATTGACCCGCACCTTATCGTACAGGCAACAGAGAGGGTCAAGGATATTTCGGGCGGTGTTGTACTTCGAGCAATTGGCCCAGGCAAGTTTGCCCATGAAATGATGGCGATCTACTTGTCGACGCAAGCCAGGGCGGCACGAGACGGCGAGCTGGTCGTATGGTCCGTTTGCGATGAGTTGCCATGGTTTCAAGGTGCTGTCCGTAGACCTGATCTTGTTCGTACAGCCTTAAGACGCAATGAAGATCGGATAGGCATTCATTTCGAATTGATCGAACTGAAATTTATTTCGCATACCATATTCGAAACGGAGCGGTATGATGCGGTCAAGCAAGTGAAAGCCGGACTTGATTTGTACCAGAGCCGTTTTGTATTCAACGAACATCCAGCAAGTGCAGCGTTATGGCGCAGAGAATTGATTTATTACTTATTGGAATATGGTACGTACTCAGTACAGGATGCTCTGTTGTTGAAAGAGCTGCAGTCTATACCGATTGACCGTATTGATGTGAGGCTTTCTGGTTCGATCGATACTTTTGTTTATACATCTAATCTGCTGGAACTTAGCATTATGGAAGGACATGTAAATGGCTATCAAACGGAGCAGCTTCATAATGAGTATACAAACCATATTTATAATCGATCATATATTCTAAGAGCATTAGGGGCATCGCAGGAAGAATCCACGCCCTCATATGAGGCTTTGGAAGAACTTCCGGTATTCGTCACAAGCAAGCTGGGTATTGATGTATTTGATGTCAATGAGGCGGAGAATGCAGAAGTTTTCGTTATGCCACAAGAAAATGGGGTGCCTAAGCCGGCAGATAAGGAGTCTGAACACTTCAATTATAATGAAATCGCTTCTGAGCGGATGATTCATGATCAAATGGTCTTGGATTTAATCGCGGCAAGTCGTGAGCTTATCGAGAGCAAGAACCAAGCAGCTTCTGCTGTTGAAGCGGTATCGTCTGGAGCTGAAGCGAGAATGGTTTATCCCGAAAATCTAGCACTCGCAGGGGAGAATAGGGAAAATTCGGTTAGGCCTGAGGACTTGATCCCGTTGGTTGAAAGCTATGTCAGGAAGCTTAAATTTAATTTCAACCAAATCGGAATCCCGATTAAAGTTGTAGATTCGTATATTGGCGTTAGTGTCATTCGCCTTGTCGTCGAAATTCCGGTTGATAAATCGTACAGCAGCATTGAAAACAAAGCAAAGGATATTTGTTTGTGGCTGCAGCTGCCATCCGTTCCGTTGATTGCGCTGCGAAAAGGTAGAATCAATATCGATATTAACCGAGAAGAACCGGAAACAGTTTACTTCGAAGATTTTATGGAGTTGACCCGTGCTCAATACCCGACGGAAAGTCTTAAGAGTAGACTGATCGCGCCTATAGGCGTGGGACAACTGAGAGAACTGATTGCACTCGATTTTTCGAGCTCGAATACGCCGCATCTCTTGGTGGGGGGGACGACGGGCAGCGGCAAGAGCGTGACAATCAATTCCATCATATTGGCCATGATGTGTCTCTATACTCCTTCAGAAGTGCAGTTCCTGTTTATCGACCCCAAGAAGGTCGAGTTTATGAATTACGAGAACCGCACTCATACGAAGCAAGTCATTACCGAAATTGAAGAAGCAATTGTAGTCTTGGAGCAATTGGTTGAGGAAATGGAACAACGATACTTGCTATTTGCGCGCGAAAGCGTCATGAGCATCGACGAATATGTAGAGGTAACAAGTTCTCCGTTGCCGCGTCTTGTTGTTGTCTTCGACGAATTCGCGGACTTTATGGAGCGGGAAAAAAACTTAAGCGGAAGAGTGGAGAGCGCCATTTTACGACTCGGTGCGAAAGCGCGGGCAGCAGGAATCCATTTGCTTATCTGTACACAAAATCCTAAGGCGGATATTGTACCAACAAATATACGCAATAACCTGCCGGCTCGGTTGGCACTGAAGGCGGCTGATCATCATGCTTCGAAAATTATCATCAACGAGGAAGGCGCTGAAAAGCTTGGGGGCAAGGGTGATTTCTTGATCAAGCTGGATATGCCGGAAATCACGAGAGCAAAGAGCCCGTTTTTGATGCCTCGCATCAAGCGAGCGCTCTTACAATATTTTACTAAGTAGGAATAGCTGCATAGCGATTGAAAGGATGAACTCGCGTCATGAAATTCGGACATCATCAAAGTTTTTACTTGCGGGTGAATTGGCTTTCTAAGGCGATAAAAATGACGCAGGAGGACTCAAGGTTTTTCTTTGACGAATTCGCCTTCGAAAAAATCGGGCTGGGCAAAAATATGGTCAAGTCGCTAAGGTATTGGGCCGTAGCTACGTCTGTCATGGAAGAAAGCAAGAATGAGCAGCGTCAATCGATTCATCGATTGACGCCGTTCGGACAGTTGCTTTCGAGCTACGACCGCTTTGTCCGTTTACCGTTGACTGCGGCCGTACTCCATGTTTTGCTGGCTTCGAATAAAGAATACGCGCCTACCTGGTATTGGTACTTTAACGAGTTCAATCAGAGAGCCGTTTCCAACGAGGTCTTGCTTGCCTCTTTGAATGATTGGGCTTCGAACCAAGTTAACCGACAGGTATCGATTCATACCTTGAAACGGGATCTAGATTGTTTAAAGCAAATGTACACCGCACGAGCCCGCAATGACGACGATCCTGAAGACATCGTTTCCAGTCCGTTATCCGGTCTGGACGTTCTTCTCGAGTCGAAAGAGCATTTCATCAAAAGCACTCCGGAGTGGCCGCAGTTGGAATTAGATGCGCTATACTTTGCACTGCTCCGTTACTGTGAACTACAGAAGATAGATAGTGTGGCACTGGATGAAATCCAAATTAAACCGCTTCTATGGGGGAAGTTGTTCCATTTATCGTCTCACCAAATTCTAGAGGCAATGGAAGTGCTTCACGCAGATACGGAATATCCTGTCCGCCTTGTTCGAACGAATCAACTAAACATCTTGAATATTGAATCGGAAGATCCCTACGTCTTCTTGCAAAAGGCTTATAATAGGAAGGCGGGTAAATAATGCAAAAATATCGTTCCAGCATCCATATGCAATTCGATTTGCCTGATCCACACCTGTTGGACCGGTATGTTTTAACGCCAGCCCACAGCAAGGTGTTAAACGGAATTCTTGAAGGTGTTACAGAAAAAGGGGACAAGCATTCGCATTTGTTGATAGGTCCTTACGGTACCGGCAAATCATTTTTGTCTACTATTCTATGCCAGTTATTATCTCGCCAATTTTCGAAACAATGGAGCCTTCATCTACTCGAACAAGCGGAGCGAATCGATATCCAGTTAGCGACCATGCTTCGCCAAGCGAATGAGGGGCCTATTACTTATATCCCGATACCAATAAACGGAAAGACAGGAAGGCTATCCAAAATTTTAAGCCAGGCAGTCCACCGCTCTTTTCATTTAGCCGAATTCCATATCGTCACTCCTAGTGAAGCAGCAGCAATTTTGACTACAGTTGATCGTTGGAAGAAGTCATACCCTGACGCTTATGGCGCTTTTTTACGCTTTTTACAAGAAAGACAATTTGAAGAAGCGGAGTGGCGCAAACGGATTAACGAGTGTCATGAAGAGTTGACGCAGCAGTTCATCGCCTTTTATCCAAGCGTTACTGCTGGAACTGCTTGGTCTTATGATGAAGATACATATTTTATAGAAAATATAGAGAAGATTTCCAAGGAATTACAAGGAAAAGGACTTGGCTTGTTCATTGTTTACGATGAATTCGGGAGATTCCTCCAATCCCTTGACAACTCCTATTCGACTTCGGATATGCAAGATTTGCAATCGCTGGCGGAGTTTGCGGATAGGACGTCCAACGTGCAGTTGCTTCTAATCAGCCATAAACATATTCGACAATATGCAGTAGAAAGCCAAGAGTCTATGCGGTTGGAGTTCGAGAAGATTGAGGGACGCTTTCGTCATTACTCGCTGGAGAACGATACCGGAACTTACTTGCAACTGGCTCAAGAAGCGATGCGTGACGTTAACGAGACAAGCCTAAAGCGCGCGATTATGCTTGAAACGGTAAATTCGTTGCAGCGCTTCCCCCTATTCGGAGAATTTACATCCTATCAGCTTGAGCAGGGTTTATTGACATCGCTGTACCCGGTCCATCCGGTAACCTTCCTGCTGCTGCCGCATCTATCCAATATATACGGTCAGAATGAGCGCACTTTGTTTTCATTTCTGTCTGATCACGAGCGCGATAGCTTGCAAGAACATGTGCAGATACAAGACGGATACTATTATGCTGATCGGTTGTTCCATTTTTTTCGATTGGATACTGCAGACGTTAAAGAGCAGTCCGCCTTGGAGCTATATCATGCCGTAGTGTTATATACAAATGACCAACGACCGTTGCAAAAACGCATAGTTGAATTGCTCACGATGTGGTCCGAAACCAAGCTAACCCAGAAGCAGCCTGTCACGATTCCATTCCTCGCCTTTGCACTCGGCATTGGAGAGTATGAAATCGAAAACGAGCTAAAACGGATGGCCAGTAATAAGCTTGCTCGCTTTAACAGCATACGAGAACAATGGGAATTGTATAACGGCAGTTCAATTCAGGTGGAAGATCTGATTGCGGAGAAAATAGCAACAGCATCTCTCAAGACTCGAGAGGCCCTAGATATTTTGGAGCGGCATCTCCCGATATCGTTCGTTTTGCCCTACGATTATAATGACAAAATGGATATGCTACGATATGCGGATATTCGTTTCACGGACATTGCAGAGATGAAATATTCTCATGAAAAGGATTGGCCAGGAGATGACCGCATCTGGTTTGTAGCCTATGAGGATCTGGAACGGAAGGACGATCCGGATGCCGTGATGCAGGAACTGAAAGGTCAGTATTTAGTTGCGTTTCCTTCGTTTTCAATGGAGAAGATTATTCTAACTTTACTGAAGTATAAGATTACTAACCAACTGTTAAATGATACGGCATTATTGGCGCTTGATTCCCGTCTGAAAAATGAGTTGCTGTTTATTCAGGAGGAAACAAGTCAATCCATTAATGCATTTGTCGAACAATACTTTGAATTTGCTAAGTTAGAGTGGCGTTCGGGAACGGAACGGGAAACAGTAAAAGATCTGCATACATTGGAGCGGTTGATTAGCAAGCGACTGCTAGAAAAATATCCCTATACGCCAGTTATTCGGAATGAAGCGTTTAACAGGAATAGGATTTCAGCTATTCAGCGCCGTGCCCTTGTGGACGTGATCGACAGGCTTATTCAACAGCCACTGGAGCCTGGACTCGGGATAACCGGTTACGGGCCTAACTATCTGATATATGCGACTACATTGAAAAATAACGACTACCGCATTGATAAGGAGGGGGTCGTCTATTGCAATTCATCGCTTCTTGCTGTTCGAAAGGGATTAATTCGCCATTTAGATACAAAACCGATCGGCAAAATGTCCGAGTTAATCAATATAATGCAGATGGCTCCATTCGGTTTACGTTCATCGGTCGTCCCGCTTCTATTAGTAGCCTTGCTGAGGGATCGGTGGGAACAATTGCTTTTTTACGCGCACGATATGATGATTTCTAGTTTAAATGGTGCTTCTATATTGGAACTGGTCGAGCTTGCGGACTCTTTTGAATACCGGTACTATGAATGGTCTGTGGATGAGCGTGATCAGTTGTTGGAAGCTGCCAAGCAATGGGGGCTTCCCGCCGAAGCAAGTACAAGCTTTATTCAAGCATCCGAGGCGTTATTGCAATGGCTTCGCCAATTGCCAAAATTTACGCAAATATCTCAGCAGCATTCATCGGAAACGCTAAGAATTCGCGACAGGATTCGATCTACCGAGGTGGATCCGTATACATATATGAAGCTACTGGTGATGGATGCGGAATTGCTGACCGCTGCAAAGCTAGAGTTGGAATCGTTTATGAATCGCAATAAAAGTGAGTTGGAGCAACGCGTACTGGATATTACGGGACAGCCTTCGTTCGATCGTTTATTCGAGGCTATAAGCCGAACCCGCAACGAAGCAATTGAAAAAAATAGCAAACTATTGACGTTAATGCCGGATGAGACAATGAACGTCATTGATCGTTTGGCAGAGCATCTCATTGGAGTTGCGAGGGTGGATTGGTCGGATTCTACGCAAGATCTATTTCTTAGCCAAATAAAGTATGAATGGGAATTGTGTACGGCTGGGGGAGAGGTTGCTGTGACATTAAGCCTAGATATCAATCTGAGTCAACCGCTCTCGAAAAAATCGCAAACGCTCTATGCCAACGTAAAAAATATTTTGAAATATGGCGGTAGGGATGTATCTGATCAAGAAATAAAGCAATTGTTGGTCAAGCTGCTTCACGAGTTGTAATCAGATCATTGAGGTAGAAAGGAGCATAAAATTATGACGCGCAAATCGGTTCATGTCGCTATGTACAGCGGCGGCGCTTCTTCCGCATATGTCGCACATCATATGGTGCAGACATATGGACGAGAAAATTGCATCCTGTTTTTTACCAATACATTATGGGAACATGAAGATAACTATCGATTCATGCATGAGGTAGCCGATTATTTAGGAATGGATATTACTTATAGAACGGACGGCAGAACACCGGAACAAGTTTTTTATGATTATAGATTTATGGGAAATTCGCGTCTTGCCAAGTGTTCGGAGGAGCTCAAAGTTAGACAAACGGTTATTTTCCTGGAGGAATTAAGAAGCGAACACGGATTGGAACCAATCCTGTACTTCGGGATTGGTCGACACGAGCAGCATCGTGCAGAAAATTTAAAGGAATTTTATGCCCATGTCCCGCTTGAGCCGGTCGAGACGAGATTCCCGCTTATATCGACGTTTAGGGAAGAAATAGATGCCAAAAAAATTATTGAGGAAAAATGGGGAATTCAGCTTCCTGTCATGTATGAACTCGGTTTCTCCCATGCTAATTGCGGGGGACGTTGCGTCAGGGGAGGCTTCCAGCATTACGCTCACTTATTTCGCACTTGGCCGGACGTTTACCGCGAACAAGAAGAAATGGAGGAGCAATTTAGGCGTCATTTCGATAAGGATGTCTCAATTCTGAAGCGCAACGGCGGTCCATATACGCTCCGCGAATATCGGGAGACATTGGAAAGGGAAGGCGTAGAATGTTACTTGAATCAAGAGGATGATACAGTGCCCTGCGTCTGTACAATATAAATTACTAAAAGTAAAAAAAAGAGGTTTTAAAACCGCATACTCTCCGCATAATGAATAGTATTACCGATATAGATTGGGTGAAACTAATGCGGAGAGATGTGGAATGTCTTTTGCTTAATAGTGGACAGAAGGTATTGATCGCGTTCCATCTTCACAAACGATGTTTTTCGGTACGGCTTGCCGCAACTCGCAAGGTGGCTGGATATACGGATCGGATCGTCGTTAGCGATGCCCGGTTCCACGTTTCTGCTGCCGGAAGGCTGCGTGTACTTCGAGAACGAAAGAAAAATGTACATGCTTTTGTGTCGGGCAGATATGAACGTGGTTTGGATGCCGTTCCACAAATGAGGCTGCGTGAGGCTTATTATAATCCATATCAGGTTGCGTGCTTTGTAGATCGGGAGACCGCAGTAGCGATCGAGAGTGCCGATATCGTTGTATGCGATAACGGCAAAGTTTATTACTGGTCTGAAAATTAGATATCGGGATGAAGTCAAAACTTGAACTGATAGGTTCAAGTTGTTATTTTATGCATGTATCGTGATTATCCGGTTTGTTATATTCGGTCTTAGGTGATGACCGTGCATATTACAGAAGAAGAACTTAAAAACCGAATTAATAACTTGACCATTTGGAAGAAGAAGGAGCAACGGGCACCGCACAAACCGCTGCTGCTACTTTACGCACTGGCTAGATTTCAATTTGGCGAGTATCGTTTAACGTATGAAGAAACTCGTGTTAAATTAAAAAAACTTCTAATGGAATTCGGACCGCTACGAAAAAACTATTCTCCCGAGGAGCCGTTTGTTCGGTTAACGACGGATGGCCTGTGGGATTTGAATAAACCCGTGAACAAAAGACGGTTTACAGATAAGTTATTGATCTCTGAAGGCATAAGCGGCGGATTTAAAGATGATATACTTCGGTTGTTGAAGGCCCGTCCGATCCTTCTTCAGGAAGTGGCGGAGCAGCTGTTGTATGCACATTTTCCTGAGTCGGTACATCAGGATATCATGGATGAGATAGGACTAGAGTTGGCGGTCGCAACGAAACGCAGACGCAACTCTGATTTTCGTTCGCGCGTTTTAAGGGCTTATGAATACAGCTGCGCCATCTGCGGCTTCAATGTTAGACTTGGCCATCAATTAGTGGCAGTCGATGCGGCTCATATTCAATGGTATCAAGCCGGGGGACCTGATTATGAGGAGAACGGAATCGCGTTGTGCTCACTTCATCATAAACTGTTTGATCGCGGAGTATTCACGATCAATCAAGATCGTGAAATTCTCGTTGCAGAAGAAGCTCACGGGACAGTTGGATTCGAGGAATGGCTCATGAGGTACCATGGAATGATCATCCGATCACCGATTAGCCCTACTTACCGACCACAGATTGTGTTTTTGGAATGGCATGTGCGCGAGGTGTTTCGAGGTCCCGCAAGGTACTTGGGTCATCCACCTCCCTAATGATTATTAAGGAACTTCTTAGGTTTCGAGGTTATTTCGCTCAAGCTGTCAAATAACCTATCCATTTAATAAATAAGCATCAGTGTCTCGACGAAAACCTCTATCAAACGCGGCGCTGCCCTTGGTGGCGCCGTTGCCGTCTGCGCATCATGTTCAGCAATGGAGCCCGGTAGCGCTTCATCAGCAGACGGAAGAGGAGGTACAGGACGCCGGTCAGCACGATGCTGTTGACGATGGAGCCGGTCAAAAAGTCCGTGCCGATGTCGCTCAGCTTGCCGATATGGGAAGCGGCGTCGGTATAATCCGGCTCCGGCACCGGTTCGCTGATCGCATCGTCCAGCTTGAACGATGGCGAAGTGAATGCGGACGTCAGCACATTGCCCGCTTTGTAATTGAGGTAAAACAGCGCCGGCCAGGTGACGGAACCGACGGATGCCGCCAGGATGGCCGCCGGGATATTGCCCCGAACGAACCGGGCCAGCACGAGCGAGAGCGGCAGGCCAATGCCGAAGGTCGGAAACCAGCAAGGGAAAAAACCGATGGCAAAGCCAAGCGCTACGGCGTGGTCCCCGTTTGTGGTGCGCAATAATCGCAAGATGTAATAATACAGCGGTCTGATCCATTTTTGCAGCAACGTTCATGCTCCTCGCGCGTGTGATGGGCTCTCGATGATTCCACAATCAGTTTATCAAATTGCCGGGTTGTTTTCAGCAAGCTTTTTATCCGTATTCCCCTAACAATTGTAAGCCATAACTCCGATATTAGTCAGAGGACTTTCAATTATGACAAATGAGGAGTAGTGCTTCATGAGAAAATGGTTATGTTCTATCGTAGCGGCAGTATTGCTGCTTACCGGATCCCAGGCGGCGTTTGCGGCGGGGAGCGATTCGGTCGGCAAGCAAATTATTTTGCAGGTGAACAATACCGAAATGATCGTTAACGGTACGATTATGGATCTGGACGCCAGCGGTAAGGTAAGTCCGATCATCCGTCAGGGCCGGACTTTGCTGCCCATCGCTTCCGTCGTCAGAGAGTTTGGCGGAACGGCATCGTGGGACGGCAGCGAGCGCAAAGTGGAAATTAAGCTGGGAGCCAATCACGTGGTGCTTTGGATCGATAAGAAGCAGGCGCTGGTGAACGGCAAATCGACAACGCTGGATGTCGCTCCAGCCGTCGTTAACGGCAAAACGATGGTGCCGCTTCGCTTCGTGAGCGAAAATACCGGCATTAAGCTTTTCTGGCATGGCAAAAACCAGGTCATCTCGCTGTTCTATCATGAGAACCCGGATTCGGCGTTTTGGTTTGAAGGGGATCATGTGAAGCGGATTTCCGACACCCGGGGATTGTATACGGATGGCGGAGCGTTCTATTCCGTCGAGTATCCGGTGGAGTGGGGCGATCCTTACGTCATCTTTGACGAGGAAGGTCTGGAGTATGATGAATACAGTTATTTAACGGTATTTTACGACCTTGACGGGGCCATGATTACCGGGCAAGTCCATTCCTTGCAGCCGGGTGAGACGATGGCGCAATTTTTGGAGAGCACCGGCAGAGTTTCCGAAGAGGGAGACTTGTATTATGGCGAAGTAGTAGAAGATGTACTGTCGAGCGGAGAAGAGGCTTATTTCTATTTTTATGGCGAAGATTTCGAGGACAATCCGGGAGCGGGGTTATTCATCGCGGAATTGATTGTTCCAAAAGGGAACTACGTCGTCATTTTGCAGCTGCACGGAGATATTGAGGAGGATTTCGAGAAGTTCGAGTCTTCGTCGGCATTCCGGCAATTTTTTGAGCAATTGATTCCGTCCTTTACTTTTGAAGAAGGCGCCGGCGCAGCCGGATAAATACTCTTCGGAAGCCGATTCCTCATGGAGCTTGGCCTTAAGTAGAGAAAAATCATTAGTTCAACTAACCTAGTTTGGCAGCAAAAGGCCTTTGTCCGGCTTCAACCGGGCAAAGGCCGTTTGGCATGTCTGCGATTCCGCTTCTTCAAACTAAACTTTTGTCGAAAACTGAATCCTTTTGACTGAAATTAAGGTACTATAAGAATAGGAAAATGAGGAAGAGGAGGGCTCGCCTGTGGGAATCCTGTCAAGATTCAGAGAGATCATGTCGAGCAACGTCCATGCCGTTCTGGAACGGTCGGACGATCCCGTCAAGGAGCTGGATGCCTTCATGCGGAGCCTGAATGCCGATCTGGGCAAGGTGAAGGCGGAGACGGCGTCCGTGCTGGCCGCGGAAAGCCGCGCGAAGCGGGCGCTCGACGAATGCCGGGAAGAGATCCGGAAGCTGCAGCGCTACGCGGAAAAGTCGGTGGAAGCCGGCCGGGACGGGGACGCGTTGAAATTTCTGGAGAAAAAGGCGGAGGAAGCCCGCAAGGAATCGTCCTTGCAGTCGGCTTACGATACGGCGGCGGCCAACGCCGCTTGTTTGCTGCAAATGCAGGAGAAGCTCGCGGGAGATATCGCAGGCTTGGAAGCGCGCCGCTCCCAACTGAAAGGGAAGTTGGCCGCGGCCGAGGCGCAGCGCAAGCTGAACGACGCCGGACCTTCGTACGCCGGAGCCGGCGATTCGCTGCTCGAAGCGATGGAGGAGAAGGCGGACCGCGCCTACCATGAGGCGATGGCGTTGGCGGACCTTCGGGCCGGCGGAGCCAAGGACGAGATCGACGCGCTGTTCGAGCAATATGAGAAAAGAGCGGACGCGGGGCCGGAGGACGAATTGGCCGAATTAAAGAAGAAGCTGGGAAAGAGAGACTAACGGAACGGACGAAGTCGGCGAGGTGAGCGAATGACGGTAATCGATTATAAATGCCCGAACTGCGGGAGCAGCATGGCGTTTGACAGCGAGTCGGGCATGCTGTCCTGCCAAAGCTGCGGGAAAAAGGACAACATCGAGCAATTTCCGAGTACACTGCAGCATGCGGTATTTTTCGAGAATGAAGCGAAGGAGTATCAATGCAACAACTGCGGTGCGGTTCTGATCACCGAGCCGGAAACGGCGGCCACCACCTGCAGCTTTTGCGGATCGGGCGTCGTGCTGAGCGACCGGCTGACGGGAAAGCGGGCCCCGGCTTACGTGATTCCGTTCTCGATCAGCAAGGCCGAGGCACAGAAGGCGTTCAAAAAATGGTGCAAGAACGGCAGGCTGACTCCCGCGGGGTTTATGAGCGCGAACCGGATCAAAAGCATTACCGGCATATACGTGCCGTTCTGGCTGTACGACCTTCACAACGACGTCGAGGTGCACGCTAACGCCACCCGCGTCAGATCGTACAGAAGCGGCGACTATATTTATACGGAGACGGAGCATTATCGCATATACCGGGACATTGTGCTCAATTATGTCAAAGTGCCGGTCGATGCGTCGGCCAAGATGAGCGACGAGCTGATGGACAAGCTGGAGCCGTTTCCGTACGACCAGCTCAAAACCTTCAATATGCCTTATCTTGCCGGCTATATCGCGGAAAAATACAACTATAACGACCGGGAGCTGCTTCCGAGAGCGAAGCACAAAGTTTCCTCCTATGTCGAATCCTATATCCAATCGACGGTGTCCGGCTATCATTCGGTAAGCTTTGCAAGCAAGGACATCCAGACGACGGTCAAACGCGCCGACTACGTGCTTCTGCCGGTATGGATCGTCAATTACGATTACAAGAGGAAGAAATATACGTTCGCCATGAACGGTCAGACGGGCAAGGTGGTCGGCCAGCCTCCGATCAGCAAAGGGAAGGTGTTCCTCTGGTACATGGGCATTTTCCTTGCGTCGCTCTTCTCCTTGAAAACACTCTCGTGGTCGATGGGAGGCGGTTTCTGGTGAGCATGATGCGATGGAAACCGGCGGTTATCCTTCTCCTGGCCGCCGTCGTGGCCGTTTTGTCTTTCGGAGGGTCGGCCAATGCCTCCGCGCCAGAGGCGAAGCCGAAGCCGAAGAAGCTCATCTACGATGCGGCGAAGCTGTTGGAAAAGGACACTGCCGCGCTGCTCGAGTCGATGGCGCGCGAATACGGGGCGAAAGTGGAAACGGATATCGTCATTTATACGACCAATAATACGAGCAACAGGGACGTTGTAGAGCTGACGCAAGATTTTTATGACAAATACGCCTTCGGCTACGACAAGCCCCATGGGAATACGGTCATTTTGACGCTCGATATGAAGAACAGAGATGTGTACCTGGCCGGCTTCTATAAGGCGAAGGAATATTTGGACGACGGCAGGCTGGACAAAATACGGAACAAAATTACGCCGGACTTGAGCGGCGGCTACTATTACAGCGCGTTCAGCGATTATATCAAGCTGTCGCACCGTTATATGGGATACGAGCCTGGCGTCAATCCCGACAACATTTTGTTCAAGTGGTGGTTTCAATTCGCCGTGGCCGCCGTCATTGCGCTTATCGTCGTCGGAAGAATGCGGGCGGTTGCGGGCGGCAAGGTGACGGTTCACCGGGGCACGTACGAGAACGGCGCCGCGTCCGGCATCCGGGCGCAGAGCGACCAATATATTCGGACGACCGTCACGAAGCAGCATGTGCCAAGGCCGAGCGACGGAGGAGGCGGAAGCGGCGGAGGCGGGGGCGGCGTGACGCGCGGCGGCCATTCGCACAGCGGCAGCAGAGGGAAATTTTAATCGGGAAAGGATGAGCGGTCATGGTGTTTTTCAGAAACCAGTTTGCGAACGTCGTGGAATGGGAAGAGTTTCGCGACGATATGATCTTTTGGAAATGGAGCAACCGGGAAATCAAAAAAGGAAGCAAGCTGATCATTCGTCCCGGGCAAGACGCGATATTCGTCAATAACGGGAAGATCGAGGGCATTTTTCAGGACGAAGGGGAATACAGCATCGAATCGCAAATCATTCCTTTTTTGTCCACGCTGAAAGGGTTCAAGTTCGGCTTCAACAGCGGCATGCGGGTGGAGGTCGTCTTCGTCAATACGAAGGAGTTCACGGTCAGATGGGGGACGCAAAACCCGATTCTCATTCCGACTCCCGACCTTCCGGGCGGCCTGCCGGTCCGCGCCAACGGGACGTTTGTGTTTAAGGTCAAAGATTACGTGACGTTTATCGACAAAATTGCTGGAGTTAAGGAAAGCTACCTCGTCGAGGATGTCCGACTGCGGATCGTTTCCGTGCTGGACCAGCTGTTAATGAAATGGATCAGCCGGGAAGGCAAGGATATGTTCAATTTGCAGGCGAACGCCTTCGACATCGCCAGAGGCATCCAGGAGGATCTGGATATGCAAATGCTCGACAGCGGCATTTCGATTACGGGCTTCCAGGTAATGAGCTTCAACTATCCGAAGGAAATTCAGGATATGATTACGAAGAACGCCTCGCACAGCATGATCGGCAATTTGCAGCGGTACCAGCAGGTAGAGATGACGGACGGCATCGCGTCGGGAAGGGTGAAGGGAGGCGGCCTTGCCGCGGACATGACCGGCATGATGATGGGCATGAACTTTGCCAAGGACATGATGCAGAACATGAACCAGGGAGGCGGCACGGCTTCGGGCGCCGCCCAAGGCGCGCCGGCCGGCCGGCCGGCTCCGTCGGGAGCGCCGGCGTCCGGGAACGGGTCGAGGCCCAACTTTTGCCCGAACTGCGGCACGAAGAACGAAGGCGCCAATTTTTGCCCGAACTGCGGACAGAAGCTGGCTTAAGAACACGAAAAGACAGGCGGTTCATACAATATGCCAATCCGAAAGAGCACCAACAACGATTACGCGCGGCTGGCCGATTTGTGGCTGAAGACGTCTTTGAGCGCGCATCATTTTATCGACGACGCCTACTGGACGGCCAATCGGAAGGAGATGGAGGAGCGTTATCTTCCGATGGCCGAAACGTTCGTGATCGAAGAAGAAGGACGGATCGACGGGTTCGTATCAATGGCGGGGAAATACTTGGCGGCTCTGTTTATCGACGAGGAACGGCAGGGCGGCGGCTTGGGCCGAAAGCTGCTGGACCATGTGAAGCAAGGCCGGGATGAGATCGAGCTCAAAGTATATGTCCGCAACGTCAACGCCTTCCGCTTCTATTTGAAGCAAGGCTTTACCGTCATGGAGGAATTGACGGACGAGGCGACGGGTGAGCGGGAATACAGGATGGTTTGGAACAATACAAATTGATCGTGAGTATGCAAGCATCGTGAGTATGCAAGCATCAAGCGGAATGAGGTTTACGAACTGGATAACGAGAGCGATCACGCAGCTTGGCATACGTGCAGTAACTGAATTGAACTTGTATCAATGGAGGCGCCCGATGGGCGCCTCTTTTGCGTCTTCCCGCTTAAGCCGGAAGCTATTGCGATTTTTTGTATTCGGAGGGGGAGAAGCCGGTATGCTTCTTGAACACTTTGCTGAAATAGGAAGCATTGTCGCCGAAGCCTGTCTCCTCCGCAAGCGAAGCAATGCTGTAGCCGCCCCGTTCGATCAGCTCCAGCGCCTTTTGAATCCGGAAGCCGATGATATACTGGGTAAACTTTTCGCCCGTTTCCTTTTTGAACATTTTGCCGATGTAGTCGGGATTCATATACATTTCGCCCGCGATCGTCTGAAGCGTCAACGATTCCTCGCGATAGCGCCTTTCCACGATGCTTTTGACCTGCTCCACAATTTGCGAATGCTTGCGCCGATGGCGCTCGAACCTTTCGAGCGCGGCTTGTTTGGCGACCGCCAGCACGAACTGCTGGAAGGACTGCAGCGTGCCGGTCTCCAGCTCCCGCGTCATTTGGTCCATCGCGTCCTTCATTGGCGCAGGGTCGCACAGCCGGACCACTTCCATGAACATTTGCACCAGATAAGACTTCGTTTCCGCAATGGACAGGCGGGCGTCCGACAGCTGGCGGAACAGTCGGGCCAGCTCCCGCTCCGCTTCTTCCCAGTTGCCGGCTTGAATCGGAATCGCGAACCGCTTCTCGTCGTATTCGAACGGCTGGCCGGACTGCTTGTCCGCCTCGGCCTCGGCCTTGCCTCGTTCGGCGATGTCGCGTTCCGTAATGAGGCTGCCCTCGCCAAGATAGAACCGGTGATTCAGGCAATGCAGCGTCCGGTTGTACATGCGGCGCACCTGCGTCAGTTCGCCCGGATCGCTCAGCGCGGCGGTCAGGTCGAACCGGTAATATTTGCGGAAGGCGTCGCGAATGCCGCCGATGCGCTCGAACAGCTCCTCTTCCTTAAGCGCGTCCTCCATCAGAATCAGGACGTGACTGCCGACCGTCGAGCTGAGCATCCGGTGGCGAATCATATCTTCCGCAATGTTCTTGACGGCGAACAGATGCTCATATTCGTGGTCGCCTTCGACGGCGAACAGCAGCAGTCTGACGCGCTGGCTTTGAAATTGCAAGCCGAACAGCTCTCCGAAATAGGTCCACTCCCGCACGCCGTACGTCTTGTTGGTGACGAATTCCGTCAGAAACTGTTCTTTCGCATGAGGCAGCACCCGTTCGAGCCCGTATTTGATCGATTGGACGAATTGCCGATGCTCGTCCCGCTCCTTCCGCTCCTGCACGAGCTCCGCCAGCGACTCGGCCAGACTTTCCTCGCTGCACGGCTTCAGCAAATAATGCTTGACGCCGTATTGCATCGCGGTCTTCGCGTAATCGAATTCCGAGAAGCCGGTCAGCATAATAAACTGCGTGTCCGGGTACAGCTCCGCCACGGCCGCAATAAGCTGCAAGCCGTCGAGCCCCGGCATCCGGATGTCGCTAATAATAATGTCCGGGGGATCGCGCTTCACCATCTCGAGCGCTTCGACGCCGTTTTGCGCCGTGCCCGCCAGCACCGTCCCGCACGCCTCCCAGTCCATCACCGAAGCAATGCCGTCCAATATAATAAACTCGTCGTCCACCAACAGCACCTTGTACACCGCTGTTCCTCCTTATCGCCGGATGAGCCCGCTTGCCGGCTCGGAAATCGGTTTCATTCCTGTCGTTATACTTTTTTATACTCGAAATGACGGGGGAAAGCAACAACTCGGATTTGTGCGGAAATTCGACGGTTATCGCCATGGGAAAGCAGCCGGAGAGACGGTAAAGTTATAGCAGTCACTGTAAACGTTTCACTTTTTGCGAGGAGGTTAGCCCATGGAGCCGCAACTGTCCGTCAGTCCCGCCAAACCGAAAGCGATCCCAAGAGCGGCGGCTTTTGTGAAGAAAGAACTGCTTAGAAACAAATACGTCTATTTGATGCTGATCCCCGTTGTGGCCTATTATCTCATCTTCAGCTACGGCCCGATGTACGGGCTGCTGATGGCGTTCCAGAAGTCATACAGCCCGATCAAAGGCATTATGCAAGGGGAATGGATCGGGTTCGGCAATTTTACGATGTTTTTTGAAAGCTATTATTTCTGGCGGCTGATCCGCAATACGCTGATCCTCAGCTTGTACAGCATCGTGTTCGGCTTCCCGGCTCCGATTATTCTGGCGCTGCTGCTGAACGAGGTGCGGAAAAAGTGGTTCAAAAGCGCCGTGCAAACGGTCAGCTATATGCCGCATTTTATATCGGTCGTCGTCGTCGTGGGCATGCTGAAGACGTTCTCGGCGCTGGACGGCGGGTTGTTCAACGTCATCCGCAGCTTCTTTGATCTGCAGCCGGTCATGTTCCTGGCGGAGAAAGATCTGTTCCGGCCGATGTACATCCTGTCGAACATTTGGCAGGGGGCGGGCTGGGCCTCGATTATTTTTCTGGCCGCGCTGAGCGGCATCGATCCGCAGCTGTACGAAGCGGCGAAGATCGACGGAGCGGGACGATGGAAGCAGCTGCTCCATATTACGCTGCCGGGCATTATGCCGACGATCGTCGTCATGCTGATTTTGCGTCTTGGAGCGGTTATGAACTCCGACTTTCAGAAAATATTGCTTATGCAAACCGCGCCGACCTATGAAACGTCGGACGTCATCTCGACCTTCGTATACCGGTCCGGCATCTTGGAAGGCAACTATACGTATTCGACGGCCATCGGCTTGTTCAACGGCGTCATTAACTTCTCGCTGCTCTTGCTGGCGAACTGGCTCAGCAGGCGGATGAACTCGACAAGTCTATGGTAAAAGGGAGGGGCCGGCGATGAAACGCTCCGCAGGCGAACATATTTTTGACATCTTCAATGCGCTACTGCTCATTCTTGTGATGATCGTATGCTTTTATCCGATGCTGTACGTGTTCAACTCTTCCATCAGCGATCCCGACCAGCTGCTGCGCAGCCGATCGTTCATGCTGCTGCCGGAAGGCTTCCAGCTTGAAGCGTACAAGTACGTGTTCAACAATCCGAAAATTTACAACGGTTACCTGAACACGCTGTTTTACGTCGTCGTCGGCACGCTCGTCAATCTGATCATGACCTCGCTTGCGGCGTACACGCTGTCCCGGCCCGATCTGGCCGGCCGCAAGACGCTCATGAAGCTGATTACGTTCACGATGTTTTTCGGGGGCGGCATGATTCCGACGTTTCTGCTTGTGCAGAACCTCGGGCTGGTCGATACGCGGCTGGCGATCATCATTCCCGGCGCGATCAGCACGTTTTATTTTCTCATTATGAAAACGAGCTTCGAAGGCATTCCGATCAGCCTGATCGAATCGGCGAAGCTGGACGGGGCGAACGATTTCCTTATTCTGTTCCGGATCGTGCTGCCGCTGTCGAAGTCGATTCTCGCCGTCATGATGCTCTACTACGCCGTCGACCATTGGAACGACTACGTAGCTCCGATGCTGTATTTGCGGGATCAGTCGCTGTATCCGATTCAGATCGTCATGCGCGACATTCTGATCAGCAGCAGCACCGAGTCGATGGGAGCGGGCGCGGATACCGGCTTTGCCATCGGCGAGAACATCAAGTACGCCACGATTATCGTGTCGACGCTGCCGATCATGCTGGTGTACCCGTTCATTCAACGTTATTTTGTTCAAGGCGCTCTCATCGGCGCCGTGAAACAATAAATATTTGAAAGCTGGAGGCGAATAAACAGTGAAAAGAAAAATGGGGATCTTATTGGCAGCCACGATGGTTCTCGGCGGCGTATTGTCCGCTTGCTCGCAGAACGGATCGAATAACGGAAACAATGGAGCCGGCACGCCGACGTCCGCCGCGCCCGACGCTTCGCAAGCGCCGCTGACGGAAATACCGCTGCCGATTACGAACGAATCGTTTACGATCAATTACTGGCGCGCCAACGACGCCAAGCTGACCGCTTCGCTGGACAACTTTGGCGAAATGGCCTCCTACAAGAAAAAAGAAGAGCTGACGGGCATTAAAGTCAAATTTACGCATCCGCCGCTCGGCCAGCAAAAGGACCAGTTCAATCTGCTGATCGCGACGCCGCAGCTGCCGGACGTCATTTATTACAACTGGGCCGACGCGGTAGGCGGTCCGGAAAAAATGATCGAGGACGGCCGCATAATCCGTCTGAACGAGCTGATCGATCAATACGCGCCGAACTTGAAGCGCATTATCGAGTCCGATCCCGACGTCAAGAAGCAAATATCGTTGGACGACGGCACGATCTACATGTTCCCGCTGATGAAGCTGGACGCGCTGAAGCTGAACGCCACTTCCGGCCTCATTATGCGCAAGGACTGGCTCGACAAGCTTGACCTGCAGGCGCCGACGACGATTGAGGAATGGTATACGGTGCTGAAGGCGTTCAAGGAGCGGGATCCGAACGAGAACGGCAAGCCGGATGAGCTGCCGTTTACCGGCAACTGGGGCCCGGGCAACCTGACGAAGCTGCATGACTTTGCGCCGGCCTTCGGCGTCATCGGCGGCTTCCAAATGAACGGCGACAAGGTGGAATTCGGTCCGATTCAACCGGGATACAAGGACTTCCTGGCCGAAATGCAAAAGTGGTATGCCGAAGGTCTGATCGACCCCGAGATTATGACGAACGACGGCAAGGCATTCGACTATAAAGTGACAAACAACCTGGCCGGCGCTTATCAAGGCGGCGTATTCAGCGGCATGGGCAAATTTTTCAACCTGATGAGAGACGTCGATCCGAACTTTAATTTGACGGGCGTGCCATGGGCGGTATCGCCGGACGGCACGGCTTACGCCACCTTCAATATGGAGCAAAAGGTGCTGAGCTACGGCGAAGCGATTACGGCCAGCGCTCCGAAAGACAAACTGCCGTATATCGTGCAATGGATGGACTTCAATTACAGCCCCGAAGGCAGCGACCTGTTCAACTTCGGCATCGAAGGCGAAAGCTATGTCAAGGAAGGCGACACGTACAAGTATACCGATACGATCACGAACAATCCGAACGGTCTGACGTACGACCAGGCGCTGGCGACCTACGCGCTGTCCATTATGGACGGTCCGATCAACCAGGACACCAAATATTTGGATGCGCTGCTGTTCGATGACGGTCAGCGGGAAGCGAACGAAGCGTGGATGAAAGCGAGCTCCGCTCTGACGCTGCCTCCGATTCGCCTGACGATTGACGAGGCGAGCCGAAGCACGCAAATTATGAGCCAGGTCAACACGTACCTGAACGAAACGATGACGGCCATCATCAGCGGTGCGAAACCGATCGCGGAATTCGACAAGATGGTGGACACGATCAAGGGCATGGGCATTGAAGAAGCTGTCAAGCTGCATCAAGCCGCCTACGACCGTTATCAGGCCAAATAATGCGGAAAGGGACTGCCGCCCGGCGAATTGGCCGGAGGGGCAAGTCCCTTTTGCGTCACGCTTTGACATTTTGTTCCATGGTAATTTGTAAGCGCTTCTACCGCTAGGCTCTCGAATGTGATATATGTAGGGATATGTCCGTTGGAAAGAGGGGCGCTGCCGTAATGATGGGGTACCGGAATATGAGCATCAAAACAAAGATGATTCTTGCGATTTTGCTGATGATGCTGCTGATGGCGGGTTTGGCTTTCGGCTCGTTCAGTTACGCATTTTCGATTTATGACCGGCAGCTGTACGACAAGTCGTACCGGCTGCTTAATTTGTCGTCGGCTTCGGTCGATCAGGAGCTGAAGCGGCTGGAAGCGCTCAGCCTGCGGATCATTGCGGATACGCAAATTCAGCAAGGGCTGAAAGATTTGATCGACGACGATACCGAATATTCCGATTACATGAGCCGCAAGAAGCTGACGGAGCGGCTGTTCGAGCATATCAGCGCATCTGAGCGCTACGTGCAGTCCGTGCATCTGATCGATCCGCAGGATCGAGTGAACAGATACGGGGACACCGTTTCGTTCAGCGAAGAAAAATATGCGCTCCTTATACAAGCAGCCGAAGCGGGCGATGGGGCGGTGCGGTGGGTGGCGCCGGACGACGCCGATCCGATGCTCATTATGGTCCGGCAGGTGCGTTCCTACGAGCCGATGACGCTGAAGCCGCTGGGCGTCCTGTTTCTGCGGATCAATATTCAGCGGCTGACGGAGGATTACGCGGGCATGGCGTCGGAGCACAGCGATATCGTGCTGATGGACGGCGGCCAGGTCATTTATCCATACAAGCATATTTCCGACGCCGTAACGGCGGGGCTGCAGCCGCTGCCGGGCGGGGAAGGCTATGAAATCAAAAAGGTGGACGGCGAAGAGGTGTTCCTGTCCCAGAAGCATTCCTCCTATACCGGCTGGCGATACTACAATATCGTGTCGTACGACAATATTTTCAAAGGCATCATCTGGCTGAAAAATACGCTGATCCTCGTCTTTGTCGTCGCAACGCTGCTGGTCGTGGCGCTCGGTGCGGGATTTGCCCGCAGCCTGACGAAGCCGATTCGGCTGCTCATCGGACAAATGAAGGAAGTGCAGCACGGAGACCTGGAGCAAATGGACGCGAATCTGTCGTCGCAGACGTTCCGGCACATGGACGAGGTCGGTCTGCTGCAGCGTACGTTCCGGCTGATGATCGCCCGCATCAACATGCTGATCAAGGAAAACTATGCGAACAAGCTGGTCATCAAGGAAACGGAGTTCAAGGCGCTGCAGGCGCAGATCAATCCCCACTTTCTGTACAACGCGCTGGATTCCATTCATTGGCTGGCCAAGAAAAACGCCCAGGGGCAAATTTCAAGCATGGTCGTCTCGCTCGGTTACTTGCTGCGGTCGTCGATCAGTCTGAAACGAAATGTCATTACCGTCGCGGAGGAGCTCGAAATCGTCCGCCATTATATTACGATTCAACAATACCGGTTCCGGGACCGGCTTGATTTTCAAATGGATGTGCCGGAGACGTACAACGACGCTTTAATTCCGAAGCTGACGCTGCAGCCGCTGCTCGAGAATGCGATCCAGTACGGACTCGAGCCGATGATCGAGCCTTGCGCCATCCGGCTGTACGCCGTGCGGCGGGACGACCGGCTGGCGCTTGTCGTCGAGGACAAGGGGCCGGGCATGGAGCCGGATTTCCTGAAGCGCGTGCTGGACGGTGAAGTGGAGACGAGGGGCACAGGCATCGGGCTCCTCAATATTCGCGACCGGGTCCAATTGGCGTTCGGCGAGGAATACGGCATCGAAGTGGAAAGCGAGGCGGGCGCCGGCACGAAAGTTATCGTATGGCTGCCGCTGCCGCAGGAGGGGAGTTCGTCATGAAGAAAGCCGTATGGGTCTGGATGTCGCTGCTGCTCGTCTTCGCCCTTTCGGGCTGCGGATTGGAGCATAAGGTTCGGAAGGAAGCGGCGGGCGAAATTCCCGTGACGCTTCGTCTTTCGTGGTGGGGCAACGATTTGCGCAACGAAACGACCATACAAGTGATCAAGATGTATGAAAAGCAGAATCCTCATGTCCGCATCGAATACGAATACAGCGCCTTTAACGAATATTGGCGCAAGATGGCGCCTTATGCCGCCGGCAATGCACTGCCGGACATTATTCAGATGGATATTTCGTATTTATCGCAATACGCTTCGCTCGGTTTGCTGGAGGATATGCTCCCTTATACGCTGGACGGGACAATCGATACGGATCGCATCGGCCCGAGCCATCTGGACGGCGGCATGATCGACGGCTCCATGTACGGCCTCAGCCTGGGGGCGAACGCGCTGTTCGGCGCCTACGATCCGGAGGTGTTTAAGGAAAGCGGCATCGCGCCGCCGACGCCTTCATGGACATGGAGCGACTTCGACGAGATGGGCGAGAAGCTGAAGGGAACGGGCAAGCGGTTGGCGACCCAGTTTACGCCGGAGCAATTTTTTGCGTATTACTTGCGTCAATACGGGCAAACGCTGTTTGCGCCGGACGGATCGAAGCTGGGGTATGAAGACGATGCTCTTTTTGTAGATTATTTCGGACGCATGCAGAGGCTGGTCCTGGACAAAATGATGTATTCGCCGGACGAATGGACGCACGATGCGAATATGTCGGACTCGATGCCGTTCGATCGCGGCGAGGCGCTGCTGACCTGGGGGTATTCCAACCAGTTTGTCGCCATCTCGCATGGCTACGGCAAACCGCTGGAAATCGCGCCGATGCCCGGACCGAACAACGACCGGGGATTGTTTGTGAAGCCCGGCATGTTCTTTTCCATCGCCCGAAATTCGAAGCATAAAGAGGAAGCGGCCAAATTTATCAGCTTCTTCGTCAACGATCTGGAGGCGAACAAAATCTTGATGGGCGAACGCGGCGTGCCGATTTCCTCCGAGGTGAAGGAAGGGCTGAAGCCGTATTTGAGTCCGGAGCAGGCGAAAGTATTTGAATATATGGAATGGGTGGAGGACAACAGCAGCCCGATGGATCCGCCGGATCCCGCCGGCACCCCGGAGGTGACGGCCGTGCTGCGCGACTTGAACGATCAGCTGCTGTTCGGCCGCATCACGCCGGAAGAGGCGGCGGTACTATTCCGCGCCAAGGCGAACGATATTTTGGCCCGCAGCAGCCGGGAGCCGTAATCGTGAGGCTTGCCGCCCCCTTCGATTCCGAGCACAGTTTAGACTTTTAACGGACATGAAAGCAGCTTAGCAAGCTAAAATGAGAAGTCCGCGGCTTTAACGGACATGAGAGAAGCTTAGAGCCTCAAAATGCTGATTCGAATGTTCCAATGTTGTTCTAAGGTACGCGCATGTCCATTAGAATCAATGTTTAGCGCATTAAGCAATGTAAGCTGCTCTGATGACCGTCAGCGCGGCGTCTGGGCGGTGCGCGACAGTTCATCGAAATGTTGTACTCTTGGACGACTGGGAGCTAACCAGTCGTCCTTTTGGTTTAATTGTTCTCAGGCAACGGAGGTTTGATAATGAAACATTCAGATCTAATTAACGTCTACAGTTATGGTAATTGAAGATTAAGGAAGGAACACGATTATGAAGAAAATCATATTGAGGGGATTTTCAATTTCTCTAATCCTCGCTTTAGCTATAACGATCGTCTTTCTGAGCACAAGCAATGACCGAACATCCAAACAATTTGCACAGCATCTTTTTAATTACCCTCTCCCACCGGAAACCGAAGTAATCGCAATGTATCAATCTAATGGAAAGAACTTTGTTGATGGCGGTGGCAGTGGTGGATATTGGAATGTAGTTGCTGTAATGGAGTTAAGCTCTAAGCTCTCGAAGAATGAAATTCTTGCTTATTATCGAGATGTTGATTTATTTGGAGGATGAAGGCGAGGTGTAGAATTAGAGCTCTATTTTCAGGGGCAGTATAAAAAAGTCGAGAACCGATACGGTTTCTATATTCGAAGTTTAGATAATCGAGAACGAACAGTATCTCAATATACCAATGTTAAATCAGATACCCAAAACCAAGTTGATGATGAGACAAATTTTGCTATTCAAATTATCGGCGGATTTGACTACTTTTTAAATATTGACTAGATGAGCACCGTGGTTCGGTATGATGCCAACCTCGGTTTTTTTATTGGCAATTAGGTTGATGGCTTATCAACGATGCCTATAACGTCTATTTCTTTTATATATTAGACCAATAGAGGAAATGGATTTATGATGGAGTTACGCATAGGCCAAGGCACGGGAGAGCTGCTTTCATTTTCGCCGGATGCGAAGGGAGGAGAATGGAATGTCGATCTTCGAATTCAAGGCAGATTCCATAGATGGACAACCGGCAGATCTGTCGGTATACCGGGGCAAGGCGCTGCTTGTCGTCAACACGGCCAGCCAATGCGCATATTCGCGCCAATTTGCGGGCCTGCAGAAGCTGTACGAAGCTTATCGCGATCAAGGCTTTGAAATACTGGCGTTTCCGTGCAATCAATTTAACGGCAAAGAACCCGAAGACAACCCGGAAGTGAAGCGGGTGTGCCAAGACGAACGCGGAGTGACCTTTCCCTTGTTCGCCAAGGTGGATGTCAGAGGGGAGAGTGCGCACCCCTTATTCTCCTATATGGTCCGGCAAGCGCCGTTTCAAGGCTTTGACACGGCAACTCCGGATGGGGAACGGATGGATCGTTTCGTGAGGGAGAACTATCCGGAAGTGTACGCAGGAGACGGAGTGAAGTGGAACTTCACCAAGTTTTTGATCGACCGGAGCGGACAAGTGCATGCCCGCTATGAAACGACGGTCGAGCCATCGGACATCGAGCAAACGGTACGGGAGCTGCTGTCATAGCAACAGCCTCGCGGCGAGGCTGCGTTGTGCTGGAAGCCGCGAATATGGCGGCGGACAAACGGCTGACGGCCATCGCAACGAAAAATCGAAAACGAGCGTTCGCAGCCGCTGCGAACGCTCGTTGTTTTCATTCGGAAATGCCCGAATCTACATATAGTAATTGCCCGTATGCTGCTGCTGCATTTGTCCGTTTTGAGCGGAAGCCATCGGAGCGGTGCCGTAGGATTGGATCATCGTGTTCGTCGTCGTATCCTTCAGCGTCGGAACTTGATAATAGCCTTTGGAGTTGGCGTATTGGAAACATTCGTATGCCATATCGGCGCAGCTGTTGGCCGAAGTTTGCATGAGCTGGCGCAGCGTCGGATGAGCCATTTCCAGCGTCGCCTTCATTTTCATGGCGGCCGACGTTTTGTGGCTGTTCAAAAGAGCGATAACGGCGTCGACATCGTCAATTTGATCCGGACCGGCCGCCGGCGTTTGCGTTTGCGGATTGCGCAAGCCGTACATCGGCTGGAACGAAACGTTCGGATTGGCCATATATTTATGGGCGCGGGCGGGCACCGCCTGGGTTCCGCCAAGCTGATGAGCCGTTTGCACCAGATTGTTGTAATCTGCAATCATCGCCTGCATATGGCGATTCATCAATTGCTGCAGTTGCTGGTCCTGCACATAGGGACGGTAAAGCTGCATCGTGTTGATCGCGCAAATCGATTCGGACAGCACCTCGTGCAGATCGAGGACTTCGTGTGCTCCAAGCATATTCATTTTTTGTCGATTCCTCCATGTCATTTCATTGTTGGTTGTGTACTCCACCATTAAAGATTGCACAACCGGATGCCTTTTTATGCAGCGATAGGAAGGTCTCGACAGAACGGGAAGACGGGCTTGCGAAAGCTTAAGGCGCCGCTCTGCGTGTTGCAGCTAGTCCGGTTGCAAGGATCAGGCCGTATGCCCACAGAAGCCAAGCTGCCAGCAATGGAACGCTTTCGCCGGTGATGCCGGGAAAGACGGTCCGATGCAGCGGAAGCGAGACGGCGTCCAGCAGCATGCCTGGCAACGCGATGCAGACAGCGGCGCGCAGCCGGTCGGCGTCGGCCACGTCCAGCTTCCGATACAAGGGAAGCGTACAAACGAGAATGCAGGGAACGGCAGCCGCAAAGCTGACGACAGTGACGGCCGGACGACCGGCATCGATGATCCACTGTCCCCAAAGATGAAAAGCCAGCGTCGCCGCCAGCCATAGCAGCACCCCCCAAGCCATAAACCAAAGCTCGCGTCTGTTGTGCGTCATGGATTCATTTGCTCCCTTCGCCGGATATGGATTCGATCAGCTTCTCCAACGATGCGAATACGGCATCCTTCGGAAACTGCTTGTCGAGCAAAGCCTGCACCGCCAGTCCGTCAATGAGCGCATTCAGTAAAATGCCCCAATGGTCCAGCGGAATGGAGGCCATCGGGGATTCCTCCCAATGAGACGCGAGCAGTTCGGCCAAGTGGCCGTTTTCCAGCCGAATGAGGGAGCCCAGCCTTGAGCGATTCGTTTCCGAGTGCAGGCTTGCGGCCAGCGACAGGAAGAACAGGCGGTGATACGCCGAATCGTAATCGCATCTTTGCTTGGCGCCCCGCAACGCCTCATCCAATCCGGCCTGCCCTTGCCGCAAAGCTTGCCATGAGTCTTCGCACAAGCTTTCCACAAGCTCCAGCATCAGCTGATCTTTCGTGCGAAAATGGTAAAATACCGTGCCTTGACTGACATTCGCCCGCTCCGCCACCGCTTTTAAGGTCGTTTTTTCCATACCGCGTTCCGCCAGACAATGACGAGCCGCCGCCAGCAGCTCTTGTTTCGTAATGACATTCGGTTTGGCCATAGGCTACCCTCCAAAAAGTAAGTTAGTTGAACAACTAACTTAAATGATTTCACTTTATCGCTTCTATAATCGAGTTGTCAAGAGGGGGCATCCCTAATATAGTTCAGCCTGGCGCAGCAACCATAAACGGAATAAATAGTTGACAATGTGAAATTACGGATGATATGATGTCCAACAATACATTCTAGGAAGAAAGGAGTGCGGAGGCATGCTTGCATATACTAATCATGATCGGACAATCAAGCCGGTTCAGGATGAACGGCTGACGATCGGCGCGGAAGGCTGCGGCTTCCGCACTCCATTTCGAATTGCCGGCTATTTTTACGGGCGCGGACTCCGGGCGAAACGGCGGCTGTATTCCACAGCGCGTTGATCTTCGCTTGACGAGTTTTATATGCGTTTCTTTCGTAAAGACTGCCTGCAGCCAGGCAGTCTTTTTTTGATCCAATCATTAGCCGGCCGGGAGGTGCAAACGACCATGATGACGAAAGGACAATTTCCCGCAATTCACGAAACGGTGTTTCGAAACGTTTCCGAACAAAATATGACGCTGGACGAGGTGCTTCTCCGGATCCGAAAGTTTATGGAAAGCGACCCGCGCGCGGCTTATCAGCTTGTGATCGGAACCGATGCGCAGGTGCATGCCGGGCATACGAAGTTCGTCACGTCGATTGTCATTATCCGCCCCGGACGCGGCGCCTGGTTCTGTTACCGTCAGGTGGTGCTCCCCAGGGAGATCCGATCGGTCCAGGAAAAGCTGAGTTTGGAGACGACGTACAGCCAGGAGATCGCTCTTTACTTTGACCACGACAAGCGGACGCAGCTCGAGGATATTGTGATGCCGCATCTGTACAAGGGAGCCGGGCTGCAGCTGTTCGTCGACATCGATGCGGGGACCGACGCCAGGAGAAGCCGGACGGCCGCCTTTGCGGCCGATATGGTCGGACGAATCGAGGCGATGGGTTTGTCCGCCAGAGTGAAGCCGGAGGCGATTGCGGCGTCGGCCGTCTCCAACCGCTTTACGAAGTCGCCGTACCGGAAAGCTCCGGCGGCCGCGGCGGTCAAGTAATTCCTGTGCCGCAGCCGCAAATCCGCCTAACCTAGTGCCTGGTCGCTTCGACCGCCCCCAGCTTGTCCTTATCCGTCGGCGCTGCGGCACGGGTGCCCAGCGTCTCGCCAAAATAGCCGTACATCAGCTTGTCCGTATTTCCGCTTAAATAAAGATCGTTCAGGCCGATGGCGTGGCCGAGCTCATGCGCAGCAAGGGCGGCTTTGAAGGAAGCGTCCTTGTTGTCCAGTTTGGACTTGTTGAATTTGATTTTCCATTTGGTCAAATGTCCCGAGGCGTCGGAGCCGTAATCGTGAAACAAGGCAAGCGCGGACGTATTCGGATCGGAATAAGTATAAATATTGCCGTTATTGGATGACACGGTTGACAGGGAAATCGACGTGATGCCGGTATTGTTCCATCTGGCGGCTCCCGACGTCATGGCGGCCCGGTAGGGATAATCGACGGCTGCCACGGAATTCGGAATCGACGTGTTCCAGGTGAAGGCTCCGTCGGCCTGATGATTGCCGCAGTCGACCCAATAGCCGTACATTTCTCCGCCTTCCTTGCAGGTTGTTAATGGAGGGTGGGCGGAGGAGCCGTACGGAACGGCGCAAATGAGCAGAGCCAAGGTTAGCACAAGGATGAACGCATGTTTTCTCATGACCGTTTCAGCTCCTTCGCGATCGTCGCCTTGAATTTTGTCCGGTCCAGCACCTGAATTTCTTTGCCGGGATGTTTCTTTTGGACCGATTCCGCTGCGGCTTGCAGCCCGGCGTTCGTTTCAGTCGGTGTCAGCTCGGCCAGCCGGCTGTCTTTCAGAGACCATTTGACAAGCCGGTCGTCATCCCATTGTTCGTAGATGGACGTCTCCTCGCCCAGTATCCAATACGTATGGTCATCTTCCATGCCGACCGCTTTTTTCAAAAACAGCAAATAGGTGTCGCCGGCTTGAAACATCGGGTTGTCGTTGAAGGAGTAGCGGCTGTTGCCTTGCTGCATAATGCGAATGCCAAGATTCGCGTCGGCCTTTCCTTTGAGCAGTTGATTCATGGCGGCGGAATAGACCGTTTTGGGAGAGGGCTCGTTCACTTCGTAAAGCTTCTCGGCAATGGTCACCTCCGCAATCAAGTCCGCTTGCCGGACCGATTCTTCGAAGTACAGCGTCTCGATCGCCGCTTTCACTTTAATTCTGTCGTCGGAGGGGCTGCCGACGATTTCATGATCGGCGTTTGCGGGGCGATAGCCGTACAGCGAGAATGCCGCCAGAGCCGCCAAAGCCGTCAGTGCAAGCAGCGTCCGGAGATTGAACGTAATTCCTTTCATGGTCATGCTCCTTTCCTATGGAAAATAACGGATCGATTAAATGACGAGGAAAAAGAAGGAAAAGTTGCAAGATTGCGGGCTGTTGCCGTTAATCGGTTCATGGAATTCATGCATCACTCGGTGAGTGCTATTGCAAGTCGATTCCTCATGCAGCTTGCACATGTGCCGTTAGCCAACGCCGGTGCGGCGAGGACTCGCACTTGACGGAACGGAACGGGCATATATAATTATAGGATAAGCAATGGGCAGTGCATTTGGGAAACAAGGTTAACAAACAAACGCTCCGCAGCCAACGAAGTCTGCGGAGCGGGGCAATGAGGCCTTTGTATGCGACAGCAAGACAATCGCCGCGCCGATATGGCGCGGTTTGTCGGCTGTGCGTACAAAGGCCTTTTTTCATTATCGCATTGGGGGGATCAGACATGCTGGGAGCTCGATTGGCCGCCGGCCGCTGGATGAAGGAGCAATTGCTGCGGCTCGCATCCGGAGACTTGAGCCGGGAATATGCCGCGGAAGCGGGAGATTCCGCTTTGGCGGCCGCCTACAAGAAAGCAGTATGGAATTTGAAGACGCTGCTCCGAATGGTGGACCGCTCCTCGCGCGCGCTTCATGCCAACATGGAGGGGATGAAAGAGAGATCTGCCGCCATCGCCGGGCAGGTCGAAGCCGTAACCGGCACCGTAAGGGAAATCGCGGCCGGTATGCAGGACACTTCGGAGCAGTCGTCCGTGATGCTGAACGCTATGATGGGCACCGATGAGGAATTGCAAAGCTTGCGGGAAGGGAATCGGCGTATTATGGCCGACTCCGAGCAGTTTTCCGGCATCGTGGCGGCCGGGAAACGGAATATGGAGGAGACGAAACAGGCGGTAGAGAGCGCCGAAACCGAAAGCGAGCGGCTGCAGGACCAGATGAGCCGGCTGCAAGCGTCGCTGGACCGCATCGCGGAAGCGGTCGGCGTCATCTCGGACATATCGGGGCAGACGTCGTTGCTGGCGCTAAACGCCAATATAGAAGCGGCTCGGGCCGGGGAAGAGGGGAGAGGCTTTGCCATCGTCGCCAGCGAGGTGTCGAAGCTGTCCGCCTTGACCAAGGAAGCGGCATCGCGAATCGGGGACACGGTTCAAGCGCTTACGGCGGATGCGGCCCGGCTCGATTACGGCATGAAGGCGATGAACGGATCGGTAAGAAACGGCGTGCGCGCGATGGGGCAGTCATTGGAGCATTACGCAGGCATGGAAGCTTTTTTGACCGGATTGACGGATCGGATCCGGGATGCGAACGGCAGGCTGTCCACGTTGGCGGAAAGCAGCGCGTCGATCGTGTCTTCGCTCAGCCGAATGTCGGCCGTCATGCAGGAAACGGCTGCGGGTTGCGAGGAAATGCTGGCGTCCGCGGAAGTGCAGCAGCATAACATCGATTTGTTGACCGGCGACATTGACGTGACGGCGCAAGGGAGCATGCTGCTTCGTTCGATCGTCTCGCAATTTGTCCTCCCCGCGCGCAGCGAATTGACGCCGTTGCAGAAGGCGTTGGAGCGGTGGGCGGAGTGTGCGTTTGCCGTTCGATCCGTCATGGTGTCCTTGATCGACTGCCGGGAAATCGAGCAAATTCGGTATTGGTACCGGGAAAAGGAACGGGCGGAAGCCAGGATGGAGCAGGCGAGGCTTGAGCTGGAAGCTTGCTCTTCAGAGGCCGGACAATCGCAGAGGCTGCAGCGGCTTGCAGAGCTGTGGGAGCAATTCGACGCCGTCAAAAATCAAAATGCGCGCTGGATGCTTGGCGGCGAATACGAGAAAGCGAAGCAGGGCCTCGTCAGCCAGGGCCGGCTGGCCTTCAAGGCTGCGATGGACTGTGCCGCCGAATGGCTGGAGACGCGGTAACAGGAGAACCCGCCTCGCGGAGAGGCGGGTTTCAACTTGCGCAGCCCGGCAAGAGCGGCTGCCTGCGCCGGCTTTATTCGGCCGTCAGCTTGAGCAGCGCGGAGGCGTGCGGCGGAAGCTGGCGGGACAAGGCCGAGCCGGCCGTTCCCGCGTCGGAGCGGGACCACAGGTCGCGGACTCGGCAGTTTACGCCGTCAAGGCCGAGCTGGCTTAACGAAACGGATACTTCGGAAGGCTCGTCGCGCAGGTTGAACAAGGCGACAAAGACGTTGCCGTCTTCGTCATGCGAAGTCCATACGGTGCGGTCGTCTTCCCGGTATACCAGGCGAGGCTCGCGGCCGTTGCGGTGGACGTGGAGCACTTCCTCGTTCGTCAGAAGCGACAGCGTCCATTCGTCGTTGTCCCGCATTTCGCCGCCGAACATGAGCGGGGAGCGGAAGAGGCTCCACAGCGACATCATCGTCACCTGCTCGTCCTTCGTGAAGCGGGTCCAACGGTCGGCCCCGCCTCCGTCGACCGAGCGGATGCCCAGATGGCCGAGCGGCAGCATGTCGCAATCCGGCCAATGACCCGGACCGACATGCGGCGCCCACTTCTCCGCGCGCTCGAACATTTCGTACAGCAAGCGCCAAATATCCCAGAAGTCATCCGTCATGCGCCACATGTTGGCATTGGCGGCAAGCAGCTCCGCGTGCTCGACCGGAGCGGGACCCGGCGACAGGCTGAGCACCATATCGCGGCCGCAGCGGTCGATCGCCTTGCGAATCATTTCGATTTCGGCTCCATGGAAGCCGTACAGCCGTGAAGCGGCAATATCGTCGACCTTGACAAAGTCGACCTGCCATTCGGCATACAGCTCGAACAGCGAATCGTAATACGCTTGCGCGCCTTCCTTGCCCGGATCGACGCCGTACATATCCGTATTCCACGGGCAAATCGAGTTCGGATGCGCGATGTCGCGCGCGGTAGCCGTCGTTCCTTTGATCGGCGTATTGGCGTGAACGGCCTGGCGCGGAATGCCCCGCATAATGTGAATGCCGAACTTCAGGCCGAGACCGTGCACGTAATCGGCGAGCGGGCGGAAGCCCTTGCCTCCCGCAGCCGAAGGAAACCGGTTGACGGCGGGAATGAGGCGGGAATATTCATCCATCTCCAGCGGCACGAACGGGCGGTATTGCGACGAATGGGCCCCCGGCTCCGACCATTGAATGTCGACGACGACATACTCCCAGCCGAAGTCCTTCAGATGGCTGGCCATATATTCGGCGTTGCCCCGGATTTCCTCTTCGCGAACCGCTGCGCCGTAGCAATCCCAGCTGTTCCAGCCCATCGGCGGCGTCAAGGCGAATTGATGATGTCTCATGCGGATCATCCTTTTCTATAGAATCATATTGCTGCTATATTTCAAGGATAGAACAATTAACAATCTATATCTATCACAATTATTTGCGCCTTATTGTACTATATTGCTTTCAAAAGATCGAAGATGGAGCGCTTTGGAGCTGCAGGCATTCGAGCGGGAACGAAATAAGGAAAGCCGGTTGAACCGGCGGGTCAAAAGTATTTCGTCAAAGGGCGCGTCCGGCGCTATCAAAGGCTGAGCATCGCGCAGCAAACCAAAGAAGATCGCGCCGCCTGCAACAGGCTGACGCGATCTTCTATTATTCGTTCCCGTCAGGGTCAGTACGCCGTATTGTTCTGTTCCGTCACTCTCGTCACGCCAATCCATTTTCTTCCGACGTTCGAGTACAGCGTATTGGTCATCGTCACGCTGCTGGAACTGCTGTCCGTCCGGAAGATTGCTTCGTTCATGTTGGAAATGTCGCAGCTGTCGATAAAGACGTCCACCTTGAACGTCGTCCCGCCGTTCTGGCGAATGAGCTTGCCGGCGTTGCGGGCGACGAAATTATACAAGTTGAACCGGCTGGCCGCGTTAATTTGGAACACCTTGTCGTCGCCGTTGTAGGCCGCGCCTCCGTTCAGCGTGACGGTGCCCGCTCCTTTGATGGTCAGGGCGTCTTCGCCGATGTCGGTCCAGACAATGTTGGACAGATAGACGTCCCCGTACGTATGAATGCCGTCGGCCGCCGGCGAGCCCAGCACGACGTTTTTCAACGTGGCGCCATGTTCCAGCCGGAAAACCGCCTTCTGACTTTCGCTTTGGCTGCCGTCCCCGAGCGCCGGTCCCGCAATGAACGTTCGGCCTTTGCCGTCGTAGACTTCGCCGGCTTTCACGACGATCGTGGAATGGACCGTAGTCGCGTTAGGCGATACTTTCACGAGCGTCCATTGCTGATTGGCGCCCTCATGGTCGGTCCATTGCACGATATTGGCGCCGGATGCGGAGGAAAACTCGTACACCTCGGCTACTTTGCCGCTGTAGCGGTTTTTGAGCTGAACGTATCCGCCGCTGTCCTCCAGCCTCCAATGCTGGTTATGATTGTTCAAGTTCTGGTATTGCACAATGTTGCCGCCGTCGGCGGTCGACCAGCCGTACACCTCTAGCGCCCGGCCGCTGTTGGCGTTAATGATTTGATAGTAGCCGCCTCCGACGATGACGAACCGCCAAAGCTGATTGTCGCCGCCGAGATCCGGCCACTGGGAGACGTTCGCGCCGTTCTCGTGGGCCCAGTTGTACACCTCAAGCGCTTGTCCGCTGTGCCGGTTAATGATTTTGTACAGCCCGTGGTTGTCGGCGGCAGCGGCATTGGCCGTTCCCGGAACGAGAGGGGCGAGCGATAACACGAGAGCAACGATGAGCAGCCATGACAAACCTCTTTTAAACATATTCATCCTCCTTTTCTAAATAAAGCGTTTGCAAATAACCGGCCAAAGAGGCGATGATCCGCCTGTCACCGCAGGAGCAAATGAACGAAAGACAAGCAGCGGGTCGCACCGTTGGCTTTGTCATCAATCGTTAACATCCTCCTTTCTTTATTAATATTTTTATTGTAGCAAATCGAATCGGATTTGGAAGCGGTTTCGTAAAAGTTTCCATGGCTGAACCTAAAATGAATCGATAGACAAGGGAGGACGGGCGGACAATGTCGGAAGGATAGGTCATTGGGAGGGGAGTTCGACATCATTCGGCATGCAAGCTGACTACGGCTGGAAGACGCGATACCGAGTGGAAGGCGGGACTTTAACGGAACTGATCGAGACTGGTACCTATCCGAGTTTGTGAACGATAATTCGTTCAAACCAACGCGGCAGCAAGGCTAAATCCGCGGAATTGAGTGATAAATCGTTCACTTCAACGTAGCAGCAAGGCTAAATCCGTGGATTTGAACGATAGATCGTTCAAATCAGTGCAGCGGCAGTGCGAGCAAGAATACAACACCGCCGTCCAGATCAAGCTTCCTGCCGGCCGGAAGACGGCGGACGGGGGATCAGTCAATCGTCAGCCGATTGACGGGCAGCATGTCTTTGCCGCTGCGAAACTCTCCCGGCGGGCAGCCAATATGGCGCTTGAACACCTTGATGAAGTAGCTGCCGCTGCTATAGCCGCATGTCGTCGCGATTTCCTCGACCGGCAAATCCGTATGAAGGAGCAGGTCGACGGATTGCTTGAGCCGCAGCCTCGTCATAACTTCTACCGGGGTATGGCCGGTCGCTTTCGCGAAGGAACGGATCAAATGGTATTTCGACATTCCCGCGGCTTGCGCGATTTGCTCCACACTGATATGGTCCGCGTAGCGCCGCTCGATAAAGGACATGGCGGCCCGGATCGCTTCCGGCCACTGATGGCGGTCGTTCCGTCGGGCCGACATCGCGTAGCGGCACAGCTCCGCCATAAACTGATAGACCAGCGATGAGGCCCGGTAAGCGTCCGCGATCCGGTCCAGCCGGGCTTCCCGGTAGATGGTTTCGAGAGCGCGCACGGGAGCGCTGTCGATCGGGAACGAGGCTCGGCATCCGAGCCGCTCTTCCGTCTCCCTCCACATGTCGCGAAGCTGGTCGGGGCGGACCAGCACGAAATAAAACTCCCATTCCGGGCTGTCCGGCGGAAGATAATACGTATGGTCGCCCGGTATTTCCGCCAGAATGGCTTCGCCCGCCCGAATCTCGTACACCTTGTCCCGCATCCTCAGACACCCGCGGCCGGACAGCGTATATTGGAACAAATATAACGGCCCGTCCGTCCTTTTCATCCCGTCCCAGCAATAGTCGGCCGTCCCGACCCGCTCATGTCCGACCGCAAACAGCTGGTACAGCGGCGGCCCCGACTTTTCCGAAAACCGGTAGCCGTATGTGCCCATGGTCCCTGATCTCCTTTCCGCCTGCGTTCTGTTGTCTCAAGGTTAACAAGTCATTGGCCGCATGGCAAGCGGATGGAGCGCGGAGCATGCTCCGCAAGACCTTAAGTCCTGGTTCCGGATTCCTATTTAGATGCGTATCGAATTGTAGTAACATCGTTTATTGAATGGTAAAATGTCTCAATTGACCCGGCGGCTGAAACATGTCGCGCGAACTATCCCCATCATTCACAACAACATGGAGGCGAATATGAGTAAAACCCGTTTGAAAGCATGGAAGCTGCTGCTTGGTTCCCTGGCGCTGACACTGGCCGTCGGAACGGCTCCCGGTTCGGCGTCGGCGGCGGACAGCGCATTTATCCAGAAGATGACGGAGCAATACGAAGCGTTTGAGAGCAAGCATCAATCGGCTTACAGCCAGTACTTGAAGGACGAAAGACATTTATACGATACGTACCGCAAGCAAATGACGGCCGTTTACGACGACCTGCTGAAGAAGGCGCATGACGATCTGGACTATTTGACCGACACGATCAATCGGGACATCGAGCAGTTGAAAAAGAGCTACAAGGAGAACAGCGAGGCTTTCCGCCACTATGTGCGGGTAAGTGACAAGGACCGCGCCGGTTACGCGATGGATTTGTATGAGGATACGATGGACCCGGACTATGCCGGAAGCCCGATGGACCGGTTCGAGGACAGTTTGGACCCCGATTCCGCAGGCGATCCGATGGATTTGTACGATGACGAGCTGGACCCCGACACCGCAGGCAGCGCGATCGATTTATACGAGGACGAAGTGGATCCCCACTCGGCGGGGAGCGTAATGGACCGGTTCGAGGACGAGTCGTCCATCCATTCGGCGGGGAGCGTAATGGACCGCTACGAGGACGGAGATTTGTCGAAGAGCGAGGCGGAGAAGCTGATGGCGCAGGCGCTGGCCCAAGCGGAAGCTGACATGAGCAAGCGGATTGAAGCTACAAGGAAAACGGTGACGCTGCGCAAGAACGTTTCGCTGCAAGATATTCGGGACGCGTGGCTGAATGCGAAAAAATCGATTTTGCAGCAGCGCGAAAAGACGATTGCCGAAGTTTCGGCCGCCAGAAAAGCGCTCACCGGCACCGGCATCGAATTTAAGCCGCTTGTGCTGGGAGATTGGATTACCGTTGTCATCGACGGCGACTTTATGATTTTTGAGCAGCCTCCTTTCATTGACGGCGGAAGCACGCTGGTGCCGATGAGGGCCATCTTCGAGAAGCTGGGCGCTGACGTCAAGTGGAATGCGAAGGACCGGTCGGTTGCCGCCAGCAAGGGAGATATGACGATCTGGCTGCAAATCGGCAACCGCAGCGCCAAGATTCAAGGCAAAGCCCAAACGCTCGAAGCGGCGCCGAGAATGACGAACGGAGCGACGATGGTGCCGCTCCGCTTTGTAGGCGAAGCGCTCGGCGCGGACGTGAAATGGGATTCCGAATTGCGGACGATTACGATCGATTCCGAAAACTGATATTGCTATAGCCAGCCGGCCTTAGACAAGGCCGGCTTTTCCACCGCTGCGGTTGCGGCAAGCGCGCCGGGCGGCCGCCCGCTCGGCTGCGCGATTGGCGCGTGCCCGAAGGCGTGACGGAAGTCCCCCGGCCAGGCATTCGGCAATTGCCCGGTCGCGTGATCGGCAGCCGCCAGCCACGTGTTCGGCCAGCGACAACCATGCAGACCCCCGACTGTAACGAATTTGAGCGAGCTTAGATGGTGCTATTCGAGGTCTTTTGAAATCTAACGAATCGTAGTCATCTTAATCGGGGCTTAATAGCCCGAAATCGGCGTTTTACCCCCCAATAGCGATTCGCTAGTTCGTTAGATTTCCGGAACAAGGGAATATTGCGCTCTAACAAAACTACAGTTCGTTAGGTCCGCGGAACCCGAGGGGATTAAGCGCTCTGACGAAACCACAATTCGTTAGGTTCGCGGAACGAGGGAAATAGGAGAGCTGAAAAGAGATAAGACACCACTAGCGCATACGATATTGCGATAGATTTACAGACTGCGAATATACACGCCATCACTACCCCCACAATAGACGCCCCCCATTATCGCTGCCAGAATCACCAAAAAAGCAATGACTTAAAAATAACAAATAAAACTACATTGAAACTTTTTCGTTGGATGTTAGAATAACATTTTTATTGAAATTGTAAGCGCTTTATAATATGATCGAATCACTGGCATATACGACATCAAAAAGGTGGCGACAGGAAAAGGAACGATTATTTATGGGGAGGGATATCATGAATAAGCGCTTCAAAGGAATAACCGCTGCAGTATTGTCGTACGTTTTGTTGTTATGTTTGTTATCTCCGTTAGGAATCACGGCAGCCGGGGCCGATCAAGGCGCCGACATCGCGTTTGATTTCGAAGACGGGACGGCGATGGGCTGGGCGGTCGGCTGGGGGCAGTTTGCGGAGGAGCATCCGATCGAGATCGTCGAGGAGCTGGCCGAGGAAGGCAACCGGTTGCGCTTAAGGCCAATACGGCGTTTGCCAGCGATGGGAGCTGGCAGGCGGCGGCTCTGGTATGGAATTCGGACAAGGAGCTGGGGGCGTATGAGCGGGTGACGTTCGACGTGTTCGTGCCGGCTTCTTTTCCCGGCGAATTCGTCGTCGATACGGCCGTCAACAACGGCTGGCAGGGGCTCAAATATTCCCCTCATCAAATAGCCGATGCACCAAAGAGAACGATTAGCGGACAAATCTACGCGGTGCTGCAAGAGCAAGTGGCGATTCCATCGTCCGTGACGCAGAAGCAGCTGGTCATTCAGCTTGCCGTCAATTCTGCGGTCACTTATAACGGTCCGATCTACGTGGACAATATCGCGCTTAAAGCGAGGGCGGACGTCGAGCAGCCGCCGGGTCCGGGAGAGCCGGCAACCGTCTATTGGGCGAAGGACGCCGCGGCTGAAGGAGGGCAGGTCGAATTCCGGACCTCCGGCGTCGAAGGGGATGAAGTATACGCCGGGGACGGCTATATGTCCTTTTTCTACGAAGGTGCCATGGACGAGGGGACGGCCGCCTTTCGGGTAAACGTCCCGCAAGCGGGACTGTATAAGCTGACCGTCGGTTATTACGCTCCGTACGGTTATAAGGAAAGCGCCCTGATCGTCAACGGCCAGAGCCACGGGTCGGTACCGCTCCCTGAGCTGCCGGAAGGGCAGGTGACCGGGGAAGCGGGCGCGGGCAAGGCGATGCTGCAGGAGGGGGACAATACGGTGGCGCTGGCGCGCGGCTGGGGCTATTACGGAATTGAATATGTGAAGGTCGAATCCGATACGCCTCCGCCCGTATCCGATAAGCTGGAAGCGGAAGACGGCGTCATGACGGGATCGGTAGTCTTTGCGAACGAGGTTCCGGGTTATTCCGGCAACGGATATGCGCTTTTCCATACGGGAGGCACGCTCAGCTGGACGTACCATGCCGCATCCGGCGGACTGTACGATGTCTCGATCGGATTCAGCGCGCCGTACGGGGACAAAAAGACGGAGATAGTTGTGGGTGGAGGCAGCTTGGGCGAGGTTTCGTTTGCGTCGACGACGGAGTTTGCCGAGGTGCAGGCCGGCAAGGCGATGCTGCAGCCGGGCGACAATCATATCCAAATCAATGCCAACTGGGGATGGTATCTTATCGACTACATTAAACTGACGGCCGCGTCCGCGGGCGGAGATGGGCACCAGGTCAAGCCGGTCCTTGTCAATCCGAACGCCGGCTGGCAGGCCAAGGCGCTGATGCACTATATGACGGGCATTTACGGAAATCATATTTTGTCGGGACAGCAGACGCTGGAGGACGCCGAATGGCTGTATGAGCAGACCGGCCGTTACCCCGCCATTCTGGCCACCGACCTGATGGATTATTCGCCTTCGCGCGTGGAGCGGGGGACGACGTCGAGCGAAGTGGAGAAGATGATCGACTGGTTTAACCGGGGCGGCATTATTTCGTTGTGCTGGCATTGGAACGCGCCGAAGGACTTGTACGACGAGCCGGGAGGCAAGGAATGGTGGAGAGGCTTCTATACGGAAGCGACCTCGTTCGATTTGGCCTACGCATTGGCCAACAAGGACTCCGAAGATTATTCGCTCCTGATTCGGGATATCGATGCCATTGCGGTCCAGCTGAAGCGGCTGCAGGATGCGGGCGTGCCGGTGCTCTGGAGGCCGCTGCACGAGGCGGAAGGCGGCTGGTTCTGGTGGGGCGCCAAAGGGCCGGAACCGGCCAAGGAGCTTTACCGGATCATGTACGACCGTCTGACGAATCATCACGGCTTGAACAATTTGATCTGGGTATGGAATTCGGAGGCGGAGGACTGGTATCCCGGCGACGACGTCGTCGACATTGCCAGCGTCGATTATTACGGGCCGAAGGGCGATTATCATCCGGTCAGCGGCAAGTTTGACAATCTGGTGCGGCTGACGAACGGCAAGAAGCTGATTGCCCTGACCGAAAACGGCTCCATTCCCGATCCGGAGCTGCTGCAGGCATACGGCGCCGATTGGCTGCTGTTCACGACCTGGTCCGGCGATTTCATCCGCGACGGCCAGCAAAACTCGCTGGAGCACATTCGGAAGGTGTTCAACGACGATTATGTCATTACGCTGGACGAATTGCCGGACGATCTGTATGCAACGGCCCGTTTGGAAGCGGAGGACGGCATCTTGACCGGCGTCGAGGTCGGCCGCCAGGATAACGGCTATTCCGGAACGGGTTATGTGACCGGCTTCGACAGTGCCGGCGACAGCCTGAAATGGCAGTTCTCCTTGCCGGAAAGCGCGAATTACCGAATGACGATTCGTTACAAGACTTACGGCGGGGACAAAACGCAGCAGCTGCTTCTGAACGGCAGCAAGCTCGCGGATTATACGTTCAAGGATTCGGCGGAATGGAAGGAAGCGCTGATCGGCCAGTTCACGCTTGCCGCCGGCCTCAACACGATTGAAATCGCCAACAGCTGGGGCTGGACCGATATCGATTCTATTGAGCTGACCGGAGGAGACGGAGCGGTAACCCGCGTCCATCTCACGTTCGCCGACGGAAATTCCGGACCGGCGGACCTTCCCGTTGCGCTGACAGCTCTGGCGAACAATTCGGCGGAATATCGTTTCATGGTCCGCAAGGCGGGCGGCGCATGGACGGCGTTAAACGATTACCGCAAGCAGCTTGAATATATGTGGCTTCCGAAGGAGCCCGGCGATTACGAGTTCAAGGTCGAAGCGCGCCCGGTCGGCTCGGAAGGGGCAGCGACCGCAACGAGCGCGGTTGTCTCCTATAAAGCGCTGCCGTCCTATACCGACAAGCCGCTCGTTAATCCCGTCTTCGGTGACAATATGGTTTTGCAGCGGGACGAACAGGCGGAAATATGGGGCTGGCTGCCGCCGGGCGGCGAAGCTGTCGTCAAGATCGGCGGCAAAACCGTCAAAGCGAAAGCGAACGGACAGGGCGAATGGAAGGCGAAGCTCGAACGCTACAAGGCGGGAGGACCGCATGAAATTACGGTCAGCGGCGGCGGCGTCACGGAAGTGCTGTCCAATGTGATGTTCGGCGACGTCTATCTGGCATCCGGGCAATCGAACATGGCTTGGAAGCTGTCGCAGTCGGCCGACGCGGAGGCGGAAATCGCCCGGGCCGATTATCCGAATATCCGGTTTATGACCGTGCCGGATCGGATGAGCCCTTACCCGGTTTCGCATGTCGGGCCGCAGGCGGAATGGAAGGCGGCAAGCCCGGCAACGGCAGGCGATTTGAGCGCCGTCGCTTATTTCTTCGCCCGCAAGATGACGGAAGAAACGGATGTGCCGATCGGCCTGATCGTCTCGTCCGTCGGCGGCACGAAAGCGGAGAACTGGATGAGCTACGAGAAGCTGAAGTCGATTCCGTCGGCGGCCCGCGCGGCGGAGGACGTGCGAAGCGGAGCGGCGATCGTCGAGTCCGGCAACTCCCCGGCTTCGCACTATAACGGCATGATTGCGCCGATTGCTCCTTATAAGTTCAAGGGCGTGCTGTGGTACCAAGGCGAAAGCAACTGGGGCGAATACCGGTACAATAAGCTGCTTCCGGAGCTCATGAACGACTGGAGATTCGCCTTCGACAACAGCAAGCTGCCGTTTGCCGTCATCCAGATTTCGGCCTTCGGCGCGGTGCAGACGGAGGGCCAGCCGGCGCAGCCGGACGACAATCCGGGGCTGCCGGTCGTTCGGGAGGCGCAACTGCTGACCGTCCAGAACGATAAATACGCGGCATTGGTCGTGACGACCGACATCGGTAACCCGGACGACATTCATCCGCTGAATAAGCAGGATGTCGGAGCGCGCACGGCAATTGCCGTGCTTGGCAAGTTCTACAAAGGGTACAAAGGCGAATATTCGGGGCCGATCTACAAGTCCATGTCCGTCAAGGGAGACAAGGTGACGCTGCGGTTCGATCATGTGGGCTCCGGCTTGATGGCGGGAGTCAAGGAAGGGCTCGAGCCCGTTCGGGAGGACGCCGCCGCCGGAGGCAAGCTGAAGGGCTTTGCGGTTGCCGGCAAGGACGGCGTATTTTACGCGGCGGATGCCCGCGTCTCGGGCAAGACCGTCATTGTGTCGTCGCCGCATGTCGCCAAACCGGTCGCCGTCCGTTACAACTGGTACGATTCGCCGGTCGGCAACCTGTACAACAAGGACGGACTTCCGGCCTCGCCGTTCCGCACCGATCTTCGCGCTTATTTGCATGTGGAAGGCGGCAGCGGAAGCGGCCTGTACAAACCGGGAGAGGAGATCGCCGTTGCGGCTCATGCGCCGGAAGCGGGATATCGATTCGATAAATGGATCGGAGACGCGCAGATACGCGGAAAAGGCAATGCCAACGCCGTCGTTTCGCTTACGTCCCTGCCGTATACGGAAATCGCGGCGACCTATAAGAGGAGTTCCGGGAAGTAAGGCCGGGACTCGGGCATTACAAGGGCCGGCATGCCAACCGAAAGGTTGGCATGCCGGCCTGTCGCGTCCCAAGAAGCGTTTCGCGCCGCCGGCGGCGATTACAAGACGGCGTAAGCCGCCGCGCGAACGCGGAGATGATGGTATTCCTCCATGTTCGGCATCAGCTGATGCATATAAACGACGGAAAACCGTTCGGAAGGATCGATCGAGACGTAAGTGCCGGCCATGCCGCTCCAGCCGAATTCGCCGACCGGGACATTGGCGTTTCCGGCGGCGGGATCGACCAGCGTGCGCACGCCCAGCCCGTATCCGTAGCCGGCGTAGTAGGAATGGCCGAGCGCGTTCCGTTGCGCTTCGGTGAGCTGGTTGGCCCGCATCAGGTCGATTGTCTTGCGGCCGAGAATGCGAACGCCTCCGTAGCTTCCGCCGCATGCCAGCATTTGCGAGAATACGAGATAATCTCGCAAGGTAGAATAGAGACCGATGCCGCCGGCTTCGCAGACCGCGTCCGGCTGGTGATTATCGTCCATCGATGCGGGCAGCTTCTCCCGCTTGCCGTCTTCCGTCAGCCGATAGAACGAGGCCATCCGCTCCGCAATGCCGTCCCTGTAACGATACCCCGTACTGTTCATGCCGAGAGGCTTGAACAGCTCATCCTGCAAAAACTGCCCCAGCGGCTTGCCGGAGACGACCTCGATTAGTCCGCCAATCAGATCGTGGCCGTACCCGTACAGCCAGCCGGTGCCCGGCTCGAAGGCGAGCGGGACCTGGGCGATCGCCTTCAGCTCGGTGCGCAAATCGTGCCGGCCGTTCGTTTGCGCGCGCAGCTCGCGGATCGCCTTGTCGATCTCCAAGCCCGTCTCCGAAGAGTCGAACGGATAAGGAATGCCGGCCGTCATGGCGAATGCGTGCTTGATCAGAATCGGGCGGGCGGCCGGTTCGATCTTCACGGTGCCGTCGGCGTTGCTGCGGCGAACCATCGGCCGGCTGAACTCCGGCAAATAACGGCCGATCGGCTCGTTGAGCAGAAATTGTCCGCGCTCGTAAAGAATAAGCGCTGCGGCGCAGACGACGACCTTCGTCATCGAATACATACGGAACACGGTATCCGGAGCGACCGCTCTGCCCGTCTCGAGATCCGCATACCCGCGGTAATCCTCGAACAGGATGTCCCCGTCCTTGGCGACGCCGCAGGCGCAGCCCGCAGGCCCCTGTTCATTTTCCGTAAATTGCTTCAACAAATTGGACAAATGAGTAAAATCGTATGCCGTCATCCGCAAAACCTCCCGTACGTCGCTATGATTATTGGCGTCATCTCTACTATCGCACGGCGAAGCGCCGCTGGCAAGAAAGCGTTGCCAATCCTGTAAATCCGTACACCGAAGGTATAGGGCGAAAGACCGGCGGGGATAAAATAGTTCTGTCGTCCCTGTAACCTTTCGGCGAGTCCGCCCGTCTGAAAAGTTGGTAACGGAGGCAGCCGTTGGGTTGCCGGAACAGCCAAGCTGAAGGAGGATATAAGAACATGAAGAAGAAGACATGGTTGATCGCAGCGACGGTTGGAGGACTGCTGGCCACAACGGCGGCGGCGGGAGCATCGGGCTTGACGGAAAAGGTGACGGGCTTGCTGCACCGGGATGTGGCGGTAAGCGTGGACGGAGAAACGACCGGGCTGCAGCCCGTATATATTAACGGCAAGGCGTATTTGCCCGCCCGCGAAACGGCGGAGGCGCTCGGTTACGATCTGGCCTGGAGCAAAAAGGAAATCAAGCTGTCGAAGGACGAAGACGAGGAAGAAGCGGATTATATCCAGTTGTCCGGCGTCATCGTCGATGCGGTTAAAGCGGAGGGCGAGGAGCGTTACCGGCTGGAGGTGCTCGGACACGGCATTAACAAATGGGTCATCCTGTTCGCGGATAAAGATACAGTGGTGACGGATGCCGAAGGCAATGCGGTCGGTCTTGAAAATTTGAAAACCGGACTGCAAATTACGGCGGATTACGGTCCGATTATGGCGATGAGCTATCCGGGACAATCCCATGCGGCCAAGATCCAAGTCGGCAGCCAGCGTCTCATTGAGGAAGGTCAGCTGTCCGCGGTTGAGCATTCGACAGACGGCTGGCGCATGACGTTCAGCGAAACAAAGGACGGCGAGGAACAGCCGAAGCTTGTGCTGAATGCAGGCAAGGAAACGATGCTGATGACCCGCGAAGGCCAGCCGGTCGACTGGCATCAGCTGCGTCCGGGCACGAAAGTCCGCGCGTACTACGGTCCGATCATGACGAAGAGTCTGCCGCCGCAAAGCCCGGCGCATGTCGTCGTCGTGCTGGATGAGGAACTGAATATCGGCAGCGAAGACGTGGAGGCGTACCGTGAGCTGGCTTGGAAGCTGCTGTCCGACGAACAGAAAGAGCATGTAACGACCGACAGCGATAAAGCGCAAGTGACACAGGTGGACGCCAAATCGGCAGCCTCCGCCATTATGGCGGCAGAAGGCCAAAAGCAGCTTCTGGACGACATCGTCGCCCAGGAAGGCAGGCTGATCGTCGTCACCTATGCGACCGATCAGGACGCCTTGCTCGGCCCGCTGAAGGTGGTTATCGACCCTCAGTCGAAGGAGCATATCGGCTTCTTTATCCGCAAATAATTGTTGCGGACGCAAGCATACTGCTGTTCATATCGACTAAAGTAAAGAAGGCCGGGCGGACCTCAAGGTTCGTCCGGTTTTCTTATTGAAAGCATCAGGTTTGCGCGATTGTGGTATAATCGTAACTTGAGATACGGCGCCCGGCGGAGGCTTCGCTGGCGCCGCAGACGCGTACGGGAGGCATGGGCATGAAGATCAGGCTCGGTTATTTGGGCGTGGAGGATACGATGCGGTTTGTGACGGACATCATTCGGCAGCACGGCGAATTCGAGTGCCTGCCGTTTACGCATACCCGTTTCGATGAAGTGGGCCCCATTGTGGAGAGCCATTCCGGCCATGTCGACATGTGGCTGTTTTCCGGCCCGCTGCCGTATCGCGCCGCCCGCGAGCAGGCGCCGCACGTCCGCAAGCCGATGTTTTATATTTCCTACAGCGGCGCAAGCCTGTACCGCACGTTATGCGCGCTGTTTTACCGGGAACGCGTCGACATCGGCCGGCTCAGCTTCGATATGTTCACGCCGGCGGAAATGAGGCAAGCGGCGGAGGAATTGGGACTGGCTGGGGAGACGCTGCACGCGCAGCCGTTCGAAGGCTCCTATTCCGGGCTTGTCGAATATCACGCCGGGTTGCGGAAACAAGGCCTTACCGATTACGCGGTGACATGCGTCTGGTACGTGCAGGAGCAGTTGAAGAAGCTCGGCGTTCCCGTGCTGCGGGTCGTACCGACGGAGCTGTCCGTCCAGGCTGCGTTGGAGGAAGCGTCCCGGGCATGGGAGACGCTGCAATATAAGGACATGCAAATCGCCGTTCAGCTGATTGAAACGGACCCTTACGCCGGACTGACGAAGGAAACGTTCGTTTCCGACGAGCTGCATCGGATGGAGCTGGCGGTCAGCGAGCTGCTGCTCGATTATTCCAAGCGGCTGCACGGCTCGCTCAAGACGGTATCGCCGGGCCGGTATGCCGTCTACACGACGCGAGGAATTGTGGAAGAAGCGACGAACCGGTTCACCTGCCTGCCGGCGTGGCCCGAGCTGCAAAGGTCCGGAGCGGAGCTGACCAGCGGCATCGGACTCGGCCGCACCGCTTACGAAGCGGAAACGATGGCGGGACACGCGCTTATGCAGACGCGGCAGCACGGCAAGGGGGCTTGGATGGTCGCCTTCGGAGACAAGACGGTTACCGGCCCGCTCGGCCGCGCGGAGCAGCTGACCTACTCGTATTCGGCGAAAGGGCTGGAGCGGGTAAGCGAAGCGACCGGCTTGAGTCCGGCCACGCTCGGCAAGCTCGAGGCGATTATGGACAAGCTGCGCACCGACGTGCTGCATTCCAACGAGCTGGCCCGGCATATGACGGTCATGCCCCGAAGCGCCAGACGCATCCTGATGCAGCTGGAAGCGAGCGGCTATGCCGAAGTCATCGGCGAGGAAACGCCCGCGGCGCGTGGCAGGCCGCTGAAGCTGTACCGGATACGGCTTGGGCGGGAGAGTCTATGAGCCTTCTTCCGCCACAACGGTCAAGAAAGGAACAACAATCGTAAAGAAAATAGATGTCGCTTCGCGCAACGCTCCGTTATGATGAAGGGACAAGCCCCTCGGCTCAACCCGGAGCCGCGCTCCATGGCATAAACGGCTTTGCATTCGAGACGGCGGTGAATATATTGTTCAAACGGTTTCGCTTTATAAGCATCAAGTCCAAGCTGATGTCGTTTTTCCTCCTGATCATCCTGGTGCCCATCCTGACCATGGCCGTAAACTCCTACATTTCTTCCCAGCAGCTGCTTGAGCGCAAATATACCGATTTGCTGCTCGACATTTCCAGGCAATCCAATCTGCGCATTGAAGAGTTTTTGGAAGATACCCGCAAAATATCGTTAATATCCAGCTACGGCATTAACAGCTACGTCTCCGCCGTTTCCCAGGACAATTACCCGATGCAAAATTATTTGCGGGAAGACTCCAAGCGAAACGAAAACCAGGCGACGCAGCTGCTGATGAACTATATTCGAATGAAGGAGCAAGCCTATTCCATCTACGTGTACAACATGAACGGCGGGAAGGATTTATACTTGAGCACGGAGCATGCCATCGATTATACGTATCATCCCGGCCGCGAGCCGTGGTTTATCGATTTTTTGCATTCGGACGACATTACGAGGGACATTGCCGCCATCGCGGACAAGCAGATCAAACGGGAAGACGGTCTGGCGATTCTCAACCTGCGCAAAATATTCGATATGGATAACGGCGAGCTGCTGGGCGTAATGACGATCAGCATTCCGATCGATTTCATCAACCGGCTGAACGAGCGGCTGCAGGAGGACAGCCGTACGGCCTATACCATTGTAAACGCCGACGGCTCCGTGTTGTTCAACAACAATTACCAGCTGATCGGCAAGCCGTTTGCGGAGGTGCTTCGTCTTGATGACGGGCTTCCGGAGACGAACAGCTTGCGCCAGATCGTAAGCTCTGGGGGCAAGGATTATATTTTGATCCGCACGCCGTTCGAATTCCACGATTGGACGTCGTATATTTATTTGCCGGTGGAGGAGCTTGCGGTAGAAGGGGATATTTTCAAAAGAAATTTGGCCATTATCGCGGTTGTGCTGCTCGTATTTTCCTTCGTCAGCTCCTTTTATTTATCCAGCCATATTACGAAACCGATCAAGCGGCTGATGAACAATATGGTGCTGGTGGAGCAAGGGAAGTTCGACAACTTGCCGCAGGTCAAGTCCAATGACGAGATCGGCCTGCTCGCGACCCGGTTCGAACAGATGTCGGCCGAGCTCAAAATGCTGGTCGAACGGATTTATGCCGAGCAGCAAGAGAAGACCGAAGCCGAAATAAAGGCGCTGCAGGCGCAAATCAACCCGCATTTTTTGTACAATACGCTGAACTCCGTCAAGTGGATCGCTTCGATGCAGCGCTCCGACAAAATCGTCGAAATGACCGAGGCGTTAATTTCGCTGCTTCGGTATGCTTCGAGAAGCGAGCGGAAGCTTGTGTCCATCCGGGAGGAGCTGGAGCAAATCGGACATTACATGACGATACAGAAAGTCCGCTACTTTAATAAAATCGAGGTCAGTTACTCGATCGACGAGTCGCTGCTGGATTATCAGATCGTCAAGATGACGGTGCAGCCGCTCGCGGAAAACGCGATATTTCACGGCATTGCCGATATGGACGGGGACGGGAAAATTGACATTTCGCTCACGGAGGACGGAGCGGATGCCATCCGGATCGAGGTGGCCGACAACGGAAAAGGGATGGACGAAGCGGTGGCCGGCAGGCTGAGGAAGCAGCTGGCGGGCCGGGGGGCCGAACAGGGAGGCATCGGCGTCCGCAACGTTCATGACCGGATATCGCGGGTGTTCGGCCGTGAATTCGGCGTTACCTTCGTCAGCGGCAAAGGCTCGGGAAGCGCGTTTGCAATCACGATTCCGAAGGTGCGCGATTAAGCCGGATATTTCCGGACATTGCGTGGCGCAACCCAAACGATGAAGAGCGGCGAGGAGGGACATGCATGCTGAACGTTATAATCGTGGACGATGAACTGCTGATGCGCATTGGACTCAAATCGATGATCCATTGGGAGGAGCACGGCTTTCATATCTCCGGCGAAGCGGCCAACGGGAAGGAAGCGCTGGAACTGGCGGCCAGACAGCGAACGGACTTGATCGTTACCGACATTAAGATGCCCGTCATGGACGGACTGGAGCTGATTCGGCAGGCTTCGGGCCGGCTGGAAGGCTGCAAGTTCGTTATTTTGAGCTGCTTGGAAGAGTTTCATTACGCGCAAGAGGCGGTTCGGCTTGGCGCGATCGATTATTTGATCAAAAGCGATTTGAAACCGGAGCAGCTGGTCGGCGTTCTGCGAACGGTACGGGACAAGTTGGAAGGGCATACGCTCGGCTTGGCGGGCAACGCGGTGCTGGGTACGGAATACAAGGAAGGTCTCGGTTATTTGAAGGAGACGCTGTTCAAAGAGCTGTTCAGCGGCTATCGAAGCGCCGAGGAAGTGATAGATAGATCCGCGGCGCTGCGCATAGCGCTTCTTCCGCAAGAGATGCTGGTCGTCAAGCTGAGAGTGAGCCGGTTTGACGATATCCGCCGGAAATACGTGGAGCAGGATGAGAAGCTGCTGCGCTATTCAATTGTCAATATTATAGAGGAGCTGGTTCCGAAACGCTGGCGAAGCGAAATTGTGGTGGAAAACTCGGCGGACTATTTGCTCATAATGAACGTTCCATCGTCCGAAGCGCGAGCGGAAGCAACGGGCCGGCTTGCGCCGCAAGAAGCGCTGGACGGCTTGTTCGGCAAAATTTTTACGTCCATGAAGGAGTTTCTGAACATCAAGCTGCTTGCCGGCGTCAGCGGCATCTGTTCCGGCTTCGGAGGCTTGCGCAAGGCATACAAGGAAGCGGACCTCGCCTTGCGCAATCACTTCTACGGGAATGGGACTTCGGGGAGCGTGCTCTATTACGGGACGCCCGAAGGATCGGCAGAAAGGACGCGCGGCGCGTTCCCGTTTGGCCGGGAGGACGCGGCCGAGCTCAGGCGGCAGGTGGAGCGGGGAGACGGCGTGACGTACTTGGACGGGCTGAGAAGCCGGATGTACGGCGAAGGCGTGTCCGAACTGGGCTGCCGCAAGCTTTATTTGCGCGCGTTGTCCGTCATCGCGTCCTGTTTTCCTTTTGTGCCCGAGCTGGAGGACGAAGGGCATGCTTCCTATGAGCGCATTATGAAAGAAGAAACTTTGGAGTCGCTGCACCGGTCGGTCCTTCGATTTTTGGCCGAATGCAGGGAACGCAACGCGTGGATGGACGGACCGCGCAGTTATGCCGAGCAAGCCCGGGCGATCATGGCGGAGCAATACGGCGGAAATATTTCTTTGCAGTCGGTTGCGGGAGAAATCAACGTCAATCCGTCCTACTTGAGCCGGGTATTCAAAAACGAAACCGGGGAAAACTTTATCGGCTATTTGACGCGCATTCGGATCGAAAAGGCGCAGCAGCTGCTTCGCAACAAGCAGCTGAAAGTGTATGAGGTCGCCCATATGACGGGATATCCGAACACGGCTTATTTCAGCAAAATTTTCAAAAAAGCGACGGGTGTTACGCCCGAAGAGTATCGCGGTTGAGCCGAAAGTCAAAAAAGAAATAGATATGGTAAAGGAAGTGCGCAGCTGGCTGCGCGCTTTTTTTGGTGCGGTTCAAGTCGGTAAAAAAAGAAAAATGCGTCGTAAAGAATGTTGATTTTCGCCGCTCCCCCGTTTCTATAGACTTGAAGTTGCAAGGGCAACCACAATATTGAAGAAGCTTGGGGGATGTTCAAATGAAGAAAAAAGCATGGTCGCTGCTGCTGACGGTCATTCTCGCGCTGTCGGCGCTCACCGCCTGCTCGGGCAACGGGAACAATGGCGGCAACGCTCCGGACCCGACCCAATCGGGCGGGAATAACGCCGCGGAACAGCCGCCGGCGGACGGCGGGCAAGTAACGCTTACTTACGCCATCTGGGACTCGAACCAACAGAAGGGTTTGCGGCAGATGGCCGACGAATTCGAAGCGGACAATCCGAATATCAAAGTCAACATTGAGGTCACGGGCTGGTCCGAATATTGGACGATGCTGGAGGCGGGCGCAACCGGAGGTTCCTTGCCGGATGTGTTCTGGATGCATTCCAACGAAATTTACCGTTATGCCTCCAACGGCATGCTCCTCGATTTAACGGACCGCATCGGCGGCAGCTCGCTGGTGGATATAAGCAAATTTCCGGAAGGGCTTGTTCAAATCTACAACTTCGAAGGCAAGCAGTTTGCGGTGCCGAAAGATTTCGATACGATCGGCCTGTGGTACAACAAAACGATGTTTGACGAAGCGCAGCTGAGCTATCCGGACGAAAGCTGGACTTGGGACGATCTGTACCATGCGGCCAAAACGTTGACGAAGGACGGCAAATACGGCATTTTGACGCCGTTGCATAACCAGGAAGGCTATTACAACTTCGTCTATCAGAACGGCGGCACGATCATTACGGATGACAAAAAGTCGGGTTACGACGATCCGAAAACGATCGAGGCGCTGGAATATTACGTGAAGTTTATTCACGAAGGGCTTTCGCCGGCCGTGTACGGCGACGCGGAACGCGCCGAAGCGATGCAAAACGGTCTGGCGGCGATGGGTTTCTTCGGCTCCTGGAACTTGACGGGCTTTACCGAAAACGAATTTATGGCCGACAATTTCGACGTCGCCGTCCTTCCGAAAGGAACGCAGCAAGCATCCATCTTCAACGGATTGGGCCATGCCATCGCCCATAATACGAAGCATCCGGAAGAAGCGTGGAAGTTCGTCGAATATTTGGGATCGCAGCGAGGTCAGGAAAGACAAGCCGAACTGGGCGTAGCGATTTCCGCCTACGAAGGCGCCGCGGACAAGTGGGTCTCGTCCAATCCGACATTCAATATTAAAGTATTTGTCGATATGGTCGATTATGCCGTCATTCGTCCTTATTCCAACACGACTGCCGTATGGGAGGACAAAGCCTATGAAGCGCTGAAAGGCGCGTTCTCGGGTCAAATCTCGGTGGAAGAAGCGGCCGCCAACGCCGCGAAAGTGATGAACGACAGCCTAGCGGGCGAATAAAGCGCTGTGCGGACGAATGTGACAACGTTAAAGCGGCAACCTTCACCGGTTGCCGCTGTTCCGTAGGATAGGAAGGAGCACGTTAAATGCAGCGGACAATTTCGAAACGGAAGCTCAACGAATGGTTTTGGGGCTGGTGTTTGATCGCGCCGACCGTTATCGGACTGATCGTACTGAATATCATACCGATCTTTCAAAGCTTTTATTTAAGCTTTTTCAAAAGCGGGGATTTCGGCAAAGGGAACGTGTTTGTCGGTCTCGACAATTACAAGCGTCTAGTCGAGGATCCCCAAGTATGGCATGCGACGGCAAATACGCTATTGCATGCGCTGATGGTCGTTCCGCTCAGCATCGCTATTGCGCTGTTTGCGGCGGTGCTGCTGAACGGCGGCCGCAAGGGCAAGACGGTGTACCGTACGATTTATTTTATTCCAATGATGGCCGCGCCGGCTGCCGTTACGATGGTGTGGAAATGGCTGTACAATTCCAATTTCGGCTTGATCAACGTTGCGCTTGACAAGCTGGGCCTGCCGAAGGTCGATTGGATTACCGATCCGAAGCTGGCGCTTGTCTCCATCGCCGTCATCGGGATCTGGAGCGTCATCGGCTACAACATGGTGCTGTTTCTTGCCGGCTTGCAAGAAATTCCGAAAGACTATTACGAGGCGTCCGATATCGACGGGGCCGGCAAATTCAGGCAGTTTTTTGTCATTACGCTGCCCCTTGTGTCGCCGACGTTGTTTTTCGTGCTGGTGACGTCCGTCATTCAGGCGATGCAGGTGTTCGACGTCATCTATATGATGATCGACGTGACAAGCCCGGCGTACGATAACGCGGTATCTCTGGTCTACCTGTTCTATAACAACTCCTTCAAATATTCGGACAAGGGCTACGGTTCGGCGATCGTCATGCTGCTGCTGGCCATTATTATGATCATGACGTTCATTCAAACCAAAACACAGAAGAAGTGGGTCAATTACATGTAGGAGGGATGGCCGGATGACTGCCAATCGCATATGGCCGAAAATAGCCGTTCACGCTTTGCTGGTCGCAGGAGCATGCGCCATGATATTGCCTTTCGCGTGGATGGTGCTGACTTCGTTTAAGACGGTTGCGGAATCGACTTCTCTTCATCCGTTCGTCATTTTTCCTTCCGAATGGAAGTTCGAAAATTACGCCGAGGTATGGCGGCAGAACGATTTCTTTACGCTTTATTTCAATACGTTCGCCATGATGGCGCTGCGCGTGCTCTGCTCGCTTCTATTCAGCGCGATGGCCGCTTACGCTTTTGCCAGGCTGGAATTTCCGGGACGCAATCTTTTCTTTGGGCTCGTTTTGTTCCAAATGATGGTGCCGACGCAAATTTTCATTATCCCGCAATATTTGATGGTCGATGCGATGGGCATGCGCAATACGATATTTGCGCTTGTTTTTCCGGGACTCGTGAGCGCCTTCGGCACGTTTCTGCTGCGCCAGTTTTTTCTGGGACTGCCCAAGGAACTGGAGGAAGCGGCCAAGCTCGACGGCTGCAACATCGGGCAGACGTTCGTCAGGGTGATGCTTCCGTTGGCGCGTTCGGGGCTGGTGGCGCTCGCCATCTTTACGGCGTTGTTTGCGTTCAAGGATTTGATGTGGCCGATGATCGTCAATACCAGCTCCAGCGCAGCCACGTTGTCTTCCGCGCTCGCCAAGATCCAGAGCGCCTACTCCGTTCATTACCCCGAGCTGATGGCGGCTTCCGTCATTGCCATCTGGCCGATGCTGCTCGTCTATATGGCCTTTCAGAAGCAGTTTATTGAAGGGATCGCCACATCGGGCGGGAAGCTGTAGCCGGCTTCCGTTGCGGAAGAGCGAAGAAGGCTGTGCCGCGCGGCATTGCGGGCAGCCCTCCGTTTATGCTGTAATGGAATGAATAACGGGCGAACCGGCAAAAGGGGGAATGAGCTTTGCGAATGAAGAGCGCGATTGGACTGCTGGCGGCGGCGATTACGTTGTCATCTTGCGGCTATGGGGCCAGCCCGGCGGGAGACGAGGCGGCGAAGCCGGACGATATCGTAACGATCCGGTACTCGAGCTACTTGCTCGATTCCGCTCAAGCCAGCGAAGTATATTACGACGCGATCGAAGAATTCGAAACGCTGCACCCCGGTATCCGGATCGAAGCGGATTTTATCCAGAACGCCAATTATACGGCGGGCATCAAGATCAAGCTTCTCGGCGGAGAGAAGCTGGATGTGTTCGACACATGGTCGCCAAGCTTGTTCGAAGAGTTTCGCAAGCTGAACCCGGATGTGTATCTCGATTTGACGGATTCCTCTTTTTTGGAGCAATTTCTTCCCCATACGCTGACGCCGGTCACGATCGGCGGCCGCATATACGGGGCGCCGGAAGTAATGCACAGCGACGGATTGCTTTACAACCGGACGCTGTTTGACTCGTTGGGATTGCAGGTGCCGCAAACCTGGGACGAATTTATCGAGCTATGCGAGCTGTTGAAGGAACAAGGGTACATCCCGATCGCAATGGATGCGGAATGGTCCACCGCCCAATTTTTTTGGGGATCGATCATGTCCAACAACGGCGCGGACGAAGAATGGACGAGGAAGCTCGAGAGCGGCGAAATTAAATTGTCGGATCCGGCTTTTGTAGACGCTGTCCGAAAGCATAAAGAAATTGTAGAACGGGGATTTGTTCCCGACAACTGGACCCAGCTGATGCATGAGCAGTCCAAGGATTTGATCGGTCAGGGCAAAGCGGTCATGATTATGACGGGCACCTGGAGCATGCCGAGCATTATAGAACGGAATCCAAACTTCGAAATTGGATTTATGATGGTTCCGGGCGAGGAACGGACGATTCCCAATATCAATATTGGAACCTACCGGGTCATCAACGCCAAGACGGACCATCCGGATGAAGCCAAGCAATTCGTTGCTTTCATGAATGGCCGGGCGAATCAGGAGCGGTTGGCCGAAGGGGCTATGGCGGTGCCTTCGGTGGAATCGGCCCGTATATCCAGCCGGGAAGCCTTGAGGGTGGCGGAGCTGGTTACGAGTCCGGAGGCGGTGCTGTATTGGCCTCACACGGTGTCGACCGAATCGCTGCAGGTCAAAATCCAGGAGGGCGTCAATAAGTATTTGGCCGGACAACCTTTGGAGGAAGCGCTCGCGGACATGCAAGCGGCGGTTGACGAAGCGCGGGAGAGATAGTCTAGTCTATAGAGCAAGCAGGGAACCGGGCGCGTACAGCGGCCGGTTATTGCCGTTCGGGAGATGAGCAATTTCAGCGCTGCCGCCGTTGACACGTTGGCATGCATCCGTTAATATACGGTCATAGCCCTAAATAGACCGTAAATAGAGATGGGAAATCCGGCTGGCTTGGGAGGGAGAGCGAACGATGAATATTGCAGCATTCAAACATTTTTCGTTTGACGACGAAAGCGCGATCGCGGCTTGGGCTCGGCGGGAAGGCCGCGAGCTGATGGTGCTGGAGCCGTCCGGCATCAACGAATATCCGCGGGCGGACGCACTGGACATGCTGATCGTGCTGGGCGGTCCGATGAGCGTCTATCAGGAAGCGGAGCATCCTTGGCTGAAGGCGGAAAAGAGCTTTTTGCGCGAATGCGTCGCCGAAGGAATAGCGGTGCTCGGCATTTGCCTCGGCGCGCAGATGCTGGCCGAAGCGCTCGGAGGACGCGTATACCGCAACGCGCATAAGGAAATCGGCTGGCATTCGGTGAAGCGCACGGCCGAACGGCATCCGGTCTTCGACCATATGCCGGACGAATTCGTCAGCTACCAATGGCATGGCGACGCCTTTACGCTGCCGGAAGGAGCGGTCCGGCTCGCCGGGTCGGAAGCTTGTCCCAATCAGGCCTTCGCTTTCGGCGATACCGTCATCGGGCTGCAATTCCATCTGGAGACGACGCCGGATTGCATCGGAACGATGCTTGACGTCTGGTCCGGCGAGCTGACGGAAGGCCCGTACATTCAGTCCGCCCGGACGATCGCGGCTCAGACGGAGCGGAGCGAAGCTTCGCATGCGATGCTTCACGGCGTTCTGGACCGGCTGGCTCTGGCGGCGGCGCGGCGCTCGTGACCGGAGGCGTCGAAGGAAGACGGCCGGTATAAGCTTGAAATATTCGGGGAAGGGCCATATGACCGCATCGTCTTGTATGCGGATTCCGACACCGTCCTTAGCGGCATCGACAAGAAGATCTATACGCTGGAGGACTTGAAGGCGGGTCAGCGCGTGACCGCGGAGTACGGAGCTAATGTCGCGCTTAGTTCTCCGCCGCAAGCGCATGCCGTATCGATCCATGTTCACGAAGAAGGAACGGTGACGGAAGGCGCCGTCTATTCCATCGAGCCGTCGAAGGAAGGCTGGCGGATTCTGCTCAGCGACGGAAATCCGGACGAGGAAAAGCCGGTATTGATCCTGCGCGCCAAGCCGGATACGATGCTGGTTACGAGAAGCGGAAGCCCGGCGGACTGGACGCAGCTCGGTCCCGGCGTGAAAGTGAAAGCTTATATCCCCCTGGAATGGCTGGAAAGCATGCCTCCGCAAACGTTTCCGCGCCTGATCGTCATTCTGGACGAAGAGCTGGATATCGATCCGGATATGGTTAAGGAATACAGAGAGCTGGCATGGAATTTCATTCCGGACAGTGAGCGGGAATATATACTGACGGAGCAGGACGAAGCTCATGTTGCGTTGATCGGCTCAAAGGTCGGTTCTTTGGCGGTCCAAAAAGGAAAAGAGCGGCTTCTGAAGGAGATTCAGGAGAAGGGGGGGAAGCTGACCGTCGTCACTTACCGGACCGAGCGCGATTCTCTGCTGGGACCTTTACAAATTGTACTTGATTCCGAATCGAAGGAATTAATCGGGTACTTTTACCGGGATTAATCTGAATAGCAAGCTTTCATGGAGGGGCTCCTGCCGAACTTAGGCAAGGGCTCTTTCCGTATTGCGTTGGTTTATAAGGAGGTCTAGAGAGCGACCGCATCGCGAGTATAACGAAGCAACGTTTTCAACTCGATATACTGAAGCCGCTCCAGAACGACCCGCGTTTCCGGAGAGTCTTGTCCGATTTCCTGCGCTTCAATAAGATCGGAGAAGCTGTCGCAGTCCCAGCCGAATTGATCCCTGTAACGCCGCAACTCGTTTTTGATTCGGCCTTCCCGCAAGGAGCCGAAATCGGCTTCCCGATTCAGCCATTGCGATATTTCCCGCCGCACTTCCGATTTCACCGGGTGATCGCCAGCTTGCCGGAACCAATACTTGCCGTTCCAATAGTCCTGCTCCATGCGGTGAATTAATCCGTGCCAGTAAGCGCCGGTCGAATCGTCTTCGATTTGCTGCGCGTATGCGTGCGAAGCATCCAGGCTGTCGTTGAGCAGATGAAGCCCCGCCTTCAAGGCGATGATGCGACGCTTGGCCGCGCCAGCCCATTCCAGGGCGGCAATGTCGGCGTCGAGACCGGAGTCCCATGCTTGACGCACCGTCAAAGAAGGCGGTGGTTGACGGTTCGCCAAACGGCCGATAATGAAATCCAGGGATTTTTCCATATAAATCAACTCCCCCTTCCGCATAATATTGAGTTTACTATAGTCTGCCGGGTTTTCCTATACTGTATCTGTTAAGTCGCCGAATTAACGTTGCGGCATATCCGATTTTTTCATGGTATTGAAAAAAAGCGGTTTGTCGTGCACGATAGAGATTATTCAAAACAAGAGAGAATCGGGGGAGGGGAGAAGTCCATGTCCGACGATGCAAGGGTTTCGATGGCGTCCGAACGGCAGCCGGCATGGCTCCGGACTTATGCGGAATCGCCGGAACAACAGGAGAGGCTGTACCGCCGCACCTTATGGATCGTCGTCGTATCGCAAATGTTCGGCGGCATGGGACTGGCCGCCGGCATTGCGGTCGGCGCGCTGCTGGCACGCGATATGCTCGGGACCGACGGGATGGCGGGGCTGCCCGTCGCCTTGTTGACGCTGGGCTCCGCCGCATCGGCGTTGCTGGTCGGCCGCTTGTCCGAGCGGTCGGGACGCCGCGTCGGGCTGACCGCCGGATTTATTGCCGGTGGACTCGGCGCCGTCGGCGTCGTCGCCGCTGCGGCGATTTCGAACGTCGCGCTGCTGTTCGCTTCGTTTGTCGTTTATGGTGCGGGTACGGCCACGAACCTTCAGGCCCGATATGCGGGCACGGATTTGGCCCGACCGTCGAATCGGGCCAAGGCCGTCAGCGTGGCGCTGGTTTCTACGACGTTCGGCGCGGTGGCGGGACCGAATCTGGTAGACGTAACGGGCCGCGCCGCCGAAGCGTTTGGCATCCCCGCCTTGGCCGGACCGTTTATGCTGGCTGCCGCCGCTTTTTTGCTTGCCGGATCGGCGCTGTTTATATGGCTGCGACCGGATCCGCTGCTTGTCGCCCAGGCGATTTCCGCAGCCCGGTCGATGGAAGGCGGCAACCGTGACGGATTGGCCGAAGACGGAATGAGCGGCGGAAATAGAAGGGGGATCGCGGTCGGCGCATCCGTGATGGTGCTGACCCAAGTCGTCATGACCGCGATTATGACGATGACGCCGATCCATATGGGACATCACGGCCACGGCTTGGGCAGTGTAGGGCTGGTCATCGGTATCCATGTCGGCGCGATGTTCCTGCCTTCTCTTGTCACGGGAATGCTTGTCGACAAGGTCGGCCGCGTCCCGATGGCTGTCGCCGCCGCATTGACCTTGCTCGCCTCCGGCATATTATCCGCGGCCGTGCCTGCGGATTCGCTTATCGGTCTTGCGGCCGCGCTCGCCTTGCTGGGCCTTGGATGGAACTTCGGGCTGATCAGCGGCACGACGCTGATCGTCGATTCGGCGGCCTCGGGAGTCCGCGCCAAGACGCAGGGAGCGGTCGATGTGCTGATCGCTTTGACCGGGGCTTCCAGCGGCGCGCTGTCCGGCGTCGTTGTGGCTCATACGAGTTATGCGGCGCTGTCCCTTGCGGGGGGAGCGCTGGCGATGCTGCTTATTCCGATCGTCGCATGGTCGCGCCGCCCGCGCAGCCGATAAAACGGGAACAGCCCCGGACGCGTTGACGTCCGGGGCTGCCGCGCCTATACGGGGCTAGCCGCCCAAAATAAGCTTCATGCCGTCAATTTTTAATTTGGACATTCGTTCGACCCATTCGCTAAACTTGGCGAACGTCTCGTCGTCGTAGCCAAACAGCCGCTGCATGTCGGCGGCGATCCGTTTTTCCTCATCGTTGTAGGCGCCGTCCGCAAAAATAAGCAGCAGCGTTTCGATCAAAAAAATGCGCTTCAACTGCTCGCTCGGCAGATTGCCGATCAAGTCGGCCGTCGCCAGCGCAGCATCGGCCGACGGCTCCCAGTCGTCGAGGCCAAGCTCGAGCTTCCAGCTCCGAATATAATTCATTTCATTTCGATGGACGAAGCCGTCCGACTTCGCGATCCGGTGCGCAAGCTCCAGAAACGCTTCTTTATGCTCGCGTTCTTCAATAAATTGCAAAAACAATTCCGCTCACTCCTCGTATGTACCCCGGCATCGTCAATAAATGACGCCGGACGATACGTCCAGTGTAGTAGAGTCGATCGTGAAATTCAAGCTTTGTTCCGCCGCGGATTTGTCCGGCGAATCGATTATCTGTTATAATTGATTGATGAATCACTAAACGAAGGAGCTGCTGACAGATGGCCAAGTCCGAATCCGCTTCGGTAAACCGCAAAGCGGAAATTATATCGGCTGCGATCGAAGTATTTGCCGAAGTCGGTTATTACCGCGCGACGACGGCGCAAGTCGCGGAACGTGCCGGCATTTCCCAGCCGTACGTTTTCCGTTTTTTTGCCACGAAAGAGGCGCTGCTGCTTGCCGCGCTGGAGGCATCCTGGACGCGCATCGCCGATTCCTTTCGCCAGGTCGTCGCTTCGGCCTCGGCGGAGCGGATGGAAGCCGAGCTGATCGAATCTTATGATCATTTTCTGGATCAATACCGGAATGAAGTGCTGCTGCAGATGCAAGCCCAAACGATTCGCGAAGAAACGATCCGGGAGGCGATGCGGAACGGCTTCGCCGAAATCCGCGATATGGTATTGCAAGCTTTTCGCGATGCGGGCATGAATCGGGCCGAGGAGCGGACGATGCTGTTTTTGGCCCGGGGGATGTTGTGCAACGTTGCGGTTGCGCTGGATATGCCCGAGTTAAAGGAGAGATGACGTCCCGGCTTTCCCGGAGCGTATTCCTTGACAACGGGGGACGGCCGGATGGTGTGAGGGGTGACACCCGTTCCGCCCCGCCGCGCGCTGGGGGCTGCGCGCGGTGCAGAGGGGGGGGATGGCGGCGCAATCGGGGAACTGTCCGGCTATTCCCTAGGAAAATAGTTTTTTAATCTTTGTGATTGACTAATCACTCACAAAGTGATAAAGTGAAAGCAAGTTAGTAATTGATCAATTACTAAATGGCAACTGGTTGTGATTGATCAATTACTCAATACTCGAGAGGTGATCATGATGAACAAGGCAATTATTGTAGGTGCGACCGGAGGAACGGGAGCGGCAATCACGGAAGAGCTTGTCAAGCGCGGAATTCCGACCATCGCATTTGGAAGATCGGCAGAAAAGCTGGAGCGGCTGAAGGCCGGACTCGGCCGCCCGAAACATCTGGAACTGGCCGCGGGCGACGCATTTCGACCGAATGACATTGCCGCCGCCGCGGCGGGGGCGGATGTTCTGTTTCATTGCGCGAACGTTCCGTATCATGAAATGGCCAGCCGTCTGATCCCTCTGGGCGAATCGGTCATGCAGGCCGCCGATGCGCTGGGCCTGAAGGTAACGGTCATCGACGGCATTTATCCATATGGCAGAAGGCAAGCGGAACGGGCGACGGAGGAGCATCCGAAGGAGCCGCATACGAGGAAAGGCCAAACGAGGCTGGCCTATGAACGGATGCTGTTCGACCGGCGCTGGTCCCGCGCCAAAGTATTGATTGCCCGGCTGCCCGATTACTACGGGCCTACGGCGAACGAGGCGTCCTATTTGGGTTCGACGCTCGATGCAATCGCCGCCGGCAAACCTGCGTTTTTTATCGGCAATATGGATGTGCCGAGAGAGTATGTCTATTTGCCGGATGCGGCCTATATGATTGCGGAGCTCGCCGGCAGGGAAGACGCCTACGGAGAAAATTGGCATATTCCCGGCAGCGGCATCATTTCGGGCAAAGAGATCGTCAAGCTGGCAAGAGAGGCCGGCGGCGGCTCGAAGCCGGTCATTCCGCTGGGCAAGGCCGGATTAAGCCTGCTGGGACTCGCTCTGCCCGTCATGAAGGAAGTGGTGGAGATGCTCTATTTGACCGAAGAGCCGCTTATCCTCAGCGGAGAGAAGTACGAACGGCGAATCGGGCCGGTGCGGGCGACGGCGTTCGAGGAAGGCATCCGGCACACGATTCGGGAGCTGCAGCAAAGAAACGGGCGGATTTCCGGGTCTAGTAAGTGATCAATCACTAATAAATTGAATATTGCAATCTGCTGTAATTTGCCGACCATTAAGCTGTCCGGAATTTTGCGGAATGCAAGACGCAGCGGTTGAGCGAGGAGGGGCAAAAAGTAAAGCGCGGCAGGCGCCGCGCTATACGGAGGCAATGATTTGATTGCGCAAGCCTGGATCGGCAGGCGCGCCGTTGACCAGCTCTAGCGCCCACAAAACGGCGCCGGCGGCCGGCGGCTCCCGAAGCTCGATGAATTGGCACGGCTGCCCGGCGAGCCGCTCGACATAGCATCGATACCGGTCGCGCAAGACCGAAGCGACGGGCTTGACCCAGACCGAGCCGGCCATGACGATATCGACGGGCTCGCCCGCCTCGAAGCCGAGGCCGCGAAGGCATCCGGCCGTCGATAACGCCATTTGCCGGGCGGAATGGTCGACGATGCCGTCGGCGACGGAATCTCCCTGCTCCGCCGCATGCAGCAGCAGCGTTACCAGCTCCGTATACGGCAGCGTCCGCGACACGATGCCTTCCAAGGCGCGTTCCATGAACCGTTCCTGCTCCGCCGCGCCGACAAGCTTCATGGCCGGTTCGGCCATCGAGGTATCCGGACCGAGGCGATACATCGAGTCGTATACGGCGCGCACGACCCGGCGGGACAAATAAAACCCGCCGCCTTCGTCGCCCGACAGTTCGCTGCCTACGCCCCCGACCTGCAGCCGGCGGCCGTCCGGAGCGATGCCGCCCGTGCAGGCTCCGGAGCCGTTGATGGAACAGATGCCGTAGCCTTTCAGGCTGCCGGCTTTGATCCCGAGGAACGAATCGTTGTCCATGGCGTACCGCCGGAAGCCGATCCGTTCGATCACCCGATTCAATTGTTCCTTCTGGGACGGGATATCGGCGCCCGCCAATCCAAACGCTCCGGCGGCGACGTCGTCCATCGTCAAGCCGTTGCGGGACAGCAGCAGGCCGATATTGTCGTTCATGATCCGCCAAGCGCTCTCGTACCCGTCGGGTAATTGTTCGTGGCTGCACGTGCCGGCGCGAATATGATCCTTGCGGCGGCCCTGCAGGTCGAACAAATAGTAGTCCGTTTTGCTGTTGCCGCCGTCCACTCCGATTACGTAATTTCCGGACATCGCGCGTAACTCCTTTGCGTCAAATGATTTCGATTGCCCTGGTATCAACCGCCGGTTGTGCCGGCCAAAGCGGTGTTATTGATATTGAGGCAAATAAGCGCGATGCGCTTCCTTCAGTTCCTGGAAGCAAGCGTGCGCCGTATGGTAGTCGCCGACGAGCGGGTTCATCATAAGCGCCCGCATGGCGGCCGCTTCGCTTCCTTGAACCGCCGCGGCAACCGTCTCGCGCTCGTACGCTTTGACCATGCGCATGTAGTCGATAATGTGGCGGTTATCGAATCCTTCGATGCGGACCGGCTTGGCGCCGTCCTTGCCGACGACGGCCGTCACCTCGACGGCATCCGTCTCTTCCATAAAGTCCAGCGCCCCGCGATTCAGCAGATTGACGACATGAAGCTCCTGCTTGTCGTTGTAAATGGCGTCGACCAGGCTGATCGCCACTTCGGAATAGTTGGCGCCGCCGCGGGAGGCGAGCAATTCCGGCTTCGTATGCAGTTCGGCGTTGGAGTAAATGCCGAGCAGCTCCTCCTCGATGTCCATACATTTTTCGCCGCGCGTTTGAGCGCTTTCTTTCAGCAGGCTAAGCTTTTTGTCCTTAAAATAATAATATTCCAGGTAAGAGGACGGAATGGCGCCCACAAGCTGGATGAGCTCCTTGCTGAAGCCGCTGGACGGAATGTTCTTCATCGTCTCGCTGTTCAGGCCCATTTCCAGTGCGTCCTTCAAATAATCTTTGCCGTCTTGCTCGATGGCCGTAATCCAGCTCAGATGATTCAGTCCGACATAGGTCATGTTTGCGTTCGGCAGCTTCATAGTTTCGCGAATGCTCTTGAACATATTGAACGGGACGTTGCACAATCCCAGCATGTTGACGTTCGTATGGTTCAATACCGCTTCCGTTATGATGCCGGCCGGGTTGGAGAAGTTGATCAGCCAAGCGCCGGGGCACAGCCGCTCCATGCGTTCGGCAATTTCCAGCATGACCGGAATGGTGCGCATCGCTTTGAAGAAGCCGCCGATGCCGCAAGTTTCCTGGCCGATCAAGCCGTATTTGAGCGGTATGCGCTCGTCCAGCACGCGGGCCGGCAGCTTGCCGACGCGGATTTGCGCCAGTACGAAGTCTGCCCCTTGCAGCGCTTCGTTCAAGTTCTGCGTCTTGACGACGCGGGTCGTCATGCCGGCCGCCTGCACCATGCGCTCGCACAGTCCGCCGACGATGCCGAGCTTTCTCTCGTCGATATCCATGAGAGCCAGCTCCTGCAGGGGCAGGTTCTCCTTGCGCTTCATGATCCCTTCCATCAGCTCGGGAGTGTAGGTGCTCCCGGCTCCGATAATGGCGATTTTCATTTTTTTGTCCATGTCACTCATCCTTTATGCCGCGATAGTATAAACAGATGCTCCACGATGAATGACACAAGTATAGCACGGTCCGCCAGCTCTAACAATAAAGTTTGCAATTTTAGTTTCAAGATGATACAAATATTTTGAAATATTATTTTAGTCAAGTTGCACATAGAAAACGTTCTATTTTTCTTCAAACTGTACAAACTATTGTAATTTGTCCCATTTGCGTATACTATTTAGATGCAAAAAATTCGAGGAACGGGTAGGGAGCGGCCTATGGCGATTAACGACAACGTATTGATCAAAATCCGGGATCGGAAGGACAGTCTTACGCCTGTGGAGCGGCTGGTTGCCGAGTATATACTGGCGAACAAGGAGGAAATTCCGCATCTGTCGATCAAAAGTTTGGCTCAGGCCAGCAAGACGAGCGACGCGTCCGTGCTTCGGTTTTGCAAAACGATGGGGTATAACGGCTATCGCAGCTTTATCGTCAGCATTTCCGCGTCGCTCGGATCGATGGACGAGGAAACGGGCGGCGATCAATATACCGATATTCAGCCCGGCGACGATTTGCTGACGATCGTGTCCAATATCGGCCGCAACAATATGAAGTCGATCGAGGATACGCTGAGCGTCATCGACCGGAACGCGGTGGAGAAGGCCGTTCATGCGCTGCGCGGCAGCAAGCGGATCGTCTTTTTCGGCATCGGGGCATCGGGCCTTGTCTGCCAGGACGCCGAGCAGAAATTTACCCGCATCAACAAAATATGCCATGCCTACACCGACGGGCACAGCCAGCTGACGGCGGCGACGCTTCTGTCCAAGGGGGACGTGGCCATCTTTATTTCAAATTCCGGCAACACGGTCGAAATATTGGACGCGCTGGACATTGCCCAGAAGAACGGCGCTACGTCCATTGCCATTACCAAATACAGCAAAAGCGAACTGTCGGACAAAGCCGATATTTTGCTTAGCATTTCCACTCCCGAAATTTCGATTCGAAGCGGCGCCATGGGTTCGCGGATCGCCATGCTGACGGTGATCGACATCCTGTTCGCCGGCGTGGCCAGCGCCGATTACGGCCAAGTGAAAAAATATTTGTCCAAATCCCACAATATTATTGCGAACAAGCGGAGGAGATAGAACGGGTTTGTGTTGAAAGCCGGACGGAATAGATGGCTGGATGGCTGGATGGATCGCTTATGGATGGCTCTATGGCTAGATGGATAGCTAGTTGGATGGCTCATTGGCTAGATGGATAGATAGACTATGGATGGATAGATATTTGGATTGTTGACGGCATATTATCGGCTTATCCGGACATTGTCCCTCAGGGGCAATGTTTTTTTTGTTGTCGGAACGGATGCGGGCGGCGCAGTTATTCATCCAACAGTCGGGCCATCTGAGGGAAACTCAATATTCGGCATCGTTATTCCTTTTTCGGACTCGTTACCTCTTTTGGACTCTTACCTTTATCGGACTCTTATCTCTTTCAACTCTAGTCCTCTATTTCGCCCAATAAGCTCGTTCCAGTTCTCCCAGTCTTTCCGGTTCCCCAATGGCAGGTCTGAAGAGGCGGCGATAAATGGCGAATGATTACACATGAACGAAAAATCGCCCAAAGTAACTCATCAGAAAGGTCAAATGCATGCTTTTGAACGATAAATCGTTCAAATCACTCTTTCAAAATTATCACACCCAACGATTTGAACGATAAATCGTTCAAATCGATTCTCCAGAAACACCATACCCAACGTTTTGAACGATAAATCGTTCATATCAAACTACGGGAACGCGAGATCCGGTTTTTTGAACGATAAATCATTCAAAGCTATGCACAGGTGCGCCTGTGTGAACGACATCATGTCCGCACGCCGGTTCCCGGCTCGGCGAACTGCCCGCAGCCACGCCCGTTCCCGGCCCGGAGCACCATCCGCAGCCACACCGGTTTCCGGCCCAGCGCATCCGCCCTCGCTGCCGCCCATCGGTCCCCGGCCGCCGAGGCCGGCATCACTCGTGCTGCCTGGCCAGAAGCTTCGACAGCACGTTGTGCAGCGCGCACAATTTTCGATATAAAATGCCAATAATTTATTTCATGATAAAAATTTATTTCAAAAAGTATTGACGAGTTTGATGGAATCGCTTTAATATAGAAATTGTTAAGAGACATGAAACGATCAGCCGGGAACAATAGTTGCGATAACGGACCCGCAGATGATCACGTTAGGGGAATGGCTATGAATGACTATCTTGCAAGCTTGACGACGGAGGGAATCAACCCGGATACGGGGATGATCGACGAGTGCACCACCGAGCAGATGCTTGCGCTGCTGAACCAGGAGGACGCCAAAGTGCCCGCGGCCGTAGCGGCGGAAATTCCGCAAATCGCACGAGCTGTGGAAGCGCTTCACCGGGCTCTGTCCAGCGGCGGCAAAATGTTCTACATCGGAGCCGGCACGTCGGGCAGATTGGGCGTGCTTGACGCCTCCGAATGCCCGCCGACCTTCGGCGTGGATCCGATGCTCGTTCAAGGCCATATCGCCGGGGGCGACCACGCCTTGCGGAATGCCGTCGAGGGCTGCGAAGACGACGGCGACGAAGGCCGGGCGCTAATCGACCGAATTGGCGTGACGGGCAAGGATGTCGTCATCGGCATATCCGCCAGCGGCAGCGCGGCGTTCGTCATCGAAGGCTTGCGCAGAGCCTCGGAAATCGGCGCGGTAACCGTCGGCGTCGTCAACAACAAACGCACGAAGCTGGAAGAGGTATGCGACATTTGCATCGCGCCGGTCGTCGGTCCCGAAGTCATCGCCGGATCGACAAGACTGAAGGCGGGCACGGCCCAGAAGCTGGTGCTGAACATGCTGACGACAAGCACGATGGTCAAGCTGAACAAGACGTACAACAACTTAATGGTGGATTTGAAGGCCAGCAACAAAAAGCTTTGGGACCGCTCTTTGCGCATTATTAAAACGGCGGCCGGCGTCGATGAAGAAACGGCGGAGCTTTACTTGAAGAAGGCGTCGATGGACTGCAAGCTGGCGATTATGATGATCAAGACGGGATTGGAAGCGGCGGAATCCGAAGCCGTGCTGAAGCAATGCTCCGGCAACCTGAAAGAGGCTATACGCGTTTGCGTCAAAGCAACCTAAGAAAGAATGGTACAATAAGTTGCTTTGCGCGGACGTGAGTATATAGAATTTATTAAAGGGAGGATCTTGAGAATGAAAAGAAAAACAAGATTTGCCACAGCCGCTATGGCTCTGATGTTGTCCTTCGGCGTGCTGTCCGCATGCGGATCGAACAACAGCAACAACACGCCTGAGCCGACGAGCGGGGCGGGCAATTCGCAAGGCAAGACGGATTCCGGAGCCAAAGACACCATCACGGCTTTGCTCCCGCCGGTATCCCCGACTTATCAGGAAAACTTCAAGCAGATGGAAGAAGATTTCAACAAGCTGTATCCGAACCTGACTTTGAAAATTGAGCCTGCAAGCTGGGAGGACATGACCCAGAAGCTGGACACGCAAGTGAACGCGGGCAGCCCTCCGGATCTGGCCTTCATCGGCTCCGACGGCATTTCCAAGTATGCGCAAATGGGCATGCTGCTCGATATTAAAGATATGGTGACGCCGGAAATGCTCGCGGATTTCGACGAAGCTCCGCTGAACTACATGAGAAACGGCGACGGCCTGTACGGCTTCCCGGCTTATATGGAAGTTCACGCTATCGGCGGCAACAAGCAATACCTTGAGGATGCCGGCATCGACTGGAAAAGCGTACAGCAAAACGGCTGGACCTACGAGGAATTCCGCGAAGCGATCAAAAAAGGCGTCGTAACCGAAAACGGCAAAACGCGCTACGGCTTCGTCTTCGCCACGGCGGGCGTCGCTTCGAAAGACTACCTGAGCATTTTGGTCAAAGGCGCGGGCATGCCTTCTCCGTTTACGGAAGACCTGAAATACGCGTACACGTCCAAAAACTATCTGGAAGTGCTGAAGGCGATCCGCCAAATGATCGACGACGGCTCGATGCCGAAAGAGCTGAGCTCCGTCGACGCGGGCAAGCGCTGGAACATGTTCCTGACCGGCCAGACGATGATTACGGGCAAAGGCTTGGCCGTATTCGAAAACTCGGCCAACAAAAACAACGAAAAAATCGATCTGAACGACGGCAGCGCGGTGCAAGACAGCATCAAGGTGGACTACATCGTCCTTCCGGTTCCGTCCTTCGCCGGCCAGCCGGCCGTATCCCATGCGGTTGTCGACGGTTACGTCGCATTCCGCGGCAAAAAAGCTCCGACCGACGAGCATAAAGCGAACATTGTCAAAGCGGCTTACTTCCTGGCAAGCGGCCAAGTAGCGGCGACGACGAACAACGACCTGTTCGCGGCTCATATTACCGAGAGCGCCCGCAAAGCGGCCGAAAACATGGAGACGAACCGCAATCCGGACAACGTGGCGGCCGTTGAGAAAATGCTGGAAAAAGCGGCGCCTGCCCGTCCGGACATTCCGGTAGATCTCGGCGCCAAAGCGATCAAAATCGAAAACGAAGTCGTCATTCCGAAGCTGCAAGCTCTGCTGGCAAACGAAATTTCGCCGGAAGAAATGTATGAAGCAGTGAAAAAAGCGGCCATCGAAACCTTCGGAGAAGACGGGGTAGTACAAGAGTAGAACCATTCGGACTCGGATAGCCGCCCCCGTGCAGGGGCGCGCTATCCGATCTATGTTTAATACGCAATGTCAGCTTTGTGGCTTAGGAAAGGAGTCCTGCATATGGCTCGAGTGGCATCAAAGTCTAATGGACGCTTAAACAGGGGAGACGGCGCATGGGCATACGCTTTTATCGCCGTAGCGCTGGTGGTATTCGCATTGTTTACCGCATATCCGGTCGTGAGCGCCTTTATAATCAGCTTTCAGAAATACAGTCCGCTGGGCTCCACGTTTACCGGCTTAGACAACTACGCGGAAATTTTCCGCAGCGAACTGTTCGGAAAGGCAATCTGGAACACAATCATCTATACGGTGCTGACCGTGCCGGTTGCGTTGATCCTTTCCTTTGCCGTGGCAATCATGATTATGCCGCTCAAGAAATGGGCGCAGACGACGTTCAAGGCGGTTTATTATTTGCCGGCCGTGGCGTCCGGCGTCGCTTTGTCCGTCGTATGGCTTTGGATCTACGATCCGCTGCCGGAGGGGATCTTGAACAAGCTGATCGGTCTGTTCGGCATCGAAAACCAGAACTGGCTCGGCTCCAGCTCGACTTCCATGCTTTCGCTCGTTCTGATGTCCTGGCTGTCCAGCCACGGCACCAGCATCATCATTTACGTCGCGGCGCTGCTTGGCATCGACGAAAGCTATTACGAAGCCGCGGATATCGACGGCGCAACGTTTTTGCAGAAGATGTGGCACATCGTGCTGCCATGCCTGAAGCCGACGACCTTGTTCCTGCTCGTCACCGGCGTCATCGGCTCGTTCCAGGTGTTCCAGAACGCCTACCTGATGACGGGCGGCGGCCCGAACCATTCCACGACGATGGTCGGCCTGCTTATTTTCGATACGGCGTTCAAATATTTCGAATACGGCAAAGCTGCGGCTCAATCGCTGATTCTGGCGTTTATTATCGGCGTCATCTCGTTTTTCCAATTCAAATTTTTGGGCAAAGACGTAGAATACTAGTAGAAGGAGGGAATGGACATGGCTTTATATAACAACCACTTGGGAAATCGCACGGCCAAATATATCCGCAACACGATTATCGTCGTCCTCCTTCTGCTGTTTGCTCTTGCAACGCTTTTTCCGATCTACTTCATGATTATGTCGTCGTTCGGCGATCCCGTGGAGGCGGGCGCGGTCAGCTATTCGATCTGGCCGAGCAAATTTACTCTCGAGTCGTACAAGTTTTTCTTCGATTTCAGCGAATATTCGTTCCGCTGGCTGCTGAACTCGCTGATCGTGGCGGTCAGCGTCATGGTATCCAACGTGTTGTTCGCCACCATGGCGGGATACGCCTTCTCCAAAGTCAATTTCCGAGGACGCAGCGTGCTGTTTGCCGTGCTGCTGTGCGCCATGATGATCCCGTATCAGGTGACGCAGGTGCCTCTGTATATTTTGATCGTCAATATTTTCGAAATCCAGAACACCTACACGGCGCTGATCGCTCCGACGCTCGTAACGGTGTATAACATATTCCTGGCGAAGCAGTTTATGAGCTCCATTCCGAAGGAAATTCTGGAAAGCGCGAAGGTGGAGGGCTGCAGCCAGCTGCAAATCCTGTTCCGCATTATTATGCCGCTGTCGAAGACCGTTATGGCGGTCATGGCGATTCTGACGTTCATGGAAACGTGGAACACGTTTTTCTGGCCGTTCCTCGTCACCAACACGATGGATATGCAGACGATCCAGGTCGGCCTCAAAAACTTCCGTTTCGCCAATACGACTTATTTCTCGCCCATGATGGCCGGAGCTACAATCTCCGCGCTGCCGATGTTCGTGCTGTTCTTCAGCCTGCAGCGCTACTTCCTGGAAGGCGTGACGGTCGGCGCCGTCAAGGGCTGAGGACGGACGTCTATCCGGCTGTCGCTGTCGGTCTTGACGAACGGTTCGTTAGGGGAAGAACGGCTGCCGCATTCCGCGTGCGGCCGTACACCGTACGACGAAGGAGGGTGAAGCATGTTAGCGAAGTGGGATGACCGATATATTCCCGAAGTGATCGCCTTGTGGAACGAATGGGCGGTAAAGGACGGCTACAAGGAAATGACGGAGGAGCGGTTCGCTGCGATCATCCGGTCCAACCCGCATTTTGGCGCAGAGCACGCGTTTCTGTGGCTGGAGGACGGGCGGGTGCAAGGATTCGCCTGCGGCTGTACGGGCGATGAACTGCCGCTTGGAGACGTTGCCGGATATATGACGTGCGCGGTGCTGCCGGACGGCCGGAAGACGGATGAGCTGTACGGCGAGCTGCTGACGGCTTTGGAGAACAGCTTTGCGGCGAAAGGCAAACGCCAGTCGGAGGTGCTGTTTTTTAACCCGATGCAGCTGCCCTGGTACATTCCGGATACTCCCGGACACGAGCACAACAATGCGCCGGGCGTTCCGCTGGACAGCCCGCTGCACCGGTATTTGCTGAGGCGCGGTTATGCGGAGCGCGCGGTCGAGCATGCGATGTACATGCCTTTGGACGGCTTTGCCGTTTCGGAGGAAATCGAGCGGAAGGAAGCGAAGGCGGCGGAATCGGGCTACCGGGTCGAGCTGCTGGACGCGGGCAAGCATACGGGCTTGCAGGAGATGCTCGAGGCGCTGGGCAATCCGCTCTGGCAGCGGGAAATATCCCGAAGCGCGGTCGAAGGCGTGCCGGTCGTCCTTGCGGCGCGGCAAGGCGAAGCGGTCGGCTTCGCCGGTCCCGTCATTCGCGAGGCGAGCGGCCGCGGCTGGTTCGCCGGCATCGGCGTCCGTCCCGAGCATGAGGGCCACGGACTCGGCACCATATTATTTTCCCGATTATGCGAGGCATTCCGGAACGTTGGCGCCGATTACATGTCTTTGTATACAGGCAGCACGAATCCCGCCATGCGAATCTACGAGAAGGCCGGTTTCCGGACGGTGAAGCGGTTTGCCGTCATGCGCAAGATGCTGGATTAAGAGAGGGGATATAACGATGAGCGAAAGACAACCGATTACGATATTGGGCATCGGCGCCCATGTCGGCGACGTGGAGCTGGTGGCCGGAGGCGTGCTGGCCAGTCATTATTTGAAGGGCGACCGCATTGCGACGCTGGCGTTGACCGCGGGCGAACGGGGCGTTCCCGAAGGCCGGGACGTCAACGACTACAAGGCGCAAAAAATTCGCGAGGCCCATACGTTTGCGGAAATGCTGGGCGGCGAAGCCCGCGTATTCGATATTCCGGACGGCGAAATTCCGGACGACCAGGACATTCGGCTGCGCGTTTGCGACGTCATTCGGGAGGTCAAGCCGAATATTATTATTACGCATCACCGCAACAGCATGCACAAGGATCACGCCACGACGCACCGGATCGTAAACGACGCGAGATATTTTGCGGCTCTTCGGGCGATGGAGCGCGAATACCCGCCGCATTTTGCCGCCAAGCTGTATTACGGGGAAAACTGGGAGGATGCCGTCGACTACGTGCCGTACGTGTACGTCGATTTCGACCAGGAGGCGTTCGATCTGTGGATTAAGGCGCTGTCCACCCATTGGTTCGTCACGGGGAGCAAGTCGTTCAACTATATGGACTACTACAAATCGCTCGCCCGCGTGCGCGGCCTGGAGGCCCGGAAGGAATACGCGGAGACGTTCATGGTGCCGCCGGAGACGATGCGTTTGCGCCAATCCGAGCTGTAGGGCCGGCGGCTATGATACGCAACGGAATCGACCGCATATCGGATAGCGCCCATGTGCTGAAGGGGAAACGGATCGGCCTGATTACATCGCCGACCGGCTTGGCGGGAAATTTTCGCTCGACGATCGATATTTTGCATGAGCAGTTCCATCTGGCGGCCATGTTCTCGCCCGAGCACGGGGTGCGCGGAGACAAGGAGGCCGGAGCGCTGGTGGACGATTACACGGACGAGGCGACCGGCGTGCCGGTGTACAGTCTCTACCGCCAAGACTCCAAGCGGCTGACGCCGGACATGCTCGATGCCGTCGACATCGTCGTGTACGACATTCAAGACGTGGGCGCGCGTTATTATACGTTTATTTATACGATGCTCTATGCGCTGGAGGATTGCGCGAAGGCCGGCAAGCCGTTCGTCGTGCTGGACCGGATTAACCCGCTTGACGGGACGACGGTCGAAGGCAACGTGCTGAAGGACGGCTTCCGCTCGTTCGTCGGCAATTATTCGCTGGCGGTCCGCTACGGCTTGACGGCCGGAGAGGTCGCGGTAATGGCGAACGACGAAATGAACTGGAACGCGGAGCTGCATGTCGTTCGGTGCGAAGGCTGGAATCGTTCCATGCTGTTCCCGGATACGGGGCGCCCCTGGATCCCGCCTTCGATGGGCATACCGACGTTCCATACGGCGCTGCTGTATCCAGGCACTTGCCTGTTCGAGGGCACGAACCTGTCGGAGGGACGGGGGACGACCGCGCCGTTTCAGCTGATTGGAGCTCCGTTTGTCGATGCGGACCGGCTGGCGCGCGCAATGAACGCCAAGCGGCTGCCCGGCGTTCATTTCCGTCCGGCTTATTTCAAGCCGACCTTCTCGAAGCATCAGGGCGAGCTGTGCGGCGGCGTGTACGTCCATGTGCTGGACGAACGGGCGCTGTGCCCGGTCGAGCTGGGCGTCCATTTGCTGTTCGAGGTCAAAGAGCAAGCCGAGCCGTTTGCGTTTCTGCCGCCGGTCCGCGAGGGAGGCCGGCCGTTCATCGATTTGCTGTGCGGCGACAGCGCGTACCGGGAACCGGCGGCGAACGCCGCGGAGCTGACGGAGCGGTTCGCGGAGGATAGCCGCGCTTTTGCCGAGCGCAAGCGGCCGTATCATTTGTATTGATGGAGTGATCCTATGCGATATGTGGCGGGGCTGGACGGCGGAGGAACCAAAACCGCCGTCACGATAGCGGATTGGAACGGCAACGCCGTCCATACGTTTGCCGTCGGCCCGTTGAACTTCAACGGGCAGGACGAAGCGAGCGTCAGGGCGGCTTTGCGCGACATATGCGGCGAGATTGCCCGGGTATGCGGAGACTTGGACGCCTGCGAGGGCATTTGCATCGGAGCCGCGGGCATCAGCAATCCCGCCGTAAGCGGAAGGCTGAAGGCGGGATTGCGAGACGGCGGGTACCGCGGCGGGCTGGTGCTGGTCGGCGACCACGAGACGGCGTTGTGCGGCGCGCACGAAGGCTTGCCCGGCATCATTCTGATTGCCGGCACGGGTTCGATCTGTTACGGCAGGGGAGCCGACGGCGCCGTTCATCGTGCGGGCGGCTTCGGCCATCTGATCGACGACGAGGGCAGCGGCTACAGCATCGGCCGGGACTTGCTGTCGGCCGTCGTCAGGGCGTCGGACGGCCGCGAAGCGGAGACGGTCATTACCCGGCTCGTTTACGATCGGCTCGGCATCGGCTCCGTACAGGAAGTGGTCGGTTTCGTCTACGACAAATCCCGGAACAAAAAGGATATCGCGGCGCTGGCGCCGCTGCTGACGGAAGCGTGCGAGGCAGGCGACGCCGCGGCGCTCCGCATTGCCGAACGCAATGCCGCCGCGCTGGCGGAGCTGGCGTCGGCCGTGACGGCTCGGCTCGGCATGGAGCGGGGCGCGCTCGCCATGGCGGGCAGCGTGCTGCTGCATAACGGGCATGTCCGTGAAGCGTTCCTGCAGCGAATGGCCGAGCGCTTCCCGCATTTGCGCTGCGGCGCCGGCAAGCGGGACGCGTCCTACGGCGCCGTCCTGCTGGCGCTGCAATCGCTTCGGGCGCTTCCGGGAACCGGGGATGCGGAAGGGGCGGCCCCATGATGTTTCGCGGATTAACGGATAAGCCGTCTGCCGTGGGCGTCGGCCTGATGTCGGGCACTTCGCTGGACGGCGTCGACGCCGCCGTCGTCCGGATCGAAGGGAACGGCCTGATGTCGAAGGTGCAGCTGCTCCATTTCTATTCGCGTCCCTACAATGAAGAGCTTCGGGAACGGCTCAAGCAGCTGTGCGATCCCGCCCAGTCCGGCGTCGACCGGTTGTGCGGCATGAACGTTTACATGGCGGAGCTGTTTGCCGGAGCGGCGGAGGAAGCCGTACGCGCCGCGGGCATGACGATGGCCGAGATCGATTTCGTCAGCTCGCACGGGCAGACGGTCTGGCATATGCCGGAATCGTCGGAGCAGGACCCGTACCTCGTGCGGTCCACGCTGCAGATCGGCGATCTTTCGGTGCTTGCCAAACGGACGGGCACGGTTGCGGTCGGCGACTTCCGGCCGGCGGATATGGCCGTCGGCGGTCAAGGCGCGCCGCTGGTCCCTTACGGCGATTTGGTGTTGTTCCGCCATCCATTCAAAGGCCGCCTGCTGCAAAATATCGGCGGCATCGGCAATTGTACGGCAATGCCGCCGGGAGCGGGAGCGGACGATTTGCTCGCGTTCGATACCGGTCCCGGCAATATGGTCGTCGACCAGACGGTGCAGACGTTGTCCGGCGGCCGATGGAGCTATGACGCCGGCGGAGAATGGGCGGCTCAAGGAATGCCCGACGAAACGCTGCTGGCGGAGCTGCTCTTGCATCCGTACTTCCGGATGCCCCCGCCCAAATCGACGGGAAGAGAGCTGTTCGGCCCGGATTATACGGCATCGTTTCTGCAGCAAGCGGCGGAGCGCGGACTGTCGGACGCCGATACCGTCGCGACGGCGACGGCGCTTACGGCGAATTCGATTGCGGATGCGTGCCGGGAGCTTGTCATGCCGCGCTGCCGAATCGACGAGGTTATCGTCAGCGGCGGAGGCGCGCATAACCGGACGCTGCTGCGCATGCTGGAGCGGCTGCTTCCGGAGCAGTCCGTCATGACGGCAGGTTCGCTCGGCATACCGGACGACGCGAAGGAAGCGGTTATTTTCGCCTTGCTGGGTCACGACTTTCTGCACGGCATCACGAACAATATTCCGGCGGCGACGGGAGCTTCGCGGCCTGCGGTTATGGGCAAGCTCGCCTTGCCTTGACCGTGGCCGGCGGGACCCGGTGTCGGGGGATGGGCACGCAGATGCCGTCATGATTGGGAAAGCATAGGCCGGCAGCCCGGCCGATACAGGGCAGTCAATGGAGGGAGTCCGATACGGGACTCCTCTTTTTTTATCATATAAGAAAGTATGAGCTTACCTAAGCTATGCCTCCAGAGGACGTTCTCGGCCGTTTATGCTTGAACGACCGCAAGCGATGCATGGGGGCGGAAGGATTTGGCGGACGCCCGGCGAAACGATATAGAAACGGACGCGGATTAGGGCTGATCGAAAGCGGATTAGTCGCAACGGTCCAAACGCGTAATCGGGGAATATGGAGATGGGGGCGGAAGACGATGGAACTAGGCTTGAGTGGGAAATCGGCGTTTGTGGCGGCGGGCAGCAAAGGGTTGGGCCGAGCGTGTGCGGCGGCTCTGGCCAAGGAAGGCGCGCGCGTAACGATCGCCAGCCGGAGCTTGGACGATTTGCAGGCGGCCGGCGAGCAGATCCGCTCCGAGACCGGTGCGGAAGTGCATATCGTGCAAATGGATGTGACGAATGCGGATGATATTGTCCGCGCTGTAGAAGAAGCGGCTCGCAAGCAGGGCGGGCTGGACGTGCTGATTACGAATGCGGGAGGTCCGCCGCCCGGCCGGTTGAAGGATTTGGCCGATGACGATTGGTCCAGCGGATTTCAATTAACATTGATGAGCGCCATCCGTCTGATTCGGGCGGCGGTGCCGTATATGGAGGCCGCAGGCGGCGGCAGAATCGTCAACATCGCGTCGTCGTCGATTAAGCAGCCGATACCGGAGCTTTTGCTGTCAAACGTATTTCGGGCAGGGATCGCATCTTTGACCAAAAGCTTGGCAACCGAGCTTGGAAGTTCGGGCATTCTGATCAATACCGTCGCGCCCGGCCGAATTGCCACGGATCGCCTGCTTCAATTGGACGAGAGGCGGGCAAGGGAGAAGGGAGCCGCGTTAGAGGAAATACTGGAGGAAACGAATGCCGGCATTCCATTGGGAAGAACGGGAACGCCGGAAGAATTTGCCCGTGTGGCCGCATTTTACGGCTCGTTCGCCAATACGTACGTGACCGGCCAATCGCTGCTGGTGGACGGCGGCATGGTAAAGGCGCTTTGACATTGAGGCTTCGGGCTATATAAAACCTTCAAGTCCGCAAAGGAGCTGCGGATTTGGAGGTTTTTTTACATATAAAAAAGTATAATTTTCACCTTGTGTCGATCTTATATGTCAACGTGAAACATAAGCTGCGCCTCCAATCGACGGCGTTAACCGTTACGTTTGTTTGGGGCTCAGCGGCAGGACGAATGCCCGTATCGCTTTTCGGTGTCGCGGCATCGGAAAAAAATGTGCGAATGTCCATACCATGCGGGCGTTTGTTACATATATTAGTGAGCAGAACAGGGAGGTGCAGAGCTTGAAAAAGAAAACCGTACATGTCAGCCGAGCCGCCGTTGCCCGTTTGATCAGACGGAAGAAACGGGGCCGGATACGCATTGGGAAAGTTATCGGACTTATAAGCGGGGGGGCGTCCGGATTCGGCAAAAAATGGCAGCGGGCAAAACGGAGGACGGGCATCACAAAGGGTCGAAGCGGATAAAATGTTGCCCGGGCCCCCCGGGTCCGCCAGGTCCGCCGGGGCAGCCGGGAGCGGACGGGAGCGGACGGAGCGACGGGTCCGACCGGTCCGACGGGAGCGGACGGAGCGACGGGTCCGACCGGCCCGACGGGGGCGGACGGAGCGACGGGTCCGACCGGCCCGACAGGAGCTACTGGCGCGACCGGCGGCAGCGGAACCTTCGTCGAAACGGTAAGACTGGGTGACATTAACGCAGCCATACCGTTTAATGCGGGAGCAGGGAACAATCAGGCCATAGGTGCCCTGGTTTTTAACGGACTTCCGACGACGATCAGCACGCTTGCGGCTTATATCGTACAAGGTGGCAATATTAACGGCGTTTTCCAAATGGCCGTCCTGGAGGCGATAACGCCTTCCCAGTCCGTCGTTATTGGAATAACGGCACAAGCAAATGCAATCACGGGTGGTCTGTTTGAGCTGCCGTTAATAGCTCCGGTCGATTTGATGGCGAATACGGTTTATCATCTGGCCGTTTATAACCAAGTGAACGGGTCCGAAATCGGCGGCCGGACGGCGGGGCTGGCCACAACCATCGATGCGGCGCCGATCAATTTCCGAACGCAAAACTTGACTGGATTTACTTTGGGAGACACCCTCGATACCAGCGACGAGAGTCTGGAACTTTCTCCGTGGATCGCCGGATATTAAAAGCAACGGATCGCTTGTCTCCATGTGATTCGACAGAAGAAACGATGCGATTTGAAACACAAGCTGATTAGAATCAACATACCGGTCAACCCGATGGTTGGCCGGCATCCATAACATAGCGGCTCAGAGACGTGTAAAGGTTAATGATCGGTATTCGAGTTTGTCGATGAACTGCGGCCTGGCATGATCAATTCCAAGGAGAATATGCGAAAAGATAACGGACAAAAGAGCGGCTTAGAGCGCCAAAAGTAAAAGTACGCAGCTGTAATGGACATGAGAGAAGCTTAAAGCGGGAAAATGGCCATTCGAGTGACCAAAACGTCTTTTAAAGTGCGCGTATGTCCGTTAAAACGCTTCATTTGCATATTTAGCCCGTTAAGCTTCTCTGATGTCCGTTAGCAGATCGGTGAAGGGGCAGAGTAACAGAGTGGATAGGCTGCATGGTAACAGAGTGGCGAGGCTGCATGGTAACAGAGTGGCGAGGCTGCATGGTAACAGAAGGCTAGACTGCAGAGTAACAGAGTGGCGAGGCTGCAGAGTAACAGAATGGCGAGGCGAGGCTTGCAGAGTAACAAATGGAGATGGAAATGGAAGATGGAAAGTAACAAAAGCGATGATGGGGTTGGGGTAACAAAGTGGCAGGCGGCAAAGTAACAAGCAGCGTAACGGTAAAGAAACAAGGTTAAAATAGCGGCGGCTGCCCGAAAAGCCGGGCAGCCGCCGCTCAAACGGGCGAGCGGCGGCGAGCCTTAGATCAGCCGTCTGAGCGGCTGTCCGGGTCGGCGTTGGCTTGCTCTGGTTCGTCAGACTCGGGAGCTGCCGTCTCCGCGATGCGGAAGCTTGCGAGAATCGCATTCAGCTCCGAAGACAGCTCGCCCAGCTTCCGGGAGGTGTCCACCAGGCCGGAGCTGATGCCGAGCTGCTCCTGCGCGGAGGAGGCGACCTCCTCGGAGATGGCGGAGGACTGCTGCGCCGTTGCGCTCACCCGCATGATCATATCGGCGAGCGTATGCTGGGAAGTCTGCATCTGTCCGACGGTTTGCACGGTGGCTTGCAGCTGCTCCGCAAACTCGTTCATTTTGTCGTCCACTTGACTGAAAATCGTCTCTGCCCGCACGGCGGCCTCCGCTTGCTCCCGATGGATCGGATACGTATCGTGAAGCGCGCGGGCGGTAACGTTAACGTCCTCGATAACGGAGCCTACGATCCCGGCCGCCAGATCCAGCGATTTACGGGACTGATCCGCGAGCTGACGCACTTCCTGAGCGACGACCGCGAATCCCCGTCCGTGAACGCCGGCTCGCGAAGCCTCGATGGCGGCATTTAGGGACAGCAGGTTCGTTTGTTTGGCAATGTCGTTCAGCAGTTCAAGCACTTTGCGGATTTGGGCGGCATTGTCCCGCAGCTTGTCCGCCCGCTGAAGCGACAGATGCGTCAGCTCCTCGCTTTCCTTCGACTTGCGGACCAGCATGTCCATATGGCCGATGCCTTCGCGGGATACCGTCTTGACCTGACGGGCCTGCTGCTCCATTTCGGAACTCCGCTCCAAAAACAAGGCCATCTCCCGGTTCATATCGGAAGACAGCGTGCTGCCTTCCTCGGCTTGCTGGGACAGGTCGCCCGCGCCTTGGGCGATTTCCTCCGTCGCGACAGAGATTTCCTTGGCCGCTTCCTTCGTTTGCGAGGAGACGGCAAGCAGCTGCTCCGATGTGGCCGCCACCACGCGCGCGGTATCGTTCGTGCGGGCGACCAGCCTGGCGATGTTGGCCGTCATGCGATCGAAGCTTTCGGCCAGCCGGCCGATTTCGTCTTGCCGGTTCATGTTCATGCGCACCGTCAAATTGCCGTTCTCCACTTCGCTCATCATCTCGCCGACTTTGCGGATCGGGAGAGCGATCAGCCGGGTAATGAAAGCTCCCAGCAGAAGCGAGGCGGCGAAGGCGGCGCCCATGATAACCGCAGTAACGAGCGCAATCCGGTTCAGTTCTTTGGTCAGCTCGCTTTCGGGAATGCCGGCGACCAGCTTCCAGCCCGTGCTTTCCGATCGGCCGACAAACGAGATCGTCCCGTTGCTTTCGATAACGGAGCTGTCGTCCGGGATATTCAATTCATATGGAGTAAACTTAAGGCCCGGCTCGTAGGTGAGCAAAATTTTTCCTTCCTCGTCGATCAAGGTCGGGCGGTGGCCGCTGCCGAGCTGCACGGAGCCGAGCGCCTCCGCAAACAGCTCCTCGCGAATTTCGATGATGGCGATATACGTGCCGGAGTTGGACCGCAGCAGTTTGCCAAGCATAAAATAATGCCCCGGAGACGGAACCGAGGTGCCGCTGACGGCTTCTCCGTTTTCGTCCACTCCACGCGAAACAGCAGTCAGCCAGACTGCCTGTCCGCCGGCTTCCTCCACTTGCTCGAACCATTGCGCGTGCGTATCGATGCCGGGCGCGTTGGCGTCGGGATAAGCCAATGCGAAGGGATGCTCGTAAGCGATTTCATTTTCGCCCGATGCATCGTCCTCGGTGCCGCCATCCCCTGCTTCGGAGCTCGCCGCCCGCTTGGGATCATACAAAAAAATGCCGACGTCATTAGCCAAAGCAATATTTTTCAACCGGTTGCGAATGCTCATCTCCGCCTTCGTGCGTCCCGGCGAGTTGCCGACGGCGATGGAGGTCAGACGGTATTCGAGTTCGTCGGACAAAGCCTGGTCCATAGCCAATTGGACGGAAAGCCTCTCGTACAGCCGGAACAAGAAGTCCAGCTTTTCGGCCGCCTGAACCATTTGACCGTGCGAGGCGTCCTTCATTTGGCCCATGACGGTATTTTTCGAAATGAGATAGGAGCAAATGCCGACGATGGAGACGAACAACAGCGTGCTGCCGACGATTAACGCGAACAGCTTGGTGCTGACGGAATTCCGCAGCCTGATGCCGGAACCGCCCAACGGCATTTGTCGTTTCATTTTTCTGAAAGCGCTTCCTGATTGATTCATCGGAAATCCCCCCGTATGCGATGTCGAGCCTATGGATTGACACTCCTATTCTAGTATGAAAACGGAGAACAAATCAATATAAATATTAATGATTAATAATGAAATTAACAGGATAATGCCGGATGACCGGCCGAATGTCACAAAGCAGCCTTGCAGCACCGCGCGCCGGGGGTTGCGCACCGTGAGGATAAGGGGCGGTATGGGGATAAAAAAAGCCTTCGCCGCACAGTGTGAAACTGCGTTGCGAAGGCTGTTGTATCCGTTGCTTTAAGTTCTCCGTATGGCCGTGATGCCGTTATGCTTGCCGGTGCCGTCGGAATGGCGAACGGACGCAAACAGGGTGCCGTCCGGGCCAAAGGCCGGTGCGGCGAGAGCCGCTTCGTCGGGCGCGATGGCGAAAGCTTCCGCTTTGCCGAATCCTTCGCCGGAAGGGGCAAGCACGTACAATCCGTTATTGCCGAAAGGGGCGAAAGCGCCTTGATGAAGTCTTTCGGGTGAAATGGCGGTTGCCGCCCACAGTCTGCCGGATCCGTCGAAGGCGATGGAGGTCGGGGAACTAAGTCCCGATTGTCTTCCGCCCGTCAGCATCGGATCGGCTTCGAATGAGGCCGCTCCCGCGTCGCCGCCGTCCTCGACCAGCCGAAGCACGCCGCCATGGCCGTTTCCGGAGCCGTCGCTGCCCGTCTGCGCAACGAACAGCGATTGATCGGCAGGATGCAGCGCCACGCCGAACGCCCGATCCAGCTTCGTTGCCCCCAGCACAAGAGCGGCTTCATGCGCGTGCACCAGAATGCCCGCTTCGTCCTGCAGCATGTCAAGAAGCTCCTCGCGCAGCCGTTTGACGCCTGCCGGCACCCGATAGGCGGGATCGGACAGGACGCGCTTGGCGGCTTTGGCCGTCAGCTCGATCCAGCGGCCGCCGGCGATGTCCGCCGCATACAGGGCGCCATCCTCCAACAGCGCGGAGTTCCCGTTGCCCGCCGCCGGATCGTAAATGCCCCGGCTTATGTATTTATACAAGGCATGTTCGCCTCCCATATAGACGACGACCTTTCCGTCCTTGGAGAGGGCGACGGCCGCGTCGCCATGGGCAAACCTGCCCAAGGCGGTATGCTTGCGCGCTTGGAAGCCGGGGTTCAAAGGATCGGCTTCGGTCAGCCATCCGCATGTCTCGGGATTGACGCCGGAGAGGAGCGAACCTTGGTCGCCGGGCGTTTCGCCCGCCAACGCGGTTCCCCATAGGGTGTTTCCGCCGGAGCCGTTGCTCCATAGTCCCTGCGCCGCGGCAGCGTTATGCAGCGCTTTGGAGCCGCTGGCAGGCCCTTTCAAGGCGATCCGGTCCAATCCCGTCAGACGGCGCGCATGATCGGCGGAACCGTTAAGCGACCAAGCTCCGCCGCTGTCCCGCTTGAGTCCGATGACCGATGCGCCGCGCTTGTCGGCCGGAATGGCAGAGGCATAAGCGTCTTCCGCCGTATGGGAGATCCACAGCCAGCCTTCATCGGCGGACGAGCCGGGATAATAGGCGGCGTAACCTGCGCCGGCGCCGAACGGGCGGCCTCCGGTGCGGACGGCTTTGCCGGCGGCCGCAACGGAATCCGTTGCAAATCCGGCCGGAACGTCAAGCCGGGAAGCCTTCTTCGGCTGCAGGGGCGGGAAGATCAGCGGTGCCGCGCCCGTCCCCGGCTTGCCGGCGGCGCTGGCTTTGCCGGCAAGACTGCCAAGCCCGGAAGCCGCAACGGCGAATGCGGTTGCGCCGGAACCGAGTATGGCGAGAAATTTGCGCCTGGACATCGATTGCTGCTCGTTGACGTTGTTTTTCATATAGCGCCTCCTGTTTTACCATCGATCTAATTGATAGGTTGGAAAATACGCACTTAAACGATTGTCATATATCAGTTCGTTTGCTTGATAGATTTGTTGACAGCGAAGTTCACAGAAAATGCTGACGCAGGTAGTTCCTTCATTTATAATACAGAAGTGACTGCAATTATGGAATGGTGTTTGTAACTTTTTCTGCCGGGGTGGCGTTATTCGCCCGAACCGGGATGAAAGAATTAACGGGATAGAAGATTGGCAAGATTTAAGATTAGCAAGGTTTAAGATTAGCAGGATACAAGAAGGTTGACAGAAGCATTTCAGAGACATTCACGGCATCGATGATGGCGGAAGGATGATTAAAGGCATGAAAGGATGTGACGGACGATGGATCAGCCTACTCTAGCGCAATATCGGTCGGCGTTGAAGTCGAAATTTTCGATACGAGGCGTGGAGCCGGCGCTTGAGCTCGAGTTGGAGGAAGTGCAGGATGGCGGCCGCAGCGGCGGGTACGAATCGTTTGCGCTGCGGTTTCGGGGACCGGGCGGACGCTTTGTGCCGCAGCAAGCGGTTCCGTTGACGCATCCGGTGCTGGGGGACATCGATATGTTTCTGGTGCCGATCGGCGTCGACGCGGACGGCTATCGTTACGAAGCGGTGTTTAACCGGATGGCTGAGGAGTAAGGCAGGATAACCCGTTGGACATGGATGAGCGGGATCGGGCTCAGATGAGAGGAGAATGGGAATGGCACAGCCATACGTAGGCGAAATACGGATGTTTGCGGGCAATTTTGCGCCGGCCGGCTGGGAGTTTTGCGACGGACGGCTTATATCGATTGCCGAAAATGAAACGTTGTTCCAGGCGATAGGTACGACGTACGGAGGAGACGGGCAGTATACGTTTGCGTTGCCGGATTTGCGGGGACGCCTTCCGATTCACCAAGGTCAGGGACCGGGACTTGCGGAAAACTACATGATAGGACAAGCCGGAGGGGTGGAGAATGTGACATTAACTGCCGCCCAAATGCCCAGGCACACGCATGTTGTCCGGGCGAGATATGAACAGGGAGATACTTCCAACCCGTCATGGGCGGCATTGGCCTTGTCGACATTGGCGGCTTACACATCGACGCCCGGCGGTCCGGATGACCGGATGGCGCCGGAATCGGTAGGGGTTGCGGGAAGCAGCCAGCCGCATAACAATATGATGCCTTATTTGTGCGTCAACTTTATTATATCGATGTACGGAATATTTCCTTCCCCAAATTGATAGGAGGCGACGGTGATGGCGGAACCGTTTTTGAGCGAAATCCGATTGTTTTCTTTTAACTTTCCACCGAAAGGCTGGGCGCTTTGCAACGGACAGTTGATGCCGATCAACCAGAATCAGGCGCTGTTTGCCCTGTTGGGTACGACGTACGGAGGAGACGGACGTGTCAACTTTGCGCTGCCCGACCTTAGAGGCCGGGTGCCGATTCATTGGGGCAACGAATTTACATTGGGGCAAAGAGGCGGACAGGAAGCGCACACGTTGACGGCGGCCGAAATCGCTCCCCATACGCATGCCTTGACCGCGAAGAGGACGCCTGCCGACGACCGCAGTCCGGCGGGCCGGCTATGGGCCGCGACGGGCGTCAGCGCTTATCATACCGGCGGCGCTGGGGAGGGCGGCGGCGCAGCGGTACAGCTTCACGAGTCGATAATCGAACCGGCGGGGGGGTCGCAGCCGCATTATAACGTGCAGCCGTTTCTAACGGTATCTTATTGTATCGCTTTACAGGGCATATTTCCTTCGCCGAACTAATGAAGATAATGGAGGTGTCAACCAATGGCTGATCCGTTTGTAGGAGAAATACGCATTTTTCCATTTAATTTCGCACCGAAAGGCTGGGCGTTTTGCAACGGACAATTGATGCCGCTGGCGCAAAATACGGCACTGTTTTCCTTGCTGGGCACGACTTATGGCGGAGACGGAAAATCGACATTCGCTCTGCCCAATTTGATGGGCAGAGCGCCAATGCATCCCGGACAAGGGCAAGGGCTGACCGAAAGATTTTTGGGAGAGGAAGGCGGGCAGCAGGCCGTTCAGCTGATCGAAGCCGAAATACCGGCTCATACCCATCTGTTTCGTCACGGCAGTCTGACCGGATTGCCGCAAAGCGAACCGATTGACGCCTTTCCGGGCGTCGCGGGCGGACGCCGCGGCGGCAGCGCCTACGGGGCGCCGGGCGGCGGGGGAGCCGTCATGATGCACCCGTCCGCGGTTTCGGTGCCGGAAGGTTTGCCGCACAACAATATGCAGCCGTATTTAACGTTTAATTTCTGCATAGCGCTGCAAGGCATTTTTCCTCCCCGTTCTTGAAGCCGGACCGGGAAGATGATTAGAGAGGAGATGAACGCATGAGCAGCGCTTTAAGGGATAAATGGCAAAGCGTCCGCCATAAATCGATTTGGCTGGCCGTTGCCATTTTGTTGTCGGTCGTAATGATTGCCGCTTTTCCGGGAAGAACGTCGGCCGCGGCATGCACCGACGGAGAGGTCGAGGCACTAAGAGCGGCCGTGACGGCCAGCAACGAAACGGCCGGCATTCAGACGATTACGCTGGCCGCTTGCGAATATAACCTGGGCGCCGTTCCGCTCGAGCTGACGGACGGGGCCGTCATTCGAGGGACGGGAAGCGGGCCGGATGGATCGATTCTTACGGCGGCGGGCAACCGCATTCTCATTATTAACGAGGGAATGAGCGACAGCTTTCCGGACGTGACATTGGAAGCGCTGACGGTCAAGGGAGGGAAAGCTCCCGATCACGACTACGGCGGGGGCGGAATCTTCGCGGATACAGGGCGGGGAACCTTGACCCTTCGCGACGTCGTGGTGGAAGGCAACCAAGCCGGGGAGGGGGGCTCCGGAGCGGGACTGTACGTCTCGGGTCCGGCCGGAGGAAAGCTCATACTGGACGATGTTGTTGTACGCGGCAACAATGCTGCGGTTCATGGCGCCGGCTTGTATCTCGATGGAGATCTCGATCTGACGGTAAGCCGGACGTTATTCCAGGGCAATGTTGCGGTGTCGGGAACGGGCGGAGGCATCGCCTTTTTGCCGGGCGCGAACACCGGCACGGTCAGGGTCGAGGACAGCACGTTTACGGCCAACCGTGCGAACGGCGAGAAGCCCCCCGGCGGCTATTCCTTTATGGGAACAGGCGGCGGACTGTCGATTGGCGTAAGAAATACGACGATCGTCAACAGTACGTTCAGCGGCAACTTTGCCCGCGACGGAGGCGGCGGCATTATGGCTGCGGCGGATCAGCCGGAGGGCGTGACCGTGCGGCCCAAGCTGATTCATCTGACGATAACGGGCAATGAAAGTACGGCGCAGCCCGGGGCAGGCCTGTACATCGCGGCCGGCAAACCGCAGCTGAAAAGCTCGATCGTGTCGGGCAACAGGGCTCCGTCCTTTCCCGAGAAGAAAGATATTGCGGCGGGCGCCAACATCGTCAAACCGCTGGAAGCTCCTAATATTCAGTACAATATTATCGGTTCAGCCTCTGAAATATTTGCCTTGGATCCGGCAACGCAAGCGCCGGTGACGGGCACGAACCGCATCCATGCGGATCCGAGGCTGCAGCCGCTTAGCGATAACGGCGGCTATACGCCGACCCATGCCCTGGCCGCCGACAGCCCGGCCCGCAGCGCGGGCGGTCCCGTCAGCGCGGAAGCGGAGCGGGACCAGCGCGGCTTCCCCAGACTGCTGAATGCGCAGACGGCGGCGGGCGCGGTGGAAGGGCTCAGCGCGCAAATCATGTATGACGAACCATATACGGCGACGCTAAACTTGCGCGGCGCCTCCGATTTGACGGCGGAGCGCCGGAACGAAAGCCCGGCGGGACTGATTGCAAGCGACTTGCCGTTAACGGGCTCCGGCGCGACCCGAGTGTTGAACGTGACTCCGGCCGGCGACCGTGTCGGCACCGTCTCGTATCGGCTGACGGCTCCCGTTCAAGTGAACGGAGCGGCGACGACCGTTGCGAGCACGCTTGAGCTGGAGGTGCGCGCTTTTCCGGATTTGAAGACGGACATCTCGTACAGCGGCATATTCTACCAAGGTCAAAACGCCGAGTACACAGTAACGGTCACGAATGTCGGCATCGTGCCGACGACAGACGATATATCGTTGACCGTTGCAGGTCATGCTGCTTATACGATTACGAATCTAACGGGCGAGGACTGGACGTGCGGGGCGGCTTCATGTACGCGGAGCAAGCCGATCGGCGCGGGAGAGTCCTCGGAAGTGACGGTACGGCTTGCGATCCTCGATCAGGCGTCCGGAAACGCGTTGTTCCAAGCGGAGGCGCAAACTTCGGACGAACCTAACACGGCCAACAATGCGGACAGCGCGTCCGTGCCGGTGCTGCCGGTGCCGCGCGTAGAAGGCGTTGACGTTCCGGCCGCGGGGTTGTATAAAGCGGGAGACGCCTTGACGTTTACCGTCCATTATGACAGGGGCGTGATCGTGGAAGGTCAGCCGTATTTGGCCTTGCAGATCGGGTCGTCGGAACGCCGGGCTTATTACACGGGCGGCAGCGGCAGCGAATCGTTGACGTTCGTGTATCAAGTGGAAAACGGCATAGAGGATCATGACGGCATTTCTATTCCTTCGCTTGAATTGAACGGCGGAACTTTAAGCAGCGCCGCCGGCGCGCCCGCCAGGCTGACGCTGACCGGCGTCGGTGCAACCGACGGCATCCGCGTGGATGGCAAGTCGCCGACAGTTGCCGAGATCGCGCTGCCTGCGACCGGAGCGTATCCGTCCGGGGCCGCGCTGCAATTCGGCGTACGGTTTGACGAGCCGGTAGAGGTGACGGGCCAGCCGTCGCTTGCGCTGGACGTAGGAGGCGCAATCGTGCATGCCGTTTACAACGGCGTCAACTCGCATACGGTTCTGTTCACCTACACGGTGCAAGCCGGTCATAACGATGCGGACGGCATCGGCATCGGTTCGCTCTTCTTAAACGGAGGAACGATTCGCGATGCGGCAGGCAACGATGCGATCATGACGATTCCGACGGGCACGGATGCGTCCGGGATCATTATCGATTCGACCCCTCCGGAGGCGACGGGACTTTATGCGGATACCGCCGCCGGAATGTATAACGCCGGCGACATGATTAGACTGCGGGCCGTTCTCAGCGAGGCTGTGGAAGTCCAGGGACAGCCGCGCATCGCCATAACCGTAGGCGAAGAGCTCCGATTCGCGCAATGGACCGGGGGAAGCGGGACGGCGGAGCTGATCTTTGAATATGCAATTCAACCCGGGGACGCCGATCCGGACGGCATTTCATTCGCTTCAGCCGATCCGCTGGAATTGAACGGCGGAACGGTGAGGGATGCGGCAGGCAACAATGCTCTCTTGACGTTTGCGGCCTTGCCGGATCTATCCGGCATTCTCGTCGATACGGTACCGCCTTCCATCGTTTCCGTAACGATGGAAGAGAAGACTTATTTGGCCGGAGACGCCGTTGAACTGCTGGTAACGTTTAACGAAGCGGCTTACGTAACGGGCGGCACGCCTAAGCTGGCCGTTACGATAGGCGGAACGGCATACGAGGCGGGTTATGCTTCCGGATCGGGAGCGAATGCGCTGCTGTTCCGACTCGACCTGCCCGACGGCATCGAGCATGACGGCATCGTGACGCTTGGCTCCGAGCTGCAGCTGAACGGATCGGCCATCGCAGATGCGGCCGGCAATGCGGCAAACCGGCAATTGCCGACTCCGCTTGAGCGGAACGCGAAGGTCGATACGCTGAAGCCTGCGATCGTATCGGTTTCTGCGGCTCCGGGCGCCTATCGGGAAGGAGATGCTTTGGCCTTTTTGGTGAAATACAATGAAGAGGTACAAGTAACGGGAACGCCGGAGCTGGCTTTCCGCATCGGCGGAACCGAATATGCCGCACGGTATAATTCCGGCAACGATACGGATACGCTTGAATTTGTTTATACGGTGCTGGCCGGCGACGCGAACGGACAATCTGTCGATTTGAGCGGTGTGCCTGCATTGAGCCTGAACGGCGCTTTCATTCGGGATGCAAGCGGGAACGAAGCGGTCAACGAACTGACCGGCGTTGGCGATATGTCCCAAGTGATTGTGGACAGCACGGCTCCTGTCATTGAAAGTCTGACATCCGACAATCCGGCGGGCGTCTACAAGACGGGTGATACACTGCGGTTCCGGGTGTCGCTGAGCGAGGAGGTTCGTACGAACGCGGCGGCCGATCAGCTTGTCCTTCCGCTGTTGATCGGTGCGGCGGAGAAGCGCGCGTTGTATGAGGCGGCGGATTCATCCGGGACGGAGCTTGTGTTCGTTTATACGGTGGCGGAGGGCGATTTCGATGCGGACGGCATCGCGACGGGGGCGGAGCTTAAGCTGGAAGGCGCCGCGGTCGAAGATTTGAACGGCAATGCGATGAATGTGTCTCTTCCGGCGGGAACTCTGCCAAGCATTAAAGTCGACGGAGTGGCGCCTTCAATTGTAGAGGTCGAGGTTCCGGAAGCCGGCGCTTACCGTTCCGGCCAGTCTTTGGAATTTGTCTTAAGCTTAAGCGAGCCGGTCAAGATTGATATGAGCGGCGGAGCCCCTTCGCTGGAGCTGGATATCGGAGGCATAACGGTTCAAGCTGTGTACAACGGCAGTGAAGGACCTTCGGATCGTCTATCGTTCTCCTATACGATAGCGGACGGCAACGCCGCCGAGGACGGCATCGCCTTGTTTGGCGAGCTTCGCTTGAACGGTGCGGTTATCGTTGACGCTTCGGACAATCCGCTTCCCTTAACGCTGCCGACGGCTCAGCCGTACGAAACGCTGGACGGCGTCACGGTCGATACGACGGCGCCGGCGGCTCCGGTCTTTACGACCGCGGATGGGGCCGTATTTTACACAGCCTCACCGGTGATCGCCGGTACGGCGGAGCCCGGCTCGACCGTTCGTGTCACGGCCGCAGGCTCAATGGGGATGGCTTCGGCCGGCCCGGACGGCAAGTGGTCGGTCACGATGACCGGATTGGCCAGAGGGGACGTCGAGCTTGTTGCAAATGCGACGGATCGGGCTGGCAACGTAAGCCCGGATGCAAGCATGAGCATTAAAATAACGAGCGCCGCCGGCGGTACGGTCATCATACCGCCAAACGTGCTCGAGCTTGCCCTGGACGGTTCCCGCGCAACGATCGTGCTGCGTCCGGATGAAATTGCGGCCGGCCGGATCCGTCTGGACATGGCGGATTACTCCGACTTGCTGCTTAAGCTAAGTCCGGAAACGATGCAGGAACTGCTTCGTCTGAATGGCGGGCTGGTGCTGGAAATCGAAACGAAGCGGGGAACGTTTGCCGTTCCGGTTGCCGCCGTCAAGGCGGCGGCGGAATCGGAAGCGAAGGCGGCGCTGCGCTCGCTTGAACTTGATTTTTCTGCCGACGATGGAGAAGCCGCGACAGGCATTCGGGCCGCGCTGGCGCGTTTGGGCGCCGATGCCGTCAGTGAGCCGATCGAGCTGGCCGTTCGCTATGAAGATGTACAAGGCAACGCCGGCCGGTTGAAAAAGCTGGGCGGAGAAGCTTCGTTAAGGCTGAAACTGGGGACGGCCAAACCGGACAACGGCTCCGTTGCGGCCAGATGGAACGAGGAGACGGGCAAGCTGGAGTTCGTTCTGGCAACATTCGTCCGCTCGAATGGCGAATGGGTTGCCGAATTTGACGGAAGCCGCTTGGACAGCTATGCGGTAATTCATTACCAGGCCGAGTTTGCCGATGTGAACGATCACTGGTCGAAAACGGAAGTGGAACTGCTGGCGTCCATGCTTGTAATTGAAGGCCGGGACCGCGATACGTTCGATCCGAACGGCACGATTACGCGCGCGGAGTTTACGGCGCTTGTCTCCCGTTTGCTCGGTCTGGATTCGTCCGGAGCAACGTCCGCCTTCGGCGATGTGAAGGGACGCTGGTACGAAGGTGCGGTAGCGGCGGCGGCCGATGCGGGAATTGTCTCCGGCTACGGCTCCGGCGAATTCCGGCCGGACGCCACGATATCCAGGCAAGAAATGGCGGTCATGCTGCTGCGAGCCATCCGTTATTTAGGCGCTTCCGAGGAGGGCGGCTCCGGACAAGGAAAGCTGTTTGCGGATCAGGAAAGCATCGGCGCTTGGGCGCTGGAGGCTGTCCGGACGGCGGCCGGCCTGGGCATTGTCCAAGGCGACCAGACGGGAAGCTTCAGACCTGCGGCTATGGCTACGCGGGCGGAAGCGGCGGTCATGGTGCTGAGGCTTATGCGGGCGACGGATTTGACCGAGTGGTAACTTTATAGTGGAATAAAATGAAGGTCCGCTTGCACAAGCAAGCGGCCTTTTTCATGTGTAACGTTCCTTGCAATGCTCCGTCGCTTGGAAGCTCCATGAATGGGAAACTCGGGCGGGTTGGAATAGTTTGGGGGAAAATGATGCATGCTACTAGGGCGTTGCAACGTTGTGCGAAAAAGGAGGTGCGACTTAATGGCATTCGAGCAGGATCAAAATCAGGCATCCAAAGCCGAGGTACAGACAACGAAGCTGAACAGGATGCCGGCAGCGAATGCGGAGGATACGGAGTTTGCCGTTGAACCCGCGGCAGAGGCCGCCCAAGCGTTCCAGCAAAACGGAGCCGCGGCCAATCGGCAGGCACAGCAGCCGAATCAGCAGCAACAACAGGAGTAGCGGCAGCCTCCTTGCAGCTTTGCGAGCAGCATCGGCAACATTAACTTTAACGATAGCATAATGAGCAACACATGCAGACGGGATCGGCAGGGATGGCACCGGCCGACCTGCGATCTCTTTAGGCAAGAACCGCAGCTTACATCGGCATAAGGAGCGGAAACGATGGATAATCGCCAGCCCGAGCGCAGGCTAGAAGACGCATCTGGCCAACAGGGCCGGGAAGTGAAGCTGGTAGCGGAAATGCCGGAGGACCCCAGCGAGCAAGAGCTTCGGCAGATGAAGGAGCAGGACGGTTATCCCGACTCTTGCGGCGGACTGTAAACAGCACGGTCCGGCGATCGAGTTTGGCATAACGGCAGACTATCGACAAGCGGGGGATTCGGGGTGTCTTATACATGTGCCCACTGCGAGCATGAGACAGAGCCCGTTCGCACCATAACGGAATACGACGAGAACGGGGTGGAGGAGCGATTGACGCTGCTGTGCCCGTCTTGTTACGAAGAATGGCTGCTGTCGTTAAAAGGTTGAAGCGTTGCGCGGGAAGCGATTTCCCGCGTCAGGCTTCGCAGCCGCAACGACCATTCGAGTATGAAAAAAACGCCGCGAGGCGTTTTTTTTCACATAAAAGAAAGTATAAGTTTCACGCTTTACCGAGCTATGTCAACGCAAAACGTAAACTTCGCCTCCAAAGGACGGCGCAGCCGTTTACGCTTGACCTACCTTAAGTTCGACCTGTCAGCCGTTTGCGCTTGGCTGCAGCTGATCCCATTTCCGTTCCAGCTCGGGCCGCCGGAAATTCGTTACGGCTTCAAGCAATTCGGAAGGCGATTCGCTGATGACGAACAGCTGGAGATTCGACGGTTTGGCAAAGCCCGACTGCACGGCTTGGCGGAACAGTTCATGCAGCGGCTCATAAAAACCTTTTGTGTCCAGCAGACCGATCGGCTTCCGGTGAATGCCGAGCTGCGACCAGCTGAGCGCTTCAAACAATTCCTCGAACGTGCCCAGTCCTCCCGGCAAAGCGATGAAGGCGTCCGCCAAATTGGCCATTGTCGCTTTGCGCTCGTGCATATCGGCCGTTTCAATCAACTCCGTTAAACCTTCATGAACAATCTCGCCTTGAAACAGTCCGGAAGGCATGACGCCGGTAACCTTTCCTCCTTGGCTCAGCACGGCATCGGCCAGCCGGCCCATCAGGCCGATTCTGGAGCCGCCGTATACGAGCTCGAGACCCGCGGCCGCCAGCTCCCGGCCCAGTTGTTCCGCTGCAAGAGCATACTCTGGCGCGACTCCCAGGTTCGAGCCGGCATAAACGCATATTCGTTTCATAGGGATCCTCCGATTTCACAGTTCTCTATATATAGGGTGATAACGGAGACTAGTATACTATATATAGGCTGCAGCCGGAAGAGAAGATGTATATCTCTCTTTCCGTCCAATTAACCGGGCTTCAAAGCGGCGCCTGAACAGGGCCGCTGCCGCTGTGAAGCTCGACCGCCGCCAGCTATCCCTGCGCCGAAGGAGGCTGCACCGCTCCGGCGCTCGGCGAATCGGGGGGCGCCGTTCGAACGCGGGGTTTGCCGGACCAGGACCAATAGGTGCCGATGCGCAGCAGCCGCTCGACGGGGCCGACGGCAAACCGTTTCAAGTAGATGACGCTGCCCAGCAGCTGTAAGGCGTACAGCGCCAGCGCGATGCCGATGCCCGCGGCAATGCCGAGCCGGCCGAACAAGCCGAGGCCGTAGCCGAAAAAGATGGTGGTGCACACGACCGATTGAAGCAAATAGTTGGTCAGCGACAGCTTGCCTACGGCGAGAAAAGGCTTCATCGCCGTCTCCCGCTTCAGGCGGGCGAACAGCCAGGCAAAGCCGAACGCATAACCGAGCGCCAGCACGCTCATGCCCAGCATATCGCTCGTACCGGTCAACTTCAAGTCCGGCCAAACGAACTTCATCGATTTCAACGCCAGCCCGAGCGGGATCAGCACCGCAGCTCTGCGGCCGTAAAGGGTGTTGTCCCGGTCCGGGCGGCGGAACCACGCTTTTTGGCCGGCATACATCCCTAGAAGAAACATCGGTCCGTTGATGAGCGGAATAAGCAGCGCCAGTACGGCAGCCGTTAAGCCGTCCAGCTCCAAAGGATCTTCGTTGTTGCGGAAATGTACGATTTCCGCGTAGGTGCCGGAGCCTAGCACGTCTATGCTCTTCTTGACATATTGCTCCACCCGCGCCTTTTGATCCTCCGCGAACAATGGACTGTCCTCGGCCGTCGCCGCGCCGAACCCCGACAAGCCGAGCAGCGCAAACAAAACGGCGGCCCAGATGAGGAGTGTCTTCGCCTTGCGCTGCAGAAACGGCATCAGAAGAAATCCGATGATACCGTAAAAGAGCAAAATGTCGCCGTCCCACATCCAGATCGAATGCGCCAAGCCGAGCCCCGCCAGCAGGACGAATCGTCTGACGAGCGGCATTTTCCATTTGCCCGTTCGCGCCTCGAGTCCTTCCCGCATGTTGACCAGGCCGTAACCGAACAAAAAAGTAAATATCGGCATAAAGCTTCCTTCCACAAATATCTTCATAAAAATATGCAGACCTTCGTCCCAGGAGGAAGGTCCGAACAGCTCCAGCTCGTCTTTGCCGAACATGCCGTATTGAAAAATAAGCATGTTCGACATCAGGATGCCGAGCAGGCTCAAGCCCCGCATCGCATCGACGAGCGGCTGTCTGCCGCTGTTTATCATTTCCATCACCTCCAGCTCAGTTTAACGGACGCTCTTTACCTTCCGCTTACGGCATTCTTATTTTCGGCTTAATTTTTGGCGTTTCCGTTTAACGGAAATTAAGGTTGCTGTAGTAGAATGGGACGGGGGAGGGATACGCGTGGATTATTCCAATGCAAAAATCGTTATCGTGGACGACGAGCAAGCCATCGCGGCCATGATCGAAATGACGCTTCGGAAGGAAGGGTTTCGTCAATTGTACATAGCGGGCACGGCTGCGGAGGCGCTGCGCCTGATCGGCTCGCACGGCGCCGATATCGTGCTGCTGGACGTCATGCTGCCGGACGGCACCGGCTTCGACCTGTGTCCGCAAATTCGGGCCGTGTCCGACGCTTATATTATATTTTTGACGGCGCGCGCCTCGGATTTGGATGTGCTGACCGGCTTCGCGACGGGCGGCGACGATTATGTGACCAAGCCGTTTAATCCGCTGGAAATCGCGGCCAGAATAAAGGCACGGCTGCGCAGAGGGGCCGGCGCGTCCGTTCTGTCGTCCATGCCGTCCGGCGAGACGCGGCAAAGGTACGACTTCGGCCGATTCGTGCTCGACGAAGCGGCGGGCGAAGTCATCGTCGAAGGCAAGCCGGTCGCTTGTCCCGCTATGGTATTCCAGCTGCTGCACTATTTATGCCGCCATCCGAACAAGGTATTTTCCAAATCGCAATTATACGAAGCCGTATGGGGAATGGACGGGCTCGGCGACGATAATACGGTGATGGTTCATATTCGCAAGGCGCGCGAGAGGATCGAAGCCGATCCCGGCAATCCGGCGCTGCTGGTGACGGTCAGGGGACTTGGCTACAAGCTGGTCCGGGAGAGCAAGCCATGAACGGCATTCGCAGGCGGCTGACGCTTCATTTTGCCTATCAGGCTATCTTGTTGTTCGCGTTTGTGGTTGCGGCTGCGGCTGTACTGCTTCTGGTGCTGGTGCAAATGCTGATGAACCAGGACTTGAAGAGGTCGTTTCCGATCGGCGCTCTAGAGATGATTACGGTCGAGATGTACGCAGGCAAGGACGGCGTCGTCCTGTCCGACCATTGGCAGAAGCAGCTGACGAAACGAAATTACTGGCTGCAGCTCGTCGACGAGAACGGCGCCGTTATTTATTCGGTCAACGCTCCCGCCGACTTGCCGAATCGTTACGACACGGTCGAATTGCTGGATATTCGGCAAGCGAAGCGGTACCGGTCGTACGACGTGCTGACGGAGCTTGACGAGGTGACCTTTCAGAAGCCCGTGCTTCATCTGTTGGGCTATGTGAACGAGGACGCTCGGGAGCTGGAAGCGCTGTTCGGGCGGCATGCCCGGAACGGCCTGCTGACGGACGCTTCAAGGGCGGCCGTCGATGAGGAGCTGAAGCGGCAGAAGCAGACGCTGCAAATTATGGATGCGCAAGGAGACATCGTGCTGACCGCCGGCCTGCCGATCGACGGCGCCGACTACAAGCCGCTCGATTTGCTGTTGATGGAGGAGTCGCAAGGCAGGTTTCCGACTTCGATCGCGGTCCGATCCGATCCGCATTCGGGTCATGTCTGGATTTTGCACCGCGAAAAAACGGACGAATACGTCAACCGGACGTTTTTGCAGGACGTTATTCTGTACGTCGCCGTGCTGTGCGGCTTTATTTTGCTGGTTACCGTCTTCGTCTCGGTCTATCACGGCTATCGGTACGGAAGGCCGCTGCTGCTGTTTATGGGATGGTTTTCCCGCTTGGGCAAGGGCATGTACGAGGAAACGCTGTCGGGCAAGGAGCGGAAGCGGCTGTACCGCAAAAACGGCAAGCTGAGACGGCGTTATCGGCTGTACAAGGAAGTGATCGACGGCTTCTATGACATGGCGGGCAAGCTGAACGCCTCCGAGCAGGAGCGCAAGCGGCTGGAAAAGACAAGAGAGGAATGGATGACGGGCATATCCCACGATTTGCGGACGCCGCTCAGCTCGCTGCAAGGGTACGGCCATCTGCTGGAAAGCGGAAATTATGAGTGGTCGGAGGAGGAGCTGAAGGCGATGGGGCGGACGATCCGGGAAAAAAGCGGCTATATGCTGGAGTTGATCGAAGATTTCTCCTTGGTGTTCCAGTTCAAAAACAATGCGGTGCCGCTGGAAGCGGAAACGATCGAGCTCGACGAGTACGTCCGTCGAATCGTGCTGAAGCATCTGAACGACCGTACGCTGAAGGATGTCGCGTTTCAGTACGAGGGCAGCGATATGCCGCTCCCGGTGCAAGCCAACGGCAAGTGGTTGACGAGAATGCTGGACAACTTAATATTTAACGCGATTAAACATAATCCGGCCGGCACGACGGTCACCATATCCGCATGGAAGGAGCAAGGGGATGCCGTTATTTCGGTGCGCGACGACGGGGTCGGCATGGATGAAGAAACGCTTCGTAATTTATTCGAAAGGTATTACCGGGGCACGAATACGGAAGCCGGCACGAACGGCGCGGGGCTTGGCATGAGCATTGCCCAGCATATCGCCCGAGCGATGGGCGGAACGATCGAGGCATGGTCGGAGCCGGGAGCGGGAACGGTCGTGACGGTCAGGCTTCCGTTGTCGCGCGGCAAAGAGACGGATGCGGTTCCGTCTCCGCCGCTTGACTGAACGTAAGAGAGCAGGTTACGAGGCGCGGCTGCGGGTATAAACCGTCAGGCTTCCGATCAAGGCGGCGACAAAAAGTCCGAGCACGGTGAAGAAAGCCGGGAAGATCCACCCTTTGGGCAGCAAGACCAGGAGCAGAAACGCGGCTCCGGCCGTCATCATGAGGCGTCCCTGAAAGCGCGCGGCCTTGCGCTGAGCCGCTTCGGGGAGCTTCGGCCATTGCATGTAGCCTTGCGGAACCCGCGGTACGATATTGCCGACGAGCAGGAACATGAGGCCGACCGCCACGGTTGCAAAGGCGCCGGCGGAAACCTCGTAACCTAAGTTATAAACCAGCGTGAAGGCATGCACGGCCAGCAGCAGCAGCGAAACGAACGCCATAATCGAACGGTTGACGGCTTCCGCGCGGCGGCGTTTGCTTTCGTCCTTCTCCAGCCGGGCGGCTAAATACGTGATGCAAGGGACGGCAAGGGCGAGCGCCGGCAGCAAAAACGCGCCCCAAGGCTTGCCGATCCAGTTGTCGGGCGAATCGCCCGATCCGAAATGCACCGCCATTTCGGCGGGCAGCCGGTCGTACAGAATAAGGCTTGCGGCAGCGCCGGCGACAGCGGATAAAGCGGGTACGATCCATTTCTTCATGTTGATCATCCTTTCGATTGTTGTTGAAATTCGAGCATCCATTTCAGCACGTCCTGCAATACGGTTGAATTCAGGGAATAGACGATATGCTGGCCCCGGCGCTCGTCCCAGACGAGATCCGCCTGCTTGAGAATGCTCAAATGGTTGGAGATGCTCGGTTTGGTCATGTTGAAGTGCTCGGCGATTTCGCCGGCGGTCAAATCGCGTTCTTTGAGCAAATCGAGTATTTTGCGGCGGGTCGGGTCGGCCAGCGCTTTAAAGGTATCGTTAATGGACATCGCGGTTCACTCCTCCCTGGGCGAAGGCTGGCGCTTGTTAACCAGTGTTTCGAAATAAGATATTTAGATAATTATCTAACAATTGAATCATAAACGATCCGTTTGCCGATGTCAATAGAGAAACCTCCGTATCGTCCCATCGACGACAACGGAGGCTGATATGAGCTGACGAATGCTAAGCCGCATTAGAGGGGGAAGGGCCGCGTTTCGTTTTGGACCGGTCGTTTCTCGCTTGATAGAGGCTGTAGGCGAGCGAGACGACGGCCAATACAATAAACAGCAGCGATATGGGCCGCGTAACAAACTCGCCGACGTTCGGATTCATTTGCAGCGCCTTGATCAGCTCGTCTTCGGCTTTGGGGCCGAGTATGAGGCCCAAGATGACGGGGCCGAGCGGCACGTCCATCTTTTCCAGCAAGTAGCCGAGCAGTCCGAACAGGACGACGCACCAGACGTCGAACATTTGATGATTCAGCGCGAAGGTGCCGACGCAGCTCATGACGATAATGCACGGCACCAGAATGGCGTTCGGGATCAAGGAGACGCGAATGAGAAGCGGGAGCAGCAAGGTCTGGAACAAAAGCATAATCAGAGCGCTGATCAGCATCGCTGCAAAAATCGAGTTTACCAGGACGGGCTGATGATGGAACAGGCCCGGGCCGGGCGTTATGCCGTGAAGTATGAGCACCCCGAACATAACGGCTTGCGCCACATCGCCGGGAATGCCGAGCGTAATGGACGGAATGAACGCGCCGCCCGCGACGGCGTTGTTCGACGTCTCCGACGCGACGATGCCGCCCGGATGCCCTTTGCCGAACAGCTCCTTCCGCTTTCCGAATTTTTTGGCCTGATCGTAGCTGATAAAGGTGGCCGTCTCCGCTCCGGCCGCCGGCAGCGCCCCGATGAATACGCCGATGGAAGAGGAGCGCAAGGCGTTCCATTTTTCGGCGTACATATCTTTGAACACTTGCTTGATCGGAATGCGCACCTGCGCTTTGGACAGGCCTTCGCTTTGCTTGCGAATTTCCTCCACGTTCTTGAACAGCTGCGAGACCGCAAACAGCCCGATCAGGACCGGCAGCGAAGCGATGCCGCCCGACAGCTCGGTCATGCCGAAATCGAACCTCAATTGACCCGCAGGATCATAGCCGATCGTGGCGATCAGCAAGCCGCCGCAGCCCGCGATCAGCCCTTTGCTGAGCGATTTGCCGCTTAGGCCGGCGATCAGGGTCAGGGCGAACAGCACGAGCGAAAATATTTCCCAAGGGCCAAACTTCAGCGCAATGCCGGCGATGGCCGGGCCCAAAGCGAATAAAGCGAGGGCGCCGACGACCGTGCCGAAGGAGGAGGAGAGGATGCCGAGGCCGAGCGCTCTGCCCGCTTCTCCGTTTCTGTTCATCGGGTACCCGTCGAAGGTCGTCGTTACGGACGACGGAGTGCCGGGTATGCCGAGCAGAATGCCCGAAATCAGTCCTCCCGACAATCCGCCGACATAAATGCCGATCATCAGGGTGATGCCGGAAATCGGATCCATCCCGAACGTAAACGGAAACGCCAGCATGATGGCCATCGTATAGGTTAATCCGGGAATGCAGCCTGCAATAATGCCCGCGATCACGCCAATCGACAACAGCATCAAATTATTCGGATGAAGCACCTCCGCAAAAGCTTGCGCAATCGATGATATATCCATGTCAGTCACCGCCTGTAGAGCCTGTTCTTTCAGGGCAATAGAATATGAAGCTGCCGTTCGAAAATAAAGAAAATGCCGTAAGCCAGCGCCAGGGAAAGCGGGACGTAAAGCAGCAGCCGCTTAGTCTGGAAGCGGGGCTGCAGGACGATAAATCCCGCCAGCAGAAACAGAATCGTGCTTATGCGAAAACCGGCGGCGGGCATGAGAGCGACGTAGCCGGCGAACATGGCAAACAAAACGGGAATGCGCCAGTGCTCCTTCAGCCTGGCGGCCAGGCCGGAGAACGAGATCCCCGGCGTTGGCCGCTTGAAGCTCCGGATGAATACGAGTATGGCGAAGGCGGACATGACGGCAATAATCAAGGTCGGGAAAAATGCGGATGACAGCGTCTGCGTCGCATTTTTGGCCGCGAAGGACCGGGATTCCGCAAAAAATGCCGCCGTGAACAGAAGCACCGCTATTGCAAAGATGCGATCGGCCATCGTTTGTCACCCGCCTTAAAATTTCATTTTATCGGCAAGAAGCCCCATCGTGGCGTCAAGCTCCGTCAAGAAGATCGTATATTCGTCATGCGCTTTGTAACGGGCGAAGCTTCCCAGCTCTTCGATCTTTTGCTGCAGCTCGGGATCGCTCAGCGCTTTGTCGAACGCCTCCTGAAGAACCTCGATCACCTCGGTCGGCGTTCCTTTCGGAGCCAGCAAACCGCGGTCTACCGTAACGGCGAAGTCGATGCCTTGTTCCTTGGCCGTCGGTACGTCCGGGAGGAACGGGTTGCGTTCTTCGTCGACGACCGCAAGCGGAACGACGTTGCCTTCTTCAATATATCCTTTGCCGGAGGCGTAATCGCCGGTCATGCCGTTTACTTGTCCGGCTACGATGGCCGCATATTGCGGTCCGGTTCCGGCATAGTTGACATATTTCATCGTGCGCGGATCGACGCCGGCCTTGTCCAGCAGGGCGGCAATCGTATAGTGATCCTCCGAGCCGACCGTATACGCCCAAATGACGGTATCCGGATGATTGCGCACATGCTCGATAAAGTCGTTCAGCGTCTCGATGTTGTTGGCTTCGGCAAACGCCTTGCTCACCATCGGAATATGAGGCGTAGAAGTGACTTGCGCCACGGGCTGGAAGGCGGCAAAGCCGTAATCGACAATGCCCGTATGCTGAGCGGTGGCGACGACCTGATGGCTGCCGAGTATGGTGTAGCCGTCGGCCGCCGCGTCTTTGACCTCGCGGGAACCGAGGGTGGCGGTGGCGCCGCCCATGTTGACGGGAACGATCGTTTGGCCGAGATGCTGTTCGGCGTATGAAGCGATCAATCTGAACAGGACGTCGGTGCCGCCGCCGGGCGGATAAGGGATGACCAGCTTGACCGGCTTGGCGGGAAAATTGACCGATTTGCCGGGGGATTCCGCCGTCGCGCCGCCGCTGCCGGACGGATTCGATCCGGCGCTGCCGCCGCAAGCATATGTAACTAAACTTAACATCAATACGGCTGCTGTGAGCAAAATTCTTTTTTTCTTCATCTCTACCACTCCTGTGTGTGATCTATATGTTAATAAACATAACATTAATCGCAAAAGTCGCCGTCGTCAATATATAAATTTATATTTTTCAATCAAAATGCGTATTTTTATTTATATTTGAATGGTAATAGCGCGATTGAACGACGAAAGTTAAGTATATTTGATCATTTGATTTCGTTTCGAATAAAATGATGGCGGAGATGAAGGCGAAGATTGCAGCTTCGACAGGATATGGCAAGGAATGATAAAATAGATGGCAGAAACAGGCCGTGCGCAAGGCTTTGGGAGAGCAGGTGACGGGGATGAAAAAGCGGGTATGGGCATTTGTCGGCATGCTGGTCTTTTGTATGTTTCTCATATGGGGGCCCTCTGTTCAAGCGGGAGTATTCGACAGAATTAAAGATATTTATCAGGCGCCGGACAAGCTTGACGAGCTTCAGGAGCAATACGAGGCGACCAAATCGATGCTGGAAAACCAGCTGCAGGAGCAGCGCGAGCAGCTGGAGCTGTCCCGGCAGCAAGCGATCGAGCTGTTGGAACGGCAGGACGAGCTTCAGCAGGCGAACGAAAGCTACCGGGCGGACAATGAGGCGTACCGCCGGCAGAACGAGGCGCTGCTGGAGGAAAACCGGAGACTGATCGAACGGATGGAGGAGCTCGAGCGCAAGCGGCAGTCGCTTTACCGCAATGCGTTTACTGCCGTGGCCGTCGTTGCCGGTCTGCTGGCCGCTTACGCGCTGTCGGTTCGGATTTGGCGGTTCGCCGTATGGCGCCGGCATCGAAGATCGATCTTGACGGCCCAAGCGCAGGTTGCCGCTTCTTCTGAAGGGGATCACGGAAGGGAGACGCTGCCATGAAATTCGAATCTCCGGCGCCGGTCGGCCATGTGCGGGTGGAGCTGGATGCCGGCGAAGCGCTTCATGTGCTGCATCCGGAATCGATTATCGCCTATCAAGGGGAACCCGCGAGCCGGGAAGACCGCTTAATGGACCTGGGAGGGGCGTATCGGAAAAAGAAATGGATCCGCGCGCAGCTGAAGGGGCCGTCGCGGTTCATCCTCGGCTTGCCGCCGGGATGCTCTCTCGAGGCGATCGACATTCCGGAGAGCGGCAGCCTGCTGTTCGACTACCGGCATGTCGTGATGTTTACGGACGGCGTGAGATACCGGAGCAAAATATTGAAATGGCGGACGGCTTGGATTACGAAGGAGCTCGTCCGCATGCAGTTTTTTGGCCCCGGCAAGCTGGGCGTCTTGTCGGTCGGCGATTTGGCCGTGCTGCAGCTGAGTCCGAATGAGCCTCTCTTCGTCGACAAAAACGCGCTTGTCGCTTATCCCGAGGACGCCTCGATTCGATTGTCCGTCTACGGCAATACGCTGGCGACCCAAAATATGAACGTGCAGTGGGAGATGCAGGGCGTCGGACCGGTGCTCGTGCAGACCGGTTCGCGCGACAGGACGATGCGGGACAAGCTGGAGGAGGACGGCTGGCTGAAGCGTCTGCTCCGCGAAGTGCTTCCATTCGGCGGGTTTTATATTAAATAACAGTCCTTCGGAAACGGAGTGTGGAGGATGAAGCTGTACCGATTGACCTTATCGGATACCGCCGGCGGCTGGACGGCCGCCGCGAACGTCGAAGAACATTATATCGCTTTCGGATGCCCGGGTCTGGGTGATTTGGAGCGGGCGGACGAGCGGTCGATCCGGGAACGGCTGATGGCGGCCGGGCTGACGGGAGAGCTGCTGGACGTACGGGCGCGGGAGCTCGCCATGTTCGCCGGGCGTATGAACGACGGTGATTATATCGCGGCGGTCGACAAGCATAACGGCTGGATCTACTGGGGCGATCTGGGCGATTATTTCTATGCGGAAGGCGGCGGTGCGGAAGAGGACGGGAGCCGTCACCGGCGAGGCGTCACCTGGCTGAAGCGGTCGCCTTGCGAGGCGCCCGGCCATTGGCCGCGGGAGTTGCGCGAGCTGCTGAACGGCGAAGGCGCCTTGGCGGAGTTGGGCAGAGAGGCGGCGCCGGGCGAGCTTGAGCGATGGCTGTCGGACGAACCGCCCTTCCCGGACGATGAGCGTTCCGTCCCGGCCGTCGATGCGGAAACGGTCCGGGAAGCGGTCGATATTCTCCGTGCGGCGATGAGAAGCGGAGACCCGGAACGGAGGGAGCGGGCGGCCGCCGCCATCTTGCAATTTGCGGCTTCGGGCCGCCGCTGCCTAATATCGGCGCAAGAGGAATAGTTTGGCGGGAATCCGCGCATAATAGGAAACGATTTCTATTTTGCCGGAGGAGGTCAGGCTGTGAATAAGCAAAGAGCGCAGGAAATTTCGGAGTCGCCGGTTATGGCGAGCGTGATGTATCAAGGCACCCCGGTCTATATTCAGCATGTCGACCACGACCGGGAGACGGCAAGGGTATATCCGCTTGACAATAGGGAGAACGAAATGGAAGTGGCCCTTGACTTGCTGACGGAGCCATAGCGAGAGGGTGCGGATATGGAAGTAGGCATGACGCTGCTCCGAACGGCCGGGCTGTTTCTGATCGGGCTGGCCGCATTCCGCTTGATGGGAAGTCAGTCGGTGGGCAGGCTGACGGATTTCGACCTGGTAGTCGTCATCGCGATCGGCGCGATTATCGGGGACGGCTTGGCCGATCCGGAGCTGAATTTCTGGCTGTTGGCCGCCGCGATTGCCGGGCTGGTGGCGCTTCAAATTGCCGCTAGCCTGCTGTCCATGAAATTTCCAATGATGGAGAAGCTGGTGATGGGCAGTCCGATCAAGCTGATCGACAAGGGCCGCATCCTGATCAACGGTTTGCGCAAAGCGCGCATTACGCGCAGCAACCTGATGCAGGAGCTCCGGGTCAAAGGGCTGAATGGTCCCGAAAACGTGGAGCAGGCTTATATGGAGCCCAACGGCAAGCTGAGCGTGGTCGAGAAGGAAGCGGCAGGGTGAAGCGAATAACATGGCGTGATGTCTCGCTTCATGGCCGAGTACAAATCGAAACAGGAATGCAAGCCAAACGGGGCGAATCGATGGATTCGCCCCGTTTGGCTTGCTATAGACCGTGATGCGCGGCTTAAAATACTCGCCGGATTTGACCGCGGATTTCGCCGTCCGGATTTCTTCTCGTATGCACGTTGACGTAAGCGTTGCCCCGCTCGATTTCGCGAATCAGCTGGCGAATTGTGCCTCCGCGCAGCGGACCGACCAGGTCGCGGTTGGACAATACGCCCGTAATGACGCCTCGGCCGAACGAGATGCCCCGGCGGTTGGGACCGAACAAGTAGGCTACGATCGGCCCGTTCTGGCCTGGACGGCCCAGATGGATATGCGCTTCCGTCACTCTTCTGATATTCTCCAGAACCAGGCGGTATCTCAGCCGCAGCCTTCTCCGGCCGAAGCCGTTGCCATTGTACCCGTTGCCGTTGTAGCCGTTGCCGTTATACCCGTTGCCATTGTAGCCGTTCCCGTTGCCGTTGTACCCGTTGTCGCGTCCGTTTCGGACGGTACGGAACACCGCTCTGCCGGAGGCAAACGTAAAGACGGGAGGCACTTCGTTGCGGCCTCTTAATCTCGCTCTGTACGTTGCGATAGGTCCTCACTCCTTCTCGTTTGATACTGCAACATATGCGGATCGACGGAAGGCGCTTGTTCGGTTGTCCCCCGGCAGGGGTGGAGATATGGATAGGAGAGCGGCAAATCAACGCCGCAGAAGCAGGAAATCGATGGTTGTGAACGATAAATCGTTCAAATCAACGTTGCAGAGTCACGAAATCGATGGTTATGAACGAAAAATCGTTCAAATCAACGCCGCAGAAGCAGGAAACCGGTGGTTATGAACGAAGAATCGTTCAAATCAACGTCGCAGAAGTAGGAAATCGATGGTTATGAACGATAAATCGTTCACAATGGTGGATATATTGAATAAACTATCATTTTGAACCGACGTCTAGTACAAAATGGAGTAGGAAGCGGATTACGCAGGCCATTTCGCCATAACAGGAACGAACGACATCTATCGGACCCACAAAGAATTGGGAGCTTCAACCTCTTTAATATATAACCGCTGCCATTAGTGTTGCTTTATATTCGCCGGAAGACGGTCCCAAGCATGTTGTCCTTGCACTTGATAATTCTATGCGAATTGTATGCAGACCGCTCTTCGATTGAACCCGTATTTCGACTCCCCGCCCCGCCACAGGCAGATACTAGCATCCATTTTTTACAAAAACAAAACACCTCCTTGTCCGGCCCGGTGATAGAATGGAAATGCATTCTTAGTCGTCGACATCATGCTCGCAAAACACAATTTTTGGAGGGATGGAATGATGAACTGGAAGCCATTCAAGCGTTGGACAGCCGCGGCGCTGGCGGCGGTGCTGACGCTGTCGATTGGCGCGCACGCCGCGAAGGCCGAGGGACCGGCCGATCCGGCGCCGTACATTGAGGCGAAGGTTGTCAACGAGAACTTTGGCAAAAAAGTGCTGTTCGACAACACTCATGCGCAAACGGCGGGGGCAGCGGACTGGGTCATCGACGGCGGGTTTTCCGACTTTGGACAAGCGCTGGCGGGGAACGGTTATTATGTGAAAGAGCTGCGCAAAGCGACCCCGTTTACTTATGACGATTTAAAAGATTACGATGTATTCGTCGTGGCGGAGCCGAACATTCCGTTCAAGCAATCCGAGCAAGCCGCGATGGAGCAATATGTGGAGCAAGGCGGCAGCATTTTTTTCATTGGCGATCATTATAACGCGGACCGGAACAAAAACCGCTGGGACGGCTCCGAGGCGATTAACGGCTATCGCCGCGGCGCATGGGACAATCCGACCAAAGGGATGAACGCCGAGGAAATCGCGGCGATGCAAGGCGTGGTCAACTCCGACTGGCTGAGCGACAACTTCGGCGTGCGCTTCCGCTACAACGCGCTTGGCGACGTCACGGCGAACGTCATCGTCGAGCCGGAGCAGGCGTTCGGCATTACGGAGGGCGTAAATGCCGTGGCGATGCATGCGGGTTCGACGCTGGCCATTACCGACCCGACGAAGGCGAAAGGCATCGTCTACGTGCCGGAAACGAACGAGGCATGGGGCAACGCCGTCGATCAGGGCGTATACAACGGCGGCGGCATCGCCGAAGGGCCTTATGTGGCGGTCGCCAAAAAAGGCGCCGGCAAAGCCGCGTTCATCGGCGACTCCTCGCCGGTCGAAGACGCGACGCCGAAATATTTGCGCGAGGAGACAGGCGCCAGAAAAACGACTTACGACGGCTTCAAGGAGCTGGACGACGCCGTTCTTCTTCTTAACATTATCGATTGGCTGTCCGAGGAAGAAAACTATACGAGCCTCGATCAGGTCGCCGGCCTGCAGCTCGACCAGCCGACGGCGCTGCTGCCGATGGAGGAGCCGGCCGCTTCGACGGAACCGCAAGCCGAGCCTTGGTCTGCGCCGGCCGCCGGATACAAATGGTATGACCGCTCGACGTTCAAGCCGGGCTCCTACGGCGGACCTCCGGCCGACGTCCAGCCGCAGTACAGCTTCGTCCACCAAGCGCAGCTGCCGACGCAGCAGGTGTTCCAAATTCGCGTCGTCGTAACAAATCTGAAGCCGAATACGACGGTATCGGGCTTCAGCACCGGCATTTATTTGACGGGCGGCACCCAGATCGGCCAATTCCAGCGCGACGACGGAACATGGCCGGCAAGTTACGGCTACAGCACGACCTACAGCTTGACGGCGGACAGCAGCGGCCGAGCGTTCAAAGATTTGACCGTCCGGCTGAACCCGGGAACGACCGCAGCGACGGCGAACCTTCGGCTGCGCCAGAACGGCACCAATCTGCTGACGCAAACGGTGCAGCTGGCCAACGTGCCGGCGGAGCCGCTGCCGGGGGAGGAAGGACCGATACCGGCGCTCATTTCCATTGCGGAAGCCCGCGCCAAGGCGGAGGGAACGACGGTTACCGTTGAAGGCGTCGTCACGACCGAGCCGGGCGCGTTCGGAGGCCAGGCGTTCTACCTGCAGGACGACAGCGGCGGCATTTACGTCTACCAGACGCAAAGCGGCTTTCGTCAAGGCGACAAGGTGAAAATTACCGCTCCGCTGACGCTTTACAACACGGAGCTGGAGCTGGCCGATATCGTCGCGATCGAAAAGACGGGCACGGCCCCGCTGCCGGCTGCCGTGGAAGCGGACCAAATTAACGACGCGAACCAAGGTCAGCTGGTCCGGCTTCGCAACGTTACGATTACGAACATCATCTCGGCCGCCCCGAGCGGTTCGTTCGAGTTTGACGCCGTCAGCGGATCCGTCAGCAATCATGTCCGGATCGACGTGCGCACCGGCTTGACGATGGCGTCGTTCCCGTACAAAGAAGGCGATGTCGTGGACATTACGGGCGTTTCCGCCATTTTCAGAGGGTTGTATCAGCTGAAGCCGAGAGGTTTGGCCGACTTTACGTCGGCCGCTTCCTCCGACACGACCGCGCCGGTAACGAGCGCGTCGCTCTCGGAGCAGCCGCATCCGGATGCGGATGGCTGGCACAAGCAAGCGGTGGCGGTCACGTTGACCGCCGAAGACGATTCCAACGAACCGGTCACGACGCATTACGCCGTCAACGGCGGGGAAATGCAGATTTATGCGGCGCCTATTGCGGTAAACGAAGAAGGCATTCATACGATCCAATATTATTCGGTCGATCAGGCGGGCAACGAAGAAGCGGTTCAAACGGTAACGGTCAAGCTCGATCTGACGGCGCCGACGGCGTCGTTGACGCTGTCGGGCGGTCCGGTCCGGGACGTCGCCGATTCGGAGGAGCTCCGATTCGAGCTCGCCGCAGCGGACGGGCAGTCCGGCATCGCCTCCGCCGTGCTGCTGCTTGACGGGCAGCCGATCGCAAGCGGCTCGGCCATCCGCGCGGCGGAGCTGGGCATTGGCGAGCATACGATCGGCTACAGCGTTTCCGACAAGGCCGGACATCGGACGGAAGGCAGCGCAACGTTCCGCGTAGCGGCCGTTAAGGCGAAAGGCGTACCCGGCCTGCCGGTGCTGAGCCACAATAACGGTCACGATACCGGGCTGATGGACGGCGACTATGCGGTCACGATGAATTTGTGGTGGGGCAACAACGGCTCGGTGTACAAGCTGTACGAGAACGGAGAACTTATTCATACGGCGCTCTTGACGGACAACACGCCTTCCGCGCAATCGGTAAAAGTGAACGTTGCGGGCAAACCGAACGGCACATATGTCTATGTAGCCGAGCTGTCGAACGCCTTCGGCACGACGTCCAGCGCGCCGCTGACAGTGACGGTCAAGGACGCGTCTCCCGGCAAAGCGGTGCTGTCTCACAACAACTGGGACGGCGACGGGAACTATAACGTTACGATGAACCTGTGGTGGGGCACAAACGCCGCCGAATACCGCCTGTATGAAAACGGCCGGCTGATCGATACGCAAAGCTTGACGGCGGCTACGCCTCGCGCTCAAAGCGCCGTGACTTCGGTGTCCGGCCGCGCGCCGGGCGTATACGAATACCGCTGCGAACTGGTCAATGCAGCCGGCGCGACGTTCAGCGACACGATGACGGTGAGAGTGAGCAAGTAAGCAACCGAGAAATTCGGCCTGCGCCTTCATGGCGGCATACCGTTATAGGTCCCGCTAAACGAACGGTCAAACGTTTAATTGGTCATGCCATGTTAACGGTCATAGGCGATGCTTAGAGCGTCCGATTGAACTATTTTGCAAACTGACGGACATAAGAGACGCTTACCCCAGTTTATTTACCGTTCCCCATCGGATTTTTGCGCCTAAGAGGCTGTCATGTCCATTAGAGGGGACAGGCTGTCGGAAATGCCGTTTAAGCGTACGCGATGTCCGTTAGAAGGATGGTTCATAGAATAAAGGGAGCTTGCGAATAGCGCAAGCTTCTTTTTGCATGCCAATCTGCTGACGGTCTATTTCGAGGGGGGCCAATCATCGGATCAAACGGGAGGAGTCGAATCGGGAAGGGCGACGCTGCTTCGTGGCGGCATTGGGGGTCGCCGGCGGAAACGCGGAGAGGCTGACTTGTTTTCTTAGGCGCCGGGCTCTAAGCGAATGGCCGCTGCCGCTTCACGATGCGAGAAGAAAGCGGCTGGATCACATGAAGAAGGCGAAACCGGGAAAGGAAACCCGATTTCGCCTTTTGTCCTGTCAACGGGAAACGTAAGCTCGCCTCCGCAGGAAGACTTCAGCTCTTTACGTTCGATTTTATTCGTTCAGGGCTCGAGCAGCGGCTCCGGATCGACGGCTTCGCCGTCCTTTTGCACTTCAAATTTCAAGTGAAAGCCCGTGCTGCGGCCCGTCGAGCCGATGGTGCCGATCTGCTGGCCTTTGGTCACCTGCTGCCCGGCTTCCACGAGCAGCGTGTCCAAATGACTGTAGACGCTTGCGTATTGCTCGTCGTGGGCGATGGCGATATGAGTGCCGAGCTTCGAGTTGTATTCCGAGATTTCGACTTTGCCGTCCGCCGCGGCATAAACGGGCGTTCCAAGCTCGTTCCGAATGCTCATATAAGTGCTGACGGCCGTTTCGGTGCGACTGACGGGCACTTCGTCGCCGAATTTGACGTTAATTTCGCCTTCGGCGGGTTTGGCGAACGACAGCTCTTTCCCGGCCGGAGGCTGATCCGCTTTAATGCTTGCATTCGTAAAGGCGACGACGATCACGGCGACGGCAAAGACGGCCGCCAGCAGCGTAAAAGCCGATTTTTTGTTCGATACGATCATTTCCATTCTCCTTTTGATTAATCGTTTTTTGCCGGAGGCAAACGGGGTTAAAGGGGCTTGTCCGGCGGACATTCTCAGCTGCATCACCTTCAGCAGAGCATGGCCGTACACCTTCCGGTCCACATGCTTGATTACGCTGTTGTCGCAGCTCAGCTCCTGATCCTCCCTCATCGCCAATGCGGCTTTCCACATGAAAGGATTAAACCAATGCAGCGCGACGAGCGCCGCCATCAGTATGTTCCAGAAGGCATCCTTGCGCCGGATATGGATCAATTCATGCAAAATGACGCATTTCCAATCTTCCTCGCCGAGCGAATCGGCCATCCCTTCCGGAATGAGGATGGACGGCTTGATCAGGCCGTAGGCGGCAGGCGAAGCGATCAGCCGGGTTTGCCGGAGCGCAACCGGCCGCTTGATGCCCAGACGCGACTTGCATTGCTCCAAATAGGCGGCCAGCCGTTCGTCCGTCAGCGGCGAGACGTCCGCCTTTAATTTGCGGTGCCAGCGCCATTGCGCGACGGCGTAATAGGCGGCAATAACGAACGCCCCCGTCAGCCATAGATTGGCGGCCGCTTCGAACAGCAGCTTCCAGAGCGAAGAGCCGGAGCCGGCCGCTGCTTGTCCCAGCTTGCCGTCCGCCGCGTTTGTCAGTCCTTCCGCTGCAGGCGTCCCCGACCAAGCGGCTTCGGCTCGTCCGCCGGCATCGGCCGGTCCTTTGTTCCCGGCGGCAGCGCCTTCAACCGAATGCGCCGCCGATTGCCAAGAGGCGGGAATGATCGCTCCGACGTTCATATCGATTGTCGGAAACCAGGGAAAGACCAGGCGGACGATCAAGGCGATCCAGCAGACGTACAGCAATTTCGGATGCAGCCTGCCGCCGAGACGGCTTCTCGCCGCAAGAATAAGCAGGATGGCCGCCAGCGCGGCCGGCGTCGACGACAGAATCCATTTGAAGCCCGATGATAAGAAGGCCGAAATATCCATCCCGCGTTACTCCTTTTCGCTCAAGATCCGCTTCAGTTCCTCGATCTCTTCTTTGGTCAGCTTTTCTTCCTGAAGAAAATGAATGAGCATGGGCGCCGTGGCGCCGTTGTATATTTTTTGCAGGAAGGAGCGGCGCTCCGATCTCCGGCACTCTTCCTCCGATACGGCGGGAGAATAGTAGTAGGTTTTGCCTTCCGCCCGGTAAGCGAGAGCCTCCTTGTTCAACAGCCTGTTGAGCAACGCCTTGACCGTATTGGGCTTCCAGTCGGTCCGGCCGGACAGTTCGTCGATCACCTCCTGCGCCGTCAATGGGGAACGTCTCCACAATACTTTCATGACTTCCCATTCCGCTTCCGAGATGTGGGGTACCGTACCCATGGCCATTACCTCCTTGAACTTTCGATTACGCGCGTAATCAGTTATAGATTACATGTGTAATCGTAAGGTGTCAAGCTTTGGCAAAAAAATTGGCGGCATGCAACCCATACAGCCGGATGGGCGTCTGTTATTTATCAAGCCGGATTTGGGCTAAGGGGGATATTCGATGAAAAAAATGATTATTATCGCAGCCGGATTAGCGTTGCTCCTTGCTGGCTGCGGTCAATCGCCGAGCGAAAACGAAAAGCTGGCAAGAGCTTATCTCGAAGGGATGGGCTATGAGATCGTATCGTTCGAAAGGGAAAGCGCCGTCTCGTTTACGGAGGAGAAGCTGCACCAGCTGCCGGGCGAGCTGATCTGGGCCGTTCAGTACGTTGAACCTGACGAATATGTGAATAAAGAACTGGCAACGGTAAATTTTATGATCACCAATCATCCGCTGGACGACCAGTACGGCATGGGCCAAACGAACGCGACCGTCTTGGTATATGATGGGCAGGCGTTTGGCGGCTGGTCTTTTCCGCATTCGAAGGAGCCTTTGGACGGCGGCTTCTATTCCATTGACGGTAAGACGGCGGAGGAAGTTCGCGGCGATTGAATGGGGATTCGTCGCGGCAGACTGTATTATTATGTATCGTTCATCCGGCAGTAATTTCATGAAAAAAAATAGCGCAACGAAAAATTAGACAATCGTTGCGCTTACAATTTTACGGCTGTTTGAAAGCAGGCCAGAACCAAAACTCGGAACCCTGCGATACAATGAACAGATCTAACCATGTTTCAAAATTTATTCTTAGGCTGATTCTTTCATCGAATGCATCTATGCAGCTTTGCCAATATAGATAATCTGATTCTTTGCCGACCATGTTGGAATCAATGAATATGACAGCAGAATTGAAATAGCCAATAGGATAACAATGCTCTGGAAACATATAACCATATTCATTGATTACATTTGGAATTTCTTCAATCGATAATAAGTCCATATCATCGAATAATTTTGCTCCGTTATGCATGAGCAAAAAATTAAAATAGTCGCTGGGGATATACCAGTTGTTATTTGCAAAGAAAGATTCGATACAACCTCTATTTGCAGGCGGGTTAAAGGTGAAATATCTTTTCTCTACAGCTCCATTTTCGAGTTGGACAAGCAGCGAATTATCGTTATTTTCCAACCTCGTTTTCAATGCATTTATGCACAATTGAATGCGGCTTGTTGCCATTTAAGTCATTCCATAAGGTTTAGTAATAGTACCACCAACGAGTTATATAAGAATGCTTTAGTACTACAGGGTGCGAATTAATATGATTTATTAAAGAAATTAAGTTGCTTACAGCATAAGCGCCACCATTTTTGAGCGGGCTCATATGATGGGCATCAAGCTGATGTATAAATTTGTCCCGGACTTAGATCTTTGTAGACAATAGGATAAGATTTACCGCAACTGTTTAGAAGTATAGCCACTGAGCTGTGGTCTTCTGCTGCAATAACTGGATCATCCCCTTCAAGCGCAATACTCCTGCCGTATTATTCCTGTTATTTCATTTGATTGTCTTTGCACCGATGGGTTTCCATTCCGCCGCAAGCGTGGAATGTCTGGAGCGTGCTTCCCATATCATTCTAATTTTCTTATCTGCCCATAGAAATTCCTTCTTTGACTGGATTATGAGGAGGATTATTTCGTAACGATTGTTCGATAAGGAAAAGGGAACTGTTCCCGCAAGACGTTCATAAGTAAAAAGGGGATACTCGGTATATGACCGGTGTTGGATCGGTACATAATCGGCAATCCTCGGCTCGGCACAAGCTAAACTCGTTTCTTTCTCCCGTCTCCGAATAAAGGTATAATGACAATAGATAGCGATATCGAATTTGGAAGGAGTGTCGTTGGTGAAGTACAGAAGGCTTGGCAGCACGGAGTTGAAGGTTTCGGTTGTCGGAGTGGGCACCTGGCAGTTTGGCGGGGAGTGGGGCCGTCAATATACGCAGGCCGAAGCGGATGCGATCTTGGACAAGGCCGGCGAACTCGGGATCAATTTGATTGATACGGCGGAATGCTACGGAGACCATCTGTCGGAAAGTTTGATCGGCGATTACATAAGCAGGCGCAACCGGGAGGATTGGATTGTCGCCACGAAGTTCGGCCATCGTTTCCACGATTTGTTTACGCGGACCGACGCCTTTGGCGCGGCGGAAATGCTCGAGCAGCTGGACGGATCGCTGAAGGCGCTGAAGCTGGAATATATCGATTTGTATCAATTCCATTCCGGTCCGGATGCCGTCTTCGACAATGACGAGTTGTGGACGATGCTGGACAAGCAAATCGCGGCGGGCAAAATCCGGTTTTTGGGCACTTCGATCGGCAGCAACGACAACGTGCACCAAACGGATATGTCGCAAAAAGTAAACTCGCGCGTTATTCAGGTCATTTATAACCGGCTTGATCGCAAGCCGGAGGAAAGGGTGTTCCCGTCCTGCCAGAAACAGGATTTGGGCGTATTGGCGCGCGTTCCGCTGGCCAGCGGCTATTTGAGCGGCAAATACAAGCCGGGGGCCGTATTCGGACAAAACGACGTGCGGCACCGTCATGATGAGCAGGAGACCCGCCGGAAGCTGGAGGAGGTCGAGCGCATTCGCCGCGACGAAGTGCCGGAAGGAACGGACATGGCAAGCTGGGCGCTCGCCTGGTGCTTGAAGCATCCGGCGGTTACGACGGTCATTCCGGGCTGCAAAGATCCGGCCCAGGTGGAAGCGAACGCCCGGGCGGCCGAGCTGGTCACGGACCCGCACCCGCTGGACGTTCATAAGTAAGGAGTGGGGCGCGCTTCGGTTGCGCCTCTTTTTGTTGAGCAGGCAGGCGCTAAGGCGTTAGAAGAGTCTCTTGTACGGCTGTGCGGCGTTCAATAGGAGAGCGTGCAAATACGTGAGCGACCTTAGAGCGGCGTTGGAGCCTCTCGGAAGAGCGAGCAAGTACATACGCGACCTTAGAGCGAAGTTGGAGCGTCTCGGAAGAGCGAGTAAGTACATACGCGACCTTAGAGCGGCGTTGGAGCGCCCCGAAAGTGCGTGCAAGTACATATGCGACCTTAGAGCGAAGTTGGAGCGTCTCGGAAGAGCGAGTAAGTACATACGCGACCTTAGAGCGGCGTTGGAGCGTATCGGAAGAGCGAGTAAGTACATACGCGACCTTAGAGCGCCGCCGGAGCGTCCCGGAAGAGCGTGTAAGTGTGTGAGCGACCTTAAAGCGTCGACGGGGCGCTCCGGGAGAGCGGCGTGCAACTACGTGCGAGCCCGGCCGCGCGGATTGGCGCTTGAGCAGCACGGAATGACGTCCATGTCAGGATGGCGCCCGCCCACCCTGCTGCCGCAAAAAGCGCAGCGCCAGTTGAACGAATTCGTCGGGTTCCTCCACGTAAGGGAGATGTCCGCAGCCTTTCATGACGGCCAGCTCGGAGTCCGGCAGTTTGCCGTGAAGCTTGCGGGCGGTGCTCACGTTGAACGTATGATCCTGATCCCCGACTACGATAAGCGCCGGAGCGGTCAGCTCGCGCAGCCTTTTCCAGGCCGGGGGACGCGGGGCTTTGGCGTATTGCGGCGGAAAGCGGCAAAAGTTGCCGGGCTTGCGCACATTGGCCAGCACATGGTCTCTTGCGTCGGTTTTGTCGGGCGGCGGGAAAAAGTAACTCCAGTACGGATCGTTAGCAAAATGCTCGATTGCCGCGGCCGTCCCGAGCTTGCGGGCGCGGCGGTAATTTTGCATGCCTTTCAGCAGCATGCGGACAGGCAACCCGTTGCCGGATACGGACGGTGCGGCCAGCACCAGAGCGCTTGTCCGCTCCGGATGCAGCAAGGCGAAATCCAAGGCCAGCGCGCCTCCGGAGGAGGAGCCGACGAAAGCGGCGCGGCTTATGCCGAGACGATCCATCAGCTCCAGCAAATCTTGCACGGGGGCGAAAGGGCCTTTCGGTGCGTCGGATTGCCCGTAGCCCCGCTGGTCGTAACGAATGACGCGGTTGCTTTTGGACAGCTTAGCCATCGCGTTGTCCCATATCCGGCAATCCGTGAAATTTCCGTGCAGCAGCACGACGGCTTCTCCCTCGCCGGATTGTTCACAATAGATGCGTACAGGATCGCGGTCGGCCATCAAGTCAATGTGAGGCAAGCGTTCTCCTCCTTTCATGTTTACAAGGGCAACTGCCATTTCATGATTTAAAGAGAAATTCTCCAACGTTCTCCATTTCTAAAGCAAATCCGCGCGCTGCAAATGATCCTCCAGGATGGCCCTGATAACCTCCGAAACGGAATAATCGCCCCGCGAGCATTGGCGGTCGATTTCGTCCCAGCAGGCTTCGGGCAAAGTCAAGCTCAGCTTGCGCGTCACGCCGATTGGCTTGCGGCCCGCGCCCGGACGCCTGCCTCCTTTGGCCGACGGCGCAATAGAGCCTGACTTTTCAAAGCTTGCGACTTGCACCGCTTCTTCCCGGTCATCCCGATTTCCATCATTCATGAGCAGTCCCCTCCTATCAGAGCATGTCCGCCAAGCCGATGTCTTGGAGCAATTCTACCATCTTGTCGCTATCTTCCCATAATGGTAAGCGCAATATCAATTACTGCTACCTTAATCAAACGATAAGCATGATCAGTGAGACTTTAAGGGCTATTCAAACTGCAGCGAGCGAGGCCTTAGAACTCCGATGGTGCTTCTCGGAAGAGCGTGCAAGTACATACGCGACCTTAGAACAAGCGAAAAGACCGAAAGTGTGGGCTGTAAGTTCATACGCGACCTTAGAACAAGTGAAAAGACCGAGAGTGAGAGCTGTAAGTACATACGCGACCTTAGAACAAGCGAAAAGACCGAAAGTGTGGGCTGTAAGTTCATACGCGACCTTAGAACAAGCGAAAAGACCGAATGTGAGAGCTGCAAGTTCATACGCGACCTTAGAACAAGCGAAAAGACCGAAAGTGTGGGCTGTAAGTTCATACGCGACCTTAGAACAAGCGAAAAGACCGAGAGTGAGAGCTGTAAGTTCATACGCGACCTAAGAACAAGCGAAAAGACCGAAAGTGTGAGCTGCAAGTTCGTACGCGACCTTAGAACAAGCGAAAAGACCGAAAGTGAGAGCTGCAAGTACATACGCGACCTTAGAACAAGCGAAAAGACCGAAAGTGAGAGCTGCAAGTACATACG
>CALAWP010000073.1 GCA_937895345.1 uncultured Paenibacillus sp. | reverse complement strand
CCTGAGCGGCGGCGCGCGCCAGCAGCCGCCGCACGTTGGCGGCGAGCGCCGCCGGCTCCTCCGCCGGGGCGGGCCGCAGCTCGGCGACGGGATAGAGCAGGCGCCGCCCGACCAGCATCGCATCCGCGCCCGCGGCTCCGCCCTTGCCGGAGCCGAAGAAGCGCGAGGCAGGGACGATCTTACCCTCCGGCGTCAGCAGCGCGAACTCGGGATCGGCGCCGATGCGGATGCGCCGTTCCGCCGGCGGGACGGCCGCTTCCGCCGCGATCCACGCGGCAAACGCCGCTTCCGCCCGCGCGCCGCCGGGATCGTTCCCGAGTCCCGGCCAGGCTCCCCGCACTGCGGCGCCTCCGCCTCCGCCAAGCGCCACATGCGCTTCTCCCGCATCCATGCCGAGCGCGTACAACGCCCGAACCGCCGTCCTTGCGACCTTTCGGGCCGCCGCGTCGGCCGGCCAGCCTCCCCATGCGCCGCTTCCCGCCGGTCCGGCCGGATGCGGCAGCGGCACGTCTCCGCCGCGGGCGGCCGCTGCAGGTCCGCTGCCATCCCCCGCCTCCGTGCGGCGAATCCATACCGGCGTCAGGTTGACGACGCCGACGCTGAACAGCCGTTCGTCCTCCAGCCTCTGATCCGCTCGAAGTCCGGCCCGCTGCCAAAGCTGCCGCTTCCGTTCCTCGCTGCATGCTTCGTATTCGGAGACGACTTCACTCTGACGTCCAATCCGCGTTTCGCTTTCCGCGCGGCCGTACTCCCCCGCATAGCCCTCCCCGCCGCGCAACGGAACTTTCGTTTGGCGCCGCAGCTCCGGTTTCGTATCCATCGCCGCCGCCCTCCCTTCAAGCGAATTCGCGCCGTCTCTCTGCCGGTAGCAAGCATCGGCGCATTAGGCGCCCCGCGCAAACAAAAAGAGGGCTTTCGCCCTCGAATCCGCCTCGCCCGCGGCATATAATGCGGTATCTGCACCGCAGGCGGACGCTTTACAGCTCATCGTCCAGAAGATCGGAATCCAAATCCTCGTAATCGTCCGCGTCATCGTCGCCGCCGAGGCTGAAATCCACGTCCTTGTCGTCCAGATCGTCGCAGCAGCCCGGCAGGACCGCAACGCACACTTTCGTCTCGGCAATCATTTCCACCGCAAATTCGCGTTCCACCCTTACGACGACGCTCGTGCCGTTGGAAGAAATATTCGCTTCGATCGCGTTCGGCTCCTGAAGCACCTCGGCCGATACCTCCTCCGTGGACGCCCTGTGCTTCGGATCGACATAAGAGAGCGGAACATTTTCGACGAATTGTACGGATTCTTTTGCCACATCGGTTTGCGAGTTTCTGTTATACGAATACCAGATATTGATATCGTAAGTACCGATAACCTCGACACCGTCGCCCGAACGAACCGCTTCATACTTATGATTGATAATCCAGGCGCCCAAAATGCTGGTCGGATTATGAGGCGGTGTAACGGTATGGGTTACAGTAGAAAACTTACGACCCTTGCCGCAGACAGCTTTCGTAATTATTTCTCTGCACTGGAGCTGTTTATCTGCAATAGTCATTGACTTAACCTCCTCCATACAATCATTCAATTAAAGTGTATGCAGGACATAGGCGTTTGTTGATTAAACGGGCCAGCGTAAACGGAATAAATTTACCTGTCCCCGCCAACAAGCTCCATCCCGCGCAAGAGACTTTACGAAATTGCCGTCCTTAAGCGTTCTACTGGTAACACTATATTCGCAGGCCGCTGCAAATATGAAAGACAATTTCGAAGCTTGCGGGACGCGGTCGGACCGATCCGTTCGAGCGGCTTTGTTCCGTGCGAGCGTGAGAGCGTTCGAGCGGCTTTGTTCCGTGCGAGCGTGAGAGCGTTCGAGCGGCTTTGTTCCGTGCGAGCGCCGTCGTTCCGGATTTACCCCGTCGATTTGGCCGCTTTATCGGGCTCCTCCGACTTTTTCTTCAGCCGCTTGGCCACCGCCAAATACCTCTCGACCTCGTGCAGCAGCATAAGCAGCGCCGCCCGCACCTCGAATTCCTCCCGGGATTTGGGCAGCTCCATCGTTCGAAACGACCGGGTCAGCTCGAACACGTTTTGCTCCGCCAGACCTCGGTACACGTCGGACTTCACGTCCCCCGCCAGCCCTTCCAGCATTTCCGCGATCGTCTCGCCCTGCGGCACCTTTTCGTAAACGAGCGCGACTTCGGCCAGCATATGCTGCACCGCGTCCAGCTGCTGGCGTCTCATTTCAAAGTAAGAGGACCAATACCGATTGGCGCTCCAAAACCGGTTTTCCAGATGGCGGACCGTTCGCCGCTCCCCATCCTCGATCGCCTTGTGCAGCCGAAGCAGCTCTCCCCCGTTCCAAATATGTTTCGGATCGCGCAGCGTAAGCGCCATTTGTCCGAATATCGTGCCCAGATCCCGTTCGATGTCTTCCTTCAGCTCGCGAAGCTCCTTGTCGTCGTTCGGCATATACGCAAAATTGATGACCGTCGCCCAACCCAGCCCGACAAGAAGCAGCAAAATCTGATTTTGAATAATGGCCGTCGTCACTTCGCCATGGGTGAACAATTGAAAGACGATGACGGAGCTGGTCACGATGCCGTCCTTCAATTGAAATCGGGCCATAATCGGAAACGCGGCCATTATAAATACGGCGACCGCCCAATAATGAAAGCCGAACAACGTAAAGACGAGCGATGCGAAAAAAAGTCCCAGCACCGAGGCGACCAGCCGGATAACGGCGCTTTTCAGCCCCTTCATCCGCGTCACCTCGACGCCGAGAATGGCAAGCATGCCGGCGTACAACGCCGGCTCCAGCCCGATATAATGCGCGGTATAAATGGCCGCGATGGCGGCCGCCGCCGTCTTGATCACCCGAATGCCCATACAGCCGACCCTTTCGTCAGTAGGAAGTTAATATTCCCATCCTAACGTTCGCGCCAGCCCTCCGTCAACTTGCGCTCCAGCGCCGCGACCAGCTGGTACATCACGGCGGCAACCGCGGCAATGACCACAAGACTGGAAAGCACCAGCGTAAAGTTGAACACCTGGAAGCCGTAAATGATCAAATACCCGAGTCCGAGCCTGGCGACCAGAAATTCTCCCACGATGACGCCGATCCAGGCCAGACCGACGTTGACCTTCAGCGTCGCGATAATGACCGGGAACGAACCGGGCAGGATGACATGCCGGAACAATTGCCCGCGCGATGCGCCGAACAGCCGGACGACCTTGATGTAGCCGTCGTCGATTTCCCTGAACCGGTTGTAAATGTTGATCGTCGTAATGATGACGGTGACCGAAAGCGTAATCGCCACGATCGAGGTCATCCCCGGACCGAGCCCGACGATAAAAATCGGGCCGAGCGCCACCTTCGGCATGCTGTTGAGCACGACGAGATAGGGATCGCATACCCGCGACAAAAACGGAAACCACCAGAGCAAGGCGGCGATCGCGGTGCCCGTCAGCGTCCCGAGCACAAAGCCGAGCACCGTTTCCGATACCGTTATGCCGATATGCGGCCATATCGAGCCGTCCGCCATCGTCCGGTACAGCTGATCGAACAGCTTGGTCGGATAGCTGAACAGGAGGGGATCGATCCAATGGTTTCGGCCTGCCGCCTCCCATAAGCCGATAAACAGGACAAGCACCGCGAGCTGGGTCGCGCCGACGGCGGCCGACGTCCTCCGCGACTTTCGCTTGTGCGAGCCGTGAAGCCGCTGCAGCAGACTTTCCCTCCGGCTCCGGCCGTCCGGGTCGGCCAAGGCGGATGCGCTTGCCTTCTGCTCATGATGCAACTCTCGCCGCTCATCCGTCATCCTCGTCACCTCCCCCGTCCAATTCGTCCAGTTCCTTCCACAAGCTTTCGAACACATCCTGAAAGCCGGGAAGCTTGCGGGCTTCGATCGGGTCCGCGCGCCTGATCTCCTCGGGAATGGCCACTTCCTTGCGAAGATGCCCCGGATTGCGGCCAAGCACGATGACGCGGTCGCTCATCGCCGCCGCTTCCGCCAAATCGTGCGTCACGAGCACAGCCGTCTTGCCCAGCTTACGAAGCGTCTGCTGCACCAGCGACTCCAGCTGCAGCTTTATATGAAGATCAAGCGCCGAGAACGGCTCATCGAGCAGCAGCACCTCCGGCTCCGTCGCCAAAGTGCGGGCGAGAGCCACCCTTTGCCTCATACCGCCGGACAGCTCATGCGGGTACCGAAAGCCCATCCCGGTCAGCCCCAGCTCTGCGAGCAGACCGTCGACCCGCTCCATGGCGGCGGCTGTCTTCAGCCCGCAAATTTCCAGCCCGATGGCCGCATTGTCGCGAATCGAGCGCCATGGGAACAAATAATCCTGCTGCAGCATATACCCCACCTTGGGCGACGGGCCGCCGACGGGCTTGCCGCCGAGCAGCACCGTCCCCTTCGTCGGCGGGAACAAACCCGCCAGCAGGCTCAGCACCGTCGTCTTGCCGCAGCCGCTCGGACCGACCAGGCTGACGAACTCGCCGCGCGCGACCGACAGCGACAGCTCCTCGACGGCCAGCGTCGCCCCTTTGTCATTGACATATACATGCGATAAGTTCCGAAGCTCCAAAGCAGGTGTATCCGTCATCCTATCGCCTCCTCCCGTTCGGGCAGCCGTTTATTTCGACGAGTCGATCGCGGCTTGCGCAAAATCGGTATTTACGATTTCGCCGTGCTCTGTACGCTTGCTCAATTCTCCGGCGCTTGTCATGACGTCCAGCAAATTGTTCCATTCGGCCTCGTCGACGATCGGATCGGCGGCGAAGGAGCCTTGGCTTTTGTACCGGTCGATCGAGCTGATCAAAATTTCACGGTCCACGTTCTCAAAGTACGGCAGCACCGCATCCGCAATTTCCTCAGCCGAGTGGTCCGCCACCCAGCGTTGCGCTTTGTAGACGGCATTCGTGAACGACTGAATCGTTTTTTCGTTTTTCTCGATAAAGCTGTTTTTGGCCATAAAGACGGTGTAAGGCAGAAGGCCGCTCTCGGTGCCGAAGGAAGCGACGACATATCCTCTGCCTTCCTTTTCGAAGATCGACGCCGTCGGCTCGAACAGCTGCACGTAATCGCCCGTGCCGGACGAAAATGCGGCCGCGATGTTGGCAAAATCGACGTTCTGGATCAGCTCCAGATCGCCGTGCGGATCGATGCCGTGCTTTTTGAGCGCGAACTCTCCCGCCATTTGCGGCATGCCTCCCTTGCGTTGACCGAGAAATACCGCCCCTTTCAGCTCGTCGAATTGAAAGCTGTCGTTTTGCTCGCGGGCAACCAGGAAGGTGCCGTCCGTCTGCGTGAGCTGGGCAAAATTGATGACGGGATCGTCCGTGCCCTGCTGGAAGACGTAGATTGACGTTTCCGACCCGACCAGCGCCACGTCAATCGCGTTCGACAGCAGCGCGGTCATCGTTTTGTCGCCGCCCGGCGTCGTCTGCAAATCGACCTCCAAACCTTCCTCTTCAAAAAAACCTTTTTCAATCGCAACGTATTGCGGGGCGTAAAACAACGAACGGGTCACTTCGCCGATTCTCACTTTCGTCTTGTCCGCGCTCCCGTTCCCGCAGCCGGCAAACATCGCCGCGGCGATCAACGCCGCAGCCAGGAGCAGCGGCGTGAACACTCTTCTTTTCATAGTCGATTCCTCCTGCCCATTGCATAAGTAGATGTAAACAGCCTATGCATCAGGAGGCCTGGCGGTGATAGAAGGCCCGTCCCGCAAAAGGATCCCGCAACAAAAAGCCCGGAAATCGCAGGTCAACGACCTTGGATCTCCGGGCTGCCCCGATGTAAAGCTTCATGATATTACAGCTCGATTGCCTTACTCCGCCTTACAGCTTGTAAATATCGGTATACTTTTCGGTCAAGTAGTCGACTAGATGCTGCGGATCGAGCGGCTTGCCCGTGACGGACAAAATAAGCTCCGAAGGCGTGCGCAGCTTGCCGAACCGGTAAATCCGGTCCGTCAGCCAATCCATGATCGGCAGCAGATCGCCGCGGCGCACCAGGTCCCACATGCCGTCCAGCTCCCGCTCCATCGTGTCCGCAAATTGGGCCGCATACATGTTGCCCAGCGAATACGAAGGGAAATAACCAAACGCTCCTCCGGACCAGTGCACGTCCTGCAGCACCCCTTCGGCGTCGTTCGCCGGCACGACGCCCAAATATTCCTTATATTTCTCGTTCCATACCGAAGGCAAATCGGACGTCTTCAACCCTTCGTTGAAGATCAGCTTCTCCATCTCGTAACGAATAATAATATGAAGATTGTAGGTCAGCTCGTCGGCCTCGATTCGAATCAGAGAAGGCTTCACCGTATTGTTGCCGCGGTAAAACTGATCCGTGCTTACCTCCAGCCGGCCGGGAAAGCGCGACTGCAGCTCGCCGAAATAGCGGTCCCAGAACGGACGGCTCCTTCCGATCACATTTTCCCAGAAGCGGGACTGCGATTCGTGAATGCCCATCGACGTTCCGCCGCACAGCGTCGTTCCGATCAATTCCTTCATAATGTTCTGCTCGTAAAGGGCGTGGCCCCCTTCATGGATCGTGCCGAACAGCGCGCTGGTGACGTCGTTGTCCAAATAGCGGGTCGTAATCCGGACGTCGCCGGGATTCAAGCCCGTCGCAAACGGATGCACGCTTTCGTCAAGACGCCCCGCCTCGAAATCGTAGCCCATTTGCTTCAGCATATACAGGCTGAAGTCCTTTTGCGCAGCCTTGTCGAACGTCCCTTGCAAAAAGGAAGTGTCCGGCTGATGAGGCGAAGCCGCAATGGCCGCCGCCAAAGGAACAAGCTGTCGGCGCAGCCCCCCGAAAACCCTGTCCAGCTCCGCCACCGTCATGCCCGGCTCGTATTGATCGAGCAGCGTATCGTACCTTGTCGCCTTGGCTCCCCACAAATCGATGAATTGATTCGTGTAGCCGATCACTTTGTCCAGATAAGGCTGAAAACCGGCGTAATCGTCGGCTCCCTTCGCCTCCTCCCACTTGGATTCGGATTGGGAAGCGGCAACGACGTACTCCTGGTACAGCTTCGGCGGAATTTTGACGCTCCGGTCGTATTCTTTGCGGGTTTCCTCAACGAGCCGCCGGTCGATTTCCGACAAACCGTCATAGGTGTCCTTCTCCTCCAAAGCGGCAAGCTGCTCGCCGAGCTCGGGCGAAGTGGCCAGCTTGAACATATCGCCGGACAACGCGCCGATCGCTTCCGAACGCGCATCCATCCCTTTGCGGGGAGCGCCCGTTCGCAAATCCCAATACAACACGCCAAGCGCTTCGTTGTAACTGGCTATTTTTTTGACCGTTTCCTTAAACTTTTCCAAAGTGCCGTTGGCAGCCGTCATCGCCATCGCTCCTTCACTATGTACGGCCTCCCGCGAACCCGCTTGCTGCGGAGTGTCGCCGGAGGCGGCGCTTGATCTTGAAGCCTCCGCTTCATATAATCATCTTAAACCTGCGGCCTTCACGCGCGCAACTGCCCGAAGGAGAGGACTGCCTATGAAAATTACGTTTACTGAAGCCGCCGTCGCCAAGCTCCGTCCCTACTTGAACGAAAGCGGCAAGAAGCTGAAGCTCTTGCACGATACGGAAGGCTGCGGCTGCGTCGTCAGCGGCGTGCCCGTGCTGCAGCTGGTCGACGAGCTTACCGCAGACGACGTTATCGCCGAAGGAGAACCGTTGTCCTTCGTGTACGAGCCCCGGCACGAAGTCTATTACGAACCGCATATGCGCATCGACTACCAGCCTGCCGGCAACAGCTTCTCCTTAAAAAGCGACAATCAAATTTATACGACCAATCTTCGTTTTGTAACGCAATAAGCGAGCCGCAGCGGAACCCGGCGGCATTAGCGGCGCCGGCCGGGAGCTGAAGCGCGAGGCAAACAGGGCTTGGGCCGCTTACCCCTTCCTCCCGAAGCCGTTTCCGCGGCCTTTCAGCAGCAAAGCCGCCCGTCGCGCCGCGACGACGCCGGAGCGGTCTCTCCGGCTGTGGCGGTGAATCAGCTCGGCGTCGCCCATATCGCTTGGCGTCCCCCATTCCAATCCCCGCGCAGCGCACAGCCGCGCGCACGCGGCGGCCAGCTCCGGATCTGCAATTTCCAGATTCATATCCCGATATCCGTTTGCCGCCGCGCCGGATTCCGCCGCGGACCTTCTCCGCTCCAGGCTGCGAACGAGCTCCTCCTTCGACAGCCCGACCCGTGCCGGCTCCTCCGCGGACAACCGCTCCAGAGCGCCTGCGAACAGCTTGGCCGCCCCCCGCAAGTTGCCGCGCCGTTCATGGTACAGCCCGACAGCCAATTGAATCAGGCCCACCCAAATCGCAGACAGGCCGTCATCCGGATGCTCCTTCCAATGCTCCTCCAGCAGCTCGTGGCATTCGAAAAAATCTCTCGTTGCATGAAATTCCACCAAATAGGCAATATAAGGATCAGGATATTTGCTCACGACAAATCCTCCAAAATATTTTTTAAGAAATATGAAACCTCCCGACTATCTTATCCGTATTGCAAGACGATATCAATCTATACTCAGCTAATGCAGGAGGAGACGCGCAAGATGAAAAAGGGATTGTTGCTGTCCATGGCGTTGACGCTGTTTCTGTCGATCGGCTTGATCGCATTCGCAGATTCCGCGGACGCAAGACGCGGCGGGGGCATTAAATCGCCTAAGCAAAGCTACACGCAGCAGCCGAACAAGTCGGATAACGTGAACCAGACGAACCCCGGCACCAAAGCCGGCACCGGCGCGGCCACGCCGAACAAAGCCGGCGGTATGTTTGGCGGAAGCGGTCTGATGAAAGGCCTGATGCTGGGCGGACTGGCCGGCTTGCTGTTCGGCGGCATGTTCGCGAACATGGGCGCTTTCGGCGAAATTTTGGGGCTGATGGTCAACCTGTTGGCGATCTTTGCGATTATTATGCTGATCCGCGTCGCGTTCGTTTATCTCAAGAGCAAAAAGAATACGCCCGATGACCGGAGAGCCGGCTAAGGATGCGCATCTACACCGACGAAATCATTAATGCGGTATGCCTGCATACCGCGCAAAGAAGAGGCATTCAGCCCACCGACATCGAAGTCCAGCTGTCCTGGGATGAAGAATACGGCTTTACCGCCGAAATGTGGGTGCAGGGCCGAAGCCAATATTTGATCGAAGCCAATCTTCTGGAAGCGATCGAGCAGTATATGTGGAGCCAGTACAATCGAAGAGTGTTCCGCTCGGACATCAAGCTCGACGCTTCGGAAGAAACCGGCGAATTTTGGGCGGAAATCGCGGATTAGATCGCCATCAATTTTGCAAGCAGGTAATCACCCTCCCCTTCCCTTTGAGGAAGGCGGAGGTTTTTTTCGCTTTTCTGCCGAATTGTCATATATTTCTTCGCTTCTTCGGAGCAACTCTCCCTCTTCCTTATGCGTCTAATAGATAGACTTTGAGAGGAGAGTGATCGGACCCGTATGTCCAAAACATTAAAATGGTGGACCGTGCTTCTGACGGCCGTGCTGCTGGCATGTCTGTCCCCTGTCCAGGCGTCGCAAGCCGCCGCAGGCAAAATGACGAAGTACCGCGTGTACCAAAGCGACCGCGCTCTGAAGGAATTCTCCAATGAAGCGCAAGCGGTCGCTTACGCCAAATATTTCGCTTACAGCCATGTGGAGACGATTCCGGACCGCAAGTGGGTATGGAATAACTTCCCGAAGTACAAGGTGTATCAGAACGGATCGTCCAATGCCAAATGGGAATTCCGTACATACGAGCAAGCGCTGGCGCTTGCCAAGTCAATGAGAGACGCCCATATCCGCAACCTGGATTCGATCGGCTGGACTTACGGCACCTACGCCAAATTTCGGCTATATCAGGGAGATGACACGAAGCCGGAATGGTCGTTTCAAACGTTGGACGAGGCGAAAAAAGAGGCGAAAAAATGGAGCAACGCCCATATTGTCGACCTGAACTCAAACGAATGGATCTGGGACAACTTAACCGACGCCCAGCGGCTGGCGCAAAAAAAAGCCGAGCCTGTCTATAGGCTGACCGTAAACGGCGAGCCGGCGGAGGGCGCGGCGGCGCATTCGTTCCTGAAGCTGGCCATCATGGCTTCCAATCAATGGCCGGGCAGCGAAGTAGTCAATACGAAGACCGGCAAGGTTGTCCATTCGAACGTGCCGCAATACGAGGTCGTTCAGAACGGAAAGGCCGTACGGACTTTCGTCGGGCTGCATGCCGCCATTCAACATGCCAAAACGTTGTACCTGGCCGAAGTGAAACGCGGCGATACGACGTTATGGTCCGGTATTCCGTATTGGCAGGTGTATCAAAACGGCCGCTCGCTCAAAGCGTTCAACCAATTGGCCAACGCGATCGATTACGCCAAAGGCTTCGCCGGCTCCTCGGTTCGCAATGCCGACGGCCGCAACGTATGGAGCAACGAATCCTCCTTTATGATATTGGGTTGGAACGGCTCCAGCGCCGCAAGCACGATAATGAGTCATGTCGGCAATACGCAAGGGCTCGACATCGACTCGCCGACCTGGTTCGAATTGACGTCGGCCGACGGTACGCTGCGGGACTCGTCCGATCCGGCCGTCGTGCAAATGCTTAAAGATCGCGGCATCCTGACGATGCCTCTCGTTCATAACGGATTCAACCGGCAATTGACGACGCAGTTTCTGGCCGATAAGGAAGCAAGGCAATTATTTATCTCTTCTCTTGTCAACCGGTTGTCCGATATCGGCGCGTACGGCGTCAACCTCGACTTCGAGGAAGTCGCGGGCGCGGACCGGGCGGCTTACACCGCCTTCGTCAAGGAGCTGACGGCCGCGGCGCACGCCCAAAAACTTAAAGTGTCCATCGACCTTCCACGCGGCAGCGTCAGCTGGAATCATCTGACGGCTTACGATCATGCCGCTCTGGCCGACATCGTCGACACGATCATCATTATGGCCTACGACGAGCATTGGCGCGGCAGCGACAAGCCCGGCTCGGTGGCCGGATTGGCGTGGACCGAGGAAGGCGTCAAGCAGTTTCTGGACTACGGCATCCCCCGCAGCAAGCTAATGCTGGGCATCCCGTTCTACGTCCGGGAATGGAGGCTCGACAGCGGCGGCGCCATGGTAGACAACCGCGCGCTGCTGATGAAGGATTTGCCGAAGCTCATTCAAGAGACGGGAGCGCAAGGCCAATTCGACCCCGTATCCGGCCAGACGAAATATACGTATGTCAAAGACGGTTATACGCATGTGTTCTGGGCCGAAACGGAGCAAACGGTGCTCGCCCGCATCGCCATCGCCAAAAAATACGACTTGGCCGGCGTTGCCGCCTGGCGCCTCGGTTACGAGGACGGCGAGCTGTGGACGAAAATTTTGCGAGCGAAATAAACGATCCAACGACAGCTGCGCCGCGGCGCAGCCTGCACAAGGAAACCGACAGGCGGCTTGCCTGTCGGTTTCGACGTTGTTACGCTGTTTATTCCCTCCGTAGGCCGTGTTATGTCACGCATGCACCGGCACGGGCTGCTGCCACGCTTGAAACTTGTTGCCGTCCGGATCTTTGAAATTCAACTGCAGGCCGCCGCCCATTATCATAATGGCGCCTTTGCCCGGCTCTATCGGCGAGCGCGGCTGCAGTCCGAGCACCTTCTCGTACCAGGCGGCGGAAGCTTCGACGTTTCTCACCGGCAAATAGGCGCATTCGATTCGTTTAATTAAAGGTTTGTTCATGTGATCGTTCTCTCCTTCTCATGACTTTGCCGCAGCGGATTCGGGCCTTCGAGCCTTCAATCCGTTGTCAATGCAAGTAACGTTGTCCGGCAATCCAATCAAACAACGTAAGAAAATACTTTTCTCTTGATATAAACCGTCATCTGTTAAGCAGCATAAGGCTGCGGTCTCAAGGCGTCGTTCCCCACACCAGCGTTCCGTCCTGGAACAGGGCTACTTTATCCCAATCCGCAAACGCCGTCTTCGTCGGATCAAACGAATAATCGTCGGATTCGTTGAAGCTGGACCAATCCGTCTTCGCGATGCGCAGCTGAATCTCTCCCGTTTGACCTCCGGCGGCGACCGTTCCCGCCCCCGAACTAAAGCTCAGCTCGACATACGTATCGGCATTCGTACCCGAAGCCGCGCCGAACGTACTCTGCACGTTCGATGCTCCGATCGCGGCCCAGTCGACCCATGAGTTTAACGAGGGTCCGCCGTCTTTCGTAAAATAATAACGAAGGGTCAGCGTGCTTAAATCTACGGGAGTCGAACCGTTGTTTTTAATATTGAAATGCGGGCTGATCGTGTTGTCCGTCGCATTGGCGTTCGCCGCCTTATATTGCACCGTCAAGCCTTCAGGCGGCGAAACGACCTGCTGCGGCGTCGCGCTTGCTTGCGCGGAATGGCCGCTCTCCCCTGCGGCGTTCGAAGCGGTGACGACGTAATAATAGGTCGTTCCGTTCGTCAGTCCCGTATCCGTATACGAAGTCGAGGCGAGCCCGGAGGCGACGACCGAATACGGGCCGCCGCTGGCGGTAGAACGTTTGACCGTATAGGCTGCCGCTCCCGCCGCCGCGTTCCAGCTTAACGTCGCCTGGCCGTTGCCTGCCAGAGCCGTCAGCCCCGTCGGTGCGGACGGAGCCGTTCCCGTTCCGTTTTCCGGCACCGGCTGATAGCCCGGCGTCGTGAAGATGCCGCTCTTGACCGAAGTCGCCAAGGTGCCGTGCGTGCCGTTGACGACCGACTGCCCCCACGCCGTCAAGCTGCCGGCGGGACCGGTCGCCAAATCCAAATATTCGACGCCTCCTCCGTTGCCGTACCAGGACCAGGCGAGCCAGCCGACTCCTTTTTCCTGCGCATAGCTCATAATGGTCGCTTCATCCACATCTCCGCTGTGGTGCCGGTGGCCGAACTCGCCGACGATGACGGGAACGCCGATCGCCAGCGCGTTGTCGATGTTGCTTTTTACGGTGGCGGCGCTGCCTCCCGCGTATTCGTACATATGAATGGAAAAGATCGTTTTGCCGAGCGGGTCGGCGTTAAAGACGGCGTTGCCGTGCGTAAAGATGGATGTCGGATATTGTCCCCATCCCGCCGCGTCGACCACGATCAGGTTGCGGATGCCCGCCGTGCGCAAAGCCGGAATGGCGGACTGGTACCCGCTCGCCCATCCTGCCGCGCTCCAGGAGCCGAACCATTCGTTCGCGATGTTGACGATGACCCGGTCCTCCTTGCCGATCAGCACGTCCTTGATTTCAATCCAGTAATCGACCGCCGCTTGGAGCGCGGACGCCTGATCGCTGCCCGTCGCGTCATGCACCTCCAGCATGGCGATCATGCCGTATTGGGAACACAGATCGATAATCGACTGAACCGAAGCGGCGGAATCTTTGGTCCACTGCACGCCGTTCGACAGGACGATGCGGACCGTGTTGGATCCCGTAGCCGCAATGGCAGGAATAGCCGCCGCCAAATCGTTTTTGTACCAGGTATGGGCGTGATTGACTCCCCGCATAACGAACGGCTGGCCCGTCGCATCGTAAATTGTCGTTCCGCTGATCGTAAAGCCTTGCACCGAACCGGACGCGTAAGCGGATGGCTGCGGCAAGCAGAAGGAAAGGAAAAGGGCAAACGAAAGCAGCATAGCGATTCGTGTTCGGACGGATTTCATTATCATGAACATTATCATAGCCTCCTTCATTCGATTGGTTTCGGACTGACAGGATGTATGGACCGCTGTCTGACTTCCGAGAAAGCGTTTTCAAAAACAGTATCACCTCGCTTTGCTTGGCTGGAGCTCCCGGGAAGTTCCGGTTACTTTCATACTAACATTTAATTTATAATTAGCAATATGTTATGTCTATAGAAACCAAAAATAATATTGATAATGATTATATTATTTTAACAAGATAAAGTTATCCCTTAAAAGGAAAACGTTTTCCGCCAAAAGCATCCCCTGCTGCCGAAGTAGCGAACCTCGCGTCTCGTCGACCTATCACACATTGCCGTAAAAAGTCAAAGACAGTTAACCGTACGTTAACTGTCTTTTGAGCGTCCCTTCGCATTCAGCCTGTCCTGCTGCCGCGATTGATCAGCAAACGGCGCTTCTCACCGCTGCAAATCAATCTCCTGCATGCAATCGCGGATCTCCTCCATTACGGAGCCGTTCCGCCATTCCTTGCGATAGCCAAGGCAAGCGCAGATCATCTCCGTTCCATGCTCGGCATGCCGCTTGCGGTAATGCACATGACCCATGATGCCGTATTTGACGCCGTATTGTTTGTACAATTCCGCATACTCCAAACTGCCAAGAAAGGCATTGAAATAAGACCATTGCGGATGAGGCATCGGCACCTTAAAAAAAGGATGGGTCAGCATATGGGTCACCATAATGATGGGTTTATCGCGGTATGCCTCAAGCTCTGCTTCCATGCGGTCCCGGAAATAGCGATGAATGTCCCCATTGCTCATTCCCCACCGGACATACCAGCTGTCATGCCAAGTTCTGTCCATGGCATGCATGAGCTCAAACTGCTCGAAAGTGTAGCCCGGTTCGCCCATGGTATAATCGTACCAGCCCGAATTGCCAATTACCGCCCAGCCGTTATCCAGCAGGCGCGGCCTTTCGCTCAAGCAGCCTTCGAAAGTCTGATACATCCGGTATATTTGCCACGTATCCGTTATGCCGTTATCCTTGCTCCAATAATCGTGATTGCCCGGCACGAACAGGATGGGAATGCCGGTTTCCCGCTTCAGCATGTTCAGCACGTCCAGGCTGCGGTTTACGTCGTTCGAAATGTCTCCGGCAATAATCAGGCCGCCCAAGCCGCGCTGAAGGGCGTGCTCCAGAAGCGCTTCTTCCACGAGCGGCTCGCCGGGCAGCTCATTCAAATCGACATGCAAATCCGATATCACGCCTATTCTCATGTTAAGCCTCCTTCCTGCTCATATAAATGGCAGCTTACTAGGTGTGCGGACGTGACCGGTCTCAGCGAGGGACGTTCCTCTGAACATCGTTCCGTCGCCAAGGGACATCGCGGATGAAATGCGCAGCCGCTTGGAGGACGGATCGGGTTCGGGACATCCCCTTTCAGCACGATCCGCTCTGCAGTGCCTTGCACATCGGGTATCGCGGAAAACAGCGCCTTCGTATACGGATGCAGCGGAGCAGCCGATCCGGCATCGAATAGTTCCACAAGCTTGCCCAAATACATGACGCCGATCCGGTCGCTAATATATTGGATAACGTTGAGATCGTGGGAAATAAACAAATAAGTCAGCCGCAGCTTATCGCGCAGCTCTATGAGCAGATTCAGAATTTGCGATTGCACGGATACGTCCAGCGCGGACACCGCTTCGTCGATGACGATGAATTTGGGCTTCAGAACAAGCGCGGCGGCGATGCCTACCCTCTGCTTCTGGCCTCCGCTAAGTTCATGCGGATATCGCTTGGCATAACCGGCGTCCAGTCCGACCTGCTCCAACGTTTCCGCCACAATCTCCCGTCTCTCCCGCTTGTTCCCGATGCCGTGAATGATCAGCGGTTCTTCCAGCAGCCAGCCGACCGTTTTTTTCGGATTCAGCGAGGAAGACGGATCCTGAAACACGATTTGCAGCTCCCGCCTCAACCCCTTCATATCGGAGGCGGAAAGGCCGTTGATCTTCCCGCCGCGATAATAGATGTCGCCTTTCGTTTCCTTTACCAGCTGCACAATCATTTGTCCGGTCGTAGATTTGCCGCAGCCGCTCTCGCCGACGAGCCCGAATATTTCGCCTTCGGCGATAGTAAACGATACGCCGTCCACCGCACGGACGGATTGGCGTTTCTCAAACAGCTTGCGCTTCGGCACGGGATAATGCTTGGCAAGCTCTTCGATCCGAATTAATGTCGCGTTCATCCGCTCATCCGCTCCTTCGCGTAAAGATGACAGCGCACCCGATGCCGTTGATCCGTTAACCCAAGCTCAGGCGTTACCGACTCGCACAGCGCCGATGCCTGCGGGCAGCGCCCGGCGAACGGGCAGCCTTCCCCGCGTTCCGTCAGCGGCGGAACCCGGCCGGGTATTGCGTACAGCGGCCTTCCTTTCTTGTCCGGACGCGGAAGCGCCTGCAGCAAGGCTGTCGTATACGGGTGCCTGGGATGCTCCAGGACGTCCCGGACGGGCGCATCCTCCACGATGTAGCCCGCATACATGACAATCACCCGTTCGCATACCTCGCGCACGACGCCCAGGTCATGGGATATAAAGAGCATCGCCGTATCCGTACGGCGGTTTATCTCCCGCAGCAGCTCCAAAATTTGCGCCTGAATCGTGACGTCAAGCGCCGTCGTCGGTTCGTCCGCGATGAGCAGCTTCGGCTCGCAGATCAGCGCCGTTGCAATCATGATCCGCTGCATCATGCCGCCGGACAGGCGATGCGGATATTCGCCGTAAAGCTGGTCGACGCGCGACAACCCGACCTTTTCCATCATCTCCAGGGCGAGCTTCTTCGCTTCCTTGGGCTTTATGTTCTGATGAGTCAGCGCCATTTCAGCGATTTGCCTGCCGACCGGCATCAGCGGGTTGAGCGCCGTCATCGGATCCTGAAAGATCATAGCGACCTGCTTGCCTCTCGCCCTGCGCCAATCTTCCTCTTTCGCCCCTGACATCGGTTTGCCGTCCAGCACGATTTCGCCATCCGTTACCGCTGCCGACTCCGGCAGCAATCCCATAGCCGACAAGGATGTCAAGCTTTTGCCGCATCCCGATTCCCCGACGATACCGACCCGCTCCTTCGGTCCGATGCGAAAGCTCAGCTTTCGCAAAGCCGGATATTTCCTTTTGCCGATCGCGAACGACACTTCCAGGTTGTTCATTTCCAACAGCGATTCCGTCATAGCGGCTCCCTCCTATCGCCTATTGTCGCTCACGTCTCTAAAACCGTCTCCAAGCAGGTTGAATCCAAGCACCATCGTCGTAATAACCGCACCGGTAATAAAGACGTACCAAGGCGCGTTCACGATAAACGGCTGCGCTTCGCTCAGCATCCTGCCCCAGCTGGGATCGGGCGGCTGAACGCCAAGCCCCAAATAGCTCAGGCCGGCTTCGGCCAGTATCGATCCGGAAAACCGCAAGGAGCAGGCTACGATAAGCGGCGAAGCGACATTGGGCAAAATATGGCGAACGATCTGGCGCATCGGACCCGCTCCCCTTGCCGCCGCTGCCTTTACGAAAGCAAACTCCTTGTATTGGATAAAGCCGCTGCGGGCGATTCTGGCAAATGCCGGAATGCTCATGACCCCGAGCGCAACGATTGTATTGACCAGTCCCGGACCGAACACGGAAACAAGCATAATCGCCAGCAAAATGCCGGGAAACGCCAGCTTGGCGTCCATCACGCGCATGAGCGCTTCATCCGCCCATCCGCCCCAGTAACCGGCCGCCGCCCCGATAAGAAGGCCGAAGGCGAGGCCGATGGCTACAGACGCAAAGCCGATCAGAAAGGACGTTTGTGTCCCCTCCATAATCCGGCTGAAGATGTCGCGGCCGAAGTTGTCCGTTCCGAACCAGTGCGAAGCCTGCGGCTCGGCGAGCCGCATCGCCGTATTCATGTCGTTAGGGCCGTAAGGGGTATAAAACATGCTGACGATCATCAGCCCCAGCAGCGCCGTAATAATAAAGCCGCCGATCATTAACGGCTTGTTGCGTACGAACCGATTCCATTTCATCTCGTTCACCTTTTCAATCGAATGCGCGGATCGATCGCCTTGTACAGAATATCGATGGCAAAGTTAATCAATACGACGATGATCGCGATATATAGTACAAGCGTCTGCAGCAAGGGCAAATCGCGCGTGCCGATCGAGGTCACCAGCAAATTGCCGAGACCCGGCAGCGCAAATACGTTTTCCACGACGATGCTGCCGCCCAGCGTATCCGCGATGAGAAGTCCGATGATCGTCAGCACAGGGATCAACGAGTTGCGCAGCAGATGGCGGTACATGATCGCCGGCTCGCGCAGCCCTTTGCTTCTTGCCGTTCGCACGTAATCCATTCGAAGCTGGTCAAGCAGCGTATTGCGCAAATAACGGATGACGACGGCAATGCCCGGAACGGCCAGCGCCAGCGAAGGCAGGAACAACGACTTGAAGGCGCCGGCCGGATCTTCGCTCCACGGCACGTAGCCGTATGTCGGAAACATCTTGAAGGTGACGGAAAAGAGCAGGATTAAAATAAACGCCAGCCAGAAAGACGGAACCGCCAGGCCTACTTGCGTCATAACCGACAATAGCATGGAGACGAATTTGCCGTCCGTGCGCGCAATGTAAATGCCCAGGGGAAGACCGATGAGCAAGGTCAACCCCAAGGTCATTATGGATAAAGACAGCGTGACCGGCAGCCGCTCCGCCACAATGTCCGCCACCGGTCTCTGATAGCGGAGCGACGTGCCGAAATCTCCGGTAAGGGCATCTTTAATCCACGTTACGTATCGTTCCGCCGCCGGCCGGTCCAGCCCCATCGTCTTGCGCAGCTCGGCAAGCTGATGCGGGTCCGCGTCTACGCCCAGCACGATTTGCGCGGGATCGCCCGGCAATATTTGAAAAACAAGGAAGGTCAAGACCGAGACGAGCACGATGGTGGAAATCAGGGCGGCCACCTTCCGGATATAATATCTCACGGCGTCCTCCCTCGTTTATTTATCGGTATAATACATGGCGGCAAAGTCGTATTTCTGCACCGGATACATCTTGAAGCCGTGCAAATTGTCCTTCATCGCCACCGAGCGGCTGGGGTCCATGATGAATACGGCCGCTGCCTGCTCGGTCAGAATCGTTTGCGCCCGCTTGTACAGCTCGGCTCTTTTTTGTTCATTCACTTCCAGGCGTCCGCTGTTGACGAGATCGTCAAATTCCGCGTTGCTGAACTTAAAGAAGTTTTTTGAATAAATCGTTTCGTATCTGCCGAGCACTTCATGCGGATCGAGCTTGCCCGTCAGGCCGACGATCGTCGCTTCGTATTTCGCGTTGTTGTAGACGTCCTCCAGCCAACTGCTCCATTCCACCTGCTTGATCGTCGCGTTAATACCTGCGGCCTTCAATTGCTCGGCGATCACCTGGGCCGTGTCGACATGGAATTTATAATTCGACGGGACGGTAATGGTCAGATCGAAGCCGTTCTCGTAACCCGCTTCTTTAAGCAGCTTTTTGGCTTCCTCGATGTCGGGCTTATACCGGTCCTCCAACCCTTCCTCATAGTACATTTTCATCGCCGGACTCATATTGGATCCCAGCTTCGCGCCGTTGCCTTCGGCGACCGTCTGGATAATAACGTCCTTGTCGACGGCATGATTGATCGCTTGGCGCACCTTGACGTCGTTCAAAGGCTCGACTGCGTTGTTCAGCGCCATGAGCTGCACCATGTTTTGCGGACCGGACACGATTTGGAACCCTTCGCCCAATTGGAGTGCACCCTGCGAGGAAATGCCCGGAATCATGTCAATATCTCCGGATTGCAGAGCCAGCACGGACGCGTTTGCATCCGGCATAATCTTGAATTCCACGCGGTCCAGCGCCGGCATGCGCTCTTCGTCGTAAAAGGATTCGTTTTTCGTCAAGACCAGCTCTTGGCCGGGAGAATACGACTCGAACTTGAACGGACCCGCGCCGATCGGCTTCGAGCTGTGGTCTTCATAATCCTTCGGCACGATCGCCACGATATTGGCGGCCAGAAAAGCGGCGTCGATGGCCTTAAGCTTCACGACCACGGTGTAATCGTCCGGCGTCTCGATGGCTTCGATCGCAGCGAATTTCGACGACAGCGGTTCTTGGCCGTTCAAGCCGGACAACTTTGCGTACGAATAATAGACGTCCTCCGCCGTCAGATCCGAACCGTCATGAAACTTGACGCCCTGCCGAAGCTTAAAGGTATACGACAATCCATCCTCCGACACCTCGTAGGATTGCGCAATGGCCGGAACGAGATTGCTGTTCTCTCCCGCTTCGAACAAACCGTCGAACACGTTGTCCATCATCGAACCGGTATCCGTCGCCGCGGACAGATACGGATCCAGATTATCGGGCTCCGTCGCCATGGCGACCCGTACGGTGCCGCCTTCCGCCTTCCCGCCGCCGCCGCTTGACGATGGAGCCTGCGTCGGATTGGCGGGAGCGTTCGTCGGCGCGGAGGTTGAAGAGCCTCCGTTATTGCCGCCGGTGCCGCAGCCGGAAATGACCATTGATACGATAACTAGTGCCGAGAATCCGGCCGTTAACGATTTTCTGAACTTAAACATGCGAATATCCCCTTCCCAGGATTAAATCTTGATTTTCATGCCGCTGTATGCCAATCGTATCCATCCCTCATATTGCCTTGACGCTTCATGAATCAGCTGCCGATGCTCGCCGTAGTGGGGCAGATGGGTCAGCACCAATTGCCCGGCTTCGGCCAACGCGGCGATTTCTCCCGCTTCGCCGGCCGTCAGATGGCCGTTCATGACGCCCTTCTGCCAATCGTAGAAGCTGCATTCGAGCAGCAGCGCATCGGCGGACCGTGACAATTCGACAATATTATTGCAGTAGCCAGTATCCCCGGAATATACCAGTGTTCGGCCGGTGTCCGACGTCACCCGGACCGCGCAGCACGGCACATCGTGAACGTTGGCCGAAAAGTCGAGCCTTGTCTCGCCGATCGACAGCCGCTCCCCGATCCGTATCGGATGAACGCGCGCATGGTCGGGAAATTGAAACGGCAGCCGCTCGAGATTCTCGCCGTATACGTAGTAATCCAGCGGTTTCTTTCGCTTTCCCAGCTGCGAGAGCACGAGAACGGCAAATTCCAGACTGAACGCATCCGCGATATGGTCTGCGTGCGTATGCGTTATGACTACAGCGTCCAGCTCCTCGATCGCGCAGTAGTTCTGCAGCTTGGACAGCACGCCGCTGCCGCAATCCAGCAATATTTTCGTGGCGCCGCATTCCACCAAGTATCCCGATGTCGCTTCGTCTCGTTCAGGGTAAGCCCCCCAATAACCGATTACCGTAATATCCATCTAACGACCCTTTCCAACGGTTACTTCCACTCAAAGTTGTCCTGAAACGCCTTGAACATCATTTCCATCTTTTCAATATTGGTTTTTACGCGAGCATTGTCCAAATAAGAGATTTCATTTATGAGCGCATTTACGACCGACAGCGACGCCGTATACGAATCGAGAAAACCCGTCGATTTGTTTGCCGCGTACAGCGACAGATCGGCCAGTTTCGCGAAGGGCGACAGCTCGGAATCGGTGAGCGCGATAACTTTGGCCCCTTCCTCCTTGGCCATGGCCGCCACTTTAAGCGTCCGGGAGCAATAACGCGGAAAGCCGCATGCGAATACCGCATCGTTCGGTTTAATATAAGTCGCGTATTCCGCAACACCTCCTTGTGGAATCAACTCGCAGTTGCCCAGCATATATTTCAGGACGAAGCTGAAAAACGACGAGACGGACAAGCCCATCCGCCAGCCGGCGATCCAGATTCGATCGGCTTGCAGCAGCATGCCGGCAGCCTGATTGATTTGCAGCCGGTCCGTACGAGCCATCGTCTCGTGCAAATTGTCGATCTCCTGCAAATAATGCTTCTCGAGCCAGGATTCCTCCTGATGGCTTGTCTTGTGAACAAAATTGCGCACGGCGCGCTGATCCTTCAGCACATATTGCCTCAGCTCCGAAAGCATGTTCGTGAAGCTTCGATAGGATAAAGCTTGCGCCAGCCGGTGAACCGTCGCTTCGCTGACGCCCGATTTCAAGGCGATCTTGCTCGCCGATTGCATCACGGCGTCATTCATATTGTTTTGAATGTAATGCGCAACTTTCTTTTGGCCGACGCTGAGCGCGTCGAAATGGTTTTGCAGTTTTTCCGCAAACGTCGACATCGCCATCTCCCCAATTAATTGACTTTCATACTTGCCGCACGATGGCCCAAGTAGCCGGGCACATCCTGAATGCCCCGGATCAGGGGCCGGTATGACAGTTCTTCCACGCCGCAATCGCCGTAAGGATTAATAAGGAGGCAATGTATGCCGGCCTTCCGGCTGCCTACGACATCGTCATAATAGTTGTCGCCGATATACAGCGATTGATTGGGCGATACTCCTCCCTTCTCCAGTGCCAGCCTGAATATGGCCGGATCGGGTTTCTCGATTCCCGCCTCCGAGGAAATGACGATTTCATCCAGTACCTCGTCAAGCCCGTTGTCCGCCAGCACGTCTCTGGCCGTCGCGTCCCAATTGGAAATCAAGCCGAGCCGGTAACCGAGCCTTCTCAGCTCGCGCAACGTTTCTTTGGCGCCTTCAATGGCTTTCCACCGGACCGGATGGCCGCTGGCCAGCTTCCGATGAGCCTCGATCACTTCTTCGATCGGGAGCATTAGCCGCAGATCGTAGTTTAGCGCGCCGATATACCATGGCATGTACGCCCTGCTGTCCTTGCCCAAGACGCCTTGGTATTCGCGCATAAACAGCTTGTCCGTCCGGTGGTACGCCATTTCGATTTCTTCCAGACTGCGATAGACGCCGACGTGCTCCAGCACCTTCTGGTATACCTCTTCCCGGTTCGTTCTCACCAGCGTATAGCCGAGGTCAAACCACAAATACCGAATCATTCCAGCATTCCCTCACCCTCGCGTAGGATTTCCTTCATAGATGTCATAATGTTTCGTTCCCTTCATCATCATATAGAGCTTTTATTTGTTCAGCGTTAACAGCAGTTGTTGAATTCGTAAAGAAACGAAGTCGGAGTCGTACGGCTGCACCCGTCCATACTTCGCCGGAATGGCCCGCCAATCGGTAAGAGGGTGAGCGGCAGACGACAAATGTCCGGTCAAAACCAGCCGGCCGCTCTAAAAATATAGAACAGCAACCTCATTCCGAGGTTGCTGTTCTATTGCAAAAATTCGATTATGCGCGTTTTGCCGGATTAAATTAGCCGATGCTTGTACCATTTGTCTCCGCGGTATCTCCATACAAAGATCGCGCCGCGAACGCCCCATTCGCAGTTCATGGCCAACCAGACGCCCAGCACCCCGAGACCCATCACAATGCCCAGCACATAACCGAGGACGACCCGGAACAGCCACATCGTCAGCATCGAGGTTACCGAAGTGAATCTCGAATCTCCCGCGGCTCTTAAAGCGGCCGGCAGTATAAAACTGATCGACCAAAGCGGAACTTGCGCCACCGCCGTTATGAGCAGCAGCCAGAACATATCGTCGATGATCTCGGCAGGCGGCTGAAACAAGCTTGCCAGCCACGGGTACAACGGCAGGAGAACGATGCCGGCCAGCGTCAGAAAGGCGGCCCCCAGCCACAGGAACGACCGCACATACTTCCGCGCATCCCTCACGTTTCCTCGGCCGATGCACTGGCCGACTACCGTAACAATCGTCAGCGACAAGGCGGCCGCCGGAATTTGGAGCACGCCGGCCAACGTCGAGGCGATCGCGTTTGCGGCAATGGCGTACGTGCCAAGTCCGACGATAAATACTTGGGTAAGAAGCTTGCCTCCGTTAAAGAACATCTGCTCCGCCGCAAACGGCAGGCCGATAAACATAATTTTGCGCAGCATCGACAACGGAACGGCGAACAGGTCGCGAAGATGCAGATGGAACGACTCGTCGACCCTGAACAAATAATAGAGAGCGCAGCCCGCCCCCGCATAACGCGCAATGTTGACGGCAAGCGTCATGCCCCATACACCCATATCCATGAGCGGGATAAATACGATATTGAGAACAACATAGGAAACGTTCATGATCAGCGACAGCATAAGCGACGCCCTGCTCTTGCCGACTCCCCGCAGCGCGCCGCATACCGCCTGCACGACCGCCAGCCCGACATACGATACGGCGCTGCCGATCATGTATATTTTGGCGTTGTCCAGCACCTCGTCCGACGCGGCGCCGAACAACAGCCGCAGCAGCGGATGGTGCAAGGCGACAATAAGAATGCCGATCGCCGCCGCCAGCAAAGTGACGGACGCGACGCTGCTTGCGGCGGCCTTCGACACCATCAGCCCGTTACCGCTGCCCTTATATTGGGCCGCTACGACCGTTCCGCCGGTCGCCACGGCTACGAACACGTTGATCAGAAACAGGTTCAACGAATCGACCATATTGACGGCGCTCACCGCCGATACGCCGGACGAGCTGATCATGGCCGTATTGACGAGATTCAGCCCGACGATAAACAGCTGGTCAACCAGGATCGGCAGAAACAACGCAATGATCTGCTTATAGTTCATCGTTTCTCCGCTCAAGTGCCTGTCCAATGCCGACGTCACGGCTGTTCGGATTCGATTCATCATGAGGTCATCCCTATCTATTCGCTAGTTCGCTAGAGGATACCACTCCGTCCGTAACCTGTCAATCGAAAGGCGGTCATCACCGCTTGCGCCTTCCCGCATACGATGGTTAACGAGACAAATGCCCATAGGCAGCGAGAGGATGGTAAGCTTGAGTTCCCCTATCGATTTTGCGTCGCCCGACGCTCAATTTTTCGACGATGTGAACAACAACCGGTTTTTTACGAAAGACAGCCGCAATTTCATAAACGTATTGTCCATACGGCAGCTGAATACGCTCGGCAACGTATCGTTGCTGGATATTTATTTAAGCACCTCCAACATCGTCGAGCCGCATATTCATCAGAACGCCTCCGAGCTCGTGTACTGCATTTCCGGAGCGGCCGTCGTGTCTTTGATCAATCCTTTTACGAAACGGCTGCTGAATATTCCGCTGAAACCGGGACAAGTCGCCAACGTGCCCCAAGGCTGGTGGCATTATGAAATCGCAACGGAGGATCATACTCATCTGCTCGCCGTCTTCGATGCGCCGGTTCCCGAATTTATAGGCGGCTCCGACCTGCTTCGGCTGACGCCGCCCGGCATTTTCGCCCACTCCTACTGTTTGAACGAAGAACAAATCGCGGAAGCGCTCGCTCCTCTTCGCGATACGGTCTTTATCGGTCCGCCGGCCGGCTGTAGCGCGACCCGGCCCACTCCGGAGTACGGACACTCGCATGCCGGACCGGCTGTTCAGCCGTACTGGCAGGCTCCCGCGTTCGCCCCTTATGATGCACACGGCGCTTCGCCGGCGTACGGGCACGGCCGGCCGCTTTATTAACGCATATATTGGAATCCGCGCAAGAAGGAAACGGCGCAACCTTTGTCGAATATTCGTGCATGATGAAATCGCAAATACAAACTATAACCAAACTCTTGTTGTTCACTTTGCTGATGATCGTCCTGTTGCTGGCGTTTAGATGGTGGTGGTCCTCCATCTTCGCTTCTCCGGACCACCCCGCCGTCGTCGACGGCGTTCTCGACTTGCGCGGCTGGGACATCGACAATCAGCCGACCATTCCGCTGGACGGAGAATGGGAGTTCTATCCCGACGTCTTGCTCGGCTCGAGCGACTTTGAGAAAACGAACGAAAAAGAGAAGGCGCTGCTTCAGGTGCCCGGCAACTGGAGCGGCGCATGGCCGGAGGACAAGGCTTTCGCTTACGGCTCCGGGACATATCGGCATTCTGGTCGATCCTTTGGAAGCGAAACCGTACATCGAAACTTACAACCTATGGTTTCAAAAAATCTTGGCCTCCTCCGAAGTCGAAATCAACGGCCAAACCGTCGCTCGGCTCGGCCAGCCTTCGATCGATTCGAACCGTTACGCGGCGAGAGCGGCGAGTTACACGGCGGAAACGTCCGACGCCAAGTTCATCCGGGAACTGGAGATTCTCATCCGCGTATCCAATTTCGAGCATCCTTACGAAGGGGGCATCGTCAAAACGGTGCGCTTCGGCACAAGGAGCGCCGTCGAGTCGGAACGCTGGTATTCGATCGGCTTCCAGCTGGCTACTTTTTTGATTCTGCTGCTGCATGCCGTTTATGCCGCCATTCTGTATTTTTTCAGCCGCAAAGAAAAGAGACTGCTCGTATTTTCGCTGCTGCTCTTGTTCTGCGCGGTATCCATCGTATCGGACCACGACAAAATATTGCTGCAGTGGATTCACCTCGACTACGAATGGGACATCAAAGTGCGTCTTCTCGCCTATCTATGGATGGCGATGCTGTTCCTCGTCATGAGCAGAATATTTCTGGGCGCCAAGGGAGGCTGGATCTTCCGGGCTTTTACGGCAGCGTTCGCCGCTTATACGCTGTTCCTGCTTGCGGCGGATATCAGCCTGGTTTACGCTACGATCAAATTTAAGCTGTTTGCGTTCATGTATTTATTTTGTTTCGCCTTGTTCTTGCGCAATATCGCCCTGATGGCCGTGCGCAACGATAAGGATTCGTTATTTTTGCTGTTCGCCGCCACAAGCATTATGTCCAGCGTATTATGGGGAGCGTTTTTTAACATATTCATTTCGAACAGCAGCATGTATTATCCGATCGATATTATTATCGCGATTATCAGCTTTTCGTCTTACTGGTTCAAAAGGTACTTCCGCCATTCGAGAAAAAACGAGGAATTGACCGAACGCCTATTGCAGCAGGACAGGCTGAAGGATCAGTTTTTGGCCGATACGTCGCATGAGCTCCGCACGCCGCTGCACGGCATTATGAACATTGCGCAAGGGGTAGCGGACAAGGAACGGGCCGCGCTCAGCCCTGCCGGAGCGGAAGACTTGAAACTGCTCGTCCGCATCAGCCGCAGAATGTCGCATCTGCTGGACGACCTGCTCGACATCGCCCAGCTGAAGGAAAAGCGGATCGCGCTTCGGCCCGCGCCGCTTCGGCTGCAAGCCGTCGGCTCCGCCGTCATCGAAATGCTGCGGTACATGACCGACGGAAGACCGGTCAAGCTGGCGGCAGATATACCGGAATCGATCGGTTATGTCATGGGCGATGAAAAGCGGGTAGTCCAAATCTTGTTTAACCTGCTGCATAACGCGCTTAAATTTACGTCAAGCGGGCAAGTGACGCTGTCCGCTCGCCGGGATGGCGAATATGCCGTCATTTTCGTCTCGGATACGGGACGCGGCATGTACGAGGAGACGATTCGCCGCATCTTCTTGCCTTATGAAGTCGGCGGCGGAAGCGACGCCGGAGGGAGAGGCATCGGACTCGGATTGACAATCAGCTCGCAGCTCGTTCAGCTGCACGGTTCGGAGCTTCATGTCGAGTCGGCGCCGGGTCAAGGCTCCGTGTTCAGCTTCCGGCTCCCGCTTGCGGACGAAGACGTCTCCGCCCTGGAGCAGGAGCGGCAGCCGCTGCTGAAGAATACTCCGCCGCGGCCGAATTCCGCGGCCGCGGCGGACGAAACGGCTGCGGCTGCGGAACCGTTCCCGGCTCACCATCCGGTGCCGGACGCTCCTTCCCGCGCCGTCTCGGCGCCGGCGGACACGTTCTATATTTTGGCGGTGGACGACGACCCGGTCAATTTGAAGGTGCTCGCCAATATTTTGAACGACGCGTCGTACCGGGTGACGACGGCTTCTTCCGCCGAAGCGGCGTTGGAGCTGCTCCATACGAAGCGGTGGGATTTGATCGTCTCCGACGTGATGCTGCCGGACATGTCCGGCTACGAGCTGACGAGAAAAATTCGGGAGCGTTATTCGCTGGCGGAGCTGCCGGTGCTGCTGCTGACGGCGAGAAACCAGTCGTCGGACGTCTATACGGGCTTTCAAGCGGGCGCCAACGATTACGTCACGAAGCCGGTGGACGCCGCGGAGCTTAAATACCGGGTCTGGTCGCTTGCTTCGCTCAAAAACGCCGTCGACGAACGCATGCGCATGGAGGCAGCTTATTTGCAGGCGCAAATCCATCCTCATTTTCTGTTCAACGCGCTTAACTCCATTATGGCGCTGAGCGAGATTGACACGGAGAAGATGAGAAAGCTCGGAGAAGCATTCACGACATATCTTCGCATCAGCTACGCTTTTCTGAATATGGACAGGCTGGTGCCGCTGCAGCGGGAAATCGAGCTGGTCAAAAGTTATCTGTATATCGAAAAAGAGCGGTTTGAAGAACGGCTGACGGTGAAATGGGACGCGGAGACGGTCAACATTGCCCAGATTACTCCCCTTACGCTTCAGCCGCTCGTCGAAAATGCGGTGAAGCACGGCCTCCTGTCCCGGGAGAGCGGCGGCTTGCTGACGATCCGCATCCAAACGAAGCCCGGCGCGGTCCGATTCGTGGTAGAAGACAACGGCATCGGCATGGAACCGCACAAAGCCGCGCAGCTGTTATGCCCTTCCACGAACCCGGAAGCGGGTATCGGCATCGCCAATACGCACCGCCGCCTGGTTCAGCTGTATGGACGCGGGCTTGACATTCAAAGCGCCCCGAACCAAGGGACGACGGTGTCGTTCGAAATCCCCGTCCTCGACGGGAACGCACTCGATTAATACCGTTTCTGCCGCCGCTTGAATCAAACAAAACCATCCTCTTCGACCGACCGAAGAGGATGGTTTTGTTGAACCGTTTGGCTATGGATTCGTTAGGTTGAAGGCTGTCGGCCGCCGGCGCCCGCCGCCAGCCGCTGCACTTGGACGAGCCGGACCATAAAGCCGACAGCCGCGCAAGTCAAGCCGATAATAATGCCGACCCAGAAGCCGTAAGGCCCCAGCTCCGTATACGAGGCAAGCGCGTATCCGGAAGGGATGCCAATCAGCCAGTAGGACGCGAAGGCGATGAAAAAGGGTTTTTGTACGTCCTTGTAGCCTCTTAGCACGCCTTGCAGCGAAGCCTGGGCCGCGTCCGAAATTTGATAAAGGATGGCGACAAGCAAAAAGGAAGCGGCCAGCCGCGCGACCTCGGGATCGTCGTTGTACAAGAAAGCGATCGGTTCCCGAAAAAAATAAATAAGCACGGAGCAGCAAGCGAGAAAGCCGATTCCGCCGCCTACTCCCATCATGCCGTATTGCTTGGCGTCCTTCAACCGTCCCGCTCCGACGGAATAACCGACGACAATGGTGAGCGCCATCGAGATGCTGAGCGGGATCATAAAGACCAGAGACGCGAAGCTGAGCGCAATCTGATGCGCGGCGATCGTCAACGTATCGAACATGACGCCCATCATCAGCGTCACGACCGAAAATATGCTCGCTTCAAAGAAGATGGACAAGCCGAGCGGAATGCCGATCGCCAGCATTTCCTTCCAAGCCGCCAAGGAAGGCGCGGCCCATTTCACAAACAGCCGGTAGCCGCGAACGGCCTCGACGCGGAACGTTGCCCATATCGTCACGGCAAGCATCAGCCAATAGGTGGCGGCCGTCGCGTAGCCGGCGCCGATGCCTCCCATGGCGGGAGCGCCGAATTTGCCGAAGATAAACATATAATTGAGCAGCGCGTTAACCGGTACCGCACTCAGCGTAATCCACATCGTCACGACGGTTAAGCTTTGCGCGTCAAAAAAATTGCGGAGCACGTTGGCCGCGAAGAGCGGCACGATCCCGATCGCCAATCCGAGCAAATAATGGTAGGCGACATGCCCCACCTGTTCCTCAAGCCCCATTGCGTCCAGAACGGGACCGAGGACGGCCGCACCCGCGGCAAGTACGAGCAGCGACAATACAACCGCCACATAGAGCGCCTGGTTGACAAACCGTCCAGTTCCTTCCCGTTCGCCCTTGCCGATCATTTGCGCCACGACCGGCGACACGGCAAGCAAAATGCCGTTAATTCCCGTCAGTACGGGCAGCCATAAGCTCGATCCGATCGCGACGCCGGCCAAGTCTTCGGTGCCGACCTGCCCCGACATCATCGTATCGACCAAATTCATGGCGTACATCCCCACTTGCGTCACGATAATCGGCCACAAGATCGTCCATAACCGGGTCCACTTTTGTTTCCAAGTCTCCTCGTGTTGCATACCTGCCGTTAAACCTCTTTTCTCCGTCTGTTCCCATTACGCATAATAGGCTAGCAAATTCCGTTCCAGTATACGGTCCAGGCCGCCTGCAGCCGTTCTTCGGCCGGACCTCCGCTTCCGTATACGAGCTCGACGCAGACGGCATCGATCAGCGCCATAAACGCCAGCGTCGCCGTCGCCGCATCCGCCTTCCCTAATTCGCCTTCGGTCTCGGCCGCGTCAAACCGTTTCCTGAACATCGATTGCACCTCATTCAAAAAATCCAGACAGAAGCGATCCGCTTCGGCGAACAAATGCGACGGGGGGAAAAAGGACGCTCGCAGGCAAAATTTCAGATGGCTGCCGTCGCGATAACGGGTTGCGTAATTTTGCAGCGCCCCGTACAAAATTTCGCGAAGCGGCTTGCCCTCGCTTTGCCTCATGTAGTCCTGCAAGGCGTGCAATTCGACGTCGAAGGCATCCCTCAGCACTTGCAGAAACAAATCGTCTTTGTTTTTGTAGTGCGCGTAGATCGATTGTTTTTTCAAGCCGATTTCATCGGCGATCAAAGCAAGCGTAGCTCCTTCGTACCCTTTTTCGGAAAAGACGCTCAATGCCGCTCGTTTTAAAGGCTCGCTCATCTCCACACCTCCGTTACGGTTGACGAACGTTCGTTCATCCTTTCAACTTACCAAATTGCCGCCGCTTTGGCAAGCCCGGCTATCCATTCCCGTAAACTCGCAAACAACTTCTTCTTTCCCGAACGGTTACCAATCACTATAATTTGGATTGGACCACCATCGTCCGACAAGGAGGAAAAGAAGCGACATGGATCTGCAGTCTTCCATTACCCAATATTTAAGCGATTACGAAAGCCGCTGGCCCTTGAGCGGCGCGGTGCTGGCCGCGAAGGACGGAAAGATTGTGCTGAGGGAAGCATTCGGCACGGCGAACCTGGAGCATGGCGTCCCTTGCCGCGCGGATACCCGGTTCCGAATCTGGTCCGTCAGCAAATCGTTTACGGCGTTGGCCGTTATGCTGCTGCGCGAAGAAGGCAAGCTGAAGCTGGACGAGCCGGTCGGACAATACTTCCCCGGAATTCGCGGGATGGAAAAGATCACGGCCGAGCAGCTGATGCATCATCGATCGGGATTGGCCAACTTTACGGCCCTGCCTTCCTACAACCGTCTCCTCAACAAAACGAAAATGTCGAAGCTGGAGGTGCTGCGGCTTGTGGCGGAACATCCGGCCGAGTTTGCGCCAGGCTCCTCGTTTTCATACAACAACTCAGGATATGTGGCGCTGGCGCATTTGGTCGAGTGCATTTCGGAACTATCGTTCGAGCAGTTCGTAACGGAACGAATATTGCGGCCGCTCGGCATGAAAGATACGGGACTGGATACCGGCGCCCGCACCATTGCCCGCATGGCTTCGCCTTACAGTTCTTCCGGCGGCGATACGATCCCCGCCGAATATATCCACATGAGCTCCGTGGAAGGCGCCGGTTCCATGTATTCGACCGTTGACGATCTGTACAAATGGGATCAATCCTTTTATGACGGCCGGCTCTTGCCGCAAAGCGTAATGGCTGAGCTCCTGGAGGCGGGCGGCGCGAACTACGGCATGGGCTGGTATCTGGACGAGCGGCAGGGACGCCGCCGCATTTCCCACGGCGGCGCCTACATCGGCTTTCGCAGCGAGATGATCCGTTATCCCAAGGAACGGGCGGTCGTCATAATGCTGACGAATTGGGATTATGTGCCCGTTACCCGTATTGCGTCGGACGTCGCGGCGCTGCTGCTCGGCGGCGCCGCGGAAGCGCCCGATAAGCCGGATGCCTATCCGCTCCCGGACGAATCGTTCGACGAGCTCGCCGGCCGTTACGAAGGGTTCGGCTGCAGCGCCGACGTAAAGCGGGACGGCAGCCGGCATTATTTTATTTGGAACGACAGCTCTGTCGTCCCGATTTATCCGGTTTCACCTACAAAGTTCCGTCACCTGCGCCACGATTGGAGTTATGAGTTCAAGAGGAACGACCGGGGCGAAATATCGTTTCTCGGAATGGCCAAATCGAATCCGCATCCGCCGGCCGAATTATGAACTTTTGCGTCACCGCCTTGATATCCTCACTCCTTGCGCCTTTTTGTTCGGAACGTTATTTACATGCGCCGGGATGTGCGTTATATTCTTAATAAAGAACAAACAAGTTCTTTATATGAGCGTTGGAGGCGATAGCGCTTGAACAAATCGATGAAGCGCGTTATCGGGTTAACTTTGCTGCTCGCGATGCTTGCTTTTCCCGCCCCTGCCATGGCTTTCGGTTCCTCGAACGATGATGCGCCGTCCGCAGGCTTGTTCGCCAACCTGTTTTCCTGGTTCGGATCAAGCTCCCATAATGATGGCGGCAAGACGGCCGGATGGAATGGAATCGGCGGCGGACATGACAACGGAAAAAGCGGCTTCGCCGACTGGTGGAAAAAGCTGTGGTACGGAAATTGGGGGAAGGACTGGTGCTGGTGGGACGACCATAAGGACGATTCCTCCGCGATCTGGAAAAAGTATTACGGGTATTAAACGCGCAAAAAGGCAGCTTGCCTGCGTCCATGGGACCGGCGGCTGCCTTCTTGTTATGCCGTTCGTCAATCCTGCGCTTTGCCGAACGTGCCCGGAAGGAACGTTTTCACTTCGTACATTTGAACCGAGGAGCTAATGACGTAATCCGGAGGCTGCTGGCCGCGCTTTTCCCGATGGCCCGCTATATGGACGGGATCCTTTTCCCAGTTTTTCCACGCCTCTTCCGACTCCCAGCGTATCATCGCCACCACTTCTTCCGAATCCTTCGATCTTTTGTTCACCATTACCGTGCGGTCGATCAGACCTTCCTTGCCGTCGATGTAGCCGGGTTGACCGAACCGTTCCGCAACTTCGTCCGCATGTCCGGGCTTGACCACAATCGTTCTGAGCTGAATAAGCATAAGTATGAGGTCCTCCTTGTCATTGAATCGATCATCTCCACTATATATGATAACGATTATCAATGTCAAATCATGACGGCAAAAAGGAAGCTGCCGGCGTTCGGCCGGACCGACCGGCACATCCGCGAGGCAACGATCCTTCCCTGTCAGCGGCTGCGTATATAATCGAAATACCGGTCCACCGTATCCGACAATGAGCCGATCTCGCCTTTTATTTCGGCCAGCACGAGTGCGCCTTCCAGCGAACTGACGAACAGCTCGGCTCCCCCTTCCGGCGGCAGATCGGCGCGAAACTCGCCTTGCGCCATTCCTTGCGCGAGCAATTGTGCGACGAGCGGCTGAAGCCGGGCAAAAAACGATACAATCCGCTCCCTGACGCCGGCGGCTTCTTTCGGACTTTGCATATAAAGCGTCATAAACGGGCTGGCCCCCCGCAGTTCCCTGGCCGCAACGTCCTCGGCCAGCAAGCCGATAAAAGAGCGGATTCGGCTTTCCGCCGAATCATCCGCGCGCTGCAGGCTCAGCTGCAAAGCGGATTCGTAGCGGGACGCCATAAAATCGACGACGGCGAGCAGCAGCTCTTCTTTGCTGTTGAAATGGTAATAAATATTCGATTTGGACACGCCGCTCGCTTCCATTATTTCATCCATGCTCGTAAACTGATAGCCCTGGCTCAGAAACAGCCGGGCTGCGGCATGGATGACGGCCGCCCGATTTTTGGATGCCATCGGCAACGCTCCTTTGAAACTCCCTATTATACCTCATTTTTTTCCGTCCGTTTCCGGGCGGGCGGCCTAGTTCATGACGCTGCAAAATACAAAATTAGGACTAATCAGTCCTAATTTAACCTTCAGCCTCCGGGTAGCGCTGGAGCCTGTACCGATGGCCGCAGAACGAGCAGCGGAATACGACGCTGTCGTCCCCGATCATAAAGGTGACCCGATCGTCGTCCTCCGGATCGATATATTCCCTTCCCTGCTCATCCCTCGCTCCGGTGGCAAAAAAACCGGTACGGTTGCCGCATTCGCACTCAAATTGCAGCATCTTTCATCCTCCTCGTCTCCTGTCGGCCGCCTTCTCCGGCAATAAGCATCGCCGCGCCAACGATGGCAATGCCGAGCGCATAACCCGCGATGATATCGGTCGCATAGTGAACCTGGAAATAAAGCCGGCTGGCGCCAAGCAGCAGGACGATCGCGCCGCACAAGCTGCCGATCGCATATTTCGCGCCCCGCCCGATCGCGCCGTCCCGCCAAACGGATACCGCAAGCATCCCGAATATAATCATCCCGAGCATTGCGTTCACGCTTGGAAAACTGGCTCCGTCCGCCGCGATTCCCCATGCCTCCTCCGGACGGACGCGCCCGACCCAGCCCTTCAGCAGGCTGTTCAGGCCGTAGCCGGCCGCAACGGCAACGAACACGGCGGCGCCTTCGCGCCATCCTCTCCTCATCCAGACACCAAACGTAATGATGCCGGTATAAATGATAAGACCCGCCGTAGAGCCGATGGCTGAAAACAGCTTCATAACGGCATCTGCGCCGCCGCTCTTCATGCTTTCTGCCCATTGCTGCACGACCCGGTCCAGCGCGTTGGCTCCATGTTCAGGCAGCGCCGCCGCCGCTGCGGCGGCCGCAAGCGCACCTCCAACGATGGCGGCCGTCCATCCCAACGTACCCTTGTTCATTCCATTCTCCTCCGAATAAGCTGATATTGCCTACCTATATGATGCCGATTCATTGCTTACTTGTCCATGCTTCGTTATAATTATCGATGATATTAGCCGAGAAAAAAAGGATTATATGAGGGAAGGACTAACGAAACGATGTACATAGCCGACAAATGGACGGATTTTGAAGTAATCGACACCGGAGGAGGCGAAAAGTTGGAGCGCTGGGGCTCCTATGTGCTCCGGCGGCCGGATCCGCAAATCATATGGCCGATCGTCAAGGAAAACGGCCTTTGGAACAAAGCCGACGGCCATTACCATAGAAGCTCCTCGGGCGGCGGACAATGGCAATTTCGCTCCAGTCTGCCGGAAAGATGGACCATTTCTTACGGAAAGCTGAACTTCCACATTAAGCCGACCAACTTCAAGCATACCGGACTGTTTCCGGAGCAGGCGGTCAATTGGAGCTGGATGATGGACAAGATCGGACAGGCGAACCGCCCGATCCGCGTCCTGAACCTGTTTGCCTACTCGGGCGGCGCCACGGTGGCGGCCGCGGCTGCGGGCGCGGAGGTATGCCATGTCGATGCGGCCAAGGGCATGGTGCAATGGGCGAAGGATAACGCCCAGCTGTCCGGCCTGGAATCGGCGCCGATCCGTTACATTACCGATGACGTATTCAAATTCGTACAGCGCGAGCAGCGGCGCGGACGGCAATACGACGCGATCATTATGGATCCTCCCTCTTACGGACGGGGGCCGAACGGCGAAACCTGGAAGCTGGAGGACAGCCTCTACCCGTTCTTGAACAGCTGCATGTCGATTTTGTCGGACCGTCCGCTGTTCCTGCTTATTAATTCCTATACGACCGGACTGTCACCTGCCGTTCTCCACAACTTGCTTCATATGACGATGAAGCGGCGCTTTGGCGGACAGATCAACTGCGGCGAGATCGGGCTGCCGATTACGGCCTCGGGCCTGAATTTGCCTTGCGGCATATTGGGCCGCTGGGAGAGCGAATAAAATGCGCATACCGGTGCTGTTCGAAGACAATCACCTGCTGGCCGTCGTCAAGCCGCCCGGCGTCCCTTCCCAGGAAGACGAAACCGGAGATCCCGATATGCTGACGCTGCTGAAGCAGGATTTGAAGGACCGCCACAACAAGCCCGGCAACGTCTTTCTGGGGCTGATCCATCGCCTCGACCGGCCGGTCGGCGGCGCTATGCTGTTCGCCAAGACGTCCAAGGCCGCGTCGCGATTGTCGGAAGCCGTCAGAAGCCGAAGCTTCGGCAAAAGCTACGTATGCGTCGTGCACGGCGCTCCGGAAGCGGAGGAAGCGACGCTGATCCATTATTTGCGCAAGGATGCCAAACGGAATCAGGTGACGGTGTTCGACAAGCCCGCCCCCGATTCGAAGGAAGCGATCTTGCATTACGCGCGTATAGCCGGCAATGAACGCGCCAGTCTGATCGCGGTCAAGCTTCATACCGGCCGGCCGCATCAAATCCGGGCCCAGATGGCCCGGATCGGCTGCCCGCTGCTCGGCGACTTGAAATACGGTGCGGGAAAGCCGCCCGGCTTCGACGGCATTGCGTTATGGTCGGCTTCCGTCAGCGCGCCCCATCCCGTCACGAAGGAGCTTGTCACCTTCGCGTCGAATCCGCCGCGCGTCGCTCCGTGGGACTGGTGGGGCGACGAACAATTGCGCAGGGCAACCGAGCGTTTCGCAAGCACCGTTTAATGCTGCCGGACTCCGGTTTACTTTAGCGCAAACCGCGCTTACAACAGAAAGGATGATTGCACATGCGACGCAAACCGGTCTGGCTTGCGACATGGATCCTGTTGGCCTTATCGCTTGCCGGCATCGCTTATCTCGTATGGTTCGCGCCGACCGCCGAGCCGAACGAAGGCGCGGGTCCCGGCGTCCCAACCGCGGAAACAACGCCGAAGGCCGCGGCAACCAATCCGCCTCCGACCGCCGAGCCCACCCCGGTACAGCCCGTATTCGCGGAGGCCGTATGGGTCGGCGTCGGAGATATTATGAGCCATACGCCTCAACTGCCGGGCGCTTACGACAAAGAGACCGGCAAATACAACTTCGACCCGTTTTTTGCCGACGTCAAGCCGATCCTTCAGCAAGGCGACTGGATTATGGCAAATCTGGAAACGCCGATCGCCGGCGAGGACTTTGGCTACACTGGATATCCGACCTTCAACGCGCCGGTCGAATTGGCGGAAGCTCTTCGCGATGCGGGGTTCAACCTGCTCTCTACCGCCAACAACCATTCGCTGGACAAGGGAGAAAAAGGACTGCTCCGGACGCTGGAGCATTTGAAGGAGCTTGGACTGCAGCCGATCGGCACGGCCTCTTCCCAGGAAGAAGCCGACCAGCTGATCATATCAGAACAGAACGGCATCCGGATGGGGCTGCTCGCTTATACGTACGGAACGAACGGTATCCCGATTCCGGAGGGCAAACCTTATTTGGTGCAATTGATCGACGAGGACAAAATCAAGGCGGATATTCGCCGTCTTCGCGACGCCGGCGCCGACGTGGTGACGGTGGCGCTTCATTTCGGAACGGAATACCAGACGAAGCCGAACGAGGAGCAAATGAGGCTGGCCCGCTCCCTGGCAGCCGCCGGCGCGGATATTATTGCCGGCTCCCATCCGCACGTTATTCAGCCGTATGAGGTCATCGACACGTTTGACGACGAAGGCCGCCCGAAACAGGCACTTATTATTTATTCCATGGGCAACTTCATTTCGAATCAACGCGGCGACAGCAAAGATTACGGAGTGATCTTCAAAGTCGGCATCCGCAAAAACGTGACCGAAGGAACGATCGAGTTGACCGAAATCGAGGCGATTCCGACCTGGGTTCATCGTTACAAGCCGGACGCGTCGTACCGGTACCGCATTCTTCCCGTAGCGCAAACGCTGGCGGAAGCCGACGACAAGCTGCTTCGTCCGAGCGACTACGAACGGCTGCAAGCCGATCTGGACATGCTGACCGAGCGGTTGAACGCCTTGAAATAACGATAAGCCAAAAACGCGCTTTGCCGGCATGATCCCGGCAAAGCGCGTTTTGTTCGGAGGACGGGAAGCTAGGAGCTGGCTACCTTCCCCAGCAAATAAACGAGAAGCTGCTGGTTGTGCGCCGAGATACGGTCGAGCGATTCGCCGATCAGCCGGTTGCGGATCGACCGTCCCCGTTCGGCCTCCGTTCTCCCCTTGTCCGACACGGATATCCAGACGATGCGGCGGTCGTTCTCGTCCCGCGTCCTTACGATCAGCTCGTTGCGCTCCATTCGGTCGAGAATGGTCGTAATCGCCGCCGGCGTCGTCGATAAATGCTGGATCAGATCCGACGGCTTCATCGGCTCCGATTCCAGCAGCAGCTCCAGCACGTTCAGCTGACCTTCGGTGAGAGGGGCCAGCGATTGCTCCAGGCTGATCTTCCATTCGCGAGACAGCTTTGTCCATACCCGGGAAAAGTCTTCCGATATCATCTCATCCACCCGCTTCCTGTCAAACTGTATCCTACCTTTTATTATAGTCATCCCGCATGTCGAAAGAAAGATTAACGCAATTAATAGTTTGCGCGATTAATCGATACAATTCCGAACATTTTGACAGGAATAGACATATACTGAGACGACAGCCCGCCCGGAGAGATCGGACGGGGCAGCCCATTACAAAGGCAGGGAGCGTGACCGGCATGGACGACCGCAAATCCGAGGTGATGAGCCGCATACGCGCCTACGGCATTATAAAAGACCCGCAATGGCTCGAACGCCCGGACGCGCTCGTGCCATTGTGGGTCATGCTGGAAGCGCTGCTGCAAGTCATCGACCGTTTCGATCCGCCTAATCGCCCTTTTGATTAATCTCCGGCTCTGAGCGGACAAAGGCGTCCGCAATGGCTTCGTCCTTGCCCAGCGCGAACAGCGGCTTGCCGGTCGACTTCCGTTCCTCGATCGGCGCCTTCTCGGATACCGCCGTCTGCTTGTTGCCTGCGCTCGTAACCGCCGTAATTTCGATAGGCTCCCTGCAATAATACGCGGCGGCGATCGACGTCCCGTTGGAACGCACCCGCTTGCCTTCCTTGAATTCGAACGTTTGAACGCCTTTGCCTCCCCGTCCCTGGATCGGATAATCGAGCAGCAGCGTTCGTTTGCCGTAGCCGATATCGGAGATGACAAGCAATTCTCCCTCGTCGTCGGCAACCCATGCGGCTCCGACGATCTCGTCGCCCTCCTTGAGCGCCATCCCCTTCACGCCGGCCGCTACCCGGCCCATCGGATTCACCTCGGATTCCTCAAACCGGATGCTCATGCCGAACTTCGAGACCAGCATCATTTGTTGCGTGCCGTCGCTTGGAACGACGGCGATGACCTCGTCGCCGTCCGCAACCTTGCAGGCCGCAATGGCTGTCGAACGGGTCGTGGCATATTCCTTCAGCTCGGAACGTTTCACTTGTCCCCGCTTTGTTACAAAGACGAGTGAGACGGGCGCGTTATAGTCCTTGACCGGCACGACGCTGACGATGGCGTCGTCTTTCGCGATCGGAACGACATTGACGAGCGCCGTGCCGGTATCTTTCCATTTGAACTCCGGAATCGCATGGACGGGCAATTGGAAATAAAGTCCTTTGCGCGTAAACAGCAGCAGGTTGTCGAGTGTGTTGACCTGAAGCAATTCGCGAATGACGTCGCCTTCCTTCACGCCTGCGCTGTCCAGCTCGCCGCCGGAGCGCGTAAACGAAAGCATGCTTGTCCGTTTAATATAAGCGTCCTGGCTGAGCGTAACGAGCACATCCTCCGGCGTGACGAGCACTTCCAGGTTGACCTTCAGCTCCTCGACCTCGCCTTGAATGTCGCTGCGGCGGTCGATGCCGTATTTGTCCCGCATCTCCGTCAGCTCGTCGCGAATGACGCCAAGCAGCTTCTTCTCGCTGTCCAGAATGGATCTCAAATATTGAATCCGCTTCAGCGTCTCCTTATGCTCCTTCTCGAGCGAAGTAATCTCGAGATTGGTAAGCCGGTACAACTGGAGCGTCAATATCGCATCGGCCTGGCGCTCCGAGAAGCCGAACTTCGTCACCAGATTGTTCTGCGCGTCGGCGCGGTTTTTGGACGCCTTGATCGCCGCAATGACCTCGTCCAGCAAATTCAGCGCCTTCACGAGACCTTCCAGCACATGGGCCCGGTCTTCGGCTTTCTCGAGCTCGTATTGGGTACGATGCGTGACGACTTCCTTCTGATGGTCGATGTAGGCGGTCAGCATGGCCTTGAGGCCGAGCTGCTGAGGCGCCTTGTTGACGATCGCGACCATGTTGAAGTTGTACGTCACTTGCAAATCGGTCTTTTTGAGCAAATATGCGAGAATGCCGGCCGCGTCCGCATCCTTCTTCAGCTCGACGACGATCCGCAGCCCGTTCCGGCCGCTCTCGTCCCGCACCTCTGCAATGCCCTCCACCTTTTTTTCCAGCCGGATGTTTTCCATCGCCGTCACCAGGCGGGCTTTTACGACCTGGTATGGAATTTCTGTAATGACGATTTGCTGCTTGCCGCCGCGCATATCTTCGATCGCCGTTTTGGACCGGATATAGATGCGGCCTTTGCCCGTCCGGTAAGCTTCGCGGATGCCTTCCTCGCCCATAATGAGGCCGCCGGTCGGAAAGTCCGGCCCCTTCACGATCTCCATCAGTTGCTCAAGCGACATATCCGGACGCTGCATGACGGCGATGCAGGCGTCGATCACTTCCCGCAAATTGTGCGGCGGAATTTCCGTAGCAAAGCCGGAGGAGATGCCGCTCACGCCGTTGACGAGCAGGTTCGGATAACGGGACGGCAGCACGACCGGCTCCTTCGTCGTATTGTCGAAGTTGTCCTTGAACTGCACCGTCCGCTTATCGATGTCTCGCAGCAGCTCCATCGCAATCTTGGACAGGCGCGCTTCGGTATAGCGCATAGCCGCCGCGGGATCGTCGTCCTGCGATCCCCAGTTGCCGTGGCCGTCGATCAGCGGATGCCCCATCTTCCAAGGCTGGGCCATCCGGACCATTCCCTCGTAGATGGACGAGTCGCCGTGCGGATGGTAATTGCCCATGACGTCGCCGACCGTCTTGGCCGACTTGCGGTACGGCTTGTCCGGCGTGTTGCCCGCGTCGTACATGGCGTACAAAATGCGCCGCTGCACCGGCTTCAACCCGTCGCGCACGTCGGGGATGGCCCGGTCCTGAATAATATATTTGGAATAGCGCCCGAACCGGTCGCCGACAACCTCCTCCAGAAACGCCGGCAAAAACTGTTCCAGTATACTCATGCGTTTCTCTCCCTACTCTTCATATTCCGTAAAATCGACGTTATCGATGATCCAGCGCTTGCGCGGATCGACCTTGTCGCCCATCAGCGTCGACACCCGGCGTTCCGCCTTGGCCGCATCCTCGATCTGCACCTGCAGCAGCGTGCGGGTTTCCGGGTTCATCGTCGTTTCCCACAGCTGCTCGGGATTCATTTCGCCAAGTCCCTTGTAGCGCTGCAGCTCGTAACCTTTGCCGTATTCCTTCAAATAGTTTTGCAGCTGATCGTCGGTCCAGGCGTAACGGACCGTTTCCAGCTTGCCCGATTTGCGCGTAATCTTGTACAGCGGCGGCTGGGCGATATAGATTTTGCCGTTGTCGATCAGCGGCTTCATATACCGGTAGAAAAACGTCAGCAGAAGCACCTGAATATGGGCGCCGTCCGTGTCGGCGTCGGTCATAATAATAATTTTGCTGTAGTTGCTTTCCTCGGATTCGAATTCCGGTCCTACGCCCGCTCCGATTGCCGATATAATCGCTTTGTATTCGTCGTTTTTCAAGATGTCCGCAAGCTTGGCCTTTTCCGGATTCATCGGCTTGCCCTTCAGCGGCAAGATCGCCTGGTATTTGGAGTCTCTGCCCTGCTTGGCGGAGCCGCCCGCGGAGTCTCCCTCGACGATAAACAGCTCGTTGCGGGTATAATCCTTCGATTGGGCCGGCGTCAGCTTGCCGCCGAGATTGGAGCTTTCGCTCCGCTTCTTCCCGCTGCGGATTTCCTCGCGCGCCTTTCTCGCCGCCTCGCGGGCTTTCGACGCCTGCACCGCTTTTTTCAGAAGCGATTGGGCGACGCCGGGATTTTCCTCCAGGAAGACGCCCATTCTCTCCGTCACAACGGCATCCACCGCGCCGCGGGCCGCCGCGCTGCCGAGCTGGTCTTTCGTCTGGCCGACGAACTCCACCTCGGACATCTTAATGTTGACGACCGCCATCATCCCTTCGCGCAAATCGTTGCCTTCGAGGTTTTTGTCTTTTTCCTTCAGCAGCCCCGCCTTGCGCGCATATTCGTTCATGACGCGCGTATACGCGGTTTTGAAGCCGGTTTCGTGCGTGCCTCCGCCTCTCGTCGGAATCGAATTGACAAACGAGGCCAGCGTTTCGGTATACCCGTCATTGTATTGGAGCGCCACCTCCACCTCGATCTCGTCCCGTTCTCCCGTAAAATGGATGACGTCGTGCAGCACGTTTTTGTCCTCGTTCAAATATTGCACGAATTGGCTCGCTCCGCCTTCGTAATGGAATACGTCGCCGTTGCCGCTTCGCTCATCCTTGATCGTGACCTTGAGCCCCGAGTTCAAAAAGGCGATTTCCTGCAGCCGTTCCGCAAGCGTATCGTAATTGAACGACGTTCCGGCTTGGAACACGCGGCTATCCGGCTTGAACGTTACCCTGGTGCCGGTGCGGTTCGTATTGCCCGCGATCTCCAACCCGGTGACGGGCTCGCCGACATGCTCCTTGCCTTTGTCGTCCACCCAATATTCGAACCGCTGCTTATGTATTTTACCGTCGCGATAGATTTCGACCTCCAGCCATTCCGACAGCGCATTCGTCACGGAAGCGCCGACGCCGTGAAGGCCGCCGGATTTCTTGTAGCCGCCGCCGCCGAATTTGCCTCCCGCATGCAAAATCGTAAAGACGACCTGCGGCGTCGGAATGCCGGTCTTATGCATGCCGGTCGGAATGCCGCGCCCGTTGTCGTACACCGTAATCGAACCGTTCTTGTGCAGCGTGACCTCGATGGCGGTGCAAAACTTCGCCAGATGCTCGTCCACCGCATTGTCGACGATTTCCCAAACCAGATGATGCAGGCCCGAAGCGCTCGTGCTGCCGATATACATGCCGGGCCGCTTGCGGACGGCCGTCAGTCCTTCCAATACCTGTATGTCATCGGCCTCATAATTCCGGTCAGGAGGCGCAGAGCTTGCGAATATATCCAATTGTTCAGCCATGAGCTTCCCCCATCCGATCTATTGAATGTCACATCTTCAAGCTATTTTAATGCAAAATGTCCCTATTCGTAAAGACGAGAAACAAAACGGCGAGGAAGGCGCATCCCCCGTTCGGGCCAAAACGGCCCCCCTCGACCGGCGGTAAGCCGGATATAAAAGTACCATATGAATGCCGGGACCGCAACCATCGTCCGCATGTAATGACCATGATTTGCAATTCGCCGCCCGTTTATGCTCTTACATATACAAGGCCGCGAGCAGAATCGCCGACGCCGCGTCGAACAGTTCGTCGAATTGCGACAGCGGCAGCGGGTTCGTCCCTTTGCCCAGCTCGATGGTGAAGCCGGGCAGCCTCCAATCCTGAATGAACCAATCCTTGTATCCGGCCGTGCTGTCGACGTAACGCACCGCCTCATAGCCGCTCACGGCGGCAAATTCCGCCGCCAGCCGTTCCGATTCGGGCGGTTCCAGTCCCTCGAACCCCCAGAACAGCACTTTGCCTTGCGTATGAAACGCGAGTACGCGGCGGAATCCGCTTTGACGCGTCAAGCCGGCGAGCGCCTGCGATTCCGGCTCGGTCAGCGGAGCCGTTCCGGAATAGTCTCGCGGCGCGGGACGCTGCGGACCTTGCGCTGCATCCCGCTCCCACAGCGCCGGAAATTGCTTGTTCAAATCGACGCCCCGTATATTCGCCTTCCATCCGTCGAAATTATAGCTGCCCTCGTTAATCGCAAGCGCTTCGCTGCGGTACGGCTCCTCTCTCGGCAGCCCGGAGACGACCAGATCGACGCCGTCCGGATTGACCATCGGGACAAGGGACAGCGTAGCGGTCTCATAATAAGGATATACCGCGATCCCTTTCATATCGGAGCTGTTCGTTAAGGCCAGCAAAAAATCGTTCAGAAACGCCATCAGCACGGGCGTCGTAATCCACTCGTTGGCATGAATCGAAGCGTTGGCATGTACGGTCTTGCCGCCCGCGCCAATCTGGATTTCCGTCAGCTCCTTGCCCATGACGGAACGGCCGAACGAGCCGGTCCTCATAAACGGATAAAGCTCGGCCAACGCGTTCACATCGTTACGCATCGCCTCGGAAGTGTATTCCCGCTTCGGGTTGACGATTCTTTCCGTGACCCGGAAGGGCACCCGAACCGTATCGCCGATTTGCAGGGAATAAGCGTTCAACGCCGGATTGGCCGCCAGCAGCAAATGGACCGAAATGCCGTTGGCCGCCGCGATGCGCCAAAGCGTATCGCCCGCCCGAATTCGATAATCGTTCCATCGGTAGCCCGGAATTTCGACCGGCTGTCCGACGCCCATCGTCTCCGGCTGCAGTCCGGGATTGGAGTCCAGGACTAGCCGGAACGGAACGTCGAACAGCAGGCTGAGCCCCCACAGCGTATCGCCTTCCCTGACATATTTCCGCATCCGTCCGCCTCCTTGCTTGCGCGCTATCGTTGTTGCATCATCCTATGCTTCCGGCAAGGCCGAGGACACTCGCCCGGTTCCGGAATAAGGCGGCGCAAGGGGGTGCGCGGCCGGCCGCACGGCAGAAAGCGGCAAAAGGCCGCCAGGAAGTCGTTCCTGAACGGCCGTATGCGCGTTATTTATATTTGCTCCAGTTCGGATCGCTCGTATGGAGCAAATATTCGAAGTCGTTCTCGAGGCGCTTGCGCTCCTGCCGCTTCGCCTCCTCCTCCGCCCTTCGCTTCTGCTCGAGCCGCTCTTGCTCGGCCTGCTTCCATTGCTCCGCCGATGTCTTCAGTTGATCGAGGACGGATGGAGAAAGCAAATCTTTAAGCGACGCTCCGGACGCCCCGGAGCCGGCCGAAGTACCGGCGCCGGACCGGCGCCCCTGTCCCCCTGCGCCGCCGTAGGCCGAAGGCTGCTTCCGTTTCTTGGACATCTGTCGTCACCCGCTCACTCTTCGTATTCGATAAACAGCGATTCCGCCGCCTGCTTCGCCCGCTCCCGCGCCAGGCCGACGTCGTCGGCGGAGCTGAGCGCGACCGCCATTCTTCTGCCCGGCTTCGTTTCCGGCTTGCCGAACAGACGCACTTGCGTATTCGGCACGGCCAGCGCTTTGTCCGCACCGCAGATGCGGAAACGCTGCGACGCCCGGTCCGCCTTGAGCGTATGCGACGCGCCCGGCGTCAACAGGCGGATCGTCGGGATCGGAAATCCGAGAATGGCGCGCACATGCAGGGCAAATTCCGATAAATCCTGCGTCGCCATCGTCACCATGCCCGTATCGTGCGGACGCGGGGACACTTCGCTGAACAGAACGCCGTCCCGGGTCAGAAACAGCTCTACGCCGTAAATCCCGAAGCCGCCCAGCTCTTCGGTCACCTTCCGAGCAATATCTTCCGCCTGCCGCACCTGCTCCTCCGTCATCGGATGAGGCTGCCAGGATTCGATGTAATCGCCGTCCTTCTGCACGTGGCCGATCGGCGCGCAAAAGGACGTGCCCGATACCGAGCGGACCGTCAGCAGCGTAATTTCCGAATCGAACGAGATAAATCCTTCGACAATGACGCGGCCTTTGCCGGCCCGGCCGCCTTCCTGGGCGAAGTTCCAGCAGCTCTCCGCTTCGTCCTCGCTGCGGCATACGCTTTGGCCCTTGCCCGACGAGCTCATGATCGGCTTGACGACGCAAGGATAACCGAGCTCGGCCGCCGCCGCGCGCATCTCTTCCAGCGAATCGGCAAACCGGTACGGCGCCGTCGGCAGCCCCAGCGCTTCGGCGGCCAGCCTTCTGATGCCTTCCCGGTCCATCGTCAACCGCGCGGCGCGGGCGGTCGGAATGACGCGGTGTCCTTCCCGTTCAAGCTCCAGCAGCGTTTCCGTAGCGATCGCTTCGATTTCAGGCACGATGAGATCCGGTTTTTCCGTTTCGATAATCCGGCGGATCGACGCTCCGTCCAGCATGTCCGTCACGTAGCTGCGATGAGCGGCATGCATCGCCGGCGCATGCTCATAGCGGTCGACGGCGATCGTCTCCACGCCCAGCCGCTGCGCCTCCAGCACAACCTCCTTGCCGAGCTCCCCGGAGCCGAGCAGCAATATTTTGCGCGCAGATGAAGTAAGCGGTGATCCGTACATATACAAAAAGAACCTCCCGAATGCTTATTCTAGACATAAGAACATTGTGGAGGTTCTCTTGCAAAAAATCAACCGTTATCTCTTATAAAAACCTGTATTGCGCTTCGATCAAACCGTGGTAGACGCCTTTCTTGGCCATCAGCTGCTCGTGCGTGCCCTGCTCGACGATCGAGCCGTGATCCAGCACGACGATGTTGTCGGCGCCCCGTATCGTCGAAAGGCGGTGCGCGATCATGAAGGACGTTCGTCCCGCCAGCAGCTTCTTCAGCGCCTCTTGAATTTTCAGCTCCGTTTCGGTGTCGATGCTCGCCGTCGCTTCATCCAGGATAAGGATGCGCGGATCGGCCAGCAGCGCCCGGGCGAAGCTCAGCAATTGGCGCTGGCCCATCGACAGCACGTTGCCGCGTTCCTCGACCTGCGTGTCGTAGCCGTCCGGCAGCGTCATAATAAACTCATGCGCGTTGACCGCCTTCGCCGCCTGCACGACTTCGTCGTCCGTGGCGTCCAGCCGGCCGTAACGGATGTTGTCCCGGATCGAACCGGCGAATATAAACGTATCCTGGAGCACGATGCCGACTTGCGAGCGCAGACTTTCGACGGTGACGCCCTTAATGTCGATGCCGTCAATGAGGACGCGGCCTTGGACGGGATCGTAGAAGCGGCAAAGCAAATTGATGATCGTGCTTTTGCCCGAGCCCGTATGGCCGACGAGCGCGATCGACTGTCCGGCCTGCACGTCGAGGCTGATCCCTTTCAGCGCCGGCCTGCCCCGCTCGTATTCGAAGACGATGTTGTCGAACGTGACGGCGCCCCGAATCGCCGGCAGCGGCTTGGCCTGCTCCTGCTCCGCCACCGTCGGCTCCTCGTCGATAAACTCGAAGATGCGCTCGGAGGACGCCATGGCGATCAGCAGCTGCGAATACATCTGGCCCAGCCGGTTGATCGGCTCCCAGAAGTTGCCGATATAGTTGGCAAACGCCACCAGCAAGCCGATGGTGATGGCCTGATCCTGGATCAGCACCGCGCCGTACCAGAACAAAATACAGGTGCCGATGGCGGCCGTTACCTCGATGATCGGCCCGAACGCCTGGTTCATCGCCGACGCCCGGTTCCAGGACTTCACGTTGTCCGTGTTCATATGGTTGAAGAACGACATATTGTCCTTCTCCTGCACATACGCCTGCGTAATTTTCATCCCTTGAATGCTTTCGTTCAAGTGGGAATTGATTCGCGACTGCTTCATCCGGACTTCCTGCCAGGCGAACCGGATCCGCTTGCGCAAGGAGGACGAGACGATAAACATGATCGGCACCGTAACCATGACCGCAAGTCCCAGCTTTACGTTCAAGGCGAGCAAAATAATGACGATACCGGCCAACTGAATGCAGTCCATAAGCAAGTTGACGACGCCGTTCGTGAACAAATCTTGCAGCGCGTTGACGTCGTTCGTCACCCGCACAAGCACGGATCCGGCCGGCCGCTTATCGAAGAAACGGAAGCTGAGCTTCTGGATATGCCGGAACAGATGGGCCCTCAGGTCGTAAATCACCTTCTGGCCGATAATGTTCGTATATTTGATCCGATAAGTGTTGGCGGCCCATTGAATCGCGTAAAGCGCGAGCATGCCCCCGCCCGCCAGCACGAGCATTTGCACGTCGCCGGAGCCCTTCTCCGGATCGATGATATGGTCGATGACGTAATACATAATGAACGGAACGGCCAGCCGCGTCAGCGTGCCGATGATCATCATAATGATGACGGGCGCCAGCTTGCGGCGGTAAGGCTTCATATATTGAAACAGCCGGCTCAGCTGCGCCCAGTTAAACGGCTTTTCGATCGCTTCGTCATCCTGGTAGACGAAGCGTTCGTTGCGATTGCGCGGCTTGGCGTCCGCCGTTTGTTTTGCGTTCACGTTTGCGCTCATTGCACGATGCTCCTTTTCCGGTCTTCTTCCGATCCGGCCGCTTGTTCGTCGTAATCGGCGTATTGGATGCGATACGTATCGCGGTACGGTCCCTCTTGCCTAATCAGCTCGTCATGCTTGCCGCGCTGCACGATGCGCCCCTGATCGAGCACGACGATTTCGTCGGCATGACGCAGCGAAGAAATGCGGTGCGCGATAATAAACGTCGTTCTTCCGGCCATCAGCTCCTTGAAGCCGGCCTGGATTTCGTGTTCGGTTTCCATATCGACCGCGCTGGTCGCATCGTCGAGAATGAGAATGCGCGGGTTTTTGATCAATGCGCGCGCAATCGCGATCCGCTGCTTCTGGCCGCCCGACAGCCCCATCCCCCGTTCGCCGACGACAGTGTCGTAGCCTTCCGGGAGCTCCATGATGAAGTCGTGTGCCTTGGCCAGCTTGGCCGCTCTCTCGATATCCGCTTGGGATACGTCGCGCACGCCGTAGGCGATATTGTCCCGGATCGAAGCGGAGAACAGGAACGTTTCCTGAAAGACGGGCGCAATCTGCCTGCGCAGCGAGGAGACGTCGAGATGCCGAATGTCGATGCCGTCCAGCTTGATGCTTCCTTGCTTGACGTTGTAAGCTCTCATCAGCAGCTGGATCAGCGTCGACTTGCCCGACCCGGTGGCGCCCAGCAAGCCGATGACGGAGCCGGCAGGCGCGTCGATCGTTACGTCCGTCAGCGCAGGCGACTTGTCCGGATAGCTGAACGTCACATTTTCGAACTTTACATGGCCTTTGACGTCCTCGGAACGAAGCACGACCGCATCCTTTTCGTTGCGGACATGAATATGCTCGGCCAGCAGCCCGAGCACCCGCTCGCCCGAAGCCTTGAATTGCGTATAGTTGTTGATATGGAAGCCAAGTCCCCACATCGGACCGATAATGTACCAGATCAAGCTGAAAAACGCGACGAACTGCCCAAGCTGAAGCTGTTCGTTAATGACCAGAATGCCGCCGGCGATCAGCAAAATGACAGCGCTTAAGTTGGCGGTCAGCTCCATGACGGGAAAAAATCTTGCCCATATTTTGGCCGCGCCGACCTGATTCGTCTGATAAGCTTCGCTGCGAACCGAAAACTTTGTCACCTCGTGCGGCTCCCTTGCGAAGGATTTGACGGTGCGCACGCCCGTAATGTTTTCTTGCACGGCCGTCGTCAAATTGCTCATCGCCTGTCTCATCTCGCGGAACGCGGGATGAATGCGCCGCTCGAACTTGAGTGCGAGAAACGCCATAACCGGCATCGTAATGAGTGTCAGAAGCGTCAATTGCCAGTTGAAATAAAGCATCATCGCGCCTCCGAACAGCACCATCAAAAACATGTTCAAAATTTGCGCGAAGCCGAAGCCGATAAAGTTGCGGATCGCTTCCAGATCGGCCGTCAGCCTGGACATCAGATCGCCCGTCTTCGCTTTATCGTAATATTGAAAGGATAATTGCTGCAGCTTGTCGTACAGCGCGTTCCGCATCCGGAACGCCACGCGGTTGCCGAGACGGCCGCCGCAAAAGCCGTGAAGAAACTGATTCAGCGCCTTCAGCGTAATGACCCCCACTACCGTCAAGGCCAGTGCAGGCACCAAATCGAAACGCTGCCCTTTAATGACGTCGTCGATGAGAAACGCCAGCAAATTCGGGTATACGAGCCCGATTGCCGTCGCGATCATCAGAAACAAAATCGAGCCGATAAGCAGCTTTCTCTCCGGCCAATAAAAGGCTTTCAATTGCCTCAGTACGTCCAACGAATCCATCTCCCTGTATATGATTTATAAGTATGAATGAATATTATCAGCATCGGTATGGCGGAGCAAACCGGATAAAGTTCCGAATATTTGGTTGAATCCGTTTAAATTGGCGATTGAGGAAACGGAACGCTTCTTTGCTCTTAAATCGTCTCGAATCGGCATGTACTTGCGTGTATTGCTCCATTTTTGCACGAATGCACACAAAAACAGAAAAAAAGCTTTCGTCAGAGGAAACAAGTTTGACGAAAGCTTTTTTGTATAGATTAAAGGAAAAAGTGCGTTGTCCAATGTCCGGTCAGAGCGCGTTCAGCTCCGCATGCAATCGGGCCAGCTTCTCCAAATAAGCGTCGTCCCGGAGCGACAGCCGCTTGCCTTCCAAATAACTCTCCATATCCCGTTCCAATGCGGAAGCGCAGCCGTCGGCCGCCTCTCTCCATGCCCTCACGTAATGGACACGCCACTCGGACTTTACGGCGTCCATCCAGCCTTGCACGGATCCGGTCACCGCGCTTTCGAGCTCCTTGCGCAGCTCCGCCTTGCCGCCGCCTTCAAAAAACTGGCGCGGGTTTTTGAAGCTTGCCCACAGCCGCTTCGCGTCGACGCCGTCTTCCTTCCATGACGGAGGTTCGGGCGGCGCAGCCGGAGAAGCGGCAGCATATGGCAGAGCGCCGTAGCCTTCCAGCAAGCCGCTCATCCGTTCCCCGCAGCTGTCGTACGGCTTCCGCAGCAGCTCGTGCAGCCTTCGCTCGATTCGAAGAGACGTCGCCAGCAGCTCCTGCGACAGCTCCAGCGAGATCATGCGCTGCAATTCAAGCCAGCAGGTCCACAGCGCGCGCTTCAAATCGCCCGCTTCGCGGTTCAGCGAAGCCGGATTAAAGGCGATGTTGTAAAAGTCGCCGAAGCGGTATTGCGTACGCTGAACGATATAATACATCAGCTCGCTAATTTCCTGCTCCAGCTCCGCCGCCGGCTCGCAATCGCGCAGCTCCCGTGCGGCGGACCTGGCCTGTCCCTCCGCTCCTTCGAGTCGGCGAAGCGCCTCTTCCCTCGACTGGGCGTCTCCTTCGGCGCTCTTCAGCCAATTGCCGACCATGGCGACGGCGCGCCGAATTTCCTGTTCCGCGCCCTCTGCCGCCAGCCTTCCGAGATCCTGCTGGACGAAGCCGAGGAACGACGCTTCGAAAGCTTCGATGCCGGAGAGGGCAAGCAGCTCTTCGTCGCCGTCCGTTTTGCCGTCGAGCGCCTGCAGGCTCGATACGGGAAAGAGACGCGGAAACCGGATGCCGTGCTGCAGCAAATTCGATTCCACATGCTTAAGCACGCCTTGCAGTTCTTCCTCGTCGGCCGCCAAATCCGCCGCGTTGACGATAAAAAACATTTTGTCAAGCTCGAATTGATCCTTGACCCGGCCGAGCTGGTCCAGAAACTGTCGGTCCGCCTGGGAAAAGGCATGATTGTAATAAGTGACGAACAGGACGGCGTCCGCGTTCTTAATATAATTGAAAGCGACGCCCGTATGCCGTGCGTTGATCGAATCGGCGCCCGGCGTGTCGACGAGCACGATGCCTTCTTCCGTCAGGGGGCAGCTGTAGTGATAATCGATTTCGCTGACGAAGCAGGAGCGCGATTCGTCGGCGACGTAACGCGCGTAATCGGCCGCTTCGGCGGCAAAGACGGTTCCTAGCAGCTTCTCCTGGCTGTCCCACCCTGCGCGCGCCGCGCGCAGGAAGCTGTAATGCGGCCGGCCGCCCGGTCCGATCGCCCCAGGCGACAGCCGGTCGACCGCCGCCATAACGGCGGCCGCGTCGGGCAGCGCCTCCTCCGAAGCGTCGTCACCCAGCAAAGCAAGCGAATAGCGCAGATCGGCCATCATCGCTTCGCGGCTTTTCATGACGATGCGCGCCGTACCGTGTCCGTACCGTTCATCCGGAGCGAGCAGCCGGTTAATGGCGGCCGTCGTCGGATTTGGAGACACCGGCAGCACCGGCTCCCCGATCAGCGCATTGGCCAGCGAAGATTTTCCGGCGCTGAACGCGCCGAACAACGCGATCGTAAATTTGCCTTCCTTCAGCCTTTCGGCCTTGTCGCGCATCGAAGCGGCGGCGCCGGCGAGCAGAGGCTCGACGGACAGCCGCTCGGCGGCAGCCTCAAGGCGTGCCGCCGCTTGACGCTGACGGATCAATGCGGACGCCGTCTCGCCGTCCCGGCCGATTACGGCCGTCAGCCCGCGGCCGGCACCGGTCTTGCGCGAACCGTCTTCCGGCCGGCTTTGAAGCTGCGGTCGGCCGCCGTCCGCAGCACCAAAGCGCACTTCCGCTGCCCGCTCCGGCTCCGCAGCCGGAGATTCCTTCCTGCGGGGGGCAGGCAGCACCGGCGGCTCGGGCATATCCGGCAGCATCGACCGCAGCCGCTTCCGCAGCGCTTCCGTTTGCCGGTCAAGCGCGGCGGCGGCTTGCAGGGCGCTTGTCTGCCGTTCCAGCCCGGCCAGTTCCTCCTTCGCTTGCCGCGCCGCGGTATCGCCTTCGGACGACGCGAATGCGGACAACCGTTCGATCAGCTCCATGGCGCGGCGGCGGAACTCCGCCTTAATGGCCGCGGACACTTCCTTGCAATACGTCATCGTATATTCCGGGCCGAACACCGCGCCCGGCTTAATATGCCGCAGCAAATCATCGCCGTCCGGCTGCCAGCTCAGCGCCTCCGCCATTTCGGCTTCCAGCCGTTCCCCGTCGAAGCCGATGCCGTCGGCGGCTCGCCGCAGCAAGCTCTTCGCATGCCATTCGATGCCGGCGCCGATCAGGGCGTTCAACTCGCTCCGAAACGCCTCCAATCTTCGTTCCTGCTCGGCCGCGGTCTTCGCCGAGGCGAACAGCAGGCCGGCCTTGAAGCCGGGCTTGCGGCTTTCCAGAAACGAATGGGCCAAATCGCGCAAGGCGGCAGGCGTAATGTTGGCGTTGTCGAGCAGCGATTGCAGCTCGGCCCGCAAGTCGGAACCGAAGCGGTCGCGGCCGCTCTCCAGCTCCCGAATTTGCGCCGCCAACCGGTTGGCCTCCTCCGCAGCGCGCCTGGCTTCCTCTTCTCCGCCGGCCGCCTGAAGCAGCCGGTTCCGTTCAGGTTCGTTTTGCGCCTCCGCCCATTTGACATGCTGCTCCGCAATATGCCGCAGCGAAGCATCTACGCTGTAAGCGCACAGTTCCGTCCGCTGATCCTTCAAACGGCTCATCGTTTCCAGCAGCGCATCCCATTCGTGATGCGGATGGTCCGGCTGACGCAACGACAAATAGAGGATGCCCGCCGGCTCCAGATCCCACGCGCGGAAAGCTTCTTCCACGCTTTGGCGATAGGCTTGGAACGGCAGTTCCCTCTCGCGGTGCTTGTCGATTTGGTTGACGATAAAATAAAGCGGCTTGCCCCAATCCTTTAATTCCTTTGCAAAAGTGAAATTGATTTCGGATTGCACATGGTTGTAGTCCATCACATAAAAGACGACATCTGCCAAATGAAGCGCGGACTCGGTCGCCAGCCGGTGGGCGCCGTCGGTGGAATCGATGCCCGGCGTATCCAGCAGCACCGTATGATTGCCGAGCAGTTCGCTCGGATAGACGATGGAAACCGATACGAACCGTTCTCCATCGACGCAATACCGCTCCAGTTGATCGATGGGCGCTTCCGCTCTGGCGGTTGCCCCGTCCTTTTCGATGACGACTTCCGCGACGGCCGCTTCTCCGCCGCGAATCGATACGACGTTGGCGCTGGTCGGAATCGGGCTCGACGGCAGCAGCTTTGCCCCGCAAAGCTTATTCACCAAAGTAGACTTGCCCGCCGAAAAATGTCCGCATAAAGCGACGGTAAGCCGACCTTCGGTCAGCTTACCGCCGAGCTCCTGCACTTGCTTCGCACGGGTATGGTCGCCCGATGCGGTCATCAAAGCTTCGCAATCGCGCAGCGCCCCCTCCAAGCTCTGTACAGTCAGTTTCGTCATTCTCCCCGTGCTCCTTACACCGCTTCTTCTTCATCCGACGGCAAGCAAATTTCGAAGACGTTGCCGTGCTGGAGAATCATAATGTTGCGCGCCTTTTCCTTCATCACGACGACTTCCGGCTTCGTGCGCATCCGTTCGATATATTGGTCCGGCACATGGCCGGAGCCGCTGACGGTAATCCCGTCGATGACAATATCCTCATTTTCCTGAGGCGGCGCTTCCAGCACCTGCTCGTAAATATCGGAAAACAACTCAAAATTATTCGTGTACACGGAAATGCATTTCATGATCCATCATCCCTCATTTGCGATTTTCGTTTTTTTGTTAACAGTGTTCTTCTTAACCGAACCTTTCATCCGTTGCTTTCCTTCTTTGCACATGTCGAGCAATGGACAAACGGGACATTGCGGATTTTGCGCTTTGCAATGGTAACGGCCGAAAAAAATCAGTCGGTGATGCGTTATCGTCCATTCATCCCTTGTTACAAGCTTCATCAGCTTCTGTTCCACGGCCAGGACGGAATCATCCGGTTTGGCGACGCCGAGCCGCTTGGACACGCGCTCGACATGCGTATCGACCGCAATGGCCGGGACGCCGAACGCATTGGACATGACGACGTTCGCCGTTTTGCGGCCTACGCCCGGCAGCTCCGTCAATCCTTCATGGCTGGCGGGCACTTCGCCTTCGTATTTGTCGATCAGAATGCGGCACAGCTTTTGGATATTGGACGCTTTGCTTCGAAACAGACCGATTCGCTTGATGTCCTGCTCCAGCTCTTCCAATGGAACGCTCAAATAATGCTCGGGCGTCTTATATTTTTGAAACAGACCGGCCGTCACCTTGTTCACGGTCTCGTCGGTGCATTGGGCCGACAGCAGCACCGCAATCGTCAATTCGAACGGATTGCTGTGATTCAACTCGCATTGGGCGTCCGGAAACATGTCAGCTATTACATCCAATATATGACGCATTTTCTGCTTCGCATTCATCGTAAGCCTCCAAGTAGCACTATCCTTCAAAGTGTAGCGAAATTTGTCACGGCATGCAACCGAAAAAGCGTGCGCGGCCATAAAAAAACTGCCCTTGCGGGCAGTTTTTCACAAAACGTTCTAACTGCTATTCTGCGGATTGCATCTTGACCGCTTTGTAGCCGACATATGAGACGTTCAATTTGGAACCGATCGCCAAGGAGGAAATAAATCCTTTGGAGCCGTCCGCCTTTAACACTTCCACGTCTCCGGCAAACAGGTCAAATGCGTTGGTCGTTGCGTTTTTCAAACGAACCTTCTTGTTGACGGAATCGATCGATACCACTTCGTATTGAATCGTCCGGTGAACGCTGATCGTCATCACTTCGATCTTGTCCATTTTCATTTGAAGCGTCAGCTTGTCGCCTGTTTTCAAATCGAGATGCGTCGCTGTACCCAGCTTGCTTTGGTCCGAAATGATCGCATTCTCATATGGCAACTTGATTGCGTAACCTTCATCAGTTTGAAGATATAACATTTTTTCCTTCGTATCGATGCTGTTTAATGTACCTGAATAACTCAATACAAATTTCACGGATACTGCCTGGTCATGCGTGTAGTGGATGACGACATTTTGATTATTTTTAAGCATAGCCATTGCTGATTTCTCATCTAGCTTTGTTCCTAAATAATCGAATGTCGTTTTCTCGCTAAACGAAAGCGCGTAGGCCTTATTATTAGTATCTCTCAAAACAATAAGCCGCTCATCAGCATCGTAATCAACAATCTTTGCTGCTGCGACGATTTCCACTTTCCGGTTTAACACTTTGATATTCGTAACTTGATCAGATTCATTTAAAGATAACTCCACAATGTCATGTTCATTTCTACCTGCAATCAAATCGTTGACGGTTGGATTGGCCAGTCCTTCAATAAATACTTGATACCCAGGAGCTAAATATTTGGTTACCAATGTATCGTTCGAGTTAATTGTAATTAAACTGGAGCTTACCTCCAATAGATTACCGCTAATAGAACTCACCGTCGGAGTAGAAGTTGCAACAATCTTCAATGCCACCGGCTGTTCGCGGAAAGTATCACGGACAATAGAAATATTGCTGTCCCTTTTAATTTCAGAAATAGCCAGCGTTTTTCCGGTTTCGTCTTCTATCACAAGATCGGAGTTATAAGTGATGTTAACCGGTTTGTTATCAATCCAAACCCATAAGATATTGCTGGCCGCATCATAACGGTCGAACGTGCCTGTAACGGATTCGGTATGCTGCGTCTCGCCCGTCACTTCCACGTATTTGGCTTCGCCGTTTTCCGCAATGACCAGCGCATCGCCGTATGCGATCAGCTGATCCTTCGAGATCGGAGTTTCCGTATTGTAGTGATAATACAGCGTATTTTCCGTCAAGCGATAAGCCGTTTCCGTTCCGCCGCTGTAAAGCGTCAGCGAATCGGCCGTTAATTTGGATACGACGCCTTTGGATTGGCCTTCGTATTCGATCGGATATTGCGCCTGCGCCCGGCTGAACAAGGCGGCCAGGCTGGCGCGGTTGACCGGCGACTTCGGCTCGAACGTTTCCGGCGTCATCCCTTTGACGAGTCCGAGCTGCACGGCCGCATTGACATACCCTTTGTAACGCTCGTCCACGCTGTCCCCATCGCGGAATTGCGACGGTTCGTGCTGCAGCATTTCCGCCACGGCCCGCTTCTCGATGGCGCTGACGATCAGCTTCGTGACCCATTCGCGGCTGGCCGGCTTCGTGCCCCATTCCGCGGCGGGATCGGCTTGCACATCGGCGGACGCCTGCGCATACTCTTCATTCCGGTCCAGTAGCCCCATATTGAACGCGAGATCGATATAAGGCTTGTAAAACTCGTAAACGACAAAGGATTGATTGAATTCGATAATGGCCGTCGTGTCGATCTGCTTGTCCAGCCCCGCAAACCGAAGCGCCATCACCACCGCCTCCTGCTGCGAAACGTTGTTGCCCGGCTTAAACGTATACGTTTCCGTTGCCGCATTGTAATAACCCGTAATAATGCCTTGAAGCGCCAGCTTGGCGATATGCTTTTCCGCCCAGTAGCCGGCTTGCACGTCCGTAAACCAGGTCGCTTTGACCGCTTCCTGCGCGCTGACGGATACCGGGGACGTCAACGCCACCGCCGTTCCGCCTCCCGCCACCAACGCGACGGCTAATGTTCCGTTCATTATTTTTTTCCAAGTCCAGTGGATCGGCATTGCTGCATTCTCCTTTTGAATTTATAGATTGGTATAAAACAATAGCAGAGTTGAACGGCTGCATCTCCGCATCCAACGATAACCGATTGAGGAAGCCGTTGCCGTCAACTCTATCATTATACTATATGACTTTCATCTATTTCCAATTAATTAGGCACGATGCCGCGCGTCATCGGACGCTCGATTTCCATATGGCCCATCATGCTTTCCGCGGCTTCCCCGTCGACCAGCAGCTCGATCGACTCGACGAATTGCAGCTGGAACAGCGTATCCTTCAGCGCGTCCAGCATCATCAGCTCCCATGAGGCGCCCGAGCGCGCTTCGTCGGGCACATGAACGTCGATGACGGCCTCTCTGTCTTCGAGCTTCACCGATAAAATTTCGATGCCTTTCCATAACGGCACCCAGTCGCCTTCGGAGCCGTCCGCCGCGCGCAGCGATTCCACCGCCTGCTCGAGCAGTTCCAGCTCGCTCGTGTAGCCGATGGCGACCGACCGTTTCGTCAGCGATTTCATATCGGGGTCCGTGCCGTACGCGAAGATGGCCGCCTGCTTCACTTCCGCCGTCGGAGAAGGAGTCGGCGTTGCCGATCCTTCGAACGCCGCCGAGGATGGCATCGCACTTTCGGGCGCCGGCGTCGCTTCCGCTTCTGAGGAAGCCGGCGGGGTGTTTCCTCCGGCTGCGCCGTTAATCATCTCGCCGCCGGTATCGGGTCGGGCTCCGCATCCTGCGATGACGGAAGCCAATGCGACGAAAGCAAGCAGCTTTCGAATTCCGTTAACGTATCTATTCATGCTTGCCGCACCTGCTTTCTACTTCAAATTCAAATATTCCTTAATGCCGTCCGCCAGCTTGGCGGCAATCTTGTTTTGCACTTCCTCCGTAAACAGCTTTTTGGCGTCGCCTTCGTTGGACAAAAATCCGGCTTCGATCAGTACGGAGGGCATGGTCGTATCCTTGATCACTTTAAAACCCGTTTTCTTCACTTTACGATCCTTCATGCCGGTAGCTTCTAGCAAATGCTTATGAATGATATCGGCCAGCGGCTTGCTGTGATCGTGGTAGTAATACGTTTCCGTTCCATTGACGGACGGGTTGTCCTTAAAGCTGTTCGCATGAATCGACAGGAACAAGTCCGCTTTCACCTGCTCCGCGAAGGCGATCCTATCGTTCAACGTAGGGTACGTGTCGTCCGTTCTCGTCATATGAACGCGAATGCGCGGATCCTGATCGAGCAGCGCCTTAAGCTTGAGAGCGACGGCCAAGTTGAACATCTTTTCGTTTTTGCCCGCCAGCACGCTCGGAGCTCCGGGGTCGGTGCCGCCGTGTCCGGCATCGATGACGATGTCGTACACGCTGTCGTCCGGCGTACCCGGCTCTGCCGGAACGCCCGGCTCCTCCGTCTGCCCGCCGCCCGGCGTCTCGGGAACGGCCGGCACCTCGGAAGACGGCATCAGCGCAATGCTGATCAGCCCTTCCGACTCCGTCATATAATACCCCGTGTCCGCGCCGGCGTCGACGACAAGGCGAACCATCGTTTCGTTGTTTTGCGCATACCTGTAGCTGGTCAGCAATACATTGTCTTCAACGACAATGTTCGTGCCACTCGGAGGAAGGTGGTCGGCAAGCTTGGTATTTTTAAAATCAAATGCAATCCGATGAGAGGACCCTTCCACAATCGGATTGTAAAGCTTCACGTCCGGCTTACCCGAGCCGTCATGCACGACGTGGATGACGGACAGCTCGTCCATCGTAATGGCTTGTATGTACCCCGTTGCGGGCTGCGCCGGATCCGTTCCGCCGCCGATCGGTCCCGGATCCGGTACGGACGGCGGCGCGGGACGGGTCATATAGACGGCCTTTTCCTGCTGGTTCCACTGGAATTGCAGGCCCAGCAGCTCCCCGACGAGCCGGACCGGAACCATCGTTCTGTCTTTCTTCAGGCTGTCCTTCATTAGAACCGGCGCCGCTTCGGCTTCCCGAACCTCGCCGTTCACCAGAACAGCCTTTTGACCGATGACCATTTCGATCACCGTTCCGTCTTTTCCGACCGTCACTTTTTTGGCCGCGTTGTCCCATTTCACGTCATAACCCAGATTGCTGGACAACACGGCCAAAGGGACAAGGGTAAAGCCGCTCTGGATGATGGGAGGAATTTCCGTTTCCAGCTGATTCCCGTCCAGAAACAGCTTCGGCGTCGCCTGAGCGGCTTGTCCCGCCGGCGCAAGCAGCAGGAGTGCAAACGACAACAACAACAGAATAGAGAGCGTTTTCTTCATTTCCCACCTCGATGACTGATTTGCCCGATTCGAATGCTTCCATTCGACATTCACAGACAAACAGTTAGACGCATGCCGTCAGAAAAAGTTGCGTATAGAGGAAAAATGAGGACGTTTTAATGAATACTCAAGCGTAAACAGCTGACGCCGTCCTTTAAAGGCGCGGCTTACGATTCGCGTAGACATATAAGTTTCGTATAAGGTGAAGCTTATACGGACTTATATGTTCGAAAAAACCGCTCTTGCGAGCGGTCCTAAGAGGTTGCGAGGCTGTCCAGTGGACTTGAACGGCCGCCGTTATGAATCGGTTATGGCGAATTCCGAAGCCAATGTGACGGGGCGGCCGTCTCTGTAAAAAGATTTGACGAGGCGATACCGCCCCTCTTTCCAAGTACTTTTCAGCTGGTTCGAGGAGATCGTCAGCTCGTAATAGTCGCCGGCGCCCAGCATGATCCCGATATCCGGAAAGGCGACGCTGTCCTTGAACGGTACGGGCAACCATCTTCCGTCGCTCCGGGTCTCTACGGCATAATCCGTCCCGAAGGCAATCTCCTCCGAACCGTTGTTCTCGATCCGGAACTTTATTTCCGTAGTCCTGCGGCCGTATTGATCATTCTCCGGCTTTATTTCGATGCCGTCATGCTCGTTGTCCCGCTTCTCGAGAGGCGCTTCTGCAAACAGAGCTTCAATCCTTGCGGACAGCTCTTCATTATGAATGCGGTAGTGCCCGCCGGCGGAATTCGGCGTAAAAGACATCCGGCTCTCCTCCCCTTCGAACAGCGTGACCCCGTACAAGTAACCGTTCCTGTCTTCCTGATTCGGATCGGGAACGAGCACGATGTCTTGTACCGAATCGATCCACAGCCTTACCTGCTGCATATCGGAATACAGCTTTCTCTCGCCCGTGCCGCCGTCGACGACCTGAATCGCGTCCGCGCGCGCCATATCGCCGGGGTACAATTCCCGCAGCGATTTGGCGGCGAGCGGTACTTCTTCGGGCGCCTGCTCCTTGCCGCCGCAAGCCGTCAACGCAACCGCCAATGTAAGCATCAGCGATGCGCGCCATATCTGTTTCATGTGAATCCCCCCTTTTCCACTCAGACGGAGAAGCGGCGGATTATGTTGCCGACCAAGCGTAAACGGCTGATGCCGTCCATGGGAGGCGCAGCTAACGTTTCGCGTTGACATATAAGCCCGGTATAAAGTGAAACTTATATTTACTTATAGGTGCAAAAAAGGACGCCTTTTCCGGAGAAAAAGCGTCCCTGCGTGCTCATATCAGATCTAAATTATTTGCCGGCGAGGCGCGCCGCATGCTTCTCTTCGTAAGCGGCGATCTGCGCTTCGTGCTGCAGCGTCAGGCCGATATCGTCCAGCCCTTGCAGCAAAAATTGGCGGCGATGCTCGTCAAGATCGAAGGCGATGCTCAAGCCGAACTCGTCCGTAATTTGTTTGTTTTCCAGGTCGACCGTCAGCTTGTAGCCTTCATGCTTCGCCGTGCGCTGGAACAGCTCCTCCACTTGCTCCTCGCTCAGCTTGACCGGCAGAATGCCGTTCTTGAAGCAGTTGTTGTAGAAAATGTCCGCAAAAGACGGCGCGATGATGACCTTGAAGCCATAGTCGAGAATGGCCCACGGCGCATGCTCGCGGGACGAGCCGCAGCCGAAGTTGGCGCGGGAGATCAGAACGGAAGCGCCTTGGTAGCGCGCCTTGTTCGGTTCGAAGTCGGGATTGACTTCGCCGTTCTCGAAAAATCTCCATTCGTAGAACAGAAACTGGCCGAAGCCGCTGCGCTCGATGCGCTTCAAAAATTGTTTCGGAATGATGGCGTCCGTATCTACGTTAACCCGGTCTACCGGGGCTACAATTCCAGTCAGCTTGTTAAATGGTTCCATGTCGGTGAATCCCCTCTCTAGCGGTTATGAGACTAGCTCAGCACTTCCGTCTTGATCTCCCAGTCGCGCACGTCGGTAAAGCGGCCCTTGATGGCCGCCGCCGCCGCCATGGCCGGCGATACGAGATGCGTTCTGCCGCCGCGGCCTTGACGTCCTTCGAAGTTGCGGTTGGAGGTCGACGCGCAGCGCTGGCCCGGCTTCAGCACGTCCGGGTTCATCGCCAGACACATGGAGCAGCCTGCGTCGCGCCATTCGAAGCCCGCTTCGATGAACACTTTGTCGAGACCTTCCTTCTCCGCCTGCAGCTTAACGCGGCCGGAACCCGGCACCACGATTGCCGTCACGTTTTCGTGCACCTTGTAGCCTCTTGCAATTTCGGCGGCCGCGCGCAAGTCCTCGATGCGGCCGTTCGTGCAGGAACCGATGAAGACGTAGTCGATCGCAATATCGGTCATCGGCGTGCCCGGTTTCAGATCCATATATTCCAAAGCCTTCTCGGCCGCTTTGCGCTCGTTTTCCGTCGGCAGCTCGGACGGCACCGGCACGCGGGACGTAATGTCCGTACCCATGCCCGGGCTCGTTCCCCACGTCACTTGCGGAATGAGCGAGTCGACGTCGAACTCGACAACCGTGTCGTATACCGCGCCTTCGTCCGTGGTCAGCTTGGACCATTCGGCTACCGCCGCCTCGAAGTCGGCCGGCGCATATTCGCGTCCGCGCAAATATTCGAACGTCGTTTCGTCCGGCGCGATCAGGCCTGCGCGCGCGCCCGCCTCGATGGACATGTTGCACACCGTCATGCGCTCCTCCATCGACAGCGACCGGATTGCTTCGCCGGTATATTCAATGACGTAGCCCGTCGCAAAGTCGGTGCCGTATTTGGCGATAACGCCGAGAATCATATCCTTCGCCGTTACGCCCGGCTTGCGCTTGCCGACGAAGCGGACTTCCATCGTTTTGGCCTTGGATTGCTGCAAACATTGCGTGGCGAGCACATGCTCCACCTCGCTCGTGCCGATGCCGAACGCCAGGGCGCCGAACGCGCCGTGCGTCGACGTATGGCTGTCGCCGCAGACGATCGTCTTGCCCGGATGCGTCAAGCCCAGCTCGGGACCCATGACGTGCACGACGCCTTGGTCGATGTTGTTCAGATCGAACAGCTTGACGCCGAAGTCTTGGCAGTTTTGAGTAAGCGTGTCGATTTGCTGCTTGGAGATCGGATCCGCGATGTTGAAGCGGTCTTTCGTCGGAACGTTATGGTCCATCGTTGCGAACGTCAAGTCCGGACGGCGCACCTTGCGGCCCGACAGACGAAGTCCTTCGAACGCCTGCGGAGACGTTACTTCATGGACCAGATGCAGGTCGATATAAATGACGCTCGGCTTGCCCTCTTCCTGATAAATGACGTGATTATCCCAAATCTTTTCGAACATCGTTTTTTTCGTCATTGTGCTCACCCCATCGTATCGTTGCTGGTATCTTATTCGTTGCTAGTATCATACCATGTCTTTCTTCATTGATCTAAGATATAATATCTATAAGATCTATAGGTTTCAACTATGAAATGATGGAAATGAACCTAGGAGGACCTCATCCCATGGAGCTGCGTCAATTGAATTACGTCATCCAAATCGCCAAGGAAAAGAACTTTTCCCGAGCCGCCGACAAGCTGCACATCGCCCAGCCTTCCCTCAGCCAGCAGCTGTCGAAGCTGGAGCAGGAGCTTGGCGTCATGCTGTTCAGAAGAACGACCAACTCGGTCGAGCTGACCCAGGCCGGACAAGTGTTTGTGGACAAATCACAGGCAATCCTCGACGCCGTCGAGCAATTGAAGCAGGAAATGGACGATATGGCCCAAATGAGGCGGGGACGGCTCGTCGTCGGCACGCTGCCGATTACAGGCTCGCATGTGCTGCCGCTTGTCCTTCCCGCCTTCGGCGCGCAATATCCGCAAATCGAAGTCGTACTCGTCGAGGATACGACGGCCAAGCTGGAAGCGTTGACCGCCAGCGGCGGCACGGATCTCAGCCTGCTGTCGCTGCCGCTCATCGACAGCTCCCTCTCGTGGGAGCCGTATATGGAAGAAGAAATATGGCTGGCCGTCCCGCCCCGCCATCCTCTCGCGTCGCGGAACGAACCGGTGGACATCCGCGAGCTGGCACAGGAACCGTTTATCGGCTTGAAGCGGGGACAGGGCTTCCGGCAAATTACGGTCGAGCTGTGCGAGCAGTCCGGCTTTACGCCGCAAATCGTCTTTGAGAGCAGCAATATCGAAACGGTTCAGTCGCTTGTTGCCGGCGGGATGGGCATCGCCTTCGTTCCCCAAATGCTGACGAGGCACAAGTCGGCGGAATTCGCGCCGCATTACGTGCCGCTCGCCGCACGCCCTTCCCGCACGCTCGTCGTCGCCAGCCGCAAAGGCCGTTATTTGTCCAAAGCGGCGCGCGCATTTATCGACACGCTGCATTCGACGATCAGTTCGTACAGCCGCAGCCGCTGAATCCGCACGGCTAAGCGCATATCCGGCCGATCGCCGGCTTACGCTTGTTCGTACAGGCCGGGACGGCGGTCTTCGAAGACGGGAATTTTCGCCCGCACCGCGTCGGCCAGCGCCAGATCGATCTCGGCGTATACGATCGTTTCCTCCTCGCCGGCCTCGGCGACCATCTCGCCCCACGGGTCGATCACCGCGGAATGGCCGAAGAAGCTTGTGTCGCCGCTCTTGCCCGACCGGTTGCAGGCAATGACGAACATCTGATTTTCGATCGCCCGGGCCGTCAGCAGCGTCCGCCAATGATGCAGCCTCGGATGCGGCCACTCCGCGGGCACGAACAGCAGCTTGGCGCCTCCGAGCGCCAGCTTGCGGGCCAGCTCCGGAAACCGGATGTCGTAGCAGATCATCATGCCGGCCTGTAAGCCTTCAACCTCGACGCGGCCCGGCTTGTCGCCGGCCGTCAAATATTTTTCCTCGTCCATAAGCCGGAACAAATGGATTTTGGAGTAATCGGAGATACGCCGGCCTTCGCGGTCGAACGCATAGGTCGTATTGTATACCTCTTCGCCTTTCAGCTCCGCGATCGACCCGCCAATGATATAAACGCCGTGCCGGCGGCTCGCCTCCGACAGCATCGCCGTCGTCCGTTCGCCGTTCCGGTCCGCGATTTCCTTAATGTTGACCAGGCTGTAACCGGTATTCCACATTTCCGGAAACATCACGATATCCGGCTTGGGCGAATGCGAGCAAGCCTCCTCCAGCATCCGCTCCAGCTTGGCGAAGTTGGCCTCCGGGTTGCCGGCGTCGATGTCCATTTGCAGCAGCGCAATTGTTATCGGTTTCGTCATATGTTCTTTACGCTCCCTCTTTTTATTTTCCCTAATGATACCTTCTCATGGTTCTCTGTCAAGATGGGCAAAGTAATTAACAATTCCATACAAAGGAGATACAGAAGATGACATTCAGACCGATCGTCTCTCTGCTCGCGGCCGTCGCCGTCTTGCTGCTGTTCGGCCAAGCCGCAGGCGCCGCCGGAGGACCGCCCGCGGACGCCGGCTCTGTAAAGCCGGTGCAAGTGTTCGACGTTGCGGCGGGCAGAGTCGTCAAAACGATGCCGAACGACGCCGAGTTTCAAGCTTTCGCAGCGGCATGGCTTCAATCCGTCACCGGACTGGCCCCCCAGGTGCAGGCAGGCGCGGATTGCCCTTACGTCTACCGCGTTCCCCTGGCTAAGCCCGCAACGGTAACCGCCGGCTCGGTGAAGGTCGAAACCGCCGACGTGTTCCTGTTCAATTGCCGCAGCAAGCCGCCGCTGCTTCTTGTGTTCGACGCTCAGCGACGGTCGTATTTGCTCCAGTTCCAGGCGGATATCGCCCCGTTCGTCCGAAAAACGGGAATTCCGGCCTCCGGCTCATAATTCGCTTCATTTCTCCGCCCGTTCGTGCTAAATTATTTCTATTATACATGCGACAGCAGACATCTAAGGCGGAGTGTGAATAGAATGACTATCACGACGGACCAACATCGTTTTATCGAGCCGGCGCAGCGGATGAAAGGGCTCCCGACGCAATTTTTTGCCGCGCTGGTGGGCAAAGCCAACGCGCAAATCGCCAAGGGGCGCGACGTCATTAATTTGGGACAAGGCAATCCCGACCGGCCGACGCCGGCCCATATCGTTGCGAAGCTGCAAGAGTCGGCCCCCAACCCGCAATACCACAAGTATCCTCCGTTCAGCGGCTATGCATTCCTGAAGGAAGCCGTCGCGCAGCGGTACAAAGAAGATTACGGCGTCGACCTCGACCCCGGCAGCGAGGTCGCCATACTGTTCGGCGGCAAAACGGGCCTCGTCGAAATCAGCCAGTGCCTGCTCAATCCGGGCGACGTCTGCCTCGTACCCGATCCGGGTTACCCCGATTATTGGTCGGGCGTTGCGCTGGCGGGAGCCGAAATGCGCTTTATGCCGTTGACGGAGGACAACGGTTATTTGCCGGATTTCGATGCCGTCGACAAGGACACGGCGCGTCGGGCCAAGCTTATGTTTATGAATTATCCGAACAATCCGACCGGCGCGGTCGCCGACTCGGCCTTTTATGCCAAGGCGGTCGAGTTCGCCGCCGCCAACGGCATCGTCGCCGCCAGCGACTTTGCCTACGGAGCGATCGGCTTCGACGGGGTCCGTCCCGCCAGCTTTCTTCAAACGCCGGGCGCCAAGGAAGTCGGCGTCGAATTTTACACCTTGTCCAAGACCTACAATATGGCCGGCTGGAGAGTCGGCTTCGCGCTCGGCAACCGTGAAATTATTAGGCTGATCAACTTGATCCAGGATCATTATTACTGCAGCCTGTTCGGCGGCATTCAGGAAGCGGCGGCCGAAGCGCTGACCGGATCGCAGCAATGCGTGACGGAGCTGGTCGGCGCTTACGCGCGCAGACGCGACGCGTTATTTGAAGCGCTGGAGCAGATCGGCTGGAAAGCGGCGAAGCCGGGCGGATCGTTTTTTTGTTGGCTGCCGGTGCCCGAAGGCTTTACTTCCGAATCGTTCGCCGACCTGGCGCTGCGGGAAGCCGATGTCGTCGTCGCCCCGGGCGTCGGATTTGGCGCGCATGGCGAAGGGTATGTCCGGCTGGGCTTGCTGGCCGAAGAAGACCGGCTGCGGGAAGCGGCGCTTCGCATCGGCCGGCTGGGTTTGTTCAAATAGGCAAACGCCGCACAAATGCGGGCCTGGCGTTTCTTTACAGCCGTTTCGGAACGTGATATGCTTAATGCATTCATTATCGAACTAAATACGCATCAAACGTGACGACGGGACCAGTAAGCAGGACGGGCCGCGCGCAGAGAGTAAATTCCATAGGCTGCGAGAATTTACCGATTGAGCCGCCAGCTGAAACCTATCCCCGAACGGCCGGCATAAGACCGGACAGCGCCTTCTGTTACAGGGCTCAAGTCGGATGGGCAACGCGATCGAGCGCCCGTCAATAAAGGTGGTACCGCGGAAGCTTCGGACTTTCGTCCTTTACGGATGGAAGTCCTTTTTGGTTTATCCGGAAATCAAGTTCGAACGAACACAGGTGGGATGGAACATGTCGGAACGTATTGTAGTGAAAATTGGGAGCAGCTCGCTCACGTCCGAGGAAGGCGGCTTGAACCGGGAACGGATCGCTTTTTTTGCTTCCGAGCTCGCTTCTCTTCACGCCCGCGGAGATCACGTGATGCTGGTGACGTCGGGAGCGGTTGCGGCCGGCTTCCGGCAAATCGGCTACCCTTCCAAGCCGAAGGCCGTTCACGAGAAGCAGGCGGCGGCGGCCGTCGGCCAGGCGCTGCTCATGCAGGCCTACCAGGAGGCGCTGAGCCGTTACGGCATCGTCGCCGCGCAAATTTTGCTGACCAGGGCCGATTTTTCGAATCGGCGCAGAATCGGCAACGCCTTAATGACGCTGGAAGAGCTGCTCAAGCAGCGGATCGTGCCGATCATTAACGAAAACGACACCGTGGCGACGGATGAACTGGTGCTCAAATTCGGGGACAACGACAATTTGTCGGCGCTTGTGGCGGCCATGACAAAGGCGGCGAAGCTCATCATTATTACGGACATGGACGGGCTGTATACGGAGGATCCCCGCAAAAATCCGCAAGCGGTCAAGATCGAGCGCGTCGACCAAATCTCCGAAGAGCTGCTGCGCATCGCCGGCGGCGCGGGTTCGGCCGTCGGCACCGGCGGCATGCGCTCCAAGATCGAAGCGGCCCGCATCGCCATGCGGGGCGGCGTCCGGGCGTTCGTCGGCAAGGTGCAGCATGAAGGCGAGCTCCGGCAAGCGGCCGAGGGCAGCGGAAGAGGCACTTATTTCGATACGAAGCTGCACAGCTTGCCGATGAAGAAGCAATGGCTCGGCTTCCACTCCGTGCCGAGCGGCCGGATCGAAGTCGACGGCGGAGCCGCCGACGCGCTGCTTTCGGGAGGCAAAAGTCTTCTGCCCGCCGGCGTAACGGCGGTCGAAGGCGACTTCCACCCCGGCGACGTCGTGGAAGTGACGGCGGCCGGCGGCGATGTGCTCGGCCGGGGCGTCGTCAATTACGCCGCCTGGCAGCTGCAGGCGGCGGCCGGCCTGTCGTCGGAAGAAGTGTCGAGAAGGATTGAAGTGTCGCGGATCGAAGTCATTCACCGGGACGAATGGATTACGTTGAAATGAAACGGGAGGCGATCAAGCATGATAAGTGAAGTGAGGCAAAAAGCGGCGCTGGCCCAGGAGGCCGCCGCCGTCATGAACCGATTGACGACTGAGCTGAAAAACCGGGCGCTGCTGGCAATGGCCGACGCGATCGTCAAGCGCCGGGATGAAGTGATCGCGGCCAACGCCGTCGATCTGGAACGAGGCCGGGCTAACGGCACCAGCCCTTCCCTGCTCGACCGGCTCGCATTGAACGAGGACCGGATAACCGGCATCGCCGAAGGACTCCGGCAAGTCGTCGAGCTGCCCGATCCCGTCGGCGAAACGCTGGAGCGCTTCGACCGGCCGAACGGGCTGAAGGTCGAGAAAATCCGGGTTCCGCTCGGCGTTATCGGCATGATCTACGAATCCCGTCCGAACGTCACGGTCGACGCGGCGGGACTTTGCCTGAAGACGGGCAACTGCGTCGTCCTTCGCGGCGGCTCCGCGGCGCTCGAATCGAACCGGAAGCTGATCGAAATTATGCGCGGCGCGCTGACGGAAGCCGGTTTGCCGGCCGATGCGCTTCAGCTCATCGAAAGCTCCGACCGTTCCTCCGTCAACGAAATGCTGAGGCTGAACGGGCTGCTGGACGTCATCATTCCGCGGGGCGGCGCTTCGCTCATCCGGAACGTCGTCGAGAACGCGACGGTGCCGGTCATCGAGACGGGCGCCGGCATTTGCCATACGTACGTCGACGAAAGCGCCGATCCCGCCATGGCCGCGGCGATTGCGCACAACGCCAAGGTGCAGCGTCCTTCCGTTTGCAACTCTATGGAAACGTTGCTCGTGCATGAAGGCTTTGCGAAGCGCGGGCTGGAGCTTCTGGCGCAGCCGCTGCGGGAAGCCGGCGTCGAGCTGAGAGGCTGCGCGCGCACGGCGGAGCTGCTTGCCGGCGTTGCTTCCGCTACGGACGAAGATTATGCGACGGAATACAACGACTATATTTTGAATATCCGGATTGTGGACGGCTTAGACGAGGCGCTGGACCATATCCGCAAGTTCGGAACCAAACATTCCGAATGCATCGTAACCGAAGACGAAGCGGCCGCCGCGCGGTTTCTGCAGGAGGTCGACGCAGCCGCCGTCTACCATAACGCATCGACGAGGTTTACGGACGGCTTCGAATTCGGCTTCGGCGCGGAAATCGGCATCAGCACGCAGAAGCTGCACGCGCGCGGACCGATGGGCTTGCCCGCCTTGACGTCGACGAAATACCGGATTTACGGCAGCGGACAAATCAGGCAATAGTCTTATCTTGTGGAGGTCAACGAGTGATGAATGAGAATAACGGCTTGTCCGGCATCAATATTTGTTTTTACGGAGCGGGCTCCATGGCCGAAGCGATCGCCCGGGGCATCGTGGAACGGAAGCTGGTGCTGCCGGAGCAGGTGTCGATGCTAAACCGCGGCAATGCGGAACGGCTGAACGAGCTGCACGAGCGTTACGGCGTGCGGACGGTGCTGCAAGGCGGCTCCGCGGAAGCTTACTTGGCCGAAGCGGATATCGTCTTTCTCGCCATGAAGCCGAAGGACGCGGCGGCGGCGCTTGCGGCGCTGAAGCCGCACCTCTCCCCCGGCCAGCTGGTCATCTCCGTCATCGCCGGCTTGTCGATCGGCGCGATGGAGAAGCTGCTCGGCGTGCGGCCGATCGTCCGCACAATGCCGAACACGTCCAGCACGATCGGCCTCGGCGTCACCGGCATCACCTATTCCGCTTCGGTAACCGCTGAACAGCGCGCCGTCACCGAAGCGCTGTTCAGCGCCATCGGCATCAACGCCGTCGTCGAGGAGCCGCTGCAGCTGGCCGTGAACGCCATTTCCGGCAGCGGCCCGGCCTATATTTATTATGTGATGGAAGCGATGCTTCAAGCGGCCGGAGAGCTCGGCATGGAGCGCGGCGCCGCCCGGGAGCTGGTCGTGCAGACCGTGCTCGGAGCGGCGGAGATGGTGCGGTCGACCGGCGAAGAGCCGGAGGAGCTTCGCCGCAAGGTGACGTCGCCGAACGGAACGACCCAAGCCGCCATCGAAACGATGGCCGAAGGCGGTCTTCAGCCGGTCTTCGTGCAAGCGATTCGCCGCTGCGCCGAACGGGCGGCGGAAATCGGAGCCGATATTGAAAGGAGCATTTCGTAAATGAACGGAATATGCATCGCGACCTATCGCACTTACGACGATAAGGCGGATTTTCACAAAAAAGCGCTGTCGATCGCCGTCGGCCTGACCGTCGGCAGCTGGACGGAGCTGCCGGAAGCGAAAAAAGCCGAAATGGAAAAGCATCTGGGCAAAGTGCTGTCCGTCGAGGTTCACGAACCGGACGGCGCGGCTCCCGGCGAACGGTACGCCGACATTCGCATCGCTTATCCCGATATCAATTTCAGCCGGGACATCCCTGCCCTGCTCGTTACCGTCTTCGGCAAGCTGTCGATGGACGGGCGCATCAAGCTGCTCGACCTGGACGTATCGGACGCGTTCGCGTCCGCGTTTCCGGGTCCGCGCTTCGGCTTGCAAGGCGTAAGAGATTTGCTGGGCGTTCCGGAACGGCCGCTGCTCATGAGCATTTTCAAATCCGTCGTCGGCCACGATTTGGCGAACTTGAAGGACCAGTTCTACAAGCAGGCGCTCGGCGGCGTCGACTTGATCAAGGACGACGAGATTTTGTTCGAAAACCCGCTTACGCCGCTTGAAAAACGGGTAGAAGCATGCATGGACGCCGCTCGCAAGGCGCAGGAGCAGACGGGTCAAAAGCTGCTGTACGCCGTCAATTTGACGGGACCGACATCCCAGCTCGCCGCCAATGCGCGCAAGGCCGTGGCGGCGGGGGCGAACGCCCTGCTGTTCAACGTGCTGGCTTATGGCTTCGACGTGCTGCACGAGCTGAGCAAAGATCCGACGATCGGCGTTCCGATCGCGGCGCATCCGGCCATGTCCGGCGCCATCTATCCGTCGCCGCATTACGGCATCTCGGCCTCCCTCCTGCTTGGCAAGCTGATGCGACTCGCCGGGGCCGATCTTGTCCTGTTCCCGTCGCCATACGGCTCCGTCGTCATGCCGAAAGCGGAAAACATGGCCGTCAAGGACGCGCTGCTGCAGCCGATGCACAGCATGAAGACGAGCTTCCCGGTGCCGTCCGCCGGCATCCATCCCGGACTGGTACCGCTCATCCTGAAGGACTTCGGCCGAGACGTCGTCGTCAACGCCGGCGGCGGCATTCACGGCCATCCGATGGGGACGGCCGCCGGCGGACAAGCGTTCCGCCAGGCGATCGCCGCCGCCGAAGCCGGCAAGGCGCTTGCCGAAGCCGCCGCGCAGCCGGGCAACGAAGCGCTGCAGGCAGCTATTCATTTATGGGGGATCAAAGAAGCATGAACGAGACGGCAACAACGAAGAAACGCATCGTGTTCTGCGATTTTGACGGCACCATTACCGTCAACGACAATATCGTAGCGATCATTAAACATTTCAACCCTGAAGGCTGGGAGGACATTGCGCAGCAGACGATCGACACCAAGCTGTCCGTAAGAGAAGGCGTCGGTCGCCTGTTCCGGCTCCTCCCTTCCTCCTTGCGGAGCGAAGTCATTGACTTCGGCGTCTCCAACGCCCGCATTCGCGACGGCTTCGCCGATTTTCTCGCCTACTGCCGGCAGGAAGGGATCGACTTTTACGTGACGAGCGGCGGCATCGACTTTTTCGTTTACCCGTTGCTGGAGCCGTTCGGCATTCCGCGCGATCATATTTTTTGCAACAGCGCCGATTTCAGCGGCGAACGGATCGAAATTGTGTGGCCTCATCCGTGCGACGGGCATTGCTCCAACGATTGCGGCATGTGCAAGACGACGATCATGCGCCGGTTTCCGGCCGACGAGTACGAGCGCATCATCATCGGCGACAGCGTCACCGATTTTGAAGGCGCCAAGCTGGCGGACGTCGTCTACTCCCGCTCCCATTTGACGTCCAAGTGCCGGGAGCTCGGCTTGGCCCATACCGAATTCGAAACGTTTCACGACATTATTGCGGCGATGCGCCATGAAAGGCAGGATGCTTAAACGATGAGCTTTCAATCGATAACGCTGGAAGACAAGCAGCGCGCGCTGGCGGAGCTGCGCGGCGTCAAGGAGCTGTTCGCCTCCCGCGGCTGGTTCCCGGGCACGAGCGGCAACATGTCCGTGCGCGTCGGCGATTATGCGCCGGACGAGTTCCATTTTGCCGTTACGGCGAGCGGCAAGGACAAGACGGTTCATACGCCGGAGGACTACCTGTTCGTCGACAAGGACGGCAAAGCGTGCGAGGCAACCAGCCTGAAGCCCTCGGCCGAGACGCTGATTCATTGCGAAATCTACCGTCTGACGGGCGCCGGCGCCATTTTCCACGTCCATACCGTATTCAACAACGTCATCTCGGAATATTTCTGGGATCGCAAATCGGTGCCGGTCGACGGCGTCGAGCTGATTAAAGGCTTCAACATTTGGGACGAGGAGGCGCATATCGATATTCCGATCGTCTCCAACTTTGCCCATATTCCGTCCATCGTGCCCGAAGTAACGGAGCGGCTCGATGCGCGCATTCCGGGCATCCTGCTGCGCAAGCACGGCATATACGCCTGGGGCGCGAACGCCTTCGAAGCAAAACGCCATCTGGAAGCGTTCGAGTTTATTTTCGAATACGTGTACCGGTGGGAAATGCTGAAGCGGGGCGTGCAGGCGTAAGCCTCCCTCCTATCATAAATCGGCCGCAGCGGCTGTTATTACGCTGCTTTTTGTACGCATGGCACAAAAACGGCGAATAACGGCTGCGGCGGCCGTTCGTTTGTATTCCGCTGCCCGACATCAAAATGCATATGAATTCAGACAGCTCCCTTATTGAACAAGCTGATCGTCAATCACCTTGCCATCTTCAAGAACAATCCTCCGCCGGCAGTAGGCTGCCATCGTATCGTCATGGGTAATGAGCAGTATTGTGATGCCTTGTTGATTCAGTTCAGATAGTAATTGCATAATCTGACCAGCGGTTTTGGAATCCAGCGCTCCCGTCGGTTCATCGGCAAGAATGATCTCCGGTTGATTAACCAGAGCCCGAGCGATGGCCACACGCTGACGCTGACCGCCGGACAGCTGGTTGGCCTTGTTCCGGGCCAAATCCGATATGCCGACTTTGCCCAGCGCTTCCATCGCTCTCATTTTCATCGTCCGATAAGCTATTTTGTCAAAGAAAAGCGGCAGCATGACATTAAAAAGTACGGATTGTTGATGGATCAACGCGAACTCCTGAAGGACGAAACCAATCTTTTGGCAGCGAAGGGCAGCCAGCTCGGCATCCTTCATTTTGTCAACCTGTCGTCCGTCCAACCGATACGTTCCGGAGTCAAAGGTATCCAGGCAGCCCAATATGTTGAACAATGTCGTTTTGCCGGCGCCTAAGCGACCCTGGATGGCCACCATCTCTCCCCGCTGAATGGTCAGACTGATATCCGACAAGGCGGCGAATCGGGTTTTACCCAACTGATAGTTCTTGGTAATCTGATGAACTTCGATCATAATGACATCCTCCTATAGAGCTGCATCGGCGTATGCCGGCGACTGATGATCAGGGGCTGCAACAGCAGAAGCGCCAGCAGCACGGTCAGAAAGAGCAGCACAAGCCATACCGCGGTGCCGTCGAGCACCACCTGATGCAGGTTAAGCCAGTTCGTTTGTCTGATCGTTGGATAGAAAAGGATAAACAGCAGGTTCAACAGAGCCGGCGGCAAAAAAATCAGAATCAGTCCCTGACCCAAAATCGATACCATCCGTCTTCGGCTGCAACCACAGAAGAAATACAAGATCTGGTTTTGTGCGTTGCGCATCACATAAAGGGAAGAGATGCTAAACAAACAAGAGAAGGCGCTGAAAAACAAAAATAAGGGAATGGGCAGCAATTCTTTCAACTGCTCCATATGTCTTGCTCGGCTGGCGGATACCATATCCTCATACGTATTATAAGAGCCATAGGAACTTAGCCGCTCCAGCAACTCGTCCTTCCGCTGTTCAGACAGCCCGTTGTCAAAGACAACCCAGGCATTGGGATCTATCATCAGCCGATCAGACGTATCCATCCTAACCTTCAAGGACGGTTCATCCTTCACCAGAATTACAGGCCTGTCACTAAGGAGATAATCCGATAAGATGATGGTCGAACCATTACCCATAGATAAGGTGTAGCCTGGGAATTTTACTTTGCCATAGACGTACAAAGGAATAGGTTTTTGTGTTCGGGTATTTTTACCTGGCAGCACATCGCCCGGCTCGATACCGGAGAATCCTGTTCCGCCTAATACAACGGGCAACGGCTTGTCCATATCAACCGGTTCGTCCGGAAACCAGCTGCCATCCACGGGAACGGAAAAATGACGGAGCAAAGCATCGTTATAAACAAGCATCTGATAGATGACTCCATCGATTGTCACACTGCCAGAAGAACGAATCGAGATTACCCTTTCCACCCCCGGCCAGTCCGCTATCTCTTCATAGGTCCGGGCAATAGCGGCGAAGGTTCCGTACATGTCTTGAGCCATCTGGCTGCCGTCAACAGCAAGCTTGAGAAAGACGGAGTTGTTTATTTCTGCCTGTTCAAGCAATGTCCGTGAATAATTTTGATACCGAACCAGCCCGATCAGATAGGTCAGGACAAACAGCGCCAGCGTTAAGACAACCATCAATAGCAGAGCCGCGCCCTTAATCTGGCGCAATGACTGCCAGACTAATCGAAATTGTTTCAAACCAAACACCTCCCGCTCCTATAGAGTCACACTTGATCTATACGATACCTTCATTCCTGACCTCCGAATTACGGTTCGTACAAGCTAGTAGCGGTTTGCGGCCGCAGCGCTTCGCGTCAAGTCTCGTTGATTCAATCGGTAGAGCAGTGCCGTTACCCCAATAATAATCAAGGTTAGACGTATGTAGTCGGCTGTTGAATACACGATGTCCGGGCACAGGTTCAGGCGGGCGAACACTGGCGTGTACAAGAGCCTGTGGAATCCAAATGCGATGACCAAGGTGACAGCAGCTAAAAAAACACTTTCCAGCAGAGCGATCCGCGCCAGTTGCCGTCTGGAGCTGCCGGCTAAACGATAGATCCCGTTCGCCGTGCGGTTTTGTTCAAACAGATACTTGCTTATAAAGGTGAGCGACGAGAGCGCCAGTCCATATAAAATAGCCAGCAACGCAGCTACAATATTGGTCTCGGTCGGATTTAAGCCATTGTAAAAAGGAGGCTGGATAAAAGCCCCGGGAAAATAGCTCTGCAAATAGGCCGTAACCTCATCTCGCATCTGCGTGTTATGAACAACTTTGGCCAAACGGATAACAACTAAATCTGGTTGTTCGATCTGCTGCAGAAAATTCTGAACGGGTATAACGACAGAGAAAATGCCCGAATGACGCCCGATGACCTGGTAGGAACGGTCGCCGATGCGAAAAGTTTTGGCGTTAAAATCCTTTAACGGCAATTCGCCGGGCACAATAACAGGGGGATCGGACATTGCAAAATCGGCATCATCAAACTGTACCCGCCCTTGTACCGCGAACAAATGAAGTTGATTATCGTATTCCGCTTCAACCATTGGAGTTACATAGCGATATCCGGTAAAATTAACGTCCGGAAAATCTTCTTTAGCCCACTTTTTTTGCAGCAAAATGCTTGGGTTTTGCAAACCATCCGTGAATGGCCAATTTTCCACCATCGCATCCAAATTATTTGGGTCAAAATCCTTCGTTTCATGCAGACTGATATTAAAAGATCGATAAAATGAAGCATTACCTTTAATAATTTTCAAAGCTGGTATGGTATTGCCATAGACATAGATTAAAATCAGACTGCACACTACAGAACTGCATAAGTAAAATAAGAAAACTCCTGGATTTGTATGCACATACTGTCTGACCCGCGACCAAACGAGAATCAATGGTTTCACATGCCCACCTCAATTCTTCACTAATGCTGAAATTTCGACTGGAAAATTGGTTCCCCACAGCAAGCTGTGGCGAGTTCAACTTTGAGAAAGCAGAAGAAATATAGACGTTCGGATAAGCTACTCAACAGGATATTCCAATATACCTACAAAATAGTATAATTAGTTATCCATGAAAAGTCGATCTATAGATTAATAAGGGGACGAAAGAGCTTTTGATAGGAGAGGTTGACAAAAAGATCCATTGCGCGTTAAACTAACTATCGAGTTATATAACTGTTCAGTTAGTTTTTTTGGGAGGGGGCGACGACGTGCATGAAACGAACGGCTAAAGGAGCGGACAGCAAAGCCCGACTGATCGAAGCGGCAATCGAGCTCATTGCCGAGAACGGGTACCGGGATACGAAAATAAGCGATATCGTCAAGGCGGCAGGGCTGACGCAGGCGGCTTTTTATTTGTACTTTCCGAGCAAGGAAGCGATTTTTCGGCATATATTGGAGACGTTCCATCAAACGCTGGAGAAGCATCTCCATCCGCCCGCCATTCCGACGCGGACGGATGAAGACGTACTGGGGAGGATGCAGCAAAATTTCGAAGCGTTGTTTGCCCTGTTTCAAGAGCAACCCAAGCTCTCGAAAATTTTTTTGACGGAAGAAAGAGGCATCGACGACGTAGAGAAGCTGATTCATCAGACGATTTCCGATAATTTGCAGCGCAATCAGGCGGCGGGACTAATCCGTCAAGACGCGTCTCCCGGCTTGATGGCCAATTGCATGATCGGCATGTTCATCCAGGTGGCGGTTAAGGAAATATTGGAGAACGGGCGCCGGCCGGGAGACGTTGCCCGTGAGTTCGCCGCTATCCTTCTGCACGGCCTGGCAAGCGGCCGCCCGGAAACGAGGGGGTCCGGTTGATCGCGTATCTCGATGCAAACATAAGCGTCACATCCCTGATCTGGCTGTTTCTCGCCGCCTTCATGCTGCACGACTTCGAAGAAATTATCCGCATCGAGCCATGGTTCCGCAAACATGCCGAACGCATATTCCGGGCGGTTCCCAGCAGGTTTCAACGCGAAGCGCGCTCCTTCGCAGGCATTACGTCTTCGCAGTTTGCCGCGGCCGTCTGCATCGAATTTATCGTCTTTGTTCCCGTTACGTTTTTGGCGGCGGAAAAGTCTTACTATTTGCCCTTCTTAGGCTTCAATATCATCTTGTTGCTTCATGTGTTTATGCATATCGGTCAATCGATCGTCGTCCGAATGCCCGTCCCCGGCGTTCTGACCGCCATCGGGATTACGTTCCCATACTCGATTTATTTAATCTACCGTCTCCTTCATGAGGACTTGATTCGGCTGGAGGATCTGTGGAAGAGCGTCCCTTTCGGACTGCTTCTCGTCCCGATTGTGTGGTTAGGTCATACCGTCGGGCAAAAGCTCATACCTGCTTCCGAATTTACCGGCAGAAAGGAAAGATAATCCGATGTTGGCTGTACTGATTGTTGCGTGCGAAATCGGTTTTTGGTTATTTGTTATTGCAGGTCTAGTTTTCCGTTATTTGTTGAAGCGGCCCAAGGTCGGACTTGCGCTCCTGCTTTGCACGCCGATCGTCGATCTGGTCCTCCTGGTCGCCACCGGCCTCGATTTGCGCGGCGGCGCTTCCGCCGCCTTCATTCACAGTTTGTCCGCCATTTATTTGGGCGTATCGGTCGCCTATGGTCATCGGATGATCCGCTGGGCCGACCAGCGGTTCGCCCATCGGTTCGCGAACGGACCCGCCCCGGCTCCGAAACCGAAATACGGAGCGGCCAAAGCCCGTTACGAGCGCGTCATGTGGGCGCATCATCTGCTGGCCTGGGTCATCGGCGGACTTGTGATGCTAGGGTTGATCTGGTGGGTCGACGACGCCGGCCGTACAAGCGCATTATTCCAAACGTTACAGGTTTGGAGTGTGGTGCTCGCGATCGATTTCGTCATCAGCATGAGCTATACGATTTGGCCGAAACGAGAAAAAACGTCATAGAAACAAGGTCCGCATGCGCAAAAAAACCGGCACCGCGTATTTGGCATTAATACGCTTGCCGGTCTTTTTATTCAACGATATTCGACCCGATTCGGGCGTCCCTCAAGCGGCTCTACCCCCGGCCGCCGAAAAACTTCTGGGAATGCGCCCGCGCCTCCTCCCCGGTCGTGACCCGGTTCCGGCTCCATTCGAGCAGAATGCGGTCGATATATTTCAGGCTGAGCTTGCCGGCGAACACCGCTTCCTTCAGCGCGAACCGGATGACCTCTTCCGAATACCGGTCCTGGTCCAGCCAGCCGCTGATCGTTTCGCATTCGAACGGCGACAGCAAGCGGCCGAACTCCTGTTCGAACACCGAGAACAGATCGGCGGCGGCTTCCCTCGCCCTGCGCGGCTCCGCCGACGCGCCGGCGGACTTGGAGCCTTTCGCCTCCTCGGCATACGTCTCGGCCGCCTTCAGCAGCCAGCCGCTCCAGTTGTAGCGCTCCGCCTGCACGCCGGTGCCGGCCTCGATATAATCGTCGATCGACAGCAGCCCTTCCTTGATCAGCTTGCCCAGCCAGCCGGCCACCTGCCGCTCCGTCGCTCCCATGCGCTCGGCGAGCTCCTCCGTCGTCGGAAAGCCGTTATGCTCCGCTTCGTCGAACACCATAATTTGCAGCAGCAGCATCGCTTCCTGTTCCGTCAAGCCCAGCCGCTTGTAGCTTCTCAGCAGCTGCGCGGGCAAGAACACCCCGCCTTGCTTCATCGCCGCCGCCATGCCTCTGGCGTAAGCCTTCCACTTCTCTTCGCTCATACATGCATTCCTCCCCCGTTTGCCCATGAAGACAGCATGCTCGCGTTTATTTTCCTTCAGCCGCTTCCGCGCGGTTATCCATCCATTCCTTCACCAGCTTGTACGTGTCTCTGGCGATCAACAGCTCTTCGTTGGTCGGCACGACCAGCACCTTCACTTTGGACGAAGGCTTCGAAATTTCTCTGACTTCCTTGCTGCGCACTTCGTTCAGGCTGTCGTCCAGCTCGACGCCCATAAACGTAATGCCGTCGCATACCGCTTTCCGCAGCGCCGTGGAGTTTTCGCCGACGCCCGCCGTAAAGACGAGCACGTCGAGGCCGTTCATGGCCGCCGCATAGGCGCCGATATATTTTTTTAACCGGTATACGTACATGTCGAAGGCAAGCTGCGCCTTCGCGTCTCCTTCGTTCATCGCTTCGGTCACTTCGCGCATGTCGCTGCTGATGCCGCTGACGGCCAGCATGCCGCTGTGCTTGTTCAGCATCGAGTTGACCTCGTTCAGCGTCAGCTCCTCCTTGTTCATGACGAACGGCACGATGGCGGGATCGATATCGCCGCTGCGCGTCCCCATCATCAGTCCTTCGAGCGGCGTCATGCCCATCGACGTGTCGTACGACTCCCCGTTCAATATGGCCGCGCAGCTCGCGCCGTTGCCGATATGGCACGTAATCATCTTAAGCGACTGAAGCGGCTTGTTCAGCACGCGCGCCGCCTTGTCGCTGACGTAAGCGTGCGAGGTGCCGTGAAAGCCGTAACGACGGATTTTGTGGCGGCGGTAGAGCACCGTCGGGATCGGATACAAATACGACGTCTTCGGCATCGTCTGATGAAACGCCGTATCGAAGACGACCGCCTGCGGCACTCCGGGCATATTCGCTTCCACCGCATTGATCCCCATCATATGGGCCGGATTGTGCAGCGGTGCCAGGTCGAACAGCTTGCGGATCTCGAGCTTGACCTCCGGCGATACGAGCACGGAGCTTTTGAACACTTCCCCGCCGTGAACGACCCGATGACCGACGGCCTCGATTTCCTCCACCGTGGACATGACGCCGTAGTCGTGATGAGTCAGCATGTCCAGCACGCGCTTCACCGCCGTAATATGGTCCAATATTTCGCTGACATGCCGAACTTCGGGCTGATTGGCCGGCTCATGGGTGACGATGGACGAATCCATGCCGATTCTTTCCACGCGGCCGCTCGCCAGCACCGACTCGTCCGTCATGTTGTACAGCTGGTATTTCAAGGACGAGCTTCCGGCATTAATGACTAGAACCTTCATTGAATTCGATCCCCATCCTTATCGTATTTGAAAAAGCCTTCGCCGGTTTTGACGCCGAGATGGCCCGCCCTGACCATCTTTTTGAGCACGATGGACGGACGGTATTTCAGTTCGCCGTATTCCCGGAACATCCGGTCCAGCGCCGCCAGAACCGAATCCAGGCCGAAACGGTCGCACATTTCGAACGGACCGTGCTGGAAGGAATAGCCGATGCGCATGGCGCTGTCGATATCTTCCGCGGAAGCGACGCCCTCCTCCAGCACATGCAGCGCCTCATTTATGAGCAGGCATATGAGCCGCGTCGTGACGAAGCCCGGCGACTCGAACACCATGACCCCTTTTTTGTGTATCGTTTCTTCGACAAAATGCTTTGTTTCGTTAAACGTCTTGTCGGACGTCTTCAGCCCGCGCACGATCTCGACGAGATCGATCTTGGAGACGGGATATATAAAGTGAACGCCGATGACCCGGTCGGGACGGCTCGTTTCGCTGGCCAGCTCCGTCAAGCTGAGCGTGGACGTATTGCTGGCCAGAATTGTTTGAGGACCGCATATGCCGTCCAGCTTTCGGAACACGTCCTTCTTGGCGTCCAGATCCTCCGATATCGTTTCGATGACCAGCTCGCATACGGCCAGCTCGTCGTAGCTCCGCGCGGGATGGATTCGCGATAAAATCAGCTTTTTTTCCGCGCCGGTCAACGCCCACTTTTCGATCTGCTTGTCCAGGCTGATCTCGATCATTTGCAGCCCGTAGGCAAGCCGCTCCTCCGTACGCTCGATGACGACGACGTCCAACCCTTTGGCGGCCAACATTTCCGCGATGCCTTGGCCCATAGTTCCGGCTCCGATGACGCCCACCTTTTTTATCATGCGATGCAATGCTCCTCCGGCTCAAGATTCATTCTTATTATAACGGTTTTTGGACAAAAAAGAAGGCGAACCGAAGGCTCGCCTTGAAATTGTTAATATTGTAAACGTTTTAGGCCGCGTTGTTCCGGTTCAGCAACGCCCGGAAATCGTCGCCTCCGATCGTCTCTTCGTTGAGAAGCACATCGAGAGAAGCACGGAACGCTTCACGGCTGCCGTCCAGATGCGATTTGGTTCGCTGCATCAGCTCGTTCAAAATCGCACCCGTCACCTCCGCCCGCTTTTCCGGCGTAATCATCGATTCGTCGATGATGCCGAGCTCCGTCAAGCCGGATTCGATCATCGTCTTCACGATGCCGATCGCTTGCTCGAAGTCGCCGCGCGAGCCGGTGCTCCGTTCGCCGTAGAACAGCTCCTCCGCCGCGGCGCCGCCCAGCGCGATCATAATTTGTCCTTGCAAAAACTGCTTCGTATACAAATATTGATCCTGCTGCGGATTGTGCCGCACGTAACCGAGCGCGCCGCCTCTCGGAGAGAGCGAGACCTGGGATACGCTGCCCGGGCGGACCGTTTCCGCCATAATGGCATGGCCGAGCTCGTGCAGCGCGACCCGTTCCCGCTCTTCCTTCGTCGCTTCGCGGTCCGTCTTTTCCCCCATCAGCACCTTGTCGATCGCCATTGTCAAATGGCTGTCCTTGATCGTCGGCTCATCGTCGCGCATCGCGTAGATCGCCGCTTCGTTCATGACCGACTCAAGCTGCGCCCCGGAGAAGCTGTAAGCCTGCATCGCCACCCGCTCCAGATCGACCGAATCGTCGACCGGCTTGTTTTTGGCGTGGATGTTCAAGATGTGAAGCCGTCCCTTCTTGTCCGGAAGCGACACCTCGATGTGCCGGTCGAACCGTCCCGGGCGAAGCAGGGCGCTGTCGAGCATTTCCTTGCGGTTTGTGGCGGCGATCAGCAATATGCGGGGAGATTCGTGGGCATGGATGCCGTCCATCTCCGTCAGCAGCTGATTGAGCGTCTGATCGTATTCGCGATGCTGTCCGCCGTCGCGCTTGCCGCCGATGACATCGATTTCGTCGATAAAAATAATGGCGCTGTCCTTATGCGCTTTTTTCGCTTTCGAGCGCGCGTCGCGGAACAGCTCGCGGATGCGGCCCGCGCCCACGCCGACGTACATTTCGACAAACTCGCTGCCCGACGCCGCCAAATAAACCGAATCGGTATAGTGGGCGGCCGCTTTGGCAAGCAGCGTCTTGCCCGTGCCCGGAGGCCCGGCAAGCAAGATTCCTTTCAGCGGGCGAATGCCCAGCTTCGCGATCTGATCCCGCTTGACGAGAAAGTCGAGCGCCTCAATCAGTTCTTTTTTCGCTCTTTCCTGTCCTCCGATCTCTTCGAAGGAAAAGGAAGCAACGGCCGTATCGGCTCTTCCTCTTGTGCCGGTCAGGGCGGTCATTTTGCCTCTTCCCCGCACGGCAAACCATACGACTCCGCCAATGGCGGCGACCAGCAGCAGCGGCGCCACATTGACGCCGACCATATACAAAAACAGCAGCAGCACAGGAACAAATCCGATGGCGATTTCCAACCCATACTTACGCATTCGGCCACACCCCCAGCTTGACCGGTTCGCGGGGCAGCACGACAAACTTGACGGCCTCTCCGCGCCGCAGCGTAATGTAGACGTTGTCGCCGTCCATTTCGGTTACGGCTTCGATGCCGCTGTGCCCGCCGGCCGCTTCCTGCATCGCTTCCGGAATGTCGGAATAGTTTCTCGTTTCCATCGCTTCGGCCACCCGGAACAGAGCCTTGCTCCATACGTCCTGCAGCGCATCGTCGGGCGTCGACTCAATATCCAGCTCCAGCTTGCGGCTGCCAATCACATCGTCCGCTTCCTTGCCGATCGCTTCATATACGCTGCGAAGGCTGGCGTCCGGCGTCAGCTTCAGGGAAATGACGACGCGATCCTTCTCGATAACCGGCTTGCCCGCTTGCTCGACGCCCGGCACGGTCACGGCAGCGTCCGACAACGGCGCGGCAAGCGCCTTTTGCTTATATAGGCTCCATCCGCCAAACAACAGGGCGGCGGAAACGGCCGCCGTCAACAAGATCGGTAGCACTCGAGGTTTTCTCATTCCAATCCCTCCTGTTATCTATACTATTATCTATCAACATGATCTATACAGTAGTATATCATAACCGAAGGTGCACAGACGGGTGTAAAAACAGGAAACGGAGCCTTACGGCCCCGTTTTGCCCGGCAATCGATAGCTGTCAATCAGAGTGCCGTCATGAAATCGGTAGAAATCGTATCGGTATTGCGCGCGGCCGTCCGTTATCCGGTAATATACTTCCCAAGCGGGCTCGCCGCGAAACAGGCCGGGAGAGATGCGGACAATGTCGGCCTCCGGCTTGTTCCGCTCGAACCTGTCCCGTAACGCCTCCACGGTAACGGATTCGGCCGCCCGAACCGAGTGCAGCAGCTCGCCGTCCCGCATAAAGACGTACATCTTGCCGCCTTCGGCGTCCGTCCCTTCGGCGACCCAGATCGTTTCCTCCCAGACATGCTTGTACGTCTCCTCTACGCTGATCAGCCCTCCGACCTCGGCGGCCGCTTGTCTCGCTTGCCTTTCTTCCGACCATTTCGGCTCCTGGACGAGGCTGAAATAGTAACCGAATCCGATCAGGCCGGCCAATACGAGCGCGGACGACAAGACGATCCAGCGCCTGCGCGTCATGAGCGGCGGACGTTTTTTTTCAATCGCTCTCATGGCGACTGCAGAAGCCGCTCGAAGCTGGCTTGGGCGTCATGCCTGATTTGTTCCTCGTCAAGATAAACGCATGCGCGGTCGCGAACCACTTGCCGGCCGTCCACCCAGACGTGGACGACGTCCCGGCCCGAACCGGCATAGACCAGATGAGACACGATGTCCGTCAACGGGAAATAATGCGGCTGATCCAAATCGACGGCGATAAAATCGGCTTTCAGTCCTTCCTTTAATCTGCCGATGTCGTTTCGCCATAGCGCGGCGGCGCCGTATGCCGTGCCGAGCTTCAACGCCTCCCAGGCCGGGATGGCGGTCGGGTCGCCGGATACGGCCTTATGCAGCAAAGCCGCCGCGTTCATTTCCCGGAACAGGTCGAGATTGTTGTTGCTGGCGACGCTGTCCGTGCCGAGTGACGCCTTGACCCCCGCCCGAAGCAGTTCCGGCAGCCGCGCGATGCCGCTCGCGAGCTTCAGATTGCTGACGGGGTTATGGGAAACGGAAGCGCCCCGCTCCGCCAGCAAGGCGATTTCCTCGTCGGTCAAATGGACGGCGTGCGCCAGCAGGGCCGGCCGGGAAAAGAAGCCGAGCCGGTCCAGATGCTCGACCGGACGCGCCCCGTAATCGCGCACGTTCTGTTCCACTTCCGCCGCCGTTTCGGACATATGCGTATGCAGCGGCAAATTGTAATCGTGCGCCGCCTGCACGAACTTTTCGATATAATCGGGCGGACAAGTATAAGGCGCGTGAGGCGACAGCATCGTCGAGATCCGCCCGTCCGCCTTGCCGTTCCACTCCCTCGCAAAAGCTACCGCTTCGTCGAACTTGGCCTGCTGGACGTCGGCGGGACACAAGCCGATGACGCCGCGCGTCAGAAAGCCGCGTATGCCGGACTGCTCCGTCACCGCCGCTACTTGGTCCATCCGATCATACATATCGACAAAAGAGGTCGTCCCGCTGCGCAGCATTTCGACGACGGCCAGCGAAGTGCCCGCCCGCGTATCCGCATCGACGTACTTCGCTTCCATCGGCCACATTTTTTGCTCCAGCCACACTTGCAGCTTCTGATCGTCCGAATACCCCCTCAGCAGCGTCATCGCGGCATGGCCGTGCGTATTGATCAGGCCGGGCATGAAGGCCAGCCTCGAGCCGTTCAGCTTCCGGACCGATGCGGACAGCCCCTCGGGCGCTTGCTCGCCGATATATGTAATCCGGTCGTCCGTCACGACCATATGCCCCTTGACGACCCGCCGGTCGTCCTCCATCGTAACGAACAAGCCGTCATGAATCCAAAGCTGATTCATCGATTTCGTCTCCTTCATGGTTCAAATAATAAGCCAGGCTCAGCAATTCCTTCGTAAAGTCGGTGTTATGGACGCGGACCTCGTCCGGAGCGCGCAGTATTGCCGGCGCAAAATTCAGGATGCCCTCGATGCCCGCCTCTATAAACTGGTTGGCGACGTTTTGCGCTTCGTGCGCGGGCACGGTAATAATGCCGAGCCGAATGTTCTGCTCCGCGATCGTTTCCGCAAGCTTGCTCATGGGCAGCACTGTCAAATTGTTGATTCGGGTGCCGATTTTGTCCGGATGAACGTCGAACACGGCCGTAATTTGCATGTTGTCCTTGGAATATTTGTTATAGTTGCAGAGGGCGTGGCCCAAATTGCCGGCGCCTGCCAAAGCGACTTTAATCGTCTGGTTGACCTTTAAAATTTGACGGATCTTCTCGATCAGATACACGACGTCGTAACCGATGCCCTTGCGGCCGAATTCGCCGAAATAAGCCAGATCCTTCCGGATTTGAGCCGGATTCAGATCGAGCTTGACGCCCAGCTCCTGGCTGGAAACGGTCTGGACGTCCCGGCCGTGGAGCTCGTTCAGCACTTGCAAATAAACGGGAAGCCGGCGGACGACGGCCTCCGATATTTTCGTTTGCTTCAATTCGACCCCTCCTTAACGTGGTTGGAAGACAGCCATTCCCGAATGCGCGGCACCATCTTGTCGGCATGCATCGTCTCGATCTTCGGACCGGGCAGCGAATACAAAAAGTGCTTGCCGTAATACGAGTCGATGACCCGCGTATCGTAGACGATCACAATCCCTTTATCCTGCCTGGTCCTCACCAGCCTGCCGAAGCCTTGCTTGAAGCGGATGACCGCCTGCGGAATGGACAGCTTCATGAACGGATTCTGATTTTTTTCCTGCAGAAGCTCCGCCTTGGCCTCCTGAACGGGGTGATTGGGCGGCTGGAAGGGAAGCCGGACAATGGCCAGACAGATTAACGCTTCTCCGGGAATATCCACGCCTTCCCAGAAGCTGCTCGTCCCGAGCAGCACGGAAGCGGGCTGCTGAAGAAACCGCCGGACCAGCTTCGTCCGGTTTCCGCTGTCGATGCCCTGGCCGAGCAAACCGATGCCTTTGGGATCCAGCAGTTCTCGAAGCGGTTCGTACGTCTGCTTCAGCATCCGGTAGGACGTAAACAGCACGAGCATCCGGCCGTTCGTTTCCGATGCCGTTTCGGACAAGGAATGCGCGAGCAGCGATACGTAAGTGTCGTCCACCGACGCCCCCTTCAATACCGGAAAATCGCGCGGAATCATGACGAGCGCCTGCTCCCTGTAATTGAACGGCGACGCCAGCTGAACCGTCTTCAATTTCCCTTGCTCCTCGAAGCCGGCCAGCCCCAGCTGCTCCGCCGCGTATTGGAATGTCTTCTGCACCGACAGCGTGGCGGAAGTCATAATAACGCTTTCCTTCGCATCGAAAAAATATTGGCGGAGCAAGCCGCTGACGTCGATCGGGGCGGCGCATAATTGCAAGGAGCGGAACCGGTTAGGTCCGGTCGTTTCCAGCCAATACACATATTCCTTGCCTTGCAGCCGGATAAACGCGCGGAGCTCGTCTCTTACGCGCGCCAGATCGCGCAGCGCGCCGTTGATGTCGGTCACGAGCGATTGCACCGGCAGCTCGTCGATTCTTTCCTTGATGTCGCCCGCCGTCTTCTCCAGCTTGCGGATCAGATCGGCCAGCTCGACGTGGACGTTGTCCTCGGCCGCCGCGGCATGCTCCCATCCGGAGGGCATTGCGCCGCGCTTCAGCCGGAACGACGTGCCGGGCTCGCCTTCCGCCGATTCGCCCACATAGCCGTACAGCAGCTCGAACAGCTTATCCCAATTGTCCCGAAGCGGCTGGAAACGGGGGATGATCTCTTCGATCGTCTCCAGCCAGACTTGCGCCCGTTCGTCCGTCTCCTCCTTCAGCTTATGCATAAGGGAAGCGAGCAGGCCGGACCGGCCGTCCTTGACGAGCAGCGAACAAGCTTGGATCAGCGTAAAATAATGAAGCTGGGTGCCCAAATGCTTGCCTGCCGTCTCCTCGACATGATGGGCTTCGTCGACGATCAAATGGCTGTAGGAGGGCAGAAGCCGATGCTCGGCCCCGATATCGGTAAACAGCATCGCATGGTTCGTAATGCATACATCGGCCGTATTGGCTTCATGTTTCGCTCTATGGTAATAACACCGCTTGAACCAGGGGCAAGCGCGGTTCAGGCAAGAATCGGCGTCGCTGGCGACCGTCGACCAGAAATCCGAGGCCCGTCCCGACAAATTGAGCTCCTCTTGATCGCCCGTCTCCGTCTCGCTCAGCCAGACGGTCATTTGCGACGCCGTCAAGCCGTCGTCGAAAGGCGACGCAAAGTCGAGCGCATTCAGCTTGTTTTCAAACTTGCGCATGCACAAATAATTGCTTCGGCCCTTGAACAGCGACGCCTTGAACGGAAACGGGAGCATCTCCGACAGCAGCGGCAGATCGCGCTGGCGCAGCTGCTCCTGCAAATTGATCGTATGCGTGCTGACGACGATTTTACTTTCGCTCTGCGCTCCGTAATAAAGCGACGGAATCAAATAGCCGAGCGACTTGCCGGTACCGGTCCCCGCTTCGATCAGCAGATGCCGTCCGCCGCTCAACGCTTCGTATACTTCGTGAATCATTGTCGTCTGCGATTCGCGCTCTTCATAATGCTCGAACTTCGCTTGAAACCGCGACGTAACGTCCGTCATATATTGCTCGAAGGTCGGGCTCGACGCAAAATAATCGGAGTCTTTGCGCGGCGGTTTGTCCTCGCCCCATTCGCCCGCCTTCAACGCGAACTGCCGGTAATAATCGAATTCGTTCGATTCCAGCGCCGCATGCTGCTCGGCCCAATCCGCATTTTGCTTAATAAACCACCCGAGATCGCGGCTTTCGTCAATCAACGCAGACAGCCGCTGCAAAGTGAGCAGCGGCAAGGAACGCAGCTTATGAACGGATTGGACGAACAGCTCGGCCGTAGCCGTCGCATCGCTGTCGGCGCGGTGCTGCGCCTCGTGAACGATGCCGAAATGACCGGCGGCGGCGCCGAGCTGGTAGGACGGCAGGGACGGATAAAGCACCCTCAGCAGCTCGACGGTATCCAACCGGCGGCCGGTAAACGGCAAATAACCGCAGCGGTCGAGCGCCGTATTCAAAAAACCGGCGTCGAAGCCGACATTGTGGGCGACAAGCACCGCGTCGTCCAGCAAAGGAATAAGCTGAAGCAGCACTTCGTCAATTGGCGGAGCTTCCGCTACGATGGCTTCATCGATGCCGGTCAGCCTTGTAATAAAAGGCGGAATCGGCACCGACGGCTTGACGAAGGAGCTGAACGAGCTTTCGATTTCCAATTGTTCGTTGACGATTACGATCGCCGCCTGCAATATTTCGTCGCTTGCGCTATGTCCCGTCGTTTCCAAATCCAAAACGGCGTATTTCATTTTTCCCCGATCCTCTCACAAACAGCACAGCTCCGTACTGCCAAAATATAACGATAAGTGCTCCGGCGTTTCCCGGCACGATTTCAAATTGCTTAACGAGTCCGTAAATCCGGGATACACCTCGTACGCCTTTTGAAAAAGCTTCTCGGCTTGCGCCAAATTCATGCGCACCGCTTGAATGCATCCAAGCGCATTATAGCCCAAAGCGACCCATTTAGGAAAGTCCGACAGCACGACAAGCAGCTGAAATTGACGCTGCGCTTCGTTCCAATCGCGCAAATGCATCAAGCTCATGCCGAGATAGAGCCGGGCCAAATTGCATTCCGGAGCAAGCGTTACGGCGTGATGGAAACAATCGGCGGACGGTTCGAACATAAACAATTTATAATACCCCTGGCCTTTGTTGAATAACGGTTCGACCTCGTCCGGAATATGCATGTCCCCATAACTGCAAGGCATATGGACGGTCGCCGTTTCCGTCCCGCCCTGCTCCTCCGCTTCCCCCGCCCCGGCTCCCGGCTCGGACTCCGGCTTAGCATGCGCGTCATGGAAAGCCGACAGCTTCTCTTCAAAGTCAATCCATTGCTCGATGAAACCGTCGCTTAATTGCTTCAGTTCCATCAGCTGCCGGTCGTACGATTGGCGCTGCTGCCCGGAAGCGTTCGGATAATGATCCGCAATATGGTCGAGCAGCTCGTGCATCGCCGTAAACATATGCTGAAACATACCGCATCCCGCCTTCGCATTGAATTAAGGAGTGTACGGTCATTGTTCCTTTCCGCGAATCGTTTCATACGGCGGCCCAGCCGTTACATAAGGGAGGGCAAACCTTATGCTGCAGTTAACTTCAGGCGGTCAAAGAACCGTGGCATGCAACTCTTGGTCGAGCGTTTGCACCGGCTTGTTGCCGCTGTCCAGCACCGTTACGATCGGTTTGTAGCTGCGCGCTTCTTCGTCCGTCATGACGGCATAAGATATGATGATAACCTGATCGCCCGGCTGCACCATGCGGGCCGCGGCGCCGTTCAAGCAGATGACGCCGCTTCCTCTCGCCCCGGTTATGACATACGTTTCGAAGCGCGCTCCGTTGTTATTGTTGACGATTTGCACCTTTTCGTTCTCGAGCAAATCCGCCGCATCCATCAAATCTTCGTCGATCGTAATGCTGCCGACGTAATTCAGGTTCGCTTCCGTTACGGTTGCGCGGTGAAGCTTCGATTTCATCATCGTTCTGAACATATTATTCACCTCCGCTTAAGTCATACAGCCGATTGTCGATCAACCGCGTATCTCCGAATTTGACGGCCATGGCCAAAATAACCGTGCCTTCCAAGCCGCTCAGCGGCTTATCCGGCGGCAAATCGAGCAGCGACGGATACCATAGCAGCTCCACATAATCGATGCGGGCGTCCTTGGCGCCGGCGATATGGCCCTCGACCATGCGTACCAGCTCCCCTGCCCGAATCGACTCGTCCTTGATCCAGCCGTCCGCCAGTTCGAGCGCCTGGAACAGAACGACGGCCTGGCGCCGCAGGTCGGCGCTCAAATATACGTTGCGCGAGCTGAGCGCCAGCCCGTCCGGTTCGCGAAGCGTCGGACAGCGCACAATTTCGACGTCGATATTCAAATCCCGCACCATCTGTTCGATCACGGCAACTTGCTGGGCGTCCTTCATGCCGAAATAAGCCTTGTTCGGCTTGACCAGGTGAAACAGCTTGCTGACGACGGTGCCGACGCCGTCAAAGTGCCCCGGTCTGGAAGCCCCGCACAACCGGTTCGTCAATTCGCCGATCTTGACGCTCGTCAGCGGTTGCTGCGGATACATCTCGCCGACGGACGGCATAAAGACGATGTCGGCGCCGCATTGCTCCGCCACGGCGATATCTCCCTCCTCATTGCGCGGATAACGGTCCAGATCCTCCTGCGGACCGAATTGCAGCGGATTGACAAACACGCTCAATACGACGATATCCGTTTGCTCCCTTGCGGCCCGCAGCAAGCTGGCGTGTCCTTCATGCAAATACCCCATCGTCGGCACGAAGCCGACGACGCGGCTGCCGGCTTCCAGCCGCGTCAGCTCGCGCTTCAGTTCTTCTATTGTGCGGCATATGACCATGCCGATCAAACTCCTTTCGGCGGCGTCGTACGGGACGAAGCGGCGGGTTTGGACTCGCCGCCTCCGTACAGCAGGCCGGCCGCGTCGTATGGCCCCTGAAACGTATGCTCCTCCAGCGGGAAACGCTGCTCTTTTACATCCTGCACGTACTCATGAATAGCATGCCTAATGGAGGTGCCGATATCGGCATACGTCTTGACGAATTTTTTGGGAACATAGGGCGACGCATATTGCAGCATGTCATGAAAGACGAGCACTTGCCCGTCGCACCCTCTGCCCGCTCCAATGCCGATCGTCGGAATCGTCAGCGCCTCGCTGATCGCCCTGGCGACAGGCTCCGTCACAAGCTCGAGCACGATGCTGAACGCGCCCGCACGCTCAAGCGCCAGCGCATCCTCCAATAAACGCTTGGCGTCTTGCTCGTCCTTGCCCTGCACCTTGTAGCCCCCCAATTGGTGGACCGACTGAGGCACGAGGCCGATATGGCCCATAACGGGGATGCCGGCTTTGACGAGCGCCTCCACGTCGGCGGCGATCTCCCGTCCGCCCTCGAGCTTGACCGCTTGGGCGCCTCCCTTTTGCATCAGCTGCGCGGCATGGTTCAAGGTCGCTTCTCTGGTAACGCCGTACGTCAAGAACGGCATATCCGCGACAATAAACGTTTCGGAAGCGCCTCGGGCGACCGCCCTCGTGTGGTACACAATATCTTCAATCGTCACCGGTATCGTGGTGTCGTAACCGAGCACCACGTTCCCGAGCGAATCTCCTACCAGAATAACGTCGACGCCGGCTTCTTCCGCCAGCTTGGCGGATGGGTAATCGTAAGCCGTCACGACGGCGATCGATTGACGATCCGCCTTCATTTTGCGAAGCGTCGATACGGTCAGTCGTTTCCTCATCAGCTGTCAGCTCCTTTGACGGTATAGTAAAACGCAAAAAAACCTTTTAGCCGCCGCTAAAAAGGTCCCTGAACTGAAAAGGAAACGTCGTAAACGGAATGCTTCCTTCTGTCTCGGTCCCTACGGCTCAGAGCAGAGTGTGCATTGCATTGCCTGCGGTTCTTTTCTATCCCCTTGCACGGAGCCGGCCGGCAGGTGCAGCTCCGTCATGGATACCGCCCGCGGCTAACCTTCCGTATAGTTGTAGTGTAACAGATATTGCCGGAGGCGTAAATAAGATTACGCCCGTTCCAGCGGCTCTCCCATTTCCGCGGAAAAAATCGGAACGACCGTACCGTCCTCCTTGCGCACCCGAATCGCGCCGCTTTCCTCCAGCCCGACGGGTACGCCCGTCAGCTCTCCCTGCGGCGTCGTCAGCCTGACGGGCTTATGAAGCGACACGGAGAGCGATTCCCATAAAGCCCCAATTGGCGAGAAGCCGTCCTGCAAAAATAAATCGTACAAGCTTTCCCATTCCATCAAAAAGTCTGCCAGCAATCCGGCCCGGTCAAACCGGCGGCCTGCCGCGAGCCGGAGCGACACCGCCTGCTTCAGCAGCTCCTCCGGATAATCCGACTGCTGCAGATTGACGCTGATGCCGACGCCGGCAACGATATATTTCAGACGTTCGTCCTCCGCCGCCGATTCAAGCAAGATGCCGCTAATTTTTTTGCCGTCGACGAGCAGATCGTTTGGCCATTTAATGCCGACGGGAAGCTCCGTCGTCCGCCTCAAGCTGCGGCACAGCGCCACGGCGGTGAGCAGCGTAAGCTGAGGCGCGCAATGGATCGGCACCGAAGGCCTCAGCACCAGGCTCACCCATAGGCCTTTGCCCGGCGGTGAGATCCAGCCTCGGCCCATTCTTCCTTTGCCCCGAAGCTGCTGCTCTGCAATGACAAGCGTCCCTTCCGGCGCGCCTTCCTCGGCCAGCTCTCTGGCCGCCGTCTGGGTCGACGGCACCGTTTCGAGCAAATGGAGGTTTCGGCCGAAACGGCCGGTCTTCAGCATGCCCTGAATGGTATCGGCCTCCAGCTTGTCCGGTTCGTTCATCAGCCGGTATCCCAGCTTGGTGGACGCTTCAAATTCGTACCCTTCCGACTCCAGCTTGCGTATTTGCTTCCAGACGGCCGTCCGGCTCACCTGCAAGCTGCGGCTCAGCTCGGCCCCGGACACGAATTGGCCGGGAAACTGGCGAAACAGCTCCAGCAACGATTCATGGCTCATCATTCCATCCCTCTTCATTCCACATTTCGGCTTGCCGCAGCAAGCTTTCCCGATCGTTCGGCAGCAAGCCCGAAGCGGCGGCATACAGCAGCTTGTCCAGCATCGCTTTCACCCACGGTCCCGGCTTTCCCTGCAGCCGGGCGAGCAGATCGGCGCCGCCGGCCGCCAGCTCCTTCGCCGCCTTGACCGGCATCCGATTCAGCTCGCCTTCCAGCTCCCCGACCCGAAGCTCTCCTTCCGTCAAGTTCATATGACGCGCGACGTCAAGCCAGCTTTGCGCCGTCGCTTCTCCATAAGCAAGAACGCCGCGCAGCCAGGCTTCCCGGAGGCGGCCTTCCCGAATCCCGCCTTCCAGTTCTTCGTGCAGCCGGACGATTCCGCTGATAAGAGACGACCGTTTGTTGGAAAACCGCAGCGCCTTGAGCGCGCCGGAAGCCGATTCGGCCGACCATCCCAACCAAAGAAACAGGGCGGCCCAGCGGCCGTCCAGCGCGCGAATATGCCGCAGCTCCGGAAGGCCGGCGTACGTTACGCGCGAATTCTTCCAGGCAGTAAACGCTTCTCCGTACTCTTCGGGATGCAGCGGCTCCTTCAGCTCGAGAAGAAGGCCGCTGGCAAGCAGCCAGCCGATTCCGCCTTCCGGATTGCCGCTTTCCAGCATTTTGTCCAGCTCCGCATGAACCCGTTCCATCGCAATATGTACCATCAGCGATCGGTGCCGCATCATCGCTTTCCATGCCGAAGGAGCGGGCTTCAGCCGGTAAACGGCCAGAAACCGGACCATCCGGAGCATGCGCAGCGCATCTTCCCGAAACCGCTCCTCCGCATTTCCGACGCAGCGCAGCAGCGAGCTGCGCAAGTCGGGGTAACCGCCGCAAGGATCGATCAGTTCGCCTTCCGCCGTGACGGCCATCGCATTGATCGTAAAATCGCGCCGCCGCAAGTCCGTTTCCAGATCACGAATGAACGACACTTCCTTCGGCCGGCGAAACGCCTCGTAACCCGACTCTTCGCGGAACGTCGTCACTTCGTACGGCATTCCTTCGTGCAGCACCGTGACCGTGCCGTGTTGCAAACCGGTCGCGATGCAGCGAGGAAACAGCTCCAGCGTCTGCTCCGGCGTGGCGGACGTCGCGATGTCGACATCCTTGACGGGCCGCCCGAGCAGCGTGTCCCGCACCGCGCCTCCGACGTACACCGCCTGATGGCCGGCGCTCAGCAAGCGCAGCAACACCGGCTTGGCCGCCTCAAGCTTTTCCGGCAAAGCAATAAACATAAGATTACACCTCCGCTCGCCCCGCGGTCGCGGCGGACGCTATTGCGGTTCTCCGCAAGCGGCGACCGGCCTTGCGGCATCCGCCGGCGCCAAACCCAATACGCGGTAATAGATCGCTTCGTATTGTTCCGTAATGGCATCATTGCAAAATTCGTGCGTAGCTCTGTACAAGCACGCCTTGCGGAATTGCTCGTGAAGCCGTTCGTCCGTCAGCAGCCGCTCGGCGTTCCGGGCCATATCCTCCACGTCTCCGATCGGAGACAGGAAGCCCGTTTCGCCATGCTTCACCAGCTCGGGGATGCCGCCCGCGTCGGTTCCGACCGTCGGCACGCCGCATGCCATCGCCTCCAGCGCCACTAGGCCGAAGCTTTCCTTCTCCGAAGGCAGCAGCAGCACATCCGCCAACGAGATGACTTGGGCCACATCTTCTTGTTTGCCCAAAAAATGAACCTTGTTTTCCAAACCGAGATTTTTGATGCGGCATTGGATTTTCGTCAGCTCGGGGCCTTCTCCCACTAGCAGCAGCTTGGACGGCACCCGCTCCGACACTTTCGCAAAAATGTCGACGACGTCGCTTACCCGCTTTACCGGCCGGAAATTTGAAATATGCATGACGATCTTTTCGTGCGGCGCCGCAAAATCCGATCTTAGAGAGGCGACTTCGCGAGGGTAATAGACGCGCTTGTCGACAAAGTTGTAAGTCAGATCGATCGGCGTTACGATATCGAGCAGCTTACGGGTTTCCTCGATCAAGTCGTTCGATACCGCCGTGACGGCATCGCTCTGGTGAATGGCCAGCCGGATCAGATCCTTGAGCGATTCGTCATGCCCCAGCACCGTTATGTCCGTGCCATGCAAGGTCGTCACCGTCTTCAGTCCGTTGCCCGTCATCTGCTTGGCCAAATAGGCGCACACCGCATGCGGCACGGCGTAATGGACATGCAGCAGATCCAGCTGCTGCATCTGGGCCACCTGCGCCATCTTGCTCGCCAGCGACAAATCGTACGGAGGATAACGAAATACGTAATAATCGTTAACTTCCACCTCGTGGAAAAATATATTTTTATGAAATTTCCCCAATCGGAACGGGATGCTGTGCGTAATAAAATGAATTTCATGCCCGCGTTCCGCCAGCAGCTTGCCCAGCTCGGTAGCGACAACCCCGGACCCTCCCAGCGTCGGATAACACGTAATGCCGATTTTCAGTTTTCTTGTCACCGGTCCCCCGCACCTCCTTCTGTCTAGTGTATTATGAGGGGCTGTACGTCTTGTTATGATCCGTAAAACATTAAAACAACGAAACGCCGAACGGCTGCTTGACGGCAAATCCTTCCGCGTAATGCCATCCTTTGCCTTGTCCGAGCAAATAATCGCGGGATTCCACCCGCTTCAAATAGCCATTCGTCAGCGGAGTCGCGACGGAATCCTCGACAGCCGACCGGTCGAATTGCGACCGGTATGCGGCAAGCGCCTGTCGCTTCAAGTCGTAGCATTCGGAAACGTCGACGACCAGCGAAACCTCGTCCATATCGTTAATATAATAATAAATAAGCCGTTCGACCTGAACGGGCGGCAAGTCCGGCATAAACTTCCGGAGCTTCGCATTGAAGACCGCTTCCTCGATCAGACGGCTGCACTGTACGTGGTCCGGATGCCTGTCCTTCCAATACGGCGCAAAGACGATTCGCGGCTTCGTCAGCCTGATTTCCTCCACAATGGCCTCCACCTGTTCACGAACCGGAGCAAGCCCCCGATCCGGAAGCTGCAGGTTCGAGCGCCTGGATATGCCAAGCACCGCGGAAGCGGTGGCGGCTTCTTGCCGCCTCAGCTCCACGGTGCCGTTGGAAGACATCTCCGCTTCCGTCAAATCGCATACGCCGACGCGGTAGCCGGCTTGCGCATGCTTGGCGATCGTTCCTCCCATGCCGATCTCGGCGTCGTCGGCATGGGCGCCGAACACCAATAGATCCAACCCTCTCACGGTTCCAACGCTTCCGGCTTATATTTGTGCACCAGCTGGCGCCAGGCGAAATCCCCGCGCTCGACGGCCTTGACGAGCAGTTCCGCCGTTGCGATGTTGGTGGCGACCGGGATGCCCTGCACGTCGCATAAGCGAAGCAGCGCAATAATGTCGGGCTCATGCGGCTGCGCCATAAGCGGATCCCGCAAAAAGATAATGAGATCCATCTCGTTCTGGGCCACCAGCGCGCCGATCTGCTGGTCGCCGCCGAGCGGGCCGGACATGAAGCGATGAATGGTCAGCCCGGTTTGTTCCATAATCCGGGTGCCGGTCGTTCCCGTCGAAAACAGCTTGTGCGGCACAAAAACATGCTCGTAAGCAATGACGAAATTGACGATTTCTTCTTTTTTGCGATCATGCGCGATAAAAGCGATATTCAGCATAGGTTTCATCCCCTCGTATGCAGACGGCAGCGATTAGTCCATCAAATGTTCAAAACCGTAAATAAGGCCGGTATACGTCATTACCTTTTTGACCGCGACGTTTACTCCCGGCATATAGCCGGCCCGGTCGTAGGAATCGTGCCTGATCTTCAGCGTTTGTCCATGGCCGCCAAAGATGACCTCCTGCTGCGCAAAGACGCCCGGCAGCCTGACGCTATGTATGCGAAAACCGTTGTAATAGCCGCCGCGCGCTCCTTCGATCGTTTCTTCCTCTTTCGGATTGCCCTGTCTCATCTCTCTCCGGACTTCAGAAATGAGCTCGGCCGTCTTGATCGAAGTGCCGGACGGCGCGTCAAGCTTCTGGTCGCCGTGATATTCGATAATTTCGACATGAGGCATATATTTGGACGCTTCCGCCGCAAATTTCATCATCAAAATCGCGCCGATCGAGAAGTTGGGCGCGATCAGCCCGCCGATCCCTTTTCCCTTGCACAGCTCGTCCAGCTCCTGAATTTGCTCCGGGGTAAATCCGGTCGTCCCGATGACGGGACGAACGCCGTGCATGACCGCCGTTCTCGTATTGCCGTATGCGGCTTGCGGCACCGTAAAGTCGACAAGCACGTCGGCACTGACGGCGCTTAACGCTTCCTCGAGCGTAGGGCTGACGATGACGCCCGTCTCGCCCTTGCCCGCAAATTGACCGGCGTCGACGGGACCTGCCGAAGGGTCGACCGCGGCAACCAGCTGCAGCGCCTCGTCCTCCAGCACCATCTTGACGACTTCCCGTCCCATTCTTCCTCCGGCTCCCGTAACCGCTACTTTAATTGTATCCGTCGACATCTTGATCATCACCTGTTCCTATTATCTTTTCGTTGTAGAGCGAATGCGGAGCATTCGCCGTTTCCGGTTAACATCCGCAAACAATCTTCTTGCCGCGGAATGCTGCGGGTTCAGCCGAATCGCTTCCCTCGCGTTGTCGGCCGCCTCGTCCAAGCGCCCTTCGAGTGCTTGCACCATCGCGAGCGTATAATAACAATCGAAGCTGAGCGGGTCAAGATGGATCGCTTGCCTCAGCAGCGGCTCCGCCTCGTGCAGATTGGGAGGCGACAGGGCCAGATGCCCTTCCGCTTCGGCGAGCAGCAGCCTCGATTGGATCAATTGGGCATGATAGCGGAATTCCTCGTTGTGAGGCTCCAGCCTCTCTGCCGCTTCCGCATACACCTTGGCCTTCGCCCACTTGCCGCTCCTGGCGCACGAGACGGCGCATTTATGGTAGTAGCCGGCATTGTCCGGTTCCGCGGCGATCGCCCGCTCAAACCAATGGATCGCTTCTTCGAAATCGTTGTTCCATATATACTCGTATGCTTTCCGAATGCAGCTCTCCCCGTCCATCTTGCGTCCATCCTCCTTGTACACAGGGATTGATGGTACAGCATATGTAGGTGGAGCGTTTACGGTTCGATCATTTCTTCGTCCATCGATTGGCGTCGCGCGTATTGAATTTGTCCATCACCTTGTTGTGGGCTTCCGTCAAATCGATATCAAGCGAATTGGCGAAGCAGCATAAGATGAATAAAATATCGCCGAGCTCCATTTCGACGCTGTTGTCCGCCTCGTCCGGCTTTTTCGGTTTTTCGCCGTAGGCGTGGTTCACTTCCCTGGCGAGCTCGCCGACCTCTTCCGTCATGCGGGCCATCAGCGCAAGCGGGCTGAAGTATCCCTCCTTGAACTGCGAGATGTATTGATCCACCTCGCGTTGTATATCCGTCAATGACTTTTCCGCCATCGTTCGTTCATCCCTTCGCCGGTAACTGTACTTTTCTATGTTACCGTAATCGTCCAAGGAAAATCAATGTTTTTTGAAGGCGCGACAATTGCCATACTAAAGACATTAAGAGACGTTTCGCGCGTCGAAAGGGGACATCCGTTTGCTGCATCGCACAATCCGGCAGCTGAAGCAGCTGCTGCCCATTATGGTCGGAACCGCCGTTTACGCCTTTGGGCTCCATTTCTTCGTGACGCCCAATCAACTGATGGAAGGAGGCGTAACCGGCATTGCCATCCTGCTCAATTACGCGGCCGGATGGCCGCTGTCCCTGTCCACGCTGCTGCTGAACGTTCCGCTGTTTCTGCTCGGCTGGAAGGAGCTCGGCCGCAGGCAAATGGCCTATACGATATTCGGAACGCTCTCGCTGTCATTGTTCCTAGCGATTATGGAACAGACGATCCGCGCCGGCTGGGTCGTCCCCTTCGCAAGCGAAGGCGACGACATGCTCGCGGCTTTGTATGCCGGCGCCGTCCTCGGTACGGGCCTCGGCATCGTGTTCCGGTTCGGCGGCACGACGGGGGGCATCGATATTGCGGCCCGCATATTGTCGCGCAGACGCGGCTTCAGCATGGGACAAATTATTTTGGCCTTCGATGCGGTCATTATCGGCGTCTCGACCTTCTATATATCCATTCACAAAGTGCTGTATACGCTCGTTGTCGTCTTTATCGCTTCCAAGCTGATCGACTTTATTCAGGAGGGCGCGTATTCGGCCAAGGCGTTTTCCATTATAACCGAACACGGGGAAACGATCGCCGCAACGATTGCCGGGGAGCTGGAGCGGGGCGTTACGCTGCTGCCGGCCAAAGGCGCTTATTCCGGGCAAAGCAAAGAGATCGTCTATTGCGTCGTTTCCAGGCAGGAGAACCGCCGTCTGAAAGCGATCGTACGCCAAATCGACCCCCGCGCATTTATCGTCGTCAACGACGTGCACGATGTGCTCGGCGAAGGATTTCGGGAAGAATAAAAAGAGGAGTCAAGCCAGCGGCTTGACTCCGTAAGGATTGTTTTTGTATTTGCGCCAGCCCGCATAACTGAGCACGGCGGATATAAACGCGCCCATAAACAGCGCCCATCGAATCGGGTGAGATACGGAAGGAACGGCGACGGCCGATTGGCTGCCGTCCGCTCCGCGCGATTCGAATATGCCGCGAATCGCGAGCTCGAGCGCTCCGAACGATTGCTCGATGCTTCGTACGTCGCCGCCGCTCGGCTGTCCGTGGACGGACTTCAGCAGCCTGCCGCTGTAGGAAATGCGTTCCGTCAGCTCTCGCATCCGAAGGCCGCTTCCGGCAGCGATCGCCGCCGGTTCGACCCGGCGGGCGTGATCCCGCAGCACGTTCAGCCTGGCGGAGGCCGCATCGGCGGCCGAACCGGAATGACGCTTGAAATCTTGCTTGAGCCGCATCACATCCTCGGCCAGCAGCTTTTCATACTGGAGCCACAGCGCGCTTTCGGGCCTTACCATCGCATCCGCCGCAAGACGGATGCGGGAAGCCTCCTCGATCCATGCCGTAACGGGAGCTCCCGCGGCAAGCGCCCTTTCCATCGCGGCGGCATCGCCGGCCATTGCGGACCAGCCGTCGGCCGTTCCGTATACGTACAATTGCTCATCGTTTAACAATTGCCGCAGTCTTTGCGCATGCCGGTAAGCTTCCTGCCGGTTGCCGGAATAAGCGGCAGCATATAATTTTTCGCTTGCCGCTTCGACGCGAAGCAGCGCCTCGTTCGGCCGGTCGGCAAACAACGCGGCCGCCCGGGCGGCGAACGGTCCGTTCCATGCCGCGGCGGCCGATGCCGCCGTCAGAAGCAGACAAACGATTAACGGTATGACAAATCGCGCTTTCATGACAACCCCCCCATAACCAATGTATGAGGGGTTGTCCGCCGTTATTCTCGTTTTCGTCCGGCAAGCACCGCATAAGACGCAGCCAGACTGGCGATCGACAGCGCGTACGTAAAGAGACGAACTTCGGCCAAATCGTCTTCCAGTTGCTCCGGAAGCCACGGATAGATGCCGAAGGTGTAATCGATCGTATCGTTTAGCAGCAGCCAAACGCCGGCAACGGCCAAGGCGATCTTGCCGGCGCGCATAAAGCGGAAATAAAGAAGCGCTTCGAGGGCCATGCCCAGATGGGAAACGATCAGCATATAGTGGGTCCAGTGCAAAACGTCGCCTTGCATGGCGCCCGCAACGATCATGGCCACCGCCCAGATGCCGTATTTGACGGAACAGGCAACCGCAAGCGCTTCAATGACGGCTCTGCCCGCTCCCGCTATGCCGCCATCCTTGCTTGGCGGAAAAAGCAAATAAAGCAGCGACAACGTAAAAAACAAGCTGGAAGTCGGAGAATCCGGCACGAACGGGAGCATCCACGCCGGCATATTTTCCGCCGTCCATAAAAGCTGATTTTCATACCAGATATAGCCGTAGATCGTACCGGCCAGGTTGACCAGGAACAGCAGCCACAGAAACGGCCTGCTAAGCAAAAAGCTTCTGCTCCAAAATAATTGCAGATTCATGGGCGGGCGTCCTTTCGGGAAACAGGATTCAAAAAAAACCTGACCGTTTGCACGATCAGGTTCTAGCGTTTGACGGTATAAACCGTTATTGCTGGGTTTGCTTCGCCAGCCAAGTCGCCAGGCTGTCGATCTCTTCGGCCGACAGAACGCCCTCATAAGCAGGCATCGCTCCGTTGTTCCGGCCTTTCAGGATGACTTCGGCGATTTCTTCCTTGGACAAGCGGTTACCGACGCCAATCAGAGCCGGTCCCGCTCCGCCGCTCAAGTCGGTCGCGTGGCAAGCAACGCAGTTGGCTTGCGCAATTTCCATCGCCGGATCGTCCGCTTCGATAACCGCGGCCGCTTTTTTAAGCGGATTCGGACGGGGCAAGCCCTTCTCGTGCGCTTCTCTGGCCCGCTCCTCGCGCAAGTGATGCTCGGGCGTTTGGCCGTTTTGCTCCAGCGTATGGATGTAATGATCCCAAGATACGTAAGTCAAGTAGACGACGGCCGCCAAGGAAAGCATCATCAGCGACGACGCGATCGGACGGCGGTAGAAACGGCGTTCCTTGCCTGTATCCAGGAAAGGAGCCAGCAGCAGCGCCCCGAACATGATGGCCGGTATGCCGATCGTGCCGAGCAGAACGTAATCCTGCGACACGTATGGATATTTCAGAAATTGATACAGGAACAAGAAGTACCAGTCCGGCATCGGAACAAAGGAAGCGTTGGTCGGATCCGCCGGATAACCGAGCGGAGGCGGCTCCGCAATAACCCATGTCAGGAAGCCGACGAGCACGACGCAGCCCACCATCCATTCCTTCAGCAAGAAGTTCGGGATGAAGGCTTCCGATTTGCCCGGATATGCCGTATAGTCCGGAGGAATGGCGACGCCTTTGCCTTTCTTGACGCGCGAATCTCCGACGTACACGACCTTCTCGTTCGATTTATGACCATGCGCCATAAGTAAGCCTCCCTTCGCTTATAGTGGTCCCGATATGCCCTGCTTCCGAATCATCAGGAAGTGTGCCGCCAGCATCGCAATTAGCGCGCCCGGCAGGAAGAAGACGTGGATCGCAAAGAAGCGAGTCAGCGTCTGCGCGCCTACAATATCGCCGCCGTACAGGAAGTCGGCAATATACGGACCGATGTAAGGAACGGAAGCCGCAATTTCAACCCCGACCTTTGTCGCATAGTAGGCTTTGTTGTCCCAAGGCAGCAGGTAACCCGTGAAGCCAAGGCCGAGCATAATGAAGAAAATCAACATCCCGACTACCCAGTTCATCTCACGCGGAGCCTTGTAGGAGCCGGTGAAGAATACGCGCAGAGTATGTAGGAACATCATCACGATAACGAGGCTCGCCCCGAAATGGTGCATGCCGCGCACGATTTGGCCGAATGCGACCTGGTGCTGCAAATAGTCGACACTCGCGTAAGCGTTAATGACATCCGGCACGTAATACATCGTCAGGAACATCCCCGACAAAATTTGAATGACCGTAATGAAAAACGTCAGACCGCCGAAACAATACACGAAAGCGGAAAAGTGATGCGCAGGGTTGACGTGCTCCGGAACTTCATGGTCTGCGACATCTCTCCAAAGCGGCGTAATGTCAAGACGTTCGTCGATCCAGTTGTATACCGTTTTAAACATCTGAAATACGCCCTCCTATACTCTCGTATTTGCTTTCAAAGAGCCCAAATATACCCAACCGCCTTCGACTTGGACATCGTACTCGTCCAATGGCAGCCTTGCAATGGCCAAGTTCTTGCCGTCCTTGGAGTAACGGGCGTCGTGGCATGGGCAATCGTATTCATTCTGGCCCTTTTTGTTCCAGAAGATGGTGCAGCCCAAATGTTTGCAGACGGGAGAAAGCGCAAAAATTTCTCCGTTATCGTCCTTGGAAATCCAGGCAACCAGCTCGGGATCGCTTTCGTACCAGCCGTCGATCTGATGAATCTTGAACTTGACCTCAAGCGGCTCGGTTGTGATCTTGCTCTCTTCCACGACTTTCACGTAATCGCTTCCCGTCTTTTTCTTCAGAAGAGGGTCGACCGCAAAACGAACCATCGGCAATACCGCGCCGCCCATCATAAAGGCAGTCGTGCCGCCAAGCGTATATGACAAAAATTGACGCCGGGACATTTCTTTGCGCTGAACCGGACGATGCGCCGTCTCATGTTGTTCATGGTTACTCATTATCTGTTCCAACCCCCTTTGCCAACCATATCTCGCGTATTGCGCACGGCAAAACGCATGACGAACTAGGACATTACCTATAATAGCCTAGGTGTTTGGGAGCGTCAAGAATATGGCCGGATATTTGCGTCCATATGCAAAAGCCGTTCATTAATTTGTTATCATTTTGTCACAATTGACCTGTCCTGGAATATGTTTTGCCCCATTCACCGGCATCTTATTCCGGGCCGGATGCGCGCGAAACGGCTTGTCCGCTCCACATTTCCTGAATCAGCCGGGACACCTCCCGCGATTCGGGCAATTGGCCGTCCGCGCCGGGCCGAACGAACAAGTCGGCCTCCGGGCATGTCAAATCCGGGTTCGCGCTGGCCGTGACCATGACGATATGCTTGAACCCGGCGCGCCTCATCCTGCCGCACCATGCGGCAAGAAAGCTTCCCGCATCCGTTCCCTCCATTATATAATGACAGGCGGGGTAAGTGACGACCCTCCCCTTGAACGGAATTTCGATCATGTCCATCGCGTCCCGCAGCTTTTCCAGGCAAACGGTCGCTTCATGCGGCGCTTCCGACCCGGTCATGCCGGTAACGGGCAGCAAGCAGGTGTCCAGGTACGGACTCAGGCCCGCCCAGTCCTCTTGCGAAATGTCGCTGAATTTCATAAGTTCCTCCCCATTCCATGTGCTACCTTCTATCTTACAAAAGAAAGCCTCCGAACGCCAGAATCGCAGGGCAGATGATGCCCGATTCCGCTGCGGAAGCTTTGCTTTCGCTTATTGTTTCAGCTCGTTCAGCTGCTTGACTAGGCGGTAGAACGTATCCTGGTCTCCCGCTTCCAATGCGCTGTCGATAGCCGATTGAAGCTTGTTCGTCTGAAATTTCATCACCGCTTCATCCAGCACGAGCTCGGCGATCAGTCCGAGCATCGCTTCATAGGTTACTTTCATTTTATCCATAGGATACACCTCCACACCGGTGTTAAGAGATCCTATATTCGATTCCTTTCGCCACGTAGCTTTCCATCGTCCGTTTCATCCGCTGCAAATCTTCTTCTGTCAACTCTCTTACGACTTTGGCTGGCGTGCCGAGAGAAAGCGTATAGGATGGTATTTTTTTATTCTCCGTCACAATCGATCCGGCTCCTACTAAAGCATATTCACCAACCTCGGCCCCGTTAAGTACGATGGCCCCCATTCCGATTAATGTGCCTCTGCCCAGCGTGCAGCCGTGAATGATCGCGCTGTGCCCGACCGACACTTCGTCTCCGACGACAAGCGGCTGATCCGTATTGACGTGTCCGACGACGCCGTCCTGAATGTTGCAGCTGTGCCCGATGACGATCGGGGCGAGATCGCCCCGGAGCACCGCATTGAACCATACCGTGCTCTTCGCGCCCAACGAAACTTCTCCGATCAGCTTCGCGCCTTCCGCAATAAAACAATCCTCGTGAACCGCCGGCATCATGCCTTTGTAAGGCAGCAACATCGTTCATCATCTCCCTTCGGTAGGGGAGATTTTACCAAGCGGGCAGCCTTGTGTCAACGGAGGATGCCCCCTTCTCCCTTGCGGGCCTTCCGGACAGCAGCGTCTCTCCCGCTTTGGTCATGCGGATGACGGCGCCATGCGCGCTGTGCTCGCCGATCCGCAGCAATCCAAGATGAAGCATCATCTTCATAATCCGCACATCGAGAATAGACGTCGCGCTGTCGTAATAATACGGCTTGACGAACGGAACCAGCGCCTGCTTCACCGATTCCGCCGTCACCCAGTCCGGCGCCAGCTCTCCGATCCAATGAACGAACGCGGGCAAGTTTGCGATCGGCAATTTGTACAGCTTAAGCCAATAGGCATAGATGTTTTCCAGCTCTCCCGGGGGAGAAGCCTGCATCCGTTCCAGTCCTTTCTCCGTTACGGCGAGCGTCCCGCTGTTTTCGAGCAAATAGCCGGAACTGCAGCAGTAGTCGTACAGCAACGAAAACCGGTCGGGATAATGGTTGAAGTGTCTGCCGTAGCCGAAGCGCCATTCCCCTCTGCCCGGAAGCATCTCCCGCACCGCCAGGCGGTCGATGGCCTGCGTCAAATATCGTTTGTACATGGAGCCGTCGGCGGTCAGCTGCACCTCGTTCTGCCAGACGTAATGAAGCAGCTGCTTGACATCGTTTTGCAGCATCCCCGTCTCTTCCCGGTAAACTTCGGGATCGCCCGTATATTGAATTCCCTCACGGAGCTTTCGCGCCATTGCCTCCCGGAATCTGGCCTTCAGATCGCCGGGTACCTGGAACAAATATTTGCCCGGACCGCTGAAACCGTTGAACAGCCATCCTTGATGCTTGAATTTCGCGATCATGTCGCGCGGGCTCGCCGGGGCGTTCTCCGGCTCCGTTTTTTTTCTCCTGCTTCTTCCTTTCGTTTTGCCCTCCTGCTTCGGACCGTCGGCCGCCGGCGCCTCCGTTTCCGCTCCGAAGCGGCTTTGCTGCACTCTTGCAATCAAATCTTCCAGACTGTACGCCTCTCTCGGATCGAACAGCAAGGAGTTGAGAAACCGCAAATCTTCAAGCTTCATTTCGCGAACCTGCTCCTCGAACACATCGCTGCGGCCGATCGTGGACAGAATGGATTGAATCAGCTCGTTTTTGGAATTGCCGCTGCATTCGCACCGGTAAGCGACCGCGATCCGGCTGAGCTGACCGATATCCGCATATCCGAGCATTTCCGATAAATTCATGGTCCTCTCCTTTCTCCGCTTGCGTCGTCAGGATGCCGTTTCTTAAGATGACGTTGTTACCATTATTGGACATTTCCCGATTTTCATACCCTCTCAGCCTCTCGAGCGAACGCGCGCGCCAAGCTAAACGGCTTCGCCGTCCTATGGAGGCGCTGCTTGCGTTTCGCGTTCACCGTATATGCTCGGCATACGGCGATACTTCTACGTTCTTATAAGCGCAAAAAAACCGCCTTCGCGCTATTCCGGCGGAATGTCGCAAAGGCGGCCGAAGCCGCATGTGACTATACGGTTCCTGACGAACCTCTGAATGGCGATGTTCGTCATCTGTCAATTTGAGCAGGCGGTCCATTGTCCAAATGTTTGGTGCAATTATGAAGCAGCGGATGCCAGGAGCTGTCCCGTCTTTCCAGGACGGAATACGACAAGTTGCCCAGCCTGCTGTCCGTCAATCCGCTGCACAGCTCTTGCAGCAGCTGCGCGATAAAGCTTCCGTGAGAGACGACGAGCAAGCGGCGATGGCGGTCCGCCTCCGTAAGTTGCTCGACCGCTTCGCGGCCGCGCCGGCGAATGGCCGAGTCCGATTCCACACCGAGCTCCAGCTCCCTCCACCCCGGGCCCCAGCGGCGCAATCGTTCCTCCTCCGTCGTTCCTTCGGCCTCGCCGAAGGAACGTTCGCGAAGCCGGGCGTCCGGCGGCAGCAGCGGAATGCCAAGCGCATCGGCAATCAGCTTGCCGGTCATGAACGCCCGCTTCAAGTCGCTCGTTACGACCGCATCCCATATCGCTTCTTCGCGTTGCAGCCTTCCCGCCAGCAGCTTGGCTTGCGCCATGCCCTCCTCGTTCAGCGGAATATCGGTTTGACCCTGCAAGATGCCGCGCGCGTTCCAATCCGTCTGCCCGTGTCTGACTAAACCTAACATCAATCGGCTTCACTCCATTATTTAAAGTAAAATAACAATTGGCTCGGACGTTTCCGCCGCGCCGCTAGCTTCGCGTGCGGGACAGCCAATTCAGCAAAAGCAGCGCCGAGACGAGGCCGAGCAGCGACAGGGCTACATAATATTGCGGAAAGGTCGGGACGACCTTCAGTACGAAAGGATCGCTGATGCTGGCCACGGGCACCTCCGAATACAGCCCCGCCGTCACGATGACGCTGTCTCCCGTTGCGTTCGCGGCATCCAGTATACCGGTCAGCTGCTGCATGTCGCCGGCAGTGGAAGCGTCCCTGTAATCGAAGACGAACACAAAGATGGCGCACGCGAACATGGCCATGCATGCCGCGACAATAAGCGCCATATTGCGCCGGAACGACTTGGAAAACTGATAGGACTTGCCGGGCACCGGCATCAGCCAGGACTGTTCCGCATAAATGCGGTCCATTACATTCCGGTTGACATGTTCAAGCGGTCCGATCAAATCTTCTTCCGCCGCCAGCGAACGAATCATCCGCTCGCTTTGCTCCCATACGCGGAACTGCTCCGCGCATGCTTCGCAATCGACCAGATGGGCTTCGATATCCCGGCGTTCCTCGTCGTCCTCGGGCATATCCCAATACAAGGCGAATTTGTCTTGTGCGACCTCACATCTCATGGCGTATTCATCCTCTCGAATTCCTCCATCGCCGAAGCGGAACCGAAATAGGGCTCCAGCTGCGCTTTTACGCTCGCCCGAGCGCGAAACAGCAGCGACTTGACCGAACTGACCGTTTGGCCGAGTATGCTCGCGATCTCTTGATAGTCTAGCTGATCGTATTCCCGAAGAATGAGCGCGGATCGCTGCTTTTCCGGCAAATTGTTGATCGCTTCCCGGACCATCTCCATTCGTTCCTTGCGGAGAGCCTGCTGCTCGGGGATATCGTCGGAAGACGCGACCGGCTCGTAACCGGCCTCCTCCAGCGAGACGTTCGCCGCCTTTTGCTTGCGCAGCTCGCTCAATACGGTATTTCGGGCAATCGTATACAGCCAGGTCGAGAAGGAAGCGTCCATTTCCCGAAAGGAATGCAGGCTTCGGTAAGCTTTGTAGAACGTTTCGGAGCAAAGATCCTCCGCAAGGAGCTCCAGTCCCGCGCTCTTAAGCATATGATATATGAAAGCGATTATTTTACGCTGATAGCGCTGCATGAGCTCGGAGTACAGCTCGACATTGCCATCCTTGATTTCTCTTATTAGTTGGGAATCAGTCATGACAGGCGAACCTCCTCCACCTGCAGATTATTCCCGGACCCTATATTTCTATTGTACCGCCCGGGAACGAAAAAGTTGCGATTAGCGCATGAAAAACTCACAAGTAGTTAGTAATTCGAGTTCCATAAGCAAATTCCTGCTTCTTTCGACATAAGGAATATTAACCTTTATTAACCTTTCGAACCATTTCGTAGCGAGGACAAAAAAAAACCACTCCGAAGAGTGGTTGCGCTCATGATGAGCGCTGCAGATATTGGATAGGAGTGGAGAGAAACCATACTGTACTTTTATTATATGTATACGCTTCCATTTTGTCAACAAGCGTTTTCATTTTGGGCAAAATTATTTTTGAAAACGCTGCGCGGGCCGCCCGGTTTAAATGTGGACGGCATATCCCCGCTCTTTCAGCAGCTCGATGGCCTGGTCCAAATAGTGCTGGCTCCGGAACGACAGCCGAAGCACGCCGGGCACGTCGACCCTGCTTTCGATAATTTGAATATTGCTCAAGTTGATTTTGCGGTTGCCAAGCTCGCTTGTAATGTGGCCGATAATGCCCGGATGATCCGGTACGTCGACGTAACAATCGTAAACGGAATGAATGACGCCTTTTCTTCTCTCCGGCATCCGGTTGCGGAATTCTCCGGCCGCCCGGAACGCTTCCGCGATGGCTTCGCCGTCGCCGCTCTCCAGCATTTGCGCAAATTGCTCCATCCCGGCTCCCCAATCTTGCAGCAGCCTTAGAAGCACCGTCCGATTGTCCAGCAAAATGTCGCGCCACAGGGCGGGATCGCCGGAAGCGATGCGCGTAATGTCTCTGAAGCCGCCGGCCGCCAGCATCTCGTACAGCCCGTTGCTGTCGTTGTACCGCCGCACTTGATTGACAAGCGCCACCGCAATAATATGAGGCAAATGGCTGATTGCTCCAACGATGTCGTCATGCGTTTCCGCATCGACGATAACGACGTTGGCGCGCGTATGCGCCAACAGCTCCGACAGCTTCTCCACCGCCTCCGGCGGCGCGGAAGCGTCGGGCGTCAGCACGTAAAAGGCGTTTTCCAGCAAATGATAAGACGCCGCCTCCACGCCCGTGCGCTCGGATCCGGCCATCGGATGCCCGCCGATAAAGCAGGCGCCGCTCAAGTCCAGCTTGCGAGCGCAGGCGGTTACCGAGCCTTTGGTGCTGCCTACGTCCGTAACGATGCAGCCCTCCTTCAGCTCCAAGCGGCTGAGCTTCTCCAAATAATGTTCCAGCATGCCGACGGGCATGCACAAAAATATAAAATCGGCGTCCGCGGCCGCCTCCTCGACGGAAGTCGTCGCGGAATCGACCACGCCTCTCTGCACGTACTTGTCGGCGGACGCCTGCCGATGGGAATAACCGACGACGGTTATTCCCGGCTTTCCTTTCAAGCATAAGGCGATCGAGCCGCCGATCAATCCTACTCCAAACACCGCTACTTTAATCATAATGTCAATCGCGCACCGTCACTTCCTGCAAGACTTCCTCCAACGCGGAGATCAATTTCCGATTCTGTTCTGCCGTTCCGACCGATATCCGGATATGGTTCGGATAATGCGTCCAACGCGATCTCGTAATGAAGCCTTTGCGGAGCAGCGCCTCAAATACGGCGGTCGAAGGCCGGCGAACATCCGCCATGATAAAGTTTCCGAAGCTCGGAAAATACGTCAAGCCCAACCGGGACAATTCATTTTGCAAATAGTCGAGCCCCGCTCGATTGTTCTCGCGGCAATCGATCATGTGCGCTTCGTCGGCCAGCGCCGCCTTGGCCGCGGCCTGCGCCATCCTCGTCGTATTGAACGGCTCCCGCACCTGATTGATGCTGCGAATGACTTCGGCGCGGCCGACGCCGTAACCGATCCGCAGTGCGGCCAGCCCGTATATTTTTGAAAAAGTTCTCAGCACGACAAGATTCGGGTACTGGTTCAGCAAGCGGACGCCGTCGCTGTACGACGGGTCGTCGATATATTCGCCGTACGCCTCGTCCAGCACGACCATGACGGAAGCCGGCACCTGGTCCAGAAACGCCGTCAGCTCGCCGTGCTCCACGATCGTGCCCGTCGGATTGTTCGGATTGCAAATCCATACGATCTTGGTCTTGTCCGTGATGCGGGCCAGCATGGCGGGTAGATCGTGTTTGCCGTCCTTAAGAGGCACCTCGATTACATTGGCGTTTTCGATTTCGGCGTTATGCTTGTATTGCGGGAACGTTTCGTCCGCCAGAATCGTCTCGTCTCCGGGCGACAAAAATGCTCTGGCGATCATCAAGATGACTTCGCTGGAGCCCGTGCCGAAAATGATCTGGTCCGCGCCGACTCCGAGCTTGGCCGCCAAAGCCGCCGTCAGCTCGACGCTCGCTCCATCGGGATAAATATTCGTATGGGAAAGCTCCTCCATGATGGCCGCTTTGGCCTTTTCCGAAGGGCCGTACGGATTTTCGTTCGATGCAAGCTTGATAACCTCGGTCAACCCCAGCTCTCTCTGGACGTCTTCAACCGGCTTGCCCGGCTGATAGACCGGCAAATGTACGATATTTGCTTTGGGCTGCATGCGCCTTTCACCTCTTCTATCTATGTAATGACGGTAATCTGCCTACCATTGTCTCATATCTGGCCGATCATTTAAAGTACCGAAAATGGAGCGCATACGTGGAGCTTAATCGATTCTGTTTTCCATAAGCACATCAATCAAGCTGCATGAGGAATCTTTCTTTAGGCGTTGCTCACAAGAGATCGACAGTCTCGATTTGCGGCTAATATCAACTAAAGACTGTCTCCCGAGGCGGTTGGCATCCGCTTCAGGAGACAGTCTTTCAGATAAGAATCGCTATAATGGCGTCGTTGAGCCGAAAAAAACTGGTTCAACCTTTCAGCGCCGCAACGAAATCGTAGATCTGACGCAGCCCTCTTTCTTTTGTTGCCGGATCGGTTAGCAGCGGCAGCGCTTCTTCGATCGTCCGGACGATGGCGCTGCCGACGATGACGCCGTCGCAATGCCGCTCGAACCGGGCAACCTGCTCCCGCTTCGAAATGCCGAAGCCGACGGCGATCGGCACGTTCGCGGCGTTCCGGACCGTATCCAGAAAGCTCTCGATTTCAGTATGGAATTCCGAACGCTCGCCCGTAACGCCCAGCGAGGAAACGCAATAGACGAACCCTTTCGCCTTGCCCGCGATTCGTTCGATCCGGTCCCGAGAGGTCGGCGCGACGAGCGGGATAAGATGGATGCCGGCCGCATCGGCCATGGCCCGAACTTCCGCGTCTTCCTCAATGGGCAAGTCCGGAATGATCAAGCCGCTGATGCCGTGTTCCGTCACCTCGCGCAGAAACCGCTCCAGTCCGAATTGCAGCACGGGATTGTAATACGTGAACAGGATGAGCGGAATTTCGACTCCCGCCTCCCGGACGGCGCCCGCGGTGCGGATGCAGTCGCGAAGCGTGACCGCGTTCGTCAACGCTCTTGCGGAAGCGCGCTGGATGACCGGACCGTCCGCCAACGGATCGGAGTACGGCACGCCGAGCTCCACCATATCGGCGCCGGCCGCCTCCAGCGTCCGGATGATGTCGACCGTAGCCGCCAGATCGGGATCCCCGACAGTCAAAAACGGAATAAGCGCCTTCTTGCCGCTCGCCTTCAATTCCGCAAACTTTTGGTCAATGCGGTTCATTGGCGCCACCTCCCAAGTACCCCATAATCGCTTCGACGTCCTTGTCGCCGCGGCCGGACAAGCTCACTACGACGATTTGGTCCTTGTTCAGAGTCGGCGCAAGCTTGATCGTCTGGGCGATGGCATGCGCCGATTCCAGTGCCGGAATAATGCCTTCCGTCCGGGACAGCAGCTGCAGCGCCTCCAGCGCTTCCGCATCCGTAATCGGCACGTATTCCGCCCTCCCCGAATCTTTCAAGTATGCATGCTCCGGCCCGATGCCCGGATAATCCAAACCGGCGGATATGGAATGCGCCGGCTGCACTTGGCCGTGCTCGTCCTGAAGCACGTAGCTTAGCGAGCCCTGAAACACGCCGTGGCTCCCTTTCGTCATCGTTGCCGCATGCTCCAGCGTATCCACGCCGCGTCCGGCCGCTTCCACGCCGAGCAGCTTCACCGATTCGTCGCCGACGAACGGATAGAAGATGCCCATCGCGTTGCTTCCTCCGCCGACAGCCGCGACCACATAATCAGGCAGCCTGCCCTCCAGCGATTGGATCTGCTCCCTCGCCTCATCGCCGATAATGCGCTGAAAGTCTCGCACGATCATCGGATACGGATGCGGACCTGTAACGGAGCCAAGAATGTAATACGTGTCGGTCACATGGCTTACCCAGTAACGCAGCGTCTCGTTGCAAGCATCCTTCAGCGTTCGGGTGCCGGAAGTTACGGGAACGACTTCGGACCCCAGCAAATTCATGCGGAACACGTTCAGCTGCTGCCGCTTCATGTCCTCTTCGCCCATAAACACCTTGCATTCCAGCCCGAGCAGCGCCGCAATTGTCGCCGACGCGACGCCGTGCTGGCCGGCGCCGGTTTCGGCGATAATTTTCGACTTGCCCATCCGCTTGGCCAGCACGCCTTGTCCGATCGTATTGTTAATTTTGTGCGCGCCGGTATGATTAAGGTCCTCACGCTTCAAATAAACCTTCGCTCCGCCCAAATGCTCGCTGAGACGCTTCGCGTAATAGAGCGAGGTCGGACGTCCCGAATAACGGTGCAGAAGCTCCCGAACCTCATCTTGAAAATCGGCGTCCTTGGAATAATGCAAATAGGCTTCCTCCAGCTCGAGCAGCGCGTTCATCAGCGTTTCCGGTACGTAGCGCCCGCCAAACTTTCCGAACCGGCCGTTTGCATCCGGTACTTGTATCATGCTTCCAACACCCTTCTGACAAATGTTTTGATTTTGCCGATATCTTTGACTCCGTCCGTTTCTACGCCGCTGGACACATCAACGCCGTCGGGCCGGTAAACGGACAGAAGCTCGCCTATATTATCCGCGTTTAACCCGCCTGCGACGTAAAGCGGCTTGCCCGCCTCCGCGGCAATGGAACGGTAACGATCGATCGCCGACCAGTCGAACGTCTTGCCCGTACCTCCCCCTGGAGCATCCAGCAACAAGGCATCCGCGATGTCCGCGTACGCTCGAGCGGCTTCCGCCGATTCCCCGTTTTCGGAGGAGACCGAAAACGCCTTCCATACGCGAAGCGAAGGGTAACGGCGTTTCAGCTCGGCGCACCGTTCGGGCCGTTCGTTGCCGTGAAGCTGAACGACGTCGAGCGGAACCGCGTTCAGCACAGCCGAAAGCTCCTCCATCGGGGCGTTCACAAACACGCCGACCGTCTGCGGCCTGACATCCCAGACCGTACGGATGCCGTGCGCCGCCCGGACGCAAGCGCGCGCTTCGTTCGTTCCGATCCGTCTTTTGCTCGGGGCAAAGATGAACCCGATTTCATGAAACGCCAGGCCGTCCATCGCAAGCACCGTCTCCTCGTCTCTCAGGCCGCATATTTTGACGCGCGTCGCCGGCCCGGTCATGGGAGAACCGGTCCCATCAATTCGTTCACCGCCGACCGCACGTCCGGCTTGCGCATAAACGATTCTCCGATCAGCAAGCCGTCGGCTCCGGCCGCCTGCAAGAATGCAACGTCGTCCCGTACCGCGATGCCGCTTTCGCTAATAACGGTCACGCCCTTGGGCATCATGCCCGTTAAATGTTTGGTCGTTTCGAGATCGGTCTCGAAGGTGCGCAAATTGCGGTTGTTGATGCCGATCAGCGAAGCTTTGCCTTGCGTCAATACGCGATCGAGCTCCGCGGCGTCGTGCACCTCCACAAGCGAGTCCATCCCGAGCGATTCCGCCAAATCGTGAAATTCCTTCAATTGATCGTCCGTCAATATCGCGGCAATAAGGAGCACGGCATCGGCCCCGATCAGCCGCGCCTCGTATATTTGACGATAATCGATAATAAAATCTTTCCGCAAGAGCGGTACGCGAACCGTTTGCTTCACTTCGGTCAAATATTCGTTGTAGCCTTGAAAATAATCCCGGTCCGTCAGTACCGAAATGCAGTCCGCGCCGGCGCTTTCGTACTCGGATGCGAGAACGGCGGGGTTAAAGTCGGCCCGGATCAAGCCTTTGGAAGGCGACGCTTTTTTCACTTCCGCGATCAAGCCCAAGCCGCGCTTGCGTCCGCCCGGCTGCAATGCCCGATGAAAACCTCTGCACGGCGGGAGCTCCCCGATCCGTCTCTCGGCGTCCGCCAGCCGGAACGATTCCGCCAGCTCTTTCACTTCGGCCTGCTTCGTCTGTACGATGCGATCAAGAAACATTCGCCAACTCTCCCGTCCTTTGAATTAATTGCTCCAGCTTCGCAAGCGCCTTGCCGGAATCGATCGTTTCGGCGGCCATGGCAGCCCCTTCCTTGATGGATCCGGCGAGGCCGCCGACATAGATGCATGCGCCCGCATTCGCCAGGACGATGTCCCGGTACGCGCCGTGCCGCTGGCCGGCGAATACTTCTCTAATGATGGCGGCGTTGACGGCGGCGTCGCCTCCGCAAACTTCGGAAATCGGATGGCGCGCCAACCCGATATCTTCCGGTGCTATCTCGTAGGTGCGCACGGCGCCGTTCGCAAGCTCCGATACTTGCGTCGGCGCCGAAATGCTGATTTCGTCGAGTCCGTCGAGACTGCTAACGACAAGCGCCCGTTTCAAACCGAGCTCGCCCAGCACCTCGGCGATCGTTCCCGTCTTCGAACGGTCATACAGGCCGAGCAGTTGACGGTCGGCGCCGGCCGGATTGGTCAGCGGACCGAGCATATTGAAGATCGTGCGAACGCCGAGCTCGCGGCGAGGTCCGGCCGCATGTCGCAGCGATGGATGATAAAGCTGGGCGAACATGAAGCAAATGCCGATCTCGTCCAGGCAAGCCGCGGCCTGCTCCGGCGACAGCTCGATATGGACGCCGAGCGCTTCCAGCACATCCGCGCTGCCGGACTTGCCGGACATCGCCCGGTTGCCGTGCTTGGCCACGCGAATGCCCGCGGCGGACGCGATGATCGAGGAGGCCGTGGAAATATTGAATTTATGGATGCCGGAGCCGCCCGTGCCGCATGTATCCAGCAGCCCTTCCTGGTCGGTGTCGACCCTGCTGGAAAAGCTCCGCATCGCGGCGGCGAAGCCCGCGATCTCGTCCCTGCTTTCGCCCTTCATGCGCAAAGCGGCGGCGACGGCGCCGATTTGCGCGGGAGTCGCCTCTCCGCTCATAATCAAGCCCATCACATCTTGCGCTTCCGCGCGGGTCAAATCCGAGCCGCCCATCAGCTTCTGCAGCGCGTCTTTCATCGTAACGGCTTTATCCATTGTAACCAAGCCTCCCTTTCGCTTCAACCTCATAATCGGTATTGACGGCCGCGCTCGCCGCCGCCTCGCTTTCCGGTTTCGTTCCGAAGCTGGCTTCCGCCGCCCGGATCGCTTTCAACAGCGCCTTCGCCTTATTGACGGTTTCCATATATTCGTTCTCCGGCACGGAATCCCAGACGATGCCCGCGCCGCTTTGCACGTAGGCCTTGCCGTTCTTGAAAATAATCGTTCGGATCGTAATGCACGTATCCATGGCGCCGCTGAAGCCGAGATACCCGATCGCTCCGGCGTATGCGCCGCGGGCTTCATTCTCGAGCTCGGCAATAATTTCCATCGCCCTCAGCTTCGGCGCGCCCGATACGGTTCCGGCCGGGAGGCAGGAGACGAAAGCGTCGAAAAAGTCTTTATCCTTGCGCAGCTTGCCGGATACGTTGGAGACGATGTGCATGACATGGGAATATCGTTCGATTTCCATAAACGAATCGCAGCGGACGGTGCCGAACTCCGAGACGCGTCCAATGTCGTTGCGGCCCAAATCGACCAGCATCAGATGCTCCGCCCGCTCCTTTTCGTCCGCCAGCAGATCGAGCTCCAGCGCCCGGTCCTCCTCCGGCGTCCTGCCTCTCGGCCTCGTGCCCGCGATCGGACGCGTTTCCACCCGTTCGCCGCTAACTTTGACCAGCGCCTCCGGTGACGTTCCGACGATGACCTCGTCCCCCATCTTCAAATAATACATATACGGGGAAGGATTCATCGTCCGAAGCACCCGGTAAACATGGAGCGGATCGACGGTCGTTTCGATGCTGAACCTTTGGGAGAGAACGACCTGGAAAATATCGCCCGCCCGGATATAATCCTTCGCCCGGTCGACGCCCGCCATAAACTGCTCCTTCGTTACATTCGACTGCACGTTGCCGAGCTCGGGATCGGCGGGAATGGCCGACGCCGGAGACTGCATCGGCACCGGCCGCTGAAGCCGGCTGATGGCGGCCTCGATGCTCGAGACGGCTTGTTCGTAAGCCGCCGCGATGTCGTCGTCCGTCGCGCCGTTCTTGACGTGCACGTTGCCGATGATCTGCAGCTGCTGCTTGAAATGGTCGAATACGATTACCTGATCGCAAAACATAAATTGCAGATCGTTCATATTCAAATCGTCGATGCGGTGCGCCGGCAGCTTCTCGTAATATTGCAGCAGGTCGTAACCGAAAAAGCCGATCGCCCCGCCGGTAAACGGCGGAAGCTCGCCGATGGACGGGCTTCTGAACGAACGGAGCTTCGCCTTGAGCAGCTCAATCGGCTTGTCGCGCAATATCGACCGTTCACCGTTCGTTTCCAGCACCATCTCGCCGTGCTTGCCATAAAGCATCATAAAGGGGTTCGTTCCGATGAAGGAATATCTGGCCCACTTCGCCCCGCCCTCCACGCTTTCGAGCAAAAACGCATGCCGCTCTTTGGCAAAATGCTGGAACAGCCGGATCGGCGTTTCCGTATCCGCCATCACATGGCGTACGATCGGAATTAAATTGTAGGATGAAGCCAGTTGAATTACCCGTTGAAGCTCGTTAGTCATCGCGAACGACCCCCGTCATCAATTTTCGAATGGAAAGCAAAAAAGCTCCTGCCGAAGCAGGAGCGCCTGTTCTATCGATTATGAAGATTGGAAAGCCAAGCCGAATCGGGACCGTCCGCATCTGCAGCGCCGCCGCCACGACATGGGAAACCCATGAACGCAATTAACGGCATGCAAACATATGCAAATCGTTCGAAGTCCATCCTGCTTAACTAAAGGCTCATCTCGTCTCTTCTCATCTCAACCAGGCGTGCAACCTGCTCTGCTCAACTTCACTCGTCTAACAAATACTATAACTTATACGGGATTAGAGCGTCAACCGTTAATTACTTTCCGCCAAATCGGGACGAAGCGCCACCGCGCCGCCCAAGTAGACGTGCCGGATATCCGCTTGGCTCTTGTCCGTGATGGCCAGCACCATGACCCGAATGCACCGCTGCAGGCTTCCTTTTACCGGCACCTCCAGGGCGCACATTAACGGCACAAGCTCCCAGCCCGGCAACTGGCGAATCGTCTGCGCCGGGAAGCTTTCGTCCAGGTCGTTCGTAACCGTAATCAGCACGCTGCATATATCGGCAGGATTCAGCTCATTCAGCTTGACGATATCCGTCATCATGTCCAGCGTCGCCTTCGCGATCTGGCCGGCATCGTTCGCTTCTACCGTAATGGCTCCTCGTATTCCGCGCACGCTCATGGATGTTCAGCCTCCAATTTCAGTTGCTCGACTATTTCTTTTACCCACTCGACCGGAACGTTCGGCTTGATCTCCACTTGTCCGATCGCGGTCGGCACGACAAACGTCATGACGCCTTCCGTAAACTTCTTGTCGTGCATCATCGCTTCCATAATGGCATCGGTATCGAAATGCTGAGGCAGACGGACCGGAAGTCCGCATTTCGCCAGCGCCCGCTTCGTGACCGTATACACGTCCTGCGGCGCCCCGTAACGGAGACCGAGCTTGGCTGAGCCGACCATGCCTATCGCTATCGCTTCACCGTGTTGAAGTTCGTTGTAGCCGGCAACCGCCTCAAGCGCATGCCCGATCGTATGGCCGAGATTGAGAATGGCGCGCAGCCCGTTTTCCTTTTCGTCTTGCGATACGACGGCCGCTTTGACGCTGCAGCCTTTGTACAGCGCATAGCCGAGCGCATCCGGATCGAGCGCCAGCAGCCGTTCGGCGTTCTCTTCGCACCAGCCGACGAACTCGGCGTCCCAAATCAGGCCGTGCTTGACGACTTCCGACAAGCCTGCGCTTACATCGCGAGGCGGCAGCGTCTGCAGCAGGCTAATGTCATAGAGAACGAATTCCGGCTGGTAAAACGCTCCGATAATATTTTTGGCGAGCGGATGGTTGACCGCCACCTTGCCGCCTACGCTGCTGTCATGAGCCAGTATTGTCGTCGGCATCTGGATGAACTTGACGCCGCGCATATAGGATGCCGCCGCGAAACCCGCCAAATCGCCGACTACCCCGCCGCCCAGGGCGACGATGGCCGACTTGCGGTCCAATCCGGCTTCCAGCGCTTCGGTAACCAGCCGCTCCAGCATGGCCAGCGACTTCGAAGCCTCGCCTGCCGGTACAACGGCGCTGGTAACGCGGAATCCGCTTTCGCGGAGCGAAGCTTCCAGCCCCGTCAAGTGGAGCTTGGCCACATGCTCGTCGGATATGATGAGCAAAGGGGATTTCTTGCTGATGCCGTGCCGTTCGAAATAGGCCGGCGCCGCATCGAGCAGCCCTTCGCCGATATAGATCGGATAAGAACGTTCTCCTAAATCAACCGTAAGCTCCCGCATGATCTAGTACCGCTCCAACTGCGCAAGATAGCTGTTTACGTTCGCCCGTATTTCTTCCATGGAATCCCCGCCGAATTTCTCGAGGAACGCCTTGGCCACTTCCCAAGCGACAACATGCTCCATGACGACGCTTGCCGCGGGCACCGCGCAGCTGTCCGAGCGCTCCACCTGGGCCGTAAACGGCTCCTTCGTATCGATGTCGACGCTCCGGAGCGGCTTGTACAACGTCGGAATCGGCTTCATGACGCCGCGCACGACGATCGGTTCGCCGTTGGTCATACCGCCCTCGAAGCCGCCGAGACGGTTGCTGGCGCGATGGTAGCCTTTCTCCTTGTCGTACAGGATCTCGTCATGCACCATAGAGCCGCGAAGCTTGGCCGCTTCGAAGCCAATGCCGATTTCGCAGCCTTTGAAGGCATTGATCGACACGACGGCGCCCGCGATTCTTCCGTCCAGCTTCCGGTCCCATTGCACATGGCTGCCAAGACCGACCGGCACGCCCTCGACGATGCATTCCACGATGCCGCCGATCGAATCGCCTTCCGCTTTCACCTGGTCGATATGCTCCATCATTTTTTGTTCCGTTTCTTTATCCACGACGCGCACCGGCGATTCTTCGGTCAAGCGGGCGAGCTCTTCCGCGCCGAGCTGATTCGGCGGCGCCTCGATTTCGCCGATCCGGATCACCTGTCCCGCTACCTTGATGCCGAAGGCAGCCAAAAACTGCATCGCCACGGCGCCGACCGCGACGCGGGCGGCCGTCTCGCGGGCGCTGGAACGTTCCAGCACGTTGCGCAAGTCTTTCAAGTTATATTTCAAGCCGCCGTTCAAATCCGCATGTCCCGGACGCGGGCGATGCACGCGGCGCTTCGCTTCGTCGTTTCCTTCGATCGGCTCGATGTTCATCACTTTGGTCCAATGCTTCCAGTCGTTGTTCTCTACCACAAGCGCAACGGGTGCCCCCGTCGTCTTGCCGTGGCGAACTCCGCCTACAATATTGGCGCAATCCTTCTCGATCTGCATTCTCCGGCCGCGGCCGTGCCCCTTCTGCCGGCGCTGCAGCTGAAAATTCAATTGCTCGAAATCGAGCGTCATATTGCTGGGAAGTCCTTCAATAATTGCGGTCAGCTGGGGACCGTGGGTTTCGCCAGCGGTCAAATAACGTAAACTCAAGCCAAGCTCCTCCTTCGGCGCAACCGAATATTGCGCCTTCTCTCGTAAATGCCCGTAACGTCTTTGCTCATTATAGTACAGCGGTGCCGGTTTGACAAGAAATCTCATCCCTGCCCGGCGGCCCCGCTGCGCTTTCCGGACAAGCAAAACAGCCGTTCCATCCATCCTGAACGGATGAAGGGAACGGCTGGCGCTTAACGCATGTCTACAGGCTCTTGGCCGCGGATTCCGGGCGCTGCGGAGGCGCTTCGGCCGCCCACACGGCTTCGTTCATCAGGCCGGCGAGCTGCTTGCCTTCCACGCCGATAATTTGCGCGCATTCCTGTATCGTAATGAACCCGCGCCTGTAAGCCTCGATCACCTTGCGCTTGTCCATCTCCGATTCCACCTTCCGGCAATCATTCTTACTCCTAGTATAGGAGAAGTTGGAAATGGATATACGCCGCTAGGTCGCCCTTCTGTAAAAAAAGGTGTCCGCGGTTTCAAAGCCGTATTGCGACGGGTTAAAAATTTGCTCCGTGCTCCCGACGAACAGGATCCCTCCGGGCTTCAGCGCAGCCGAAAATTTATGGTAAAGATCTTGTTTGGCTTCTTCGGTAAAATAAATCATGACGTTGCGGCATACGATGAGATCAAATCCGCCGTCGAACGTATCATGAAGCAAATTTTGCTGCTGAAACCGGATATGCCGCTTCAGCTCCTCGGAAACGCGGAACGCCCCTTCCGATTTCGTAAAATACTTCTCCTTGCAAGCCGCCGGCACGTCTCGGAGAGCGCGCTCCAAATAGACGCCTTCCTGCGCCTTGGACAGCACGTTCCGGTCCAAATCGGTGGCAAGCAGCCGCGAGTTGCGAAGCTGCCCCAGCTCCGACAGAATCATAGCCAGCGTGTACGGCTCTTCCCCGGTGGAGCAAGCCGCGCTCCAAATGTTGAGACGGGAATTCGCGCGAAACATGTCCGGCAAAAACCGCTCCTGCAGCACCGCCCACCTGGCCGGGTTGCGGTAAAACTCGGATACGTTGATCGTCATCCGGTCCAGCAGCTCGTTCATCAGCGATTCGCTTTTTTCTAAAGCCTGCCAATAGGATTGAAACGTCTGATACCCGTGCTTCTGCCGAAGCGTCGTCAATCTGCGCTTCATCTGGGCTTCCTTGTATTGGGACAAATCGATATTCGTCTTTCGTTTCAGCAGCGTGACAAAATCGGAAAAATCTTGATCCATCAGCTTGTTGTCCTCCCCCGACCGGCCGCTTGCGGCTAGACCCAGCGTTGTATCGTATGTTCGTAGTCGACCAATTCCTCGGGCTTGAAAAAGATGCCGATTTCCCTCTCCGCGTTGTCCGGGGAATCCGAGCCGTGAATCAGATTGAAATTCGTATGTACAGCGAAATCGGAGCGAATCGTACCCGGTGCCGCGGCAAGCGCATCGGTCTTCCCGATGAGCGCGCGGGTGAGCGCGATGACGTTGTCTCCGCTCCACACCATCGCAAATACCGGACCGGACGTAATAAACTCAAGCAGCGGCTCGTAAAACGGCTTGCCCTTATGCTCCGCATAATGCGTTTCCGCCAACTCGAGGCTGATTGTCATAAACTTCGCCGCGGTCAGCTTGAGACCTTTTCTCTCGAATCGCGATACGATTTCCCCGATCAAGCCGCGTTGCACGCCGTCGGGCTTTATCATCAGAAACGTTCTCTCCATATACGATCCATGCCTCCTGTCAATAATTTCGTTTCCCGACGAAACGAGCGATGTCGGCCAAGTTTTTTTTGGCCGGTATATCGGGCAGCCCTTCCAGCGCGACCATCGCTTTGGCTATGTAACGGTCGGCGATCTGTTCCGCCAGCTCGCCGCCTTTGCTGCTCCGTATCATCGCTATGGCGCGGGACGTATCTGCGGCGCCGCCCTTTTCCCTGATGGCGCCGATCTCCCCGAGCAGCTTCTCCTTCAAAGACTCGTCCTGCAGCGCCAATATGACCGGCAGCGTTATATTGCCCTGACGGATATCGGAGCCGGGGGGCTTGCCGATCTGTTTTTCGGTGCCGTACAGATCGAGCAGGTCGTCGCGGATTTGGAACGCCATGCCGACATTGTAACCGAACCGGTACAAACGGTTCGAGACTTGCCGCTGCGCTCCTGCGGCAACCGCTCCCAACTGGCAGCTGATCGCGATAAGCAGCGCCGTCTTTCTGCGGATGCGCAGCAAATAATTGCGAATCGATTGCTCCGTATTGAAGAAATCCCGGATTTGCTCCATCTCGCCGATGCACATCTGCACCAGCGCTTTCGATAAGACGCGATGGATTTCCGGATTGGGCAGGCGGGTCGCGATCGACAACGCCTTGCCGTGGATATAATCCCCCGTATACATGGCGATGCGGTTGTCCCACTTTGATTTGACCGTCAGCTGTCCGCGGCGCGTCTGCGCGTCGTCGATCACATCGTCATGGACAAGCGAAGCCATATGAATCAGCTCCAGCGGCACCGCGACCTGCTTCAGCACCTCCAGCTTGTAGTCGCCGAATTTCCCGGCAAGCAGGACGAATACCGGGCGGATCCGCTTGCCTCCGGCTTTCAGCAGATGCAGCGAAGCCTCGCTTAACAGCGCATGCTCGTCGGAAACGCTGCGCTCCAGTTCCTGCTCGATCTGGTTCAGATCGCCTTTCATCTTCGCATATAAATCTAATAGTTTCATTCGTTCACCTTTAAGAGGGATTGTTCTTCCAGAAAAGCCAGCTGCACCTCGTGCGGCAGCAAATCAAGCTCGCGGGCATATTGGAAATATAAGGCCAGTCCATTCTTCAGCCTGTCGTCAAAGCCGTATCGCAGCGAACCGAAATATTGGTCCCAATAGGCCGGCGTTCCGCCAAGCCTGTCGCATGCCAGCGCGGACAGCTTGTCCCGGTGCTCCACGTTGTACGCCCTGGTCGTCCTGAACGCCCCGAGCAAGGAGCGGAACGCTTCCGGCTCGCGACGGACCGACTCGCGCCTGGCCGCGACGACGGCATACGCCATGCCGAGCCCCGTCCAATCATTCCACAGCTCGCCCAAATCGAGCACGTGCAGACCGTGGTCGCGCCAGGAAGCCTCGATGGCAGGATCGCCGATAAGCAGCGCCGCATCGGCCACGGCCAGCATCTCGTCCAGCTTCGGTTCGGCGGACACGTATTCGGGAACGCATTGAAACCGTTTGGCCATAATAATTTTGAGCAGGTTCACCGATGTGGCCGACGTCGTCGTCAGCGCAATCCGGCCGGGAAGCTTTCGTTCCAGCGGTTCCTTCAGAAAGAGCAGGATGGAATGCACCTTGCCGACGGAGCCGACGGACAATTCCGGAAGCAGCAAATATTCGTGCCAGCCGAGTCCGTAAGCGAAAGACGAGACGGCCGCCGCATCCAGCTCCCCTGCGCTCAGCATCCGATTCAGCCCGGACGGCACCCGCGATACGATCTCCAGCTCTATGCCGGACGCATGGCGCTCCAAATCGTGGAACAGGGGCCATGCATTGGCATAATCAATTCGTCCGATCCTGATCGGCCGATCTTGTCCCATGCCCTTCATCTCCCCATCTTCTGTACAAATCATGTTCGATGCGCAAGCTGTCCAGCACTTTTCCGACGAGGAAATCGATCATTTCGTCCATGCTTTGAGGCTTGTAATAAAAGGCCGGCATAGCCGGCACCATCTTGACGCCGAGCTTGGCCAGCTTCAGCATGTTTTCCAAATGAATCGCATGAAGCGGCGTCTCTCTCGGCACCAGCAGCAGCGTCCTGCCTTCCTTCAGCATGACGTCCGCCGCCCGCGTCATCAAATCGTCCGAAATGCCGTGGGCGATGGAGGCGAGCGTCCCCATGGAACACGGCATGATGACCATGCCCTCCACGCGGTACGAGCCGCTGGCAATGGAGGCGCCGATATCGGGATTGGGATGATAGACGAGGCGCCCGTCCGCCACAGCGGATCCGAAGCGGCGCTCCAGGGCGGCTGTCCGGCGGGCGGCATCCCAGCCCATTTCTTCTTTCAGCACGCGCCAGCCCGCTTCGGTGACGACCATATGGACCACGTACCCTCTGTCCAGCAGCTGCTCCGTCAGGCGAATGCCGTATATCGATCCGCTCGCCCCGGTTATTCCGACGACCCAGCGCTGCGGCCTCGCGGCGCCGTTTGTATGCGTATTATAGGTTACCATTGATGCAGCACCGCCAAATCGAAAATGACAAACAGAAAAAGAACGACGCTAAGCGTTCCGTTCATTCCGAAGAAGGCTGTCGGAACGCGGGATAAGTCGTGCGGCCGCACCATCCAATGCTGGTAGAACAGCAATGCAATCGAAACTGCCGCTCCGAGCAGGTACGCCCAGCTCAATTGCGTCATCCAGAACAGCGAGACGAAGCCCGCCGCCGTCACGAGATGCAGCCCGCGGGCAAACCATAACGCGCCGGAAATGCCGAAACGGACCGGTATGGAATGCAGCCCCGCCTTGCGGTCGAACTCGTAGTCTTGCGTCGCGTAAATGATATCGAAGCCCGCGATCCACAAAGCGACGGTGACGTAAAGTATCCACGCCGTCAGCTCGAACCCGCCCGTGACGGCCACCCAGCCGCCAAGCGGAGACAAGGCGATCGTCAATCCGAGAACGATGTGACATAGCCAGGTGAATCGTTTCGTATATGAGTAGATCACCAGGAAAAACACGGCGACCGGCAGCAGCTTCATCGCGATCGGCGCCAAATTGGCCGCCGCGACAAACAGCAGCACAAACGATACGATGACGAACAGCAGCACTTCCGCCGAACGAAGCAGGCCTGCGGGCAGCGCCCGTCCGCTCGTTCTCGGATTGCGCAAATCGATCGCTTTGTCGATCAGCCGGTTCAAGCTCATGGCGGCGCTTCTGGCGCCGAACATCGCCAGCGTAATCCAGCCGACCTCACTCCATGACGGAAGCCGGTTTTCCATGACGACCGCGCCGAGCACGGCGCCTAAATAAGCGAACGGAAGGGCAAACACGGTGTGCTCAAATTTAATCATTTCAAGTATAATGCCCAGCTTGCGAATCAAACCTTATCATTTCCCTTCGTGCCGATGTGCAAAGCGGCGATGCCTCCGAAAAACTTATGCACCTCGACGCCGCTCAGCCCCGCCTCCCGAAAGAGGCCGGCCAGGCCTTTCGCGTCGGGGAACTGCTTCAGCGAATCGGGAAGCCATTGATATTCCTTCATCCGGCCCGCGAACAGCTTGCCGAACCATGGCATGATGCGTTCAAAATAAAAATAATAAACCGCCTTGAACGGCTGCCACTCCGGCTTGGACATTTCCAGGCAAACGACTTTGCCGCCGGGCTTGACCACTCGGCGCATTTCGCTCAGCACCTGCAAGTAATCGGGCACGTTGCGAAGGCCGAAGCCGATCGTTGCGTAGTCGAAGGAGCCGTCCTCGAACGGAAGCTCCATCGCATTCCCGTGCACCAGCTTGATCTGGCCGTCCAGCCCGATTCTCGCGATCTTGTCGGCGCCGACGTCGAGCATGTTCCGGCTGAAATCGAGTCCGGTCACCTCGCCGGTGCCGCTGGCTCTGGCCAAATCGATTGTCCAGTCGCATGTGCCGCAGCAGATGTCAACGGCCGTCTGTCCGGGCTGAACATTCATCTTTTTCATCGTAAACTTGCGCCAAGCTTTATGTCTTCTGAAGCTGATAATATCGTTCATCATATCGTACTTCGGAGCGATCGTTTCGAACAATCCGTGTACGTGACTTTTGGAATTCGTGTCCATCATCCTCACCTCATTTCGTGCAACGCCGGCTGCGCGCCGCTCAGCTTCAGCAGCATGGCATCCAGGATGCCGGCCAGCTCGTCCTTCAGATGCTCGGAATCCAGCTTAGCCGCCGCCGCCTTCACCGCCTCGGCGGACTGCTTCAGCTTGGCCGTCAATTGGCCGCGAATATCGTATTTGTCGATAAGGCCGGCAATAAATCCGGGCTCCGGAGAACTGGAAGCCAATGCGTGTCTCTCTTCGTCCGTCCCGGCCTGGAGCACATGCCAATACGCCCAGCTCTGCTCGAACCGTTCATGGTTCGCGCAGCGGCCAAGCTCCTCCAGCACGACTTCGCAGCGGCTGACGCCGCTGAGCAGCTCGGGCCACAGACGCGACACCGCGCCTTCCAGCAAGCCCGTAAAGCTGTGAAACAAGCCGCTCTTCAATTGAACGGCATCGTTGAAATATTCCTCGGCCGATACTTTCAGCTGGCGCATTCTCGTATAGAGGCTGACCTTAAGCCGGTTCACCTCGCAAACGGCGCCGCTGATTCTCGTAATCATGTCGATCTGGCCGGCTTGCGCCAGCAGATGATAAAAGCGGGCGCTGAAATAGTCTCCCGCCAGCACCTTAAGCTGTCTGGAGCGCATTTCTTGTTCGGTGCGCCGGCCCGTATCCGTATCGATCATATCATGCGTGTCCAAGCCCAGTTGAACAAGCGAGATGACGAGCGAGTACAGCTCGCTTTGCTTCGTCAGCGACTGCTGCCGGTTCAAGACGGCATAAAGCAGCTGCAGCCGGGAGTCCGACAAAGGCGGAAGCTCCGTATGCGTTTGAATCATGTCGTAACTCGCATATCGGTCGGTCATTTCGGGTATGCGGTAATTTTTCATAAGTAGGAAGCCTCCGGACAAAAGTAGCACAGGTCGCCGCTCAATAATCTAAACTATTATATCACAACTTCGCAAAAGAACATACGATTGCGCGCCGTTGTTCATCATTTTGCTACAACCGGCGTCAAGGGGCATGATGTTCGGAAACGTCCGCCCGGTATTCCGCAGCTCTTCCGAATCGTTGTTCCCAGGCCGCCGTAAAGCTGATTCTAAGCCGTCGGCGCCACGTTTCGTCATGCACGGGATCAGCGTAGCGCAGCGACTCGATTTCCTTCTCCAGCCAGCCGTCCGGCTTGCGAACGTCCACGGCCGCCAGCAGCCGGCGCTCGCTGCCTTCGATTTGCGCGATCCGGATCAACAAACGCTGCACGTTGTCCAGCCGGACGAACGACGCCTCAATCAGTTTGTATATATCCCGGAACCAGGCTTCGGGTCTGCCGCTGTCCGGCGGGACGGCCATCTCCAGCGTCAACGTCCCGTTCCTCCATTCGACTCTGCCGATTTTTTCGCTCAATTCGAGATCAATCAGCATATCGATCAAATTTTCGTTCGTCAGATGCGTGATCGGCTCGTTTCGAAATACGGCTACGTCGCGCCGCTCGGCGGCTTGTTGAATCAACGCGTTCGGCAGCCAGGCAAGCAGCGTCGTCGCAGCCAGCGCAACCGCGCATGCGGTCCGCATCGCATGGCTGAATTTCATGCAGCAGCACCTCCATTCAGCCCCGCTCGGCAACCGGGAACTTTATCCCTTTGCAAGCGGCGGCTTATACCTCATTGTACGAAACGTCCGCCGCGATTATTCGGGAGTCTTGGCCGCCCTCCCGGCATGAAAAAAAGCAGGCTTCGCCTGCTCGCTTGCTTAAGTCCGTTATTGATCGGTTTCCACCGTTCCGTATTTCGTCATGACGGTCGCTTTCCCCCGTATTTTGATGGCGGAAGTGTGATCCGTAAATTGGCAAATCAGCACCTCGTTTTTGTCGAGCTTCTCCGTATGATGAAAGCGGGTATCCTGTCCTCTGGTCAATCCGATGACTTGAACGCCTTGATCTTTGGCCTTCACCACGATGTATTCTCCTACCGTCGACTCCATGCTCTTCCCTCCCGCCGGCGCGCGGTCTCCCGCAGTCATGCCGTATATTTCAAAAGCAAAAACGCTCAAACTTTGTGCTGTTCGAGCGTCCTATCCAGACTTATACGTTAATTGGATACAAGATCTTTAAGCGATTTGCCGGGTCGGAATGCAGGCATCTTGCTTGCCGCGATATCGATTTCCTCGCCGGTTTGCGGGTTGCGTCCCTTGCGGGCTTGGCGTTCGCGCACTTCAAAGTTGCCAAAGCCGACCAATTGAACTTTGTCGCCGTTTTGCAGCGCTTCCGATATGGCTTCGAATACGGCGTCCACCGCTTTCGTCGCGTCCTTCTTGGACAGATCGGACAATTCGGCTACCTTAGCGATCAAATCCGTTTTGTTCATTTCTTCACCTCCTTAAAAGTTTTGCGGAGCAAAACTTTGCTTCGAAAGCATCCGCTTAAGTTTTGCGGAGCAAAACTTTGCTTCGTAAGCATTTCGCTAAAAACGTTCTCTTATCCCTCTTATTAACCGAAAACTTCAAATATATACCTTTTGACCGAACAAACCTATAGTAATACAGCGGAAAAGCAAATTCAAGTCTCTTTCGCGAAACCGGCGCGAAAAACCGCTTCGGATGCTCCGAAGCGGTTGGCGGGCGTTGGCCGGGCTTATAGTATAATGGCGATCAGGCCGCCCGAGCCTTCGTTAATAATGCGGCCGAGCGTTTCCTGCAGCTTGTAGCGGGCATTGTCCGGCATCATGGCAATCTTGCCCTGGATGCCTTCGCGCACGATGGAGTGAAGCGAGCGGCCGAAAATATCGGATTCCCATATTTTGATCGGATCGTTCTCGAAATCTTGCATCAAATAGCGGACGAGCTCCTCGCTTTGCTTTTCCGTGCCGATGATCGGCGCGAATTCCGACTCGACGTCGACGCGGATCATATGGATGGACGGAGCGGTCGCCTTCAGCCTGACTCCGAAGCGAGAGCCTTGGCGTATGAGCTCCGGCTCGTCGAGCGCCATTTCCGCCAGTGACGGAGCGGCGATGCCGTAGCCCGTCGTCTTGACCATCTCGAGCGCTTCCGCGAACCGGTCGTATTCCCTTTTGGCATGGGCAAATTCCTGCATCAGCTGCAGCAAATGATCTTTGCCGCGAATTTCGACGCCGACCACTTCCATCAGGATGCGGTCGTACAGCTCATCCGGCGCGTACAAATCGATTTCGGCCACGCCTTGGCCCATGTCCATGCCGCTTAAGCCGGCGCGGGCGATGAAATCGTATTCCATGAACTGGTTGACGACGCGGTCGACGTCTCTGAGCCGGCGAATATCCTGAACCGTTTCGCGCACGGAATTTTCATAGTTGCTGCGGAGCCAATGGTTTTCGGCCAGCACCATAACCCAGCTTGGCAAGTTCACGTTGACCTCGTGTACGGGGAACTCGTACAGCACCTCGCGCAGCACGGACAAGCCTTCCTCCTCGCCCATGGTCGATGCGCTGATCGCCATAACCGGTATATCGTATTTCGCCTGCAGCTCGCTTCGAAGCGCCTGCGTCTCTTCGCTGCGGGGGCGAGTGGAGTTAATGATCAGCACAAACGGCTTGCCGACCTCCTTCAGTTCCTCGATGACGCGCTCTTCAGCGTGAACGTAAGAGCTTCTCGGAATTTCGGCGATCGTTCCGTCCGTCGTGACGACGACGCCCAGCGTCGAATGTTCTTGTATTACTTTGCGCGTGCCGATCTCCGCCGCTTCCTGGAACGGAATCGGTTCGTCGAACCAAGGCGTCGTAATCATGCGCGGACCGTTTTCGTCCTCGTAGCCTTTGGCCCCTTCGACGGCGTAACCGACGCAATCGACCAGCCGGACGTTGACCTCGAGTCCTTCGGCCACTTTCAGCTGCACGGCTTGGTTTGGCACGAATTTCGGCTCGGTCGTCATAATCGTTTTGCCTGCGGCGCTTTGAGGAAGCTCATCTACGGCCCGGACGCGATCCGACTCGCTGACGATATTGGGAAGTACGACTGTCTCCATAAAGCGTTTAATGAATGTTGATTTACCCGTCCGGACCGCCCCGACGACCCCGAGGTAAATATCCCCGCCGGTTCGTTCGGCTATGTCCTTGAAAATGTCTACTTTCTCCACTGAATATCCCCTCCCAATTGAATTTCCGGTTCGCCGCCATCCACCGGACAATAGGGCAGGCCAGCGACGCAACTCGTACATACTTTTTGGACTAGTAACATCTTATGTTCCGTTCGTCCAAATATGACGATTAAAGTATGCGAAATCTCTTGATACCGGATGAACCGACTTCCCTTCCAAGATTGAAATATATGACCGGCTTTTCTATTCTATGACGGTGCCGACGCAAAAAAAAGCCGCCCGCAGCAAGCGGGCGGCCATAAACGAGCCGGAATAATACGACAATCGCGAGTATGGAATGGCAACGAATCGGTTAATCGAGAATCGCTTCAATAATCATAGGTTTGATACCACCGCGACGGTGCTCAGGCGAGCTGACGACAGCTCGCCTGCGGACAAGCCTCGGCATGCTGCAGATTACGGCAGCACCGCTTGAGGCTCGCCGTTCACCAGCGTATAAGCGGGCGACTTGACGGGCACGTAATCCGAGCTGTCCGCCAGCAGTTCGCGCAAATCCGTTACGGAATCGGTCTCCGGCGCGCCTTCCCGCTGCAGCAGCTGCATAATGTCGATGCCGTAATCGGCATAGACGTTGCCGTCGGCGTCGATCATCGCCCCCAGCGTCTGGCCGGAATAAACGCTTCGGATTTCCGGCGCTTTCCGGTTCATCAGCCCGTAATCGATGGCATAAAATCCGGGGTACAGCTCGTCCCCCAGCGGCGCCGCCCCCCCGTTGTTGTTTCGGTAATCTCGCACCCAGCTCTGCACATCGTTAATTTTTTGAAACGTTACAATGTCCATCAGCTTAATGCGCGGCTCCGTTTCCTCGTCGATGACGAGAAAGTAATAATTGCCCCCGTTTTCGAATGCGGCAACCGGTATGCTGCTCAAGTAACCTTTTGTTTGCAGCTTGCCGAAATCGAGCTTGAATTTCTCGTATTTCGGCACGTCGGCGTCCGCATTTTGGATCGGCAGCAAGCCGGTTTCCGCAAAATATTGATCGACCGCCGCCTGCACGTTGCGCACCGCTTCCTTGGGAGCGACGTTTTGCTTCAAATTTTCTTTCGGATAGAGACAACCCGCCAACGTCAATAACATCAGCGCGATCAAAGGCAGCCTCGCGGCCGCGCGCATCCTTCTCCCCGTCACCTTGTCAAACACTTACACATCCCCCTAAAAGCCTTCTTATTGACATAACGAATCCTTGCCGTCTCGCATGCCGCTACCATAGTCCGTCTTCCTCTTCCTTCTGCCGGGCCAGCTGTCTCGCCACGGCGGCGCGCAGCGGATCGGGCGGAATTTCCACCGTAACGCGTCCCGCCGCTCTTGCCTGGCAGGACAGCCGCATGCCGTCGTCGGCAAGCGCGCCCAGCTTGCGGCGCTCCGCATCGCCGATCGGCAGCAGCTCGCTTCCGGGCAGCACCTTCACCTTGCACATGAAGCAGGACGCCTTGCCGCCGCAGCGCGTCGGAATGATCGCTCCGGCTTTGCGCGACGCCTCCAGCACCGTGGTGCCTCTCTTCACTTTCACCGATTTGCCTGACGGCCGGAATTCTATTTCCGCGTCCATGCCGGTTCCCCCGCTTCCCCGCTGCCGGCGCCGATCCATCCGCAAATGCGGGACTGCATATCCCGGGTAAACGCATTGTGACCGATCAGCGTACGAAGCGCGTATTCATGCGATTGCGGCTCGAGCCGCATGGCATCCGCAATAAGCCCGATCCGATCTTCCCGGCCGCGCAACATGTTGAACAGCAATTCGTGGGCCAGCGGCGCCACGCAAACCTGTCTGCCGGAGCCTCGCAGCGGGAGCCGGTCCCCCAGCGGAATCAGATGACGCTTAACCTCGGTCCGGTAAACGCAGCCGTGTGCGGAGACTTGAAACCCGGCCACCAGCTCGACCTTCACGCCGTGAATCCGATAATGACTTAACGTCGATTGATAGATCCCGCTTGCATCGAACGAAGGTTCGTCCGCGGCGAAGGGCTGAAGCGACCGATGCAGCCTGCCGGCATCCGGGTCGTCGCAATACAGATCGAGATCGCGGGGCAGCGCGGCAAGCGGCAAGCCCCGGAGCAGCAGTCCCGCGCTACCGCCGACGGCCCAATGCTCCGAGCCGGCCGCTTCGACAATTTCCGCCAACGCTTGATGTATAAGGGCATCCCCGTTCATCGCGGCACTTCCTTCTGTGCTAAAAATAGGTTTTGTTCACGGCGGCTATGCGTCCCGCGCCTTCCTTCACGATCGCCTGGCAGCCCAGCCGATATCCTTCCTCGAATTCTTCGGGTTCCAAACGATCCCATTCCTCATCGGTAATTTCCTCAAGAAACTCCGCCCCTTCGGTAATAAGGCAGCGGCAGCGCGCGCACGTTCCGCGCGTACAGGAGAAGCTCCAGTCCACCTTATGCTTGATGGCGTGATCCAATATCGAAAGTCCCGGCTCCGCTTCAACCTCGGCCGTGACCGTGCGTCCTTTTAAATTAATCATCTTCTTCCGCCTGCTCCTTTGTTCATACCGTTATGTAACTGCGTACCCGCGTTTCCCGGCTACATGATCGAAAAAAATCCGTAAATAAATCCCAGCACCAAGCAAACAAATGCGACAATGGAAAGAATAATGCGAATAAATCCTTTCGTCTTGAGCCGGGCAAACGTAATAATTACCGCCGCCAGCGCCATTAATCCGATTCCGATAAACGAAACCCACATCTTCGTCATTGCATCCATGATTCCGCTGCTCTCCTAATCGTTGATAGAATGAAGTCCCAAATTGTCATTCCCATTATAGCATCCGGCAAAAAAAAGGACAAAAACCGCCGCCGGTCGTCGTCATTTCGCCGACCACCCGTTTCGGCAGCTTTTGTCCATTCCTTTCGGTCCGTTATTTTTTCATCATCAATTTGACAAGCGATTCCATGCTTGAAGGGCTCATGCCGCTCGACTTGACGGCTTTGACGATATCGTTCACGGTCGATTCCGGCACCTTGACGTTTGCCATATCCGATACGCGCTTGATCAGCTTGCGCAGCTCCGCCTCATCTTGAAGCGTTTTGGCGTCGACGCCGCTGGCCAATTTCTTGACCGCGGATTCGGAAATTTGCTTGCCCGTTTTTTTGTTAATGGCGCTCAGAACGTCCTTGGATAATCCTTTAGACAATTGTTCACCCTCCTCTGGCCATTGAGCTCTTGACATCTTATGAGCGCAAAGGAGGATAGGTGCGGGCGCTTGACCTAGCCGATCGATTCCATCTCGTGCGTCTTCAATCTGCCCATCAAATCTTCGACGGCCGCCTTGGGCGGCTTGCCGCGGAATAACACCTCGTACAATTGGGCCGTAATCGGCATGTCGACCCGGTATTGCTGCGACAAGGCAAAGGCCGCCCTCGTCGTCTTCACGCCTTCGACGACCATGCCCATCCGTTCGAGGACGGTTTCCAGCGGCGTGCCGTCCGCCAGCATATAGCCGGCCCGCCAATTGCGGCTGTGCTTGCTCGTGCTCGTCACGACCAGATCCCCGACTCCGGCAAGGCCGGCAAACGTCAGCGGATTGGCGCCCATCGCCGTTCCCAGCCGGCCGATTTCCGCCAGCCCTCTCGTCAGCAGCGCGGCTTTCGCATTGTCGCCGAATTGCAGGCCGTCCGACAAGCCGGCGCCGAGCGCGATAATGTTTTTGATCGCTCCGGCAATTTCTACGCCGGCCGTATCCCGGTTCGTATAGACGCGGAACGCTCCGTTCATGAACGCGTCCTGCGCCCGTTCGGCCGCTTCCAGCGACTCAGACGCCACGACCACCGTCGTCGGCAAACGCCGGATTACTTCCTCGGCATGGCTCGGCCCGGACAAGACAACAATGTCCGCCGCAGGACGGCCCAGTTCCTCCGACAGCACCTGCGTCATTCGTTTGAGCGATTCCGCCTCGAACCCTTTGGTGGCGTGCACAACCAGCGTGTCCGGCGACAAATGGGGAGCGGCCAAGGCCGCCACCTGCCGCATCGCTCCCGAAGGCGCGGCAAACAGCGCAATCTCGGCGCCTTCCAGCGCCTTCTTCATCTCCGTTGTGGCCGCAATGCCTGAAGGCAGCGGGCAATCCGGCAAATATTTGCCGTTCGTCCCGCTGTCGTTAATCTCTTCGGCTTGTTCCGTGCTGCGCGTCCACAACCCTACATGAAATCCGTTGGAAGCCAATACGGACGCAAGGGCCGTTCCCCAGCTTCCGGCCACCAGTACGGCGGCTTTGCGCAGCGCGGCATTGTTCGAATTCATACGCGTTACGCCCCCTTTTTGGCGCCGAGCTTGTTTTCCGTGCCTTGCACCAGCTTCACGATATTGGTGCGGTGCCGCAAGAACGCAAAGGCGCAAATAACGGCCGTGCCGGCGATAAGCGGCAGAGAAAAGCTCAACACCGCGATAAACAGCGGCGTAAACGCCGCGAACAGAAGAGAGCCTAACGATACGTAACGCGTGGCAGCGATGACCGCAATCGCGACTACGCCCGCGCACAGCGCCGGCACAAACGCCAGCGTAGCGGTTACGCCGACCGCCGTCGCGATGCCTTTGCCGCCTTTAAAGCGGAACCATACCGGCCAATTGTGGCCGACAATCGCAGCCAAACCGCATAATACCGGGATCCATTCGTTGTCTCCGGCCGCATGGCCGAGCAGGACGGCTCCGACTCCCTTTGCAATGTCCAGCAAAAAGACGGCGATGCCGGGACCTTTGCCCAGCACCCGCAGCGTATTCGTGGCCCCGGCATTGCCGCTGCCGTGCTGGCGAATATCGATGCCCTTAACCCATTTGGCGATGACGATGCTGAACGAAACCGAGCCGATCAAATAACTTGCCAAGATGGCGATGATGTACAAAACCAATGTGATTCTCCCCTAGTCCTCATCGGATTTGCGCCGGGTAAAGATCCGCACGGGCGTGCCTTCGAAATCGAAAGCGGCCCTGATCTTGTTTTCCAAATAGCGCTCGTACGAAAAATGCATCAGCTCCGGATCGTTGACGAAACAAACGATCGTCGGAGGTTTGGTCGATACCTGCGTCACATAGTTGATGCGAAGCCGCTTCCCTTTGTCCGTCGGAGGCGGATTGACCGCGACGGCGTCGGAAACGACGTCGTTCAGCAGGTGCGTCTGAATCCGCAGCGCGTGCTGCTCGGACACATGGTTGATGACGGGCAGCAGTTTATGTAAGCGCTGTTTGGTTTTGGCGGACAAAAAGACGACCGGCGCGTAAGTCATAAACAAAAAATGATCGCGGATTTTTTGCGTAAACTGCGCCATCGTTTTATCGTCCTTCTCGACGACGTCCCATTTGTTCACGACAAAGATGGAAGCCTTGCCCGCTTCATGGGCGTATCCGGCGATATGCTTGTCCTGTTCGATGATCCCTTCCTCGCCGTTAATAAGCACCAGCACGACATCGGCGCGCTCGATCGCTTTCATCGCCCGCATGACGCTGTATTTCTCCGTTGTTTCGTACACTTTACCGCGTTTGCGCATGCCCGCCGTATCGATCAGCACGTAGCGCTGGCCGTCGTGCTCGAACGGCGTATCGATCGCATCCCTCGTCGTTCCGGCCACATTGCTGACGATGACTCTGTCTTCTCCAAGCAAAGCATTGACCAAAGACGATTTGCCGACGTTCGGCCGTCCGATCAGCGCGACGCGAATAACGTCCTCGTCGTAGCCGTCGTCCTCCATCTCGGGCAGCAGCTCCACGGCGGCATCGAGCAAATCTCCGATCCCCAGGCCGTGCGAGCCCGAAATCGGAATCGGCTCGCCGAAACCTAAGCCGTAAAACTCGTAAATTTCGTCCTTGCGCGACTCGTTGTCCACTTTATTGACGGCGAGCACAACCGGCTTCCGCGAACGGAAAAGCAGCTGGGCGACTTCGTCGTCCGCATGCGTCAAGCCGGTTTTGGCGTCGACCATAAAGATAATGACGTCCGCTTCCTCGATGGCAAGCTCCGCCTGCATGCGAACCGATCTCATAATCTCGTCTTCGCCGTCTATTTCGATACCGCCGGTATCGATAATGCTGAATGGCCTGCCGTTCCATTCTCCGGTGCCGTACAGCCGGTCGCGCGTGACGCCCGGTTTATCCTCAACGATTGCCATTCGATCTCCGACTATCCGATTGAATATGGTTGATTTCCCCACATTCGGCCGGCCGACGATGGCGATTACGGGTCTTGCCATAATTGGTTTTTCACTCCTTCAACAAGTCTCACGTATCCCATCATAGCAAAAAAGTACGCGCTTGGCTAACTTTTCGTATGCCCGCGGTCTACGAGAATCATCGTTTCGTCGTTCAATTGATGGGCGCTTGCATCCATTATTTTTTCCAAAAGGAATGACAATTCCTCCAGCTTTGCTCCATCCGAAGCGATAAAGATAGGAGCGCCTCCGCCGACATGCTCCCGGCGAAGCGAGACGACCGCGACAATTTTAGACATGACTCTCCCCCTTCCGGTTGACCGGCGCTTCGGTCGGCATGCGGACGGCGGATTCGAGAATCGGGACTTTCAGCACGACCTGCCTTCCTTTATCCGTATCCGGTTCCTGAGGCAAATGAAACACCGCCAGCCTGCCGTCCTTCATATCCAACTTGGCGATCGGCACAAGCGCAGGCTCACCGTCGTCGCGGTAAACGCCCATGATCGTCGCCAAATCATACAATATCGCTTGCCGCTGACCCAGGTTCGACAACGTCACCTTCGCATTGGAGTTTTTCGGTACGAGAATGTACCCCGTTCCTCTTTCCGCGATAATTTGCCGATTCGCCTGCAGACCGACGTTCATCATATAGATGTCGTCCACGTACAAGTCCGGACCATCGATCCGCACGTTTCCGACACGCACATCCGCCAGATGGGAAATCGATTTGCCCGATTTCAGCTTCAGGACGACCAGCAGCGTCAGAAGTCCTATAGCCGCACCGACCCATACGTTGAATAAAATCGCGAAAAGACTCGTCAGCAAAGACGACATAATGACCAAATAATTGCGCCCTTCAAATACCATGGCGATCCCTTCGATATAGGTCGCGCCACGGCTGACCAGCTCCAGCGAATCGATCTTCGTCAGCGTCTCCCGCTCCATCTTGCGAACGTCGCGAAACTGCTGCGCCGCGAGCGTCAGAAAGGTGATGGCGGTATAGTCCTTCTCGAACAGGGCGGGCACCGCGACCGCGCCGAGAGCGGCGGCAATGACGCCCAGCGAAATATGAATGATCCGACCGTGCGGATAAGTCGGATATTGCCGGTAATCCGTCTTCAGCGTCAAAAGCCGGGCGCCTACGCCAAACAAAATGCCGGTCAGGACGCCGGCCAAATGATGGTTCTGGGTCAAAAATTCCGTCATGGCGAAGTCCCGCCTCCCCTCTCTTGCAGTCTGCCGGTCCGTTTCCGGGCCATCGAGCGCAGCCCTTTGCCTGCGGCGGCGGATAATGCGGCAAAGGCAATCGCCACGCAAATCCCGTCCCGCCACTCGGCGGACCCTACGTGCGCCGAAACGACAGCTTCCTGCTTCCATCCCGCCCACAGCTCTCCGGCGAAAGCTCCGGCGGCAACGAGCCCGAACTGCTGTCTGACCGCCGAGGCAAGCGCTCCTCCGAGCAGCCCGCAAATGATTGGCGCATCTAATCCCGGATCAAACAAATGCATCATCGGGTCGCGTGCGTACAAAATGCGCAAACTTCCCCAAAGCGCTCCCAGCATGACGGCGCAAAACAGCAAATAAATGCGGCTGCCCTCCTCCTCCGTACGCCACAGTTCACGGACTCCGATGGCGGCGATCAGCACAGCGGCGGCATGAATGTCCAAACGTTCGGCTCCGGGCGGGGACCACCACAGCGGCAAAGCAAACATGCCCGTCCATACGAGACACAAAGCGGCCAACGCTCCAGGCTTGACGTCGGGAGCAATGAGCGGTTTCCAGCCGGTAGCGAGCAATATCGACGTCACAAGAAGAAACAGCGCCGACCAATAGCCGGAAATCATGCGTATCACCTCGCGTTTCTTCTATTATGCGCCAATGCAAAGAGGCTATTCCCTTCGAGGAAGGGAATAGCCTCTTAGACAACCGAATAGAATTCGTTCGGCTTATTTCAATTTGCTGAGCTTGTCGCCGAAACGCTCGCCCAGCGAATAGCTCATGCTGGAGCTGTTCAAGCTGACGTTCGGGTTGTTGATATCTTCCACTTTAGGCGAACGCGGAGCGCGTTCGGATCTGGCAGGAGCCGCCGGCTGCTCCGGAGCTTCTTCCGTTTCTTTGATGCTGAGGCTGATGCGCTTCTCGGCCGGATTGAAGTCCAGCACCTTCGCTTGAACCTCTTGCCCTTCCTTCAGCACCTCGAAAGGTGTCGCGATATGGCGATGCGCGATTTGCGAAATATGAACAAGGCCTTCGACGCCTGGGGCGACTTCCACGAACGCTCCGAACGAAACGATGCGGCGTACCGTACCCGTTACGATATCCCCGGTCTGGAATTTGCCCGAAGCCGTTTCCCATGGGCCCGGCTGAGCGGCTTTCACGCTGAGGCTGATTTTGCCTGCGGCAGGATCGACCTTCAGCACTTTAACTTTCACGGTTTGGCCTTCGGATACAACGTCCTTCGGATGCGCCACGTGCTGCCAGCTAAGCTCGGAGACGTGAACCAGACCGTCGACTCCGCCGATATCGACGAACGCGCCGAACGGGGTCAGTCTTTGTACCGTGCCTTCCAGCTCTTGGCCAGGCTGCAGGGATGCCATAACATCCTGTTTCTTTTGCTCGAACTCGGCGTCGAGAACGTCCTTTTGCGAAAGGATGACTTTGTTGTTCTCGCGGTCGATTTCCTTCACTTTGACGCGAAGCGTACGGCCTTTGTAATCGCTGAAATCTTCAACGAAGTGACGCTCGACCATCGAAGCCGGAATGAAGCCGCGAACGCCCACGTCCACGACGAGGCCGCCTTTGACGACGTCGGCAACGACGACTTCGAACGTTTCTCCGCTTTCGAATTTCGCTTGAAGCGCGTCCCAAGCTTTTTCGCCGTCGATCAGACGCTTCGACAGAACAAGCGTTTCTTTGTTGTCGTCAATGGAAACGACCTTCAATTCCACCTCTTGTCCTACCTGCACGGCATCCGATGCGTTTTCCAGCTGAACGGCGGAAAGCTCGCGGATCGGAATGACGCCGTCGTATTTATATCCAAGGCTTACGTAAGCTTGGTTGTCTTCAATCTTGACGATTGTTCCTTTCACGGTGTCGCCCTTTTTCAAGGTCACCAGATTGTCCATTGCGTCCTGGCTTACTTCCTCCGCAACGGTATCTTGCACTTTGATTTCTTCTGACATTGAAATAACCTCCTCAGTTCATACCCCAACTTTATTTAAATTCGCAAGGGACCGTAATCCTCTGCGTCATTTAAAACGTTATCGATTGTCTTGCGCAAGCTTTCGTATGCTCGCCATAATGGCTTCGGTCACCTGTTCCAGCTTATCCGGAGATGATTCATCGATAATGGCGGTAAGATCGATCGGTTGTCCGTAACATACGAGCATCTTGCGAAACGGCTTGTAGCTGCCGATAATGGCGACCGGAACGACGGCCGCTTCGCTGCGCAGCGCAATCATGGCGGCGCCTTTCTTGGCGCTGCCTTCGCTGCCGCGGGTTCCTTCGGGAAAAATTCCCATTACGTTGCCGGCCTTAAGCAGCTCGATCGCCGACTTGATGGCGTCCTTGCTTACGCCGCCCCGCTTGACCGGAAATGCGCCGAAGGACTTGATCAGCGCCCCGAATACCGGAATCCGGAACAGTTCTTCCTTCGCCATAAAATGCACCTTGCGCCGCACGTAAATGCCTACGGTCGGCGGATCGAAGTTGCTGATATGGTTGGAAGCCAATATTACGGGTCCGTGTTCGGGAATATGTTCTTCTCCTCTTGCCTCCAGGCGGAACAGCAGTTTATAAATGCCCCATAGAAGCACGCGGAAAAAGGCATATAACATAGTTTACTTCGCCTCCGCCAATTTGGTTCGGCTTAATTTGACGATGGCCGCCACGACTTCCTCGATCGGCATGCCGCTGCTGTCCAGCTCGATCGCGTCCGCCGCCTTAATAAGCGGAGAAATGTCGCGCTGCTCGTCCAGCCGGTCCCGGGCCGCGATATCGGCCTCGAGCTGCGCCAGCGACGCCGGAGCGCTCCCGGCGTTCTCCAGCTCCCTGAACCTGCGGAGCGCCCGCTCCTGAACGGAAGCGGTCAGAAACACCTTCAGCTCGGCGTTCGGAAGCACGTGGGTACCGATGTCCCTGCCGTCCATGACGACGCCCTTCCCGGCTGCCAGCTCCCGCTGCATGCCCGACAGAATTGTTCGGACCGTTTCGTCGGCGGCGTAATGGGATACTTGTCCCGTCACTTCGCGCGAACGGATGCGATCCGTTACGTCTTCGCCGTTTACGATAACCGACTGCCCCTTGTCGCCCGGCAAAAGCTGAATGGACAGCGACTTGACCATGTCCGCAAGCCGTTCCCTCTCGTTCGGGCCGATCGACAGTCTCTGGGCCCAAAAGGTTACCGCCCGGTACATGGCTCCCGTATCGATGTATACATAACCCAATTGCCCGGCGACCATTCTTGCGACCGTGCTCTTGCCCGCGCCCGCAGGCCCGTCGATGGCAATATTGATCCGGCCGCCTTCCAGCTGCGCCACGTACAGTCAACCCCCTTCGAACCTTCCGCAGCTCTTCGCGCCTAGCATTCCGCAAGCAAAAATGCCGCTTGCTACACTTTCAAAGAAAAAGCAGGCTTTGCCTGCGAACGTGAAAATTATACCACAGATCGCGCAGGGATGCAAAAGAGATCCGCGCTGCCCAAAGGTGTGCCCTCCCTGCGCTCCGCGCCGGAAATCCACTGTCTGACGGCATCGTTTTGCATAAGCAGCTGCATTCCCGCAGCCAGCAGCAGCAGGACCAGCGCCGCGGTCAACAGCACGCGGCCGGCGCGGTCCGCCAACGCGGCTCCGACCGGGATGCGCTTGACGAAACGGCGAAACATCGCAACTCCCTCCCTGTTTTTTTATGGTTAGGTTTCCGATCTTTTCGCCGATTATTCATTTGTTGCGGATTTCCAGCTGTCTTTCGAAGCAATAGCGTATAATTTTTTGCCGTTCGGAGTCGTTGATTTCGATAAATTTGATCATGACCTGCTTGCGGCCGGTTTCCAGCTCGACGACGCGAACGATTTCGGCCATAAAGAATGCATGCTCGATCGAACCGTTGCGATACGGTACCAGCAGCCAGCATTCCAGCTGTCCGCCGGGCGCGACGGGCCACTGTCCATCGCATAGGAACGAAATGCCTCCGCCCCCCACATCATCCGTCCGGCAAGTAAATCTCGCATGGCTGGACAGCTTGACGGCCAGCTCCAGTTCGGCGCTGACGCGCAAAAAATTGCGCCGTTGAACTTTGGTCATCCGCTCGGGATCCGGCTTCATTATTTTGACCAGACGCACGCCTTCCTCCTTGAACCCCGTAACGTGCGAATCGAAATAATGCTTCACGCCGTCCTTGCTTATGTAATAAACGGACAGCTCGTCCCCCAGAAACAGACGTTTCAGCCGGCCGGTCTCGGCATTCATCGGATACTCGATCAGCAGGCTGACGTCGTCTTCGTCCGCAATTCGGGACTTGTATTCGATCGCCGCATCTTCCTCGTCGGAGGACGCAATATGAAAATGAAGCATTTGGTTGATTTTTGGCAACAAGCAGGCTCCCCTCCTATACATGTGACATTATAACATGCGTCCGGGAGGGGAGCCATATAGAATCGGTAAAGTTTGTTTGAAACGCGTTCGCGCAAGCGTCCGTCGCTTACGCGCCGGACGCTTGCGTATCTGCTGCGGTCATCGTTTCAATCTGTTCCTCGATGCCGGTTTCGGCGTTAACGTACAACCGGTACATCGAACCGTTGATCCGGCCAGTAAACTCGTAGCAGAGCACTTCGTCTCCGCCGTCGCCGTCGATCAGCGCCAGCCGGACTTGGCGCACGTCCATGCCGGGATTGACCGTTTGGCGCGCTTCCGCCTCGGTCAGAATCGGGCTCCGAAGCTCGCGCTTACGATGCTCGTACACATAATCGTTCGCCTGCATGCCGACGACTTCGCCGTTGTCGAGCGCCACCTTGACCGTCAGCTTCTCGGGATAGATCAGAACGCCGTTTTGGGTGCCGACATACGTGAATATCCCGGTATGCTGATAGCGGTCGAGACTGACGGCCGACATGCCCTCAAAGCCGTGATCCGCGAGAAATTGGTCGGCCGCAGCTTTCGCTTGCTCAATGCCGGTGCGCGCCTGGCCGACGTCGCGGTTTTTCATAAACCAGATAAGCTGTCCGCCTTTTTGGGCGAAATCCATCCGAACGTCGGCGCCCGATCCGTCGCCGACCGTGGCCGAATAAGAAGCGTATTCGGTTCCTTTGCCGTTTTCGGTTACCTCTACGGCGGACGGATCCGTCTTCATAAATTCGGCCGCTTTCCGCTTGATTTCGTCCGCCGTCGCGATCTCTCCGCCCAGCATCTTTATGGAACGCCGCTCGTACATGCTCGTAACGGACGGTCCCCAATCCAGCTCGGGGTATTCGCCGACCTTTTTGTCCATCGTGCGAAGTCCGTCCGCGATCGGATTGGCCCCTTCCGGATGTTCGGCGGCGATGGCCATTTCGACGTCCATCCAGCGAAGCCGGCTCGTAATGACGTCCTCCTGCATTTTGTGCAGCGATTGGGCGATTTCGTCGGATTTGGCGTAAAGCGTCTTTAGCGTGCCGAGCTCCTCTTCGCTGAGGGGCTGCTTCGTCAAATCGCGAATCGCGGTTTTATAAGCGAAATTCGAAATATGGGACAGGAAATTTTCCGCTTCGGTAAAGGGCAGGTAAGTCAGCGGAAGCTGGCTGATTTCGTTTTGCGCCTGGCTCGTCAGCCGCCATACGTTGACCAGCCCTTTGCGCTGGAAGCCATGGGACGCCGTGTTGACCGCCAGCGTATGTCCCAGCTGCTCGTGCAGCTTCTCCATATGGTAGGTCAAATCGTGGAACGCTCTTTGATACTGATTTTCCGCTTTGATCAAAACCTGATTTTTTTCCTGATGCTCCTGATACCCCCACATCAGCGCCCCCGCCAGCATGACGGTGACGATCGGAAACATAATTGAGCTTAGTCTGGCGTACACAAGCAAAAACTCCTTTCGGGTGCAAATCCTGGAGTTAGTTTGCTTTGCCCGAAGGAGTCTTATTCATTCGGCCTCAATAGACCGTATGCTCTTCCACTTCCAAATCGCTGTCGTTATTGCAAATGCATTGCTTGAAGCCGGTGTCGACCGCGCCTTTGTCGCGGCGTCCGCGCAATACGAATTTTTCGCCGCAGACGTTGCAGCGAATCGTTACTTTTACCCGTGCCGATTCCATGCCTACCTCCTGATTCCTTTGTCACAATTCGTCTGGGTAATAGTATAGACGGTCCGCCTACAGTTTAATCTCGTCTTCCCGCCGCAGCAGCCGGAACGGAGACCTGGAATTGGCCGACTTCATCTTCTGCAGGCCGACAACCCATAAAATGAACATGAACGGAATCATGTACCACATCCATGACGTTGATCCCGCGAGTATAATCCAGTCGTACACCCCGTGAAGCAGCAGCGGCACCGCAAACGAAACGGCGAGGTAAAAACGGGATTTCCCGCGGCCGGCAAACTTCGCTTTGCCCAAATAATATCCCATCATAACGCCGAACAGCGCATGGCCCGATACCGGAAGCAGCGCCCTCATAAACAGAGTTCCGATCGTCGATGGCGAGAAGACGGCATACAGCACGTTCTCCATCGTGGCAAATCCGAGCGAAATGGCGGAGGCGTATACGATTCCGTCGTAAGGCTCGTCGAAAGCGGTATGATTGTAGATGATATGGTAGACGACAAACCATTTCAGAAATTCCTCTACGCCGGCCGACTGGATGAAGGACAACGCCAATGCGCCGTCGCCCAGCCATATTTCCAATCCCCGCTGAATCACCATAACCGGCACGACGATGAGGACGCCAAGCAAAAACATCCGGAGCACTATCCCGATCGGCTCGGAATCGTACCGGTCCCGCAAATACAAATAGATAAGCAGCGAAACGCCCGGCGCCACTGCGGCAGTCAATATGGAAAATAAAAGCATCGGTTCCCTGCTTTCCTCGTTACACCCACCCCCGGAAACGGACGGCCTCCGCAAGCTTTCGCACGCCCGCCATGTAAGCGGCCAGCCTCATGTCGATTTTTCGGGTCAGGTGGATGTCGTAAATATTTTCGAAGCCTCGGATCATCATCGTCTGAAGCTTCCTGTCGATTTCCTGCTCATCCCAATAATACCCCTGATTGTTTTGCACCCACTCGAAGTAGGAAACGATGACGCCGCCTGCGCTGGCAAGCACGTCCGGCACGATGAGCACGCCCTTGTCGGTCAGCATCCGCGTCGCGTCCAGCGTCGTAGGGCCGTTGGCCGCTTCGACGAGGATTCGGGCCCGTATGCGGCCGGCGTTTTCCTTCGTAATCTGATTCTCGATGGCGGCCGGCACAAGCACGTCGCAATCCAGCTCCAGCAGCTCTTTGTTCGTCATCGTATGGGGAAACAGATTCGTTACGTTGCCGAACGAATCCCTCCGGTCAAGCAAATAAGGAATATCGAGTCCATCCTTATTATACAATGCTCCGTTCACATCGGAAATACCGATTACGCGGCAGCCCGTCTCATGCATAAATTTGGCCAAATAGCTGCCGGCGTTGCCGAACCCTTGAATGACGATGCGCGCGCCGTCCAGCGGAACGCCCTTCAGCTTGAGCGCCTCCTGAATCATAATGACGACACCTCGGGCCGTCGCCGTCTCCCGTCCTTTGGAGCCGCCCAGCACAATCGGCTTGCCGGTAATGAAGCCAGGCGAATCGAATTCCCGAATCCGGCTGTACTCGTCCATCATCCAGGCCATAATTTGCGAATTGGTCATGACGTCCGGCGCAGGGATATCTTTGGTCGGTCCGACGATTTGGCTGACCGCCCGGACATAGCCCCGGCTCAACCGCTCCAGCTCCCGGAACGACATTCCCCGCGGATCGCAGACGACTCCCCCTTTGCCGCCGCCGTAGGGCAAGTCGGCGATGCCGCATTTCAAGCTCATCCAGATCGACAGCGCCTTCACTTCGCGTTCCGTAACGCCCGGATGAAAACGGACGCCGCCTTTGGTAGGACCTACCGCGTCGTTGTGCTGAGAACGGTAGCCGGTGAACACTTTCGTGCTTCCGTCGTCCATTCTCACCGGGATGCGAACCGTCAGCACCCGCATCGGCTCCTTCAACAGCTCGATCATGTCTTCACCGTAGCCAAGCCGCTTCAACGCGCGCTCGATGACCACCTGCGTCGCATGAAGCACATCCATCGATTGTTTATCCATCTTCTTTTCACCGCCTTGTCTCCTCTAAGTATGAGCACGCGGCAACGTTCGTATTCCGGCGGCGAAAGCAAAAAAAGCATCGCGCAGACTTGATGCAAGTCGCGGATGCATGAACGCGGAAACCCGATCCAGACGGATTTACATATCGAAATGATTGCACAGCTCCGAGACGGCGGCCTCCGGCATAATGACTTTTCCGTACTCCTCCAGCATAGCATAGGTAACGGAAGTGGCGTCGCCGTATTCCGCCAGCAGCGCGATCGCGGCCTGATGCCTGGACGCATCGATGTCGGCCGGCTCCAGCGCCATAATCCATTTGCCGTTATATGAATAGAGCCTTCCGCCCTCCGAAAGCCCCGAAGCTTTTAACCCTTTTGCAGCCGAAATGACGTCCTCGAAGTCGCGGAAAGCATACATGACGACTTCGCTTTGCTCCATGGTGACTTCCATTTCGTACACGTCGTCCAAGTCATCGTCGTCGGACGCGCCTTCTCCGTTTTCGTTGACATTGCCCCGCGTCACGATGACATACATGCCTTGCGCGGGCATCGCGATGACTTCTACGACAAGAGGCCGGCCGCTGGCGTCGAAACCCAGCTCGTCGTAGGCCTGCTCCATCATTTCGCGGAACAGATCATGCAATTTAGGAGGCTCGCGCCACAAATCATCCTTCTGGATCCCACGTTCCAACAAATCGTCGAACGTCAGAAATATGCGTATTCTGTCTTGGCTCAGCCGTTCGATTTTCATGACAGGATCCTCCTTTGCAGCATCTATCGTAATAGCGTATGTGAGCGTAAGCGGGATGTGAGTGACCATCCGCCCAGCTTATCAATACTTTATCATGTCTGGGACGCGAATGCACTAGATTGGACAAAAAAAAGGGAACCGCAGCCCAAGCCCGCCCCATCAAGGGCGCAGCTTGTACGATTCCGTGTTACGCAGCTTCAAATTAATGGGACATGGAAGACGATTCCGCTTTTATCTTTTCCGCTTCCCGCTTGGCTTCCTCATCTCGGTTCATCAGAGCTTCAATGCGCTCCCAGGCGGCCGCGGAGTTTGCTGCGGTATCGTCTGTAGACTTTGGGGCGCTGCCTGCGGCTCCCTTCATCCAATCGTTCTTCATCATGCCGTTAACGAGACGGCCCGTTACGGCCGAATAAGCTTCGTTCACGGCGCCGGCAGCCCAAGCCGCCGCACCGGGACGCTTGCGGGATACTAGCAAGGCGGCAGCGGCGCCGATCAGCCCGCCGACCAATAATCCGCTTAACCTCATACGCTTCAGCACCTCTTTCGCAAAACTTCGTTGACATGATGTAGTGTATCCCGAGCGCCGACGGTCATCCAACGTAAAAAAAGGAAAGTTGTGATACAATGGATGTCGAATCGACTCGAATGAACGGAGGAAAAAAATGCTCTTCAAGAGGCATGCCGCATTGTCCCTTCTCGCAGCGCTCGCGGTGTTCACCGGCTGCGCCGGCGCTTCCGAATCGCTTCCGGCTGAAGCGCCTGCAACGTCGCCGCCGGCGGCGGAGGCGCCCTCGCCAACAGCGTCCGCATCGGCATCCGCATCGCCGGAATTGGTGCCGGAAGCTTCAACCTCGCCAACTGAGGAAGCTCCCGCTCCTCTCTACCGGATGAACGAGGTTTACCGGTTCGTACCGCTTTCGGATGAATCGCCGAGCCGAATGGTGCTGCTTACATTCGACGACGGTCCGAAAAACGCGGAAGTGGTTACAAGCCTGTTGGACACGCTCGACAAGCATAAGGCGAAAGCCGTATTTTTCGTCAACGGTTACCGGGTGAAGCAAAATCCGGAGCTGCTGCAAACGATATTCGACCGGGGACATGCGATAGGCAACCATTCCTATGACCATGTCGACCTGAAGAAGGAAGAGGAGCAGACCGTGCGGGAACAAATCGAATCGGTTCAGCGCCAAGTCGAGGAGCTGACCGGGGTCCGGCCAAAGCTGTTCCGGCCGCCGTTCGGCTCCGGAGGGGAAACGGTCAAGCGCATTGCGGCGGACAACAAGCTGCTGTACATGACCTGGTCGAACGGCTCGCTCGATTGGGACGCCTCCGCCCGAAACAAGCCGGAGGTCGTCATCGCGAACGTCATGGAGCAGCTGCATCCGGGCGCCAATATATTAATGCACGAGCTGCCTTGGACGGCGGACGCGCTGGATGAGCTTATGGGCAAAATTGAAGCGGAGGGCTACGGCTTTATCGATCCGGAAACGATCGAGTCGCACGGACAACCGCGCGATTAGCGCTGCGGTCCGTAGGTGTTGCCGAACCAGAACAGAAATGCGATGAGGCCCACGAACAGGACGAACAGCAAGTTATAATACCATCTGGCGATTTTATGGCGGCTGGAAGGAAACTTTTTGCGTCTTGGAGGCAGAGCGTCCGGACGGGCGGCATCGCCGTCCCCGGTCCGCTCCCGCCCGTCCGCGCCGTCTTGCTGCTGCACGTATCGTCTGGATGCGCGGCTAAATTTCTCTTTCCTGCTCATGGCTCCCTCCTGAAGCGAATAATAAGACCCATTACCAAATCGATCACAAAATGCGCTATTATCGGCGCCCATAACGTTCCGCTCTGCTCATAGATCCAGCCTAACCCGTAACTGATGGAAAAGACGAGGCCGGTCGGTATCCAATGGCGCAAATAACGGACATGAATGACGGCGAACACGATGCTCGTCCAATACGGGCCGATGGCATGCTGCACGGCGCCGCGGAACAGCAGCTCCTCGCAAACGGCTACGACAAGCGAGATGACTGCGATATGCCAAATCGGGCGCTGTCGAAATATACGGTCGTTGACGCCTCCGTCGTCAGCCGCTTCCTCCGGCACCCAGCGGGAAATGAGCAGATCTACGGCGATGACCGCCGCCGCCAGCCCGAGACCCCACAGTACAAAATGGAAGGCCGCCGGAATGGAAAAAAGATGCAGTATGTTTTGACGCTGAAATAAAACCCATACGAAGCCGATAATAAAAGTAAGCGCCTGAGTGGCGTATAAATTAATAAGTAGCATACGGTCGTCCAGCTCGTCAACGCTGACCTTCCGTACGCGTATATTTTTGAAATTGAATTTTTTCATGAAGTCGCCCGCCCGTCGAATTGCTATTCTTGCTTCATTAAATTTGCGAAACGACGTTCTGCCGCCAGGACGGAGACTGCCGTTTACGCTTATGCATACCTACATAAACAGAGGGAGATTACGATGGAAAAACGATTAACGACTACGGCAATGTTATTTAGTGTTGGCTTCCTGTTCATGCTGGTTTGCGCCGTCGGCGCCTTCTTCTACGGCGTGAAGATCGGTTCCGACAAGATCGAGGCCAAATATGCGGCGGCGGAGGAAGCCAAGTCAGCCGGCAATGCCGCTACTTTCCCTTATCAGCAGCAGGATCTCGTTTCCTTTTATCTTACGGTATATTCTCCTTACCGCGATTTTCAGATCGAATGGCTGAATGCCGCAGACAGCCTGGCCAAAGGAGACATAACGGATTCGGCTGCGCGATTCAAAGGCTTGGCCAAGCTGGCCCGGCAAAAAGCCGAGGAAGCCAGCTCCTTCGACATGGGCAAGTCGCCGCTTCTCGGCGATGCGCAGCATGCCTATATCCGAAGCCTGAAATATTTCGAGGAAGCGGCGGATGCCGCGTCCAAAGCGGCTAAATCGGCGGCTCCGGACGACCTGCGAAACAGCATCCAGAAGAACAAGGCTTACCAAAGCGCCGTCAAGGAATCGCTGTCCGCGCAGAAAGCTTATTATGCCTCCATGCAGAAGTGGGCCGCTTCGGTCGATCCGTCCATCCCTGACGATGCCGCCGCCTCAACGGAGCCGCTTCAGCTGAAGGAATGGAGCAAGCTGCCGCTCGTCGTCAAAAACCGGATCATCGCCGATTATATGGCGGCCAGAAACGAAATGTACGCCTTCTACCCGCACGATATGGCAAGCAGCATCGACGAATTTATTCGGTCCGGCCAGGCGTCCAATATGAAGCTTCAAACGCTGAACGCGGTAGCGGATCTTCTGCTGAACACGAAAGCGGTCCGGACGGGCGATTACGCCTCGGTCAAATCCAGGCTGTACGCCGAGGAGATGCTTCCGCAGCTGCCCTTCTTCTACCCGGAGCCGGACTGATCGGCGGCCGTTGTCGAATATTCTCGACGTTGCTTGAATCATAACGAAAATTTCGGAATTGAGCAAGCTGAGGCATTGATTCCGCCGCTGTCTTGCTTTAAAATAGAAAAGTCTAATTCGTTCGTAGAACAAACTCTCCGCCCGCCGCAGCACATCTCGTGCGGGCAGAGGGTTTTTCTGTTCAACCTTCGCGGAGCGTCTTCCGCTTTGCGCAATTTAGGAGGCAAGTATCATGTACAAAGTATTGGTATCCGATCCCATCAGCGATCTCGGCATTCAACAGCTTGTCGACGCTCCGGACATTATCGTGGACAAAAATCCGGGTCTCAGCGAAGATGAACTGGCCGCCATCATCGGCGATTACGACGCCTTGCTGGTCCGAAGCCAGACAAGAGTAACCGCCAAAATTATGGAAGCGGGAAAAAAGCTGAAAGTCGTTGGACGAGCCGGTGTCGGCGTCGACAATATCGATCTGGAAGCCGCTACGCAACGAGGCATCATCGTCATTAATGCGCCCGACGGCAACACGATCACAACCTGCGAGCATACGTTTGCGATGATGATGGCTCTCGCCCGCCACATTCCGCAAGCTTACAAAAAAACGGTAAGCGGCGAGTGGGACCGCAAGTCCTTCCTCGGCGTCGAGCTTCGCAACAAAACGCTGGGCGTGCTCGGCATGGGCAGAATCGGCAGCGAGGTGGCCAAGCGCGCCAAGGCGTTCGGCATGAACATTATGGGCTATGACCCGTTCATGACGGAAGAGCGCGCGGAGAAGCTTGGCATCAAGCTGGCGTCCGTCGACGAAATTGTGCGCGGGGCGGATTTCATTACCGTTCATACGCCGCTGACTCCGGAAACCCGTCATATGATCGGCAAAGCCCAATTTTCCGTCATGAAACCCGGCATGCGAATCGTCAACTGCGCCCGCGGAGGCATTATCGACGAAATCGCGCTTGTGGACGCCGTTGACGCGGGCATCGTAGCCGGAGCCGCATTCGACGTATTCGAGTCGGAGCCTCCTGCGGCGGACCATCCGTTCCTGAATCATCCGAAAATTATCGTCACGCCGCATCTTGGCGCATCCACCGTGGAAGCACAGGAAAACGTAGCGATCGACGTGTCGGAGCAAGTGCTGCATATTTTGCGCGACGAGCCGTTCATGAACGCGGTGAACATGCCGCCGATTCCGGCGAATCTGCAAAACAAGCTCCAGCCGTATTTCGCTCTCGGCGAAAAAATCGGCAGCTTTATTGCCCAAGCAACGGAAGGCGCGGTGCAAGAAATCGTCGTCAGCTATTCCGGCGAGCTGGCCGAGGTCGACACGCAGCCTCTCACCCGCTATATTGTGCGCGGAGTGCTGTCGCATCATTTGGGACAAGAGCAGGTCAACGTCGTCAACTCGATGCACCTGGCCAAACAGCGCGACGTCAACATCGTCGTCCAAAAATCGCACACGGCCAAAGACTTTACGAATCTCGTCACCGTATCGCTGCGCACCAAAAAGGAAGAACGCAGCGCGGCCGGCACGCTGCTGACCGGTTACGGCCCGAGAATCGTGCAAATCGACAAATACCCGGTTGACGTCACGCCGGAAGGCAACCTGATTCTGATCGCGCATAACGATAAGCCCGGCATTATCGGCCGCGTCGGCACGCTGCTCGGCAACAACGGCATCAACATCGCAACGATGCAGGTCGGCCGTCAGCTTGAAGGCGGCTCCGCGATCATGGTGCTGCGCGTCGACGCCGACACGCCGAAAGAAGTGCTTCAACAGCTGACAAGCATGCCTGAGCTTAACACGGCAAAAGAAATTATTTTGACATAGAGCGTCAAGCGGCTTAACTGCTTACACCGCCCGGTTTGTTCCGGGCGGCTGTTTGCGTCCGGCGGTACATGTATGTTCCACGTTAAACAAGATTAATCGGCCGACTTCAACAAAAAAAGCGTCCCGATAACGGAACGCTTTTCCTATTCACTCTCGATCGTTGGACAAGATTTGCGATGCCGCGACAACTATTCGCGCGCTTCGACGGGCAGCAGCAGCGTAAATGTCGTGCCGACGCCAATGACGCTGTCGACGACGATTTTGCCGTGATGGAGATCGATCAAATTTTTGACGATGGCAAGCCCGAGCCCCGTACCCCCGGACGATTCCCTCTTGCGGGCCTTGTCGGCCTTATAAAACCGCTCGAATATATAAGGAACGTCTTCCGGCGGAATCCCCTGTCCTTCGTCCCGAATTTTCAGCTGCACATAATCGTTGCCGTTAACCGATTGACGCACTCCGCCGATCCGGATCGATTTGCCCGCCGGCGTATGGCGCAGAGCGTTGTCCAACAGGTTCGTCAGCACTTGCTCCAGTCTGTCCTCGTCCGCCGCCTCCAGCGTCAACGAGTAATCCGGTATATGGATATCCAGCTCGACGTCCCTTTCCTTCGCATACACTTGAAACTTGCGGTTTACCCGCCTCATGACGTTGCGCAGATCGATTCGCTGGAAATTCATATTGACATGCCCCGCCTCCATGCGGGCCATATCAAGAAAGTCGTTGACAAGCCGCCCCATCCGAAGCGATTCGTCGTATATGACCTGCACCATTTCCTTTCGTTCCTCCGGCGACACGACAATATCGTCGAGCAGAGCCTCGCTGTATCCTTGAAGCATGGACAAGGGGGTGCGTATCTCATGCGATACGTTCGCCACGAAATCCCGGCGCAGCTTATCCAGCTTATGGCCTTCCGTTACGTCCCGGATGACCGCCACGGCTCCCCGCACAACGCCCCCGGACTGCAGCGGAGCCATGACGACGGACCATACGCCGCTGTGAACATGAACGTTCTCCGTCCTGTCCTTGCCTTCCTCCATTACCTTTTGAAACAGTCCGCGCAGCGGCATCGGCACGGATGTCCCCTTCGCGTCATCGGCATCCTCCGCCCCGTCTGCTTCCCAGCCGTCCTGCAGACCGGACCATTGCGTCAGCAGCAGATGGCCGCTCGGATTGGTCATCATAATGCCGCCGTCGGCATCGAACGTAATGACCGAGTCCCCCATGCTCCGCAAAATCGAAGCCAGATGGTTTTTTTCATGGTTCAACGCGTGAATCAGCTTATCTAGCTGCTCCGTCATATGGTTGAACGTATTGGCCAGCTGGCCGATCTCGTCGGAAGAACGGATGTTGACCCTCGTGCTGTAATCGCCCTGCGAAACGGAATCCGCCGCATGCTTCAGCTGAAGAAGCGGCTGCTGGATTTTGGCGGAAAGAAAAAAGGCAAAGAAGGTCGACAGCAAAAATCCGATAATGGCCGTAATGACAAACAATACTTTGATGTCGTGAGCGTTGTCGTCGAACAGGATATCGATATATTGCAGCAGAAAAACGCCCAAAATAAGCAGAACTACGGCGACAAGGAGCATGATGGTCGCCCACAGCTTACCGACCACGCTTTGCCATAGCAAACGGGCCAACCGTTCCCACAGCTTCATCTATTTCGGCACCTCAAGCTTGTAGCCGACGCCCCAGACGGTCGTAATCATCGACGCCGCCTCGGACGAAACTTTGTTCAGCTTCTCGCGCAGTCTCTTCACATGGGTGTCCACCGTACGCAAATCGCCGAAAAACTCGTAATTCCATACGTCTTTCAGCAGCTCCTCGCGCGAAAACACTTTGTCCGGCGAAACCGCCAAATAATGCAGCAGCTCGTACTCCTTCGGCGTCAGGCTGATTTCCTGGCCTCCGGCCGTCACGCGGTGCGCGTCGTGCTCGATGACCAGATGCGGGAACACAATATTGTTGCTTCGATTCGTTTCCTTCGTCAAAAAGGCGGTCGCCGAGGAACGGCGCAAAATCGCCTTCACCCGGTAAATGACCTCGCGCGGGCTGAACGGCTTGACGACGTAATCGTCCGCTCCGACCTCGAAGCCCTGCACCCGGTTCATCTCCTCTCCCTTGGCCGTCAGCATGATGACCGGCGTCGACTTCACCTGACGAAGCCGGGAGCATACCTCGATGCCGTCGATGCCCGGCAGCATGACGTCAAGCAGGATGAGCGCGTAGTCGGTGTTCGACGCCAGCTTCAATGCGGATTCCCCGTCCTCCGCTTCGTCGATCGCATACCCTTCCTTCTCCAAATACATTTTGAGCAGGCGGCGAATCCGCTCTTCGTCATCGACGACCAAAATCCGGTTTCCGAAATTCGACATGACGTTCAGCTCCTTTCGTTACGTTCGTTATACGCCGGCGTAGGAATGCAAGCCGGCAATAATGAGATTGACCCCGATCAGCGTAAACAGAACGATGACAAAGCCGATGACGGCCAGCCATGCGGAACGCAGTCCCTGCCAGCCCCGCGACAAGCGGAAATGCAGGTATGCGCTGTAGAACAGCCATGTAATGAGCGCCCATACTTCCTTCGGATCCCAGCCCCAGAATCGGCCCCAGGCTATTTCGGCCCATATCATCGCAAAGATCAGCGCGCCCAGCGTAAAGATCGGAAATCCGATCGCAATGGCGCGGTAGCTGATTTCGTCCAAGTCCTCCGGATCGATCCCTTCCATGACCGGATGAATAACGGCCCCGAGCGGCTTGCGGAACGCCAGGCGGAGCAAGCCGTACAGCAGCGTGCCCGCGATGATCGACCAGACGACCGTATTCAGCTTGCGTCCAGCATTGACCCCGTTCATCCAATAAGGCGCTTCGAAGAGCGGCTTATCGATGCCGAGGAACGGCTGCACCGATACGTCCTGACTGTTGAACGGCTTGAAGATCGGCGGCAGCGTATATTCCACCGTTTCCGTCTTCGTCGATTCGACGCCTCGGGCGTCGATGCTCACCTTTTCTTCCAGGAAGGTCGCTTCGTAGCCCGCGCCGCGGAATGCAAAGACGGCAATGATGAAGCCGATAATGACGACGATGGAATACAGGACGAACTCGACCCAGAAGCGCGCTCTGCGCCCCTTCTTCGAACGATCCGTAAAGTCGACGACGCGCAGCAAATACATTAGTCCCGCGGCAAAGCCGACGGCAAAAAACGCCTCGCCGAGCGCCGCGGTCGTTACGTGAATTTTCAGCCACGGAGATACGAGCGCCGGAATCAGCGGCTGTACTTCCTGCGGAAACACGGCGGCGTAAGAAATAATGACAATCGTCAGCGGCAGGGCGAACATGCCGAGCAGCGGCTTGCGGTATATCATAAACACGATCGTATAGGCAATCATAATCGCCATGCCGAGGAACGTCATAAATTCGTACATGTTACTGGTCGGAATTTGTCCGCTTCCCGCCCAGCGGGTAAAGAAAAAGGTTAAGTGGGCGCCCAGTCCCGCCGAAGAAACGACGAACGCAATTTTGCTCCACCGTTTCTCGTGTTTAACCGGATCGCGGTTGCTCCATTTTTTGCCCGCTATCGCAATCATATAAAACATGAACGCAAAGCAATACAGAAAGAAAGCCGCTATAAACGCATCGCTGCTGAAATCCACCAAATTCACGCGTTGTTCCCTCCGTTATCCAATGACTTCGGCTCTGCCGAAATGCCCGTTTTTTTCAACGCGGCGGCGACGTCCGACCGCATCCCGTACCAGTTTTTGTTCGTATGGGCGCCAAGCGACAGCTCTCCGTCGTCGACGCGCAGCCAAATGCGGCGGTGCTGCCAGTAAGAGCCCATCAGCAGGCCGATCATCGAAATGACGGCGCCGATCCACAAGTAAGGGACGGCTCTGTCCACGCGAACGTTCAAATGCGTCGTCGCCTCGGAAAAGTCGACGTTTTCCATCCCGTCTACCCGAATCTCGATCTTGTCCGCCAACTCCCGGTTGATCGTATCCTGGGCGAACCGTTCCTTGTCCTTGAGCATCGGGAAGTAAATATAAGGCTCTCCTTCCGGCGCCAGGCCAGGACCTTGGACAATAAAGACGAACGCGGGCGCGTTCGGTTCCCTCGACAGCGTCGTCGGCTTGCCGTCTTCGCCGATCGCAAACTCCATGTAATTGGCATCCAGCTTCAAAGTAAAAGGTCCAAGTTCGTGCACCAGCTCCGCGTCCTTCATCGGAAGGTGGAACGGTCCGTATATCTCACCCGTCCGCTTATCCACGAGCACCGGATGCACCGCGTTCAGCCGGGGCGTCAGGTTGAAATCGAACTGATATAGCTTCAAGCCCTTGTAGACCAGCGGATCGTTCACGATTATGTCGTGGCGCTTTACTTCCTCCAGCACCGGCTTCGCGCCGGGCTCGTCCGCACAATCGTCGACGCATTTGTACAGCACGGCTTTCGTTTCGAACAGCTTGGCCCGATTTTGTCCTCTGAGCTGCTCCGGCAATTCCTCTTCCTTATAAAATTCTACCGTAAACTTTTCATTCTTAAGGTAGTAATTCGTATCCGGAATTTGCACCGTATCGCCGTCCGGCACACTGATGTACGTGTCGACCTGCCAGCCCGGTATGCTTCTGGCCAGCACCGCCAGCAGAAACAGAATGAGACCGATATGATTGATATAAGGACCCCACCGGCTGAACCGGTTTTTTTCGGCGAGCAGCGCGTCTCCGTCCCGGTGCACCTTATACCCTTTTTTCTTCAGCGCTTCGCCGAACGATTCCGTCCACGCCTCCGAATCTTCCTCCAGCTTATGCTTGAACACCGTCTTTTGCCGCAAAATAAACGACAGGTGCTTGCGGATCTGCTGCTTGTTCAGCGCGCGGTAAAGCGGAAGCACCCGGTCAAGGCTGCAGATGACGAGCGAGGTGCCAATCATGACAAGGAGGCCGATAAACCACCAGCTCTCGTAAGTACGGGTAAGACCAAGCATATAATAGATTTTGCCGGTCAGTCCGTACGTCTGCTCGTAATAAACGGACGGATCGAAGCTGTTGCTGATAAACGTGTTTTCCTGCGGATAGATCGTTCCGAGCATCGCCGTCAAAAAAGTGATCACGATCAAATAAATCGCAATCTTGACCGACGAAAAGAAGTTCCAGATCCGGTCGATGATGTTCGGATTGCTTTTTTGCGAACGTCTGGCGACGCCGTCGTACCGCATTTCCAGCGGCGTGTCGGCATTTTGCAGCTCCTTGTCCAGCGGCTTGCCGCATGATTCGCACAGCACCGTGCCGACGGCGTTCTGATGTCCGCATTCGCATTTCGTATTTTCAAGCGCTATCAATGGTTGCCCCTCCTACACTACAGCTGCAGCAAACGTTCTACCCGTTCGTTGATTTCCTCTTCCGTCATCCCGCCGACTTTGGCTTCCATCAGGCTTCCGTCAGCCTTGACGAAAAATGTCGTCGGGTACGAACGAAGCCCGTACTGCTTCTCCGTCTTCCGGTTCACATCCCGCAAGATCGGGTAACTGAGATCGAATTGCTTCACGAAATTGTTGACGGTCAGCGTATCCTCGCTCAAATTAATGGCCAGGACGACCAGCCCTTTGTCCTTCCACTTTTCGTATTGCCGTTCGAATTCGGGCATTTCCTTCACGCAAGGCGGACAGAACGTTCCCCAGAAGTTGACGATGACGGGTTGTCCCGCATAATCCGACAACTGATGGACGCCGCCTTCCAGATCGGCCAGCTTGAATTCGGGAGGCTGCTGCCCCGGCTTGATTTGCCCGGTCCGCTCCTCGCCGAACAGGGCGGTTCCGATCGCGTATCCGCCGATGACGAACACGGCCAGCAAAATAACGACTTGTATTTTTTTTCGCCATTTCCCCATATTGTCAACCACCACCAATTTCGCCTGTGACGAACGATTTATCAGCTTCATTATAACGAAAAGTCGACGGCAATATATGCCGCCGCCCCTTGCTATTTATGAACTTTATGTGACTGTCGGGCAGCCGCCAGAAGCTCCTTCACTTCTTGCGGATTCAGATGCCGGTATTTGCCGCGGGGCAATCCGTCGAGTCCAAGCTCGCCGAACCTTACGCGCCGGAGACGGATCACTTTATGGTTGACCGCCTCGAACATGCGCCGCACTTGCCGGTTGCGGCCCTCGTAAATCGTGATCGAGATGGTAGCTTCATTCTTGTCCATATCGACGTCGTAATATTCAACCTCGGCGGGAGCCGTCATGCCGTCCTCCAGCATAATGCCTTGCTGCAGCCGTTCCAGCGCGGAGCCGTGCGGCACTCCCTTGACCGTGGCGTGATAAGTTTTGGCGACATGATGCTTCGGATGCGTCAGCAAGTTTGCAAACTCGCCGTCGTTCGTCAGCAGCAGCAGCCCTTCCGTATCGTAATCCAGCCTGCCGACCGGATAGACCCGCTCCTTAACGCCCGGCAAAAAATCGGATACGACCTTTCGCCCTTGCGGATCCTTGGCGCTCGTAATGACGCCCTTCGGCTTGTTCAGCATCAAATATAGTTTCTTTTCCGACCGGATCGGTTTGCCGTTCACCGTAATGACGTCCGCCGACGGATCGGCCTTCGTCCCCAATTCCGTTACGGTCGTTCCGTTCACCGCCACGGCGCCGGACAATATAAGCTCCTCGCATTTGCGGCGGGACGCGACGCCGGCCTGGGCCAATATTTTTTGTAAACGTTCCACATCTTTCACCTCACTCTCCATCATAACGATAAGGGGGCAAAAGTACAAGCTCGCGCAAAAAAGCAACGGCCCTTCAACCCCGGAGGCATGCTTCATGAGGAATCAGGCTTACGATCGCTCTCGCAGACGGATTGTCGGATTCAATGACCCATAGATAGGAGACAAATCGTCTGCAAAGGCGAACATTTCATTTCTACAGCCCGATTCCTCACTCCGCCGGTTGCCGAGATAGAATGCCCGTTGCTTGGTTAAGCGAATATGTACAAGCAGATCAGAATGGCGGCGAAAAAGCCGACCGCGTCGGAAAACAGCCCGACCTTGAGCGCGTAGCGGGAACGGCGCACCGCCACGGCGCCGAAATAAACGGTCAGCACATACAGCGTCGTGTCGGTGCTGCCTTGAATGGTGGAGGCCATTCGGCCGATCATGGAGTCGGGTCCGAACGTTTCGATCAAATCGGCGGTAAAGGCGAGCGAGCCGGCTCCGGTCAGCGGCCGCAACAGGCCGAGCGGCAGCACCTCGCTCGGAATGCCGACCGCGTCGAACAGCGGCCGGACGGCCGAAAGCAACAATTCCATCGCGCCGGAAGCCCGAAACATGCTGATGGCGGTCATCATGCCGACCAAATGGGGGATGATGGCGATCGCGGTGCCGAAGCCGTCTTTGGCGCCGTCGACGAACGTTTCGTAGACCGGCTGTTTTTGGCGCAATGCGGCATATAGAGGAATAAATACGATAATGGCCGGAATCATCCACGAAGAAATCGTCGAGAACAGCTCATACACCCGCTTCACCTCCGCTTCCCGGCGCGGCCGTCCGCGCTCGTCCGGCGATCAGCGGAGGCTCGACCGGAGGCCGCTTGCTTCTGCGTCGATACCATCGGTCCGCCGCGATGGCCGCGCCGGTCGCTATAACCGTGGCGGCCAGCGTCGTGCCGATAATTTCCGCCGGATTCGCGGAGCCGTAATTCATTCGGATCGCGATCAGCGTTGTGGGAACGAGCGTTATGCTGGACGTATTCAGCGCCAGCAGCGTACACATCGCCGGCGTTGCCGTTTCCTTGTCGGGATTCAGCTTCTGCAGCTCCTGCATCGCCTTGATGCCCATCGGCGTCGCCGCGTTGCCGAGACCGAACAGATTGGCGCTGAGATTGCTCATAATATACCCCATCGCCGGATGATCCTTCGGCACGTCGGGAAACAGCCAGCGTACTACCGGCGCCAGCATGCGGGCCAGCTTGCGAAGCAAACCTGCATCCTCCGCGATTCTCATCATGCCCAGCCAAAAGACCATGATGCTGATCAGCCCGAAGCTGACCGTTACGCCGGATTTGGCCCCGTCGAACGCAGCTTGCGTGACGGCGTCCATCTTGCCTGTCAAGGCGGCCACGATAACGCTGGCCGCAATCATAAACAACCATATCCAATTGACCATCATTCATACGCCTCCCCTACGCATTTATGATTGTCTTGCCGCCGGCCGGCTAACGTCCGTCCGGCAGCTGCAGCCTGACGCTTCCCGTGTCGTATACGGGGACGGAACCGATTCTTTGGTCGCCGATATACCATGCCAGCTTTCCCCGCTCCCCCAGCGAGTAGCGGATATCGGCCGTATCGAGCGGCTCCAGCTTGACGCGGACCAGCCCGTTCTCGTCTTCGGCGAGCGGATAAGCGAACTCGGCGCCGGCCGCAAGCGTCGTGCCCGCAACGGGATCTCCTTTGCCGGCCAAATGCTTGAGCGGATAATGCTTAAATCCCCAGTCCAGCAGTTTGCGATGATCCGCCCAATCGTCGCCGTCGTTGATCGTGACCGCCGCCAGCTGCTGGCCGTTGCGGGTGGCGGAGCTGACCAGGCAGCGGAAAGATTTTTTCGTATAACCGGTTTTGACGCCGTCCGCTCCTTCGTACATCGACAGCATTTTATTTTTGTTCAGCCAGCGGTAATCCCAAGGCTCGTACGGATTGGGCGCCTGCTTGACCTTCGTCCTGACGATTTCGGCAAAAGCCGGATTGCGCAGCGCGTAAGCCGTCAACCGGGCCAAATCGTTTGCCGACGAATAATGGCCTTCGGCGTCCAAGCCGTGCGGATTGCGAAATTGCGTATGAGAAAGGCCGAGCAGGGCCGCTTTTTGATTCATCAAATAGACGAACCCTTCCTCCGAGCCCCCGACATGCTCCGCAATCGCCGTGGCGGCGTCATTGCCGGAACGAAGCATCAGGCCGTACAGCATGTTGGATAACGTCATCTTTTCGCCCAATCGCAAATAAATGGAGGAACCTTCCTTGCCGACGGCCCGTTTGGACGTGACGACCGTGTCGTTCAAATTGCCGTGCTCGATGGCGACGATCGCGGTCATAATTTTGGTCAGACTGGCGATGCGCATCGGCGTATCGCCGTCATAGCTGTACAGCAGCCGGCCCGACTGCACATCGATCAAGGCGGCCGCCTTGGCATGCGTCTCCATGCGTTCCGGTGCTGCCCATGCGCCTGCAGGCAGCGCGCATACCGCAGCCAGCATCGTAAATATCCATAACAAGCGGGCTTGCTTATACCTTTTCATGTGGATCTGCTCCTCTCGTTGCCGTATGTTGCCGCCCTCAATCGTTAGTATATGCTTGTACGCGTCCCGGTAGACGAGCCCGCCTTCCCTTGGAAACGAAAAACTGCCCTTGCGGGCAGTCGAAAGCGTAACGCGCGAACGATTCGTTTCATTATCCTTGCTGGATGCGATCCTCGACATGGCCGTCGATAATCGCGGTGTTCGTTTCGACGTAATCGGTTCCCGTTCCGTTTCCTCGCATCATCGTCTGAATTTTCTCGAACACTTTTGGTGCCGTGTCGATGACCCGCTCCATCAAGTGCGTCTGCGTGTCAAGCGGCACGATCTTCACTCCGTGTGTTCCGACGACGAGAAAGGCAATTGGCGTAATCGAAATGCCGCCGCCGCTGCCGCCGCCAAACGGAAGCGCTACGGATGCGCGATGGGCATCGGATGGGGAAGTGCCGTGAGCGCCGTGCGACTCCTCGCCGTTCATGCGAATGTCGCTGCCGCCGGCCACAAAGCCGAAACCGACTTTGCTGATCGGCATGATGACGCTGCCGTCGGGCGTTTGCACCGGATCGCCGACGATCGTGTTGACGTCCACCATCTCTTTTATATTTTCCATTGCGGTTTGCATCAGGCCTTGAATAGGATGTTCTGCCATGCTTTGACGCCTCCTTTCCATTTCTTCATGCGAACCAATAGCTGCAGTCCGGCAAGGATAGCATAACCGAAGCGGATTTGCGCTATGCACGACCATTCGGTTGCAAATGCAGGATGACGGTAATCGGGACGCACCCCCATGTCCGGCTCGGCCTGCAGCTTAACCCATTGCGACAGTACGCCTAGTATGGAAGATTGCAGCGTCCAGAGCACGCCGGTCGCCATGGCGGTCCACATGGCATCGCCCGTGCCTACCGACGTGTTCCAATGCCACTCCGTGAGCCTGACCTTTCCAAGCGTTTTGCGCATCCACCCTTTTAAGCCGCGGATCAAGTGCAAGACCTGCTTGTATTTGTCGATCGCCGACTCCACTTTATCCGGATCGATGTCGCCGTCGAATTGCTTCTCCGACTCCAGTCCTGCGCCGGAAAGGCTGGACGTCTCCTGCAGCTTGACGGAAGTGCCGTCAAATTTCATGAACGGGACTTTGCGCTTGTAACGCAGCATTCCGTACAGCGCCTTAACGCTTACCTCCATCATTTCGTCTTTTCCCGTTTTTGTAAATTTGGCGCTAATCACGATTGGTGAGAGTGCCGCCGTCAGCAACAGCAAAAAAAAACCGCCGGCCGCTATCCAACCATAAGGGATTCCGGACATGTGCATCCTCCGTCTTCCTAATTTATGGGTTGGATATAGTATGGCCAAACGGTGTCTTCTCATTCTTTGAATTCGGATTCCTTAATTTCATCGATCGTCATCTGACGGCCTTCCAGTCGTTCGAAGAGCAGCTGCGTCTGCTCGTCCAGCGCATCGTCCAAGCTCACTTCCTTCGGTTCCGGCAAATCGCGGATCGACGCCAGGCCGAAATAATCGAGAAACGATTTGGTGGTGCCGTACAAGATCGGACGGCCGATCGCTTCGGCCCGGCCGACCTCCTCGATCAAATCTTTCGCGACGAGCGATTGGATCGCCCGGTCGCATTTGACGCCCCGTATCTCTTCAATCTCCACTCTCGTAATCGGCTGCCGGTAGGCGACGATCGACAGTGTTTCCAGCGCCGCCTGCGACAGCTGGGAGCGGGTGGGCGTATAAGCCATTCTTTCGAAATACGGCATATGGTCGGGGTGGGTCGTCATCCGGAAAGCGGAAGCCACCTCCGCAATTTGGACGCCCCGGCCTTCCCTTTCCAAATCACGCTGAAGATCGTATACAAGCTCCAAGGCGAATTCGGCATCGATGTCCATAATGTCGGCGAGCTGCCGTTTCGTCAAGCCTTCGTCGCCGGCCATAAAGAGCAGCCCTTCAATAATCGACTTCAATTTCTGATAATCCATCCGCGACTGCTTCTCCTCTCCATTGTATGACGATATCGTCAAAGAGCCCGTGCTGATAGCAGCGAATATGCTTCATCTTCATTAGCTCCAGCAGCGCAAGAAAAGTTACGACGATCTCATGCTTGATCATCCCGTCGCGAATCAGCCGCGAAAAACGAACCGTCTCGTATTGCCTCAGCACCTCAACGATGTCCTTGATACGGTCTTTGACCGATATTTCGTCCCGTTGCACGGTCGCGATCACGTTTCTTCTTGCCGCCTTGCGCAGCGCCTTCTGGAAAGCCGCGATCAAATCGGACACATGCAGCCCTTCGACGGGATTGACATGCTCCTGCGTCATAAACGGCGTCATATCTTCCGGCTCCCGGGAATAGACGAGGCTTCGCGCGATTTCCTTCTCCCGAAGCTGCTCGGCAATTTGTTTGAATTTCCGATATTCGATCAGCTTCTGGATCAGCTCGTCGCGCAAATCCAAGCCGTCGTCATCCTGCCAGTCGTCGTATTCCTCTTCAAATACGGGAGGTTTCGGAAGAAGCTGCTTGCTCTTAATCGCCAGCAGCGTAGCGGCCATCACGAGAAACTCGCTGGTTACCTCCAGCTCCAATTCCTTCATGGCATCCAAGTATTCCATATATTGAACCGTAATTTCGCTGATGGAAACTTCGTGGATATCGATTTCCGCTTTATCGATCAGATGTAGCAGCAAATCCAGCGGACCTTCGAAAGACTGAAGCTTGTAATGGACCGACACCGGCGGAACCTCCCGTAATCTTTAACCTTCAACTTATCTATTATCTTACGACCGAAGCTGCTGCGTCAAATTTGCCATCTCGATCGCGGTGACGGCGGCTTCATAGCCTTTGTTGCCGGCTTTCGTGCCCGCCCGTTCGATCGCCTGCTCAATAGTATCGACCGTCAATACGCCGAACACCGTCGGAACGCCCGTTTTCAGGCCGACGGCGGCGACGCCCTTCGCCGCTTCGTTGCAGACGTAATCGAAATGCGGCGTGGAACCGCGGATGACCGCCCCCAGCGTAATGACCGCATCGTATTTGCCGCTTTCGGCCATCTTTTGGGCGATTAGCGGAATTTCGAAGGCGCCGGGCACCCAAGCGACCTCGACTTCCTCTTCCTGAGCGCCGTGCCGCTTGAACGCATCCAACGCGCCGCCGAGCAGCTTGGACGATATAAATTCGTTGAACCTTCCGACGACGACTCCATATTTCAATCCTTGCGATACTAAATGTCCTTCGTATACTTTCGCCATAATTAACTTCTCCTCTTCTTTATTCGGATAATAGGGGGTCAAACGTTAATCGTTGTCAGCCGCCGTTACGGAAGCCGCTCCTTGCTCCAGCTTCTCGAGCTGCAGCATATGTCCGAGCTTCGCGCGCTTCGTGCGCAAATAGTGCCGGTTGCTGTCGTTCGCTTCCATCTGGATCGGCACGCGCTCGACGACTTCGAGGCCGTAGCCTTCCAAGCCTTTAATTTTGCGCGGATTGTTCGTCAGCAGCTTCATCTTCGTTACGCCGAGATCTTTCAGGATTTGCGCCCCGATGCCGTATTCCCGCAAATCCGGAGCGAATCCCAGCTTAATATTCGCTTCCACCGTATCCAATCCCTGCTCCTGCAGCGCATAAGCCTTCAGCTTGTTGATCAAGCCGATTCCTCGGCCCTCTTGTCTCATATAGAGCAGCACGCCGCTTCCCGCTTTGTCGATCTGACGAAGCGCCGCAGCCAGCTGCGGCCCGCAATCGCAGCGGTGCGAGTGAAAGACGTCGCCGGTCAGGCACTCGGAGTGCACTCTGACGAGCGTCGGCTCTCCCGGCGTTATATCGCCCTTCACGAGCGCTACGTGTTCTTTGCCGTCGATCTGATTCGTATAGGCAACCGCCCGGAACTCGCCGAAGTCGGTCGGCAGCTTCACATCGACGGCGCGCTCTACCAGCTTCTCCTTCCGATTGCGGTACCGGATCAGTTCTTCAATCGTGATCAGCTTCAGCCCGTGCTTCCGCTTGAACCCGATTAGCTCAGGAAGGCGCGACATCGTTCCGTCCTCGTTAATGATTTCGCAAATGACGGCCGCGGGAGAAGCACCGCAAAGCTGAGCCAGATCGACGGCCGCTTCCGTATGGCCGGCGCGGCGCAGCACGCCGCCTTCCTTGGCGATCAACGGGAAAATATGTCCCGGTCTGCGAAAGTCGCCCGGCTTCGCCGCGGGATCGATCAGCGCCTGCACCGAGACGGAACGCTCATGAGCCGATATGCCGGTTGTCGTGGAGACATGATCGACCGACACGGTAAATGCCGTGCCGTGATAGTCGGTGTTATGGTTAACCATCGGCGGCAAATCGAGCTCTTCGGCTCTGGCCGCCGTAATCGGCGCGCAAACGAGGCCGCGGGCCTCCATAATCATAAAATTGATCACTTCGGGAGTCGCCTTGTCGGCCAGCGCAATCAAGTCGCCTTCATTCTCCCGGTCTTCGTCGTCCACGACGATGACCGGCTTGCCTTGCAGCAAATCCTGCACCGCCTCTTCCACCGTATCGAACTGAAACCGTTCCTGTTCGTTCGTTTCCATCTCGTTTCCCTCCCTGTTTATCTATAAGTTCCCCTTGCTTACATAAACCCGTGCTCGGCCAAATATTCGACCGACAGTCCGGATTTGCCGCGGCCGCCTTGCGCGTTCGGGCGTTCAAAACGGAGCAGATGCTCGACATATTTGCCGATAATATCGCATTCGATATTGACCTGCTCTCCGGTTCGCTTATGCTGCAGCGCCGTCTCCGCCAGCGTATGCGGAATGATCGAGACGAACAGTCCTTCCGGCGACGCATCCGCAATGGTTAGGCTGATGCCGTCGATCGCCACCGAGCCTTTGGGCAGCATATATTTCAAATTGGCGGGATCGTCCGGCACGATGCCGAACACGACGGCGTTCGCCTCCCGCTCGCGGGAAACGATAACCCCCGTTCCGTCGACATGTCCCTGCACGATATGGCCGCCGAATCTCCCGCCGGCCTGCATCGCCCGTTCCAGATTGACGGGATCGCCCGCCTTCAGCCGGTGCAGATTGGACCGGCGGTACGTCTCCGGCACGACATCCGCCTTGAACGACGTTCGGTCGAAGGCGACGACTGTCAGACATACGCCGTTGACCGAGATGCTGTCGCCAAGCTTCACTCCTTCGGTTACGACGCTGGCGGCGACCGTCAGCACCAGCGATTCGCCGTGCCGGGATATGTTCTTCATCGTTCCAATCTCTTCTACCAATCCCGTAAACATCGTTCTCAATCCCCCCTTTCTTGCATTAGCGGTAAACCGGGTATCCGGTCAGGCAAACGTCTTCTCCGACCCGTTCTACCGTTACGCGTTCAAGCTTCAGCGCCTGCGACATCAAATCTTGTCCTTCCAAGGCAAGCGCCTGAGGCGCCTGGCTGCCTCCGATAATTTTGGGGGCAAAATATAGCGCGATCTTGTCGACCAGGCCGGCTTCCAGCATGGAACCGTTCAGCTTGCCTCCGCCTTCGAGCAGAATGGAGCCGATCTCCCGCTTGCCCAGCTCCGCCATCGCGGCCCGCAAGTCGACGCGCGGCCCGATTCCGCACGAAATCAGTTCTACGCCCGCCGCTTCCAGCTCCCGCCGCTTGGCCGGATCGGCGTTCCCCGTCGTCAGCACAAGCGTCCGCGCGGATCGGTCCTGAACGACCTTCGCCGTCAGCGGAATGCGCAGCTTCGAATCGACGACAATGCGCACCGGATGAATGGCCGGCACCGCCGCCCTCGCCGTCAGCAGCGGATCGTCGGCGAGTACGGTCCCGATGCCGACCATAATGCCCATATGCCGATGACGCATCGCATGCACTTGCTCTCTTGCAGCCGCTCCCGTGATCCATTTGCTGTCGCCGGTCCGGGAAGCCAGCTTGCCGTCCAGCGTGCTCGCCGTCTTCAGCGTTACGAAAGGAAGACCCGTCGTAATGAATTTGTTGAACGGTTCGTTCATCGCGCGGGACTCTTCCTCCAGCAGTCCGGTATCGACGCAAATGCCGTTCTCGCGAAGGCGCTCGATGCCTCGGCCGGCCACCATCGGGTTCGGATCGGACGCCGCCACGACGACTCTCGCCGCCTTTGCCTCGATAATTCTGTCGCAGCAAGGCGGCGTTCTGCCGTGATGGCTGCAAGGCTCCAGCGTAACGTAAACGGTAGAGCCTTCCGCCTCCTCTCCGGCCATCCGCAGCGCGTGCACTTCGGCATGGCCTTCTCCCCGTTTCAGATGGGCGCCGATCCCGACGATTCGCCCGTCCTTGACGACGACGCAGCCGACGACCGGATTAATGTCGGTTTGTCCGGACATTTTGGAAGCCATGTCGAGGGCAAGCCGCATGTAATATTCATCGTTCAAGATGTCATTCAACGACAAAAACCCCCTTACCGGCAGCAACCGACAGGGGGGTGGAATGTTGAGAACACTGCGACGCCGCAGGCTTCATCGATCAGAAGTTGGCAGATGTTGCTTAAAGACAACTCGAAGAAAGCCCCTCCGATCCGGAGACGCGCCTTAAGCGAGGCCTAAAGACAAATCAAACTCTGTCCGAAAAGCCGTCAAACAAACCGACGGTTATGTGAAAAGTTGCACATACCGTTCGGCATCCATTGACAGACGTCGAAGCTACTCCTTCTCCCATCCAGACTATACTGTCGGTCCCGGATTTACACCAGGTCCACCGTTAAGGCGGCATATGCCGCCAAACCGGGTCACGGACTGACGAGTGTACAGCGAGTCGCGGAATACCGCCGTTCGCCGCACAACCGATCACCGCCGGTTGGGAATTTCACCCTGCCCCGAAGGAAAGCTAACCTGTTATGATATTACAAACTTATTGTAAGCATCTTACCACTAATCTCAAGAAACTTCAACCTTCTCCATCTTGTCGCCGGCCTTAACCGCATCGACGAACTCCATTCCTTTGGTCACCTTGCCGAACACCGTATGCTGTCCGTCCAGATGAGGCTGCGGCTGGTAGCAGATGTAGAACTGGCTTCCGCCCGTATTGCGTCCCGCATGAGCCATGGCCAGCGTGCCGCGCTCATGCTTGTTCGGATTGATTTCGCAGTCGATCGTATAACCCGGTCCGCCGGTGCCGTTGCCGACCGGACAGCCGCCTTGCGCCACGAAACCCGGGATGACGCGGTGAAACGACAAGCCGTTATAAAAGCCGGAGTTGGCCAGCTTCTCGAAGTTGGCTACTGTGTTCGGCGCCTCCTTGTCAAACAGCTCGAGGACAACCTCGCCGCCGTTGGCGAGCGTAATTTTTGCTTGTTTTGCCATTGTAAACTCCCTCTTTCCTCCATCGATTGCGCCTCGCGAAGCTGTGCGCGAATACCACTACGTTACCAATTTCGTCCTTACTTCGCAAGTGCCGATTTTTGAAGGCGGGCCGGAATGACGTCATTGCAAACGATATTGTCCAGCGATTCGCGCTTCACCGCAAGATCCGCCTGTCCGTCCTTGACGAATACGACCGCAGGTCTGCGGATCCGGTTATAGTTGCTCGCCATCGCGTAGTTATAAGCGCCCGTACAGAATACGGCCAGCAAATCGCCGTTGTTCGCTTTCGGAATGTCAAGATCCCAGATCAGCATGTCGCCGCTCTCGCAGCATTTGCCCGCAATGGAAACTGTTTCTACCGCCGGCTCGTTGGCGCGGTTGGCGACGACGGCCTCGTATTTCGACTGGTACAGCGCCGGACGCGGATTGTCCGTCATGCCGCCGTCGACGGCAATATATTTGCGAACGCCCGGGATATGCTTGCTTGTCCCGATCGTATACAGCGTCGTGCCGGCGTCGCCGACCATGCTGCGGCCCGGCTCGACCCAAATTTCCGGAAGCGGATAATCCGCTTGGTTAAAGTTGTCCATGATCGCGCCCGTAATGGCCGCCACGTATTCGCTGATTGGAAGCGGCTTGTCGCCCTCCACGTACCGGATGCCGAAGCCGCCGCCCAGGTTGACCACCTTAAACGTCACGTTCAGCTCGCTGCGGATCGCCACCGCGAATTGCGCCACTTTGTCGACGGCCATCCGGAAGCCTTCCACCTCGAAAATTTGCGACCCGATATGGGAATGCACCCCGAGAAGCTCCAGATTCGGCAGCTGGATCGCTTGTCCGATCGCTTCTCTGGCCGTGCCGTTGCCAAGGTCGAAGCCGAACTTGGAGTCTTGCTGTCCCGTCGAAATATAGTCATGCGTATGAGCTTCCACGCCCGGCGTAATGCGAAGCAAAATATTGACTTTCTGCCCTTTGTCCCCGGCGATCGCGTTCAGCAGGTGCAGCTCGTCGAAGTTGTCGACGACAAAGCAGCCGATGCCGGCGTCAAGCGCCATCTCGATTTCCTCCGGCGTCTTGTTGTTGCCGTGAAAATGAATGCGGGCGGCCGGAAAGCCGGCCTGCAGCGCCGTATACAGCTCGCCGTCGGACACGACGTCCAGCGACAGCCCTTCCTGCTCCGCGATCGCGCACATCGCCATGACGCTGAACGCCTTGCTGGCGTAAGCGACCTGGAACTTCAGGCCGGAAGCCTTGAAGGCCTCCACGTATTCCCTGGCGCGTCCGCGAACCAGGTCTTCGTCCACAATATACAAAGGCGTCCCGAACTGCCGTGCCAGATCGGTAACGTCGCAGCCTCCGATTTCCAGATGGCCTTTATCGTTTATTTTGCTTGTTCCATGCAAGTACATAATTGCTTCCCCTCGACTTTCTTCCGCCCTCGAATCGGGCCGGATCGGAATATAGTTTGCGACTATAGCAACAGTATAGCGCAATCTTTCCGCATCCGAAATGGATAATTCCGCATTTCATTTGTATTTTCGCGAATCCGCTACGTCCTCGGCATCTTGTCCCGCTGCTGCGGCTTAAGTAAATTCGGCCGAGTTCGGTTGAAGAGTACAGGCTTGCGGACAATAATGCTCCAAACGGCTCTCGCATCAAAAGGAATGAACGGCCACATATAAGGCCTGTTTACGGACCGTTCCTTGACCAGCATGATGAGAATGACCGTCGTAGTCGCGACGAGTCCCGGGACGCCGAAAGCGGCCACGGCAACGAGCAGCGCAAGCCTGACGATCCGGTTGGCGAGTCCCAGCTCGTAGCTCGGCGTGGCGAACATGCCGATCGCGGCGACCGACATGTACAGAATGACTTCGTTGACGAAGATGCCCGTCTTGACGGCGATGTCTCCGATCAATATCGCGGCGACGAGAGACATGGCGTTCGCCAGCGTCGTCGGAGTATGCACCGAAGCCATTCGCAGCAGGTCGACGCCGATTTCGGCCAGCACAAACTGAAGGAGAAGCGGCAGCTTGCCCGTCTCGTTCGGGCCGAGAAACGCCAGCGCTGCCGGCTTGAATTCGGGATGCAGGACGAACAGCAGCCAGAGCGGCAGCAAAAAAAGCGAGGCCATAATGCCCGCAAAGCGAACCCATCTCAAATAGGTGCCGATAAATGGCGTCTGGCGGTATTCCTCCGCGTGCTGGATCAGGTCGGAATACGTCGTCGGCAGCGTCATAACGCTGGGCGACGTATCGACGAATACCGCGACGGCGCCTTCGAGCAAGTGGGCGGAAACGGTATCGGGACGCTCCGAATAGCGGACGAGCGGAAACGGACTCCAGCCGCGCTGGATCATCGCTTCCTCCAGCTGCTTGTCCGCCAGCGGCAGCCCGTCGAGCTTGATCATCCCGATTTTGTCCTTGATCGCCTGCAGCAGTTCTTTATCGACGATGTCGTTGACGTAGGCAATGCACACGTCGGTTTTCGTCCGTTCGCCGACTTGCACAAGCTCGTACCGCAGCTGCGGGTCCCGCAGCCTTCGGCGCACGAGCGACACGTTGACCATCAGCGTTTCGTTGAAGCCGTCCCGGCTGCCGCGCACGACCTTCTCGAGATTCGGCTCCTCCAGCCCTCGCGCGGGAAAATCTTTGACGTCGATCTTGAGCGCCCGGCTTTCCCCGTCCACGAACAAAGCGGTGCCGCCCGCAAGCACGCTGTCGATCAGCTTGTTCCAGTCATCCTCGCTTTCGGTCTGCGAAGCCGGAACGTACAGCTCCAGAAAGTCTCGCAGCGCATCGCTGTCGATATCCTCCGAATGCAAATAAGACAGCCGCTTCAATATTTCGGTCTGCAGCTCGCCGTTGACGAGTCCGTTTAAGGAAAACAGCGCGGTGCGACGCCGGCCGAACGTCATTTCGCGGACGACGATGTCGAAGCTGGTGCCGTACCCGACATCTTCCTTCAGCTTCTCCAGCACTTCGTCCAGGTCGGACGGAATTTCGATTTTCCGTTCCTTTCGGTGTTCCGGACCACTCTCATCCTCCTCAACGCTCCCGCCGCCGCCCGTCCCGATCCATTCCGGATCGCCGAAGCTCGCTTCGGCAAGCGCCTCCTCCTCCGTCTCTGCACCGCGCCGGCCGCGGTTGTCCTCCGCTTCCTCCGGCGCATGCCAGCCCGATTCTTCCCGCAGCTGATCGGGCGATATGCGCAGCATTGCGTTATCCTCCCGGCCCCGCTCCTTCGTTTCTTCCCCGCCCGTTCCGTCATGTCTCATCTTCCGCACCTCGTTTCGCATGATTTCGGTTTGCCGTTACCATTGAAACACCAGCCAGTCGAACAGGGAGCCCAACGTTTTGCCCAGCACCATCGCCATCAGGAACGAGACGATAAATCTGGACAGCTTGACCCGCTTGGCGAATATCGGAAGCACGTTCATGACTTCCGTCAGCGCCGCCGCGAGCATCCCGACGAACATGCCGTCCAGCACGCCCGCCCCGGGCAGGACGAAGGCACCGGGCAGCCGCAGGCTCCAGTCCATAAAGTCCGCAAACGTCCAATAAAGAGCACCGCCGATGATCGCGGTTTCAAACCAGACCGACAGCCGGAACGCATTCGCAAGCTGGGCGAGCCGCGGAATAAGATCGAATACGATCAAGATCGCAACGAGTCCGCCGCCGACCGCCAAGCCGCCCGCCAAGCCGAGCACCGCCACGAACAGATTGGTCAGCAGCTCAATCATAGCCATCGCCCTGCTGGTCGTAGCCGGACTTCTTGCGCATCTCGTCGGCGATGACATAGGCGTTGACGTTCTCCTGGTACATGTACAGCTCGACCTCCAGCGGATTCGGCTCTTCGTTGAACCGTTTGCGGAAGATATGGTTAAAATAAAGGACCATGCCCAGCCCGATTCCGACCGAATACGGAATTTGGAACCAAAGCGGATGCTCCTCGCGCCTGCCCGTAATCAGCTCGACAATCCGGATATGGACTTCCTTCATGCTGACATCCGTATGAAAGTTCATAATCGCGAGTCCCGCCCCAAAGAACAGAAGCAGCCAGCAAATGACCAGCAGGGCGTAACGGGGCTTGACCGGCTTGTCCGCGACCATCAGCAGCGTCTGCGGCTCGCCGTACGCCTCGATGGCGATGTCCGGATAATGCTGCCGGATCGCTTGGACAATCTGAAGCAGATCGATGACGACGCGGTTGCCGTCCGCCTGGCCGTGCTCGTAGAGCGGAACGGCCTTCAGCCGCTCCTCCGCGGCGCCGCCGTCGAACAGCAGGCGCGCTACTTGTCCGAGGGTGACCGTCTGGCGCGATTTGATGTATATTCTTTTTTTGAGCCGCAAATACAGGATGGAGCTTCCCGCGCCTCCCATCGCCATCATCCTTTCCCCGAAAGCAGGTTTGGATCAGGTTTCCCCGTTAGTATGAGAAAAGGGCGCAGCGGATAGTCATGGGATTTCATGCAAAAAAAGACCAAACCGCTACTGTGCGATTTGGTCCCGAATGGACTGCAATATTTTTTTCTCGAGCCTCGACACCTGCACTTGGGAGATGCCCAGCCTGCTCGCAACTTCCGACTGCGTCTTGTCGCGGTAATACCGCAAATAGACGATCAGCCGCTCCCGCTCCGACAGCCCCTCGATCGCTTCCACGAGCGCAAGCTTGTCGAACCACCTCTCCTGCGAGTCGTCCGCAATTTGATCCATCAGCGTAATCGGGTCGCCGTCATTCTCGAAGACGGTTTCGTGGATCGACGTCGGCGGCTTGTTGGCCTCCTGGGCGAACACGACATCCTCCGCCGTGATGCCGAGCCGCTCCGCCACCTCTCCGACGGTCGGGAGCCTGCCCAGCGTCTTGGACAGCTCATCCTTCATCTTGCGCACCTTGTTGGCGGTTTCCTTCAGCGAGCGGCTCACCTTCAGCGTTCCGTCGTCGCGCAGGAAACGCTGAATTTCGCCGATGATCATCGGCACCGCATACGTCGAAAATTTCACGTCATAGGACAAATCGAACTTGTCGACCGACTTCAACAGACCGATGCATCCGATCTGGAACAGATCCTCCGGCTCGTAGCCCCGGTTCATAAACCGCTGCACGACGGACCAGACGAGCCGGATATTGCAATTGACCAGCGTATCTCTCGCCACCGTATCGCCGGATTGGCTGAGCGCGATGAGCCGTTTCACCTCCGCATCATCCAAATACGGCTGGGCGTTTTGCTTCAAATCGACATCCATGAGGTTCAACCCCTATGCCCTAGTTGTAGAGCGCTTTTTTTGACTCGATTCGCTTCGTCATCACCACTCGGGTGCCGACGCCGGCCGCGCTTTCCACCTCGAAATGATCCATGAAATTTTCCATGATCGTAAAGCCCATGCCGGACCGCTCAAGCTCCGGCTTGGACGTATACAGCGGCTGGCGGGCCAGCTCCATATCCTCGATGCCCTGCCCTTCGTCGGAGACGGAAATGTTGACCGTATCCTTGTCGATGGACGCCTCTATCGTCACCTGCCGGGACGGATCGCTGTCGTAGCCGTGAATAATGGCGTTCGTCACGGCCTCCGACACGGCGGTCTTCAAATCGTTCAGCTCATCCAGCGTAGGGTCCAGCTGGGACACGAAAGCGGCTACCGCGATTCGCGCGAACGCCTCGTTCTCCGAACGAGCGCTGAACGTCAGTTTCATTACGTTGGGTCCGGTCATGATACCACCTCCAGGCTCGCAATGGCATTGCGTTCGTTGTCGTGCTCCGTCAAGATTTTGAACAGGCCGGACAGCTCGAACAACCGCCGGACGCCGGGATTGACGTCGCATACGGCCATCTTGCCGCCTTTCCCCTTCACCTGCTTGTATCTGCCGAGAATGACGCCCAAGCCCGAGCTGTCCATAAACTGCAAATGCTTCAGGCTCAGAATAACGTGACGGACGTTGTCGCGCATGAGCGCTTCCTCCATCTTGAGGCGGACGATGTTGGCCGTATGGTGGTCAAGCTCTCCATGCAGGCGTACGATCAACACGTTGCGGTAATGCTCCAGTTCCGTTTGCAGACTCATATCAGCGCTTCAGCTCCCTTTGTGAGAAGTGATCTCTTGCCGGTTAGAACAAGCAATTCTCCACCCGGGAAGCGGATTCCTGCCCGCCGACAAAACTAGAAGAAGAGCGCTAAGAGCTGACAAAAAATGAGCGGAGCGGCCGCTTACCGGAACAATCCGGAGGCGGAACGCTTCAGCAACTGCCACCAGCCCGCCTTGTCGACCGACTGCGGCGCCTGCAGCGGATATTCCTCCAGCACCTTGTCGCCTTGATAGACGACGATCTTGCCGATCGGCTGCCCTTCCTTAACCGGCGCCTTCAGCGTCTCATCCACGGCAAGCTCGTAACGGATATCCTTCGTGCTGCTCCCTCTTTTCAGCAAAATGCTGTAGGATTGGCCGGCCTTGAGCGGCAGCTCTGCCTGCATTCCCTTTTCGATGCGCACTTTGCCGATTTCATCCCCTTTATGTACGATCGGGTAATTCATATATTGCGAGAACGCGTAATCGAACATTTGCGACACTTCCGCGTTGCGCTGCTTGGTCGTCGGCTCGCCCATCACGACGGCGATCACCCGCATATTGTCCCTTCGGGCCGTGGCGGACAAACAATATTTCGCCTCGCTCGTATAACCCGTTTTCAGCCCGTCGGCTCCGGAATAAAAGCGGACCAGCTTGTTCGTGTTGACCAGCCAGAACGGCTTCTCCGACGATTTGCGCAAATAGTCCTGATACAAGCCCGTATATTTCGTAATCTCGGGATATTTCAACAGCTCCCTGGACATGATGGCAATGTCGTGAGCCGTGGAGTAATGGTTGGCGACCGGAAGACCGTTGGCGTTGACAAAATGGGTGTTGTTCATGCCCAGCTCGCGCGCCCTCTCGTTCATCATTTCCACAAATTGCGCTTCGGTGCCCGCAAGCTTTTCGGCCATCGCGACCGAAGCGTCGTTGCCGGACGCCAGCGCAATCCCTTTGAGCATATCTTCGACGGTCATTTCTTCGCCTTGCTCCAAAAAGATTTGCGATCCGCCCATCGATGCGGCGTATTCGCTCGTTTGAACCGTATCGGTCCATTTCAGTCTGCCGTCTTCCAACGCTTCCATAATGAGCAGCATCGTCATAATTTTCGTAATGCTGGCCGGCGGAAGCTTGTCGTGGCTGTTTCGTTCAAAAATAACCTTGCCGCTGTCGGCATCCATCAAGATCGCGGAGCGGGCCGACGGTGCGAGCTCGAGAGCGGAGCTTCCGCTGCCGGACTGCGGCGCCCGTTCCTCCGCAAACGCGGCTGCGGGCAGCGCGAGAAGAGTGGAGATTGCGACAATCACTGCGGAGAACCATCGTTTTTTCAAAGCCAATTCCCTCTTTTCGGATATTTTTTCCTTTTTGTCAGTGTTGACGAATAAAATGGAAATTATTCCTTCGGGTGCGCGCACAAAAAAGAGCGTCCGTTCCCGAGAAGGAACCAGACGCTCTATCCGATTAAATCATTAGAGTCTATTAGGCAAAACGGGTCACGCCATCCTTCGTCACGACCGACAGGATGAGCGGTTTGGAGGCCGGGCGTCCGGCTTCCAGCACGAAGGCGTCCCGCACATGCTCCGCGACGCGGCGCGCCGCCTCGCCGTCCTCCCGCACATGCAGCATCGCAAGCGTATCGCCTGCTTTCACCTCGTCGCCCGTCTTCCGGCACAAGACGATGCCGACGGCATGATCGATCTCGTCGTCCTTCGTCTTGCGGCCGGCGCCCAGCTGCATGGCCGCCAGGCCAAGCTGCTCGGCGCGAATGGCGCTGACGAAGCCCTCCGCCGCCGCCTTCACCTCTACCGTATGCGGGGCCTTCGGCAGCCGCGCATAATCGTCCGCCGTACGGACGTCTCCGCCCTGCGCTACCACGAAAGCTTTAAATTTCTCCAGCGCTTCGCCGCTTGCCAGTTTGCCTCTCAGCAACGCGACGCCTTCCTCGTAGCTGCCGGCCTTCCCGCCCAGCACCGTCATATGGGCGCCGAGCGCCAGACAAAGCTCCGTCAAATCTTCCGGACCATTGCCCTTCAACGTTTCGATCGCTTCGATCACTTCGAGCGAATTGCCAATCGCATAGCCAAGCGGCTGGTCCATATCGCTGATGACGGCGGCGGTGCTGCGGCCGACCTGCGTGCCGATCGCCACCATCTCCGCCGCAAGGCGTTCCGCGTCTTCCGCCGTCTTCATAAACGCGCCGCTGCCCGTCTTCACGTCCAGCACGATCGCGTCCGCACCGGCGGCGATCTTCTTGCTCATGACGGATCCCGCTATGAGAGGAATCGACTCTACCGTCGCGGTGACGTCGCGAAGCGCGTACAGCTTCTTGTCGGCCGGCGCCAGATTGCCGCTTTGCCCGATCACCGACAAGCCGATTTCGTTCACCTGCCGGATGAAATCGTCCCGCTCTAGCTCCGTCCGAAAGCCGGGAATCGACTCGAGCTTGTCGATAGTGCCGCCGGTATGGCCGAGCCCCCGGCCGGACATCTTCGCGACGGGCACGCCGGCGGATGCGACCAAAGGCGCGACGATCAGCGTCGTTTTGTCGCCGACGCCGCCCGTGCTGTGCTTGTCGACCTTGATCCCGCGAATGGTCGACAGATCGACCTGATCCCCGGACTGCGCCATCGCCATCGTCAGTGCCGCCGTCTCTTCGGCGGTCATGCCGCGAAAATAGACGGCCATCGCCCAGGCGGACATCTGGTAATCGGGGATGTCGCCGCGGCTGTAGCCGTCTATAAGAAACCTCAGTTCATCGGCGGTTAACGTCTTGCCGTCTCTTTTGTGCGCAATCAGATCTGCTGCCCGCAATGGTTCGTCCTCCCGTCTTGGCATCGGTGCTCATGCGTCAGCTGGTGCGCTTGCGAAGACGGCGCTCCCACTGCACCCGGACGATAATTTCGTCCAGCGACTGGCTGATCGAAATTACGTCGCGGTGCAGCAAATTTTGGCGGGAGGCCGCCGTCTCCATCATGGCGCTGCGCAGCTGCTCCAGCTGCGCCAACAGTTGCTTGTCCATCTTCATTGTCCACTCCATCATTCTCAGATCATGGACATTATACGACGGACCGGCATTCTAATACTGTCACAATGAGTCGATGCAAATATTACAATTATGTTACAAAAACCTTTACATTTTGCCAATTAAAGCAGTCACAAGACCTAGAAATTGGGACTTGACCCGCTCGGCCGTTTCCATTACTTCGCTATGGGACAACGGCTGGTCGAGAATGCCCGAAGCCATATTGGTGATGCAGGAGATGCCGACGACCTCGATGCCCGAATGGCGGGCGGCGATCACTTCGGCAACCGTCGACATTCCGACGGCATCCGCGCCGAGCGTGCGAAGCATCCGAATTTCCGCCGGCGTTTCGTAGGACGGTCCCAGCAAACCGACATATACGCCCTCTTGCAGCGGAATGCCGAGCTCCTTTGCCGTTTCGGAGGCAATGCCCCGCAGCCGCTTGCTGTAAGCTTCCGACATGTCGGGAAAACGAGGGCCAAGCTCCTCGTCGTTCGGGCCGATCAGCGGGTTGCGCCCGGTCAGGTTAATATGGTCGGAAATGAGCATCAGATTGCCGGAAGCAAAGGCCAAATTAATCCCTCCGGCGGCATTGGTCACGAGAAGCGATTTGACGCCGAGCGCCTTCATGACGCGTACCGGGAACGCCGTCAGCTCCGGCCCGTATCCTTCGTACATATGGAACCGGCCCCGCATCAGCAGCACCGGCTTGCCGGACAACGTTCCGACCAGCAGCTCGCCCGCATGGCCTTCGACGGTCGATATCGGAAAATGCGGTATGTCGTGATAAGCGATCGTCACCGCATCCTCCAGCCGGTCGGCGAGCACCCCCAGGCCGGATCCCATAATCAGACCGATCTCCGGCTTCGTTGTGGTTTGTTGACGAATATAATCCGCGGCTTCCCGAATGTGCGCGGCAGACAATGATGGATTCATAATTGGCTTCCCCTCCGTTTTCGTTCGCTTGCAGCAGCTTGAATTACAGGTCCAGTTCGTTCAAAAAGCTTTTTCCGTTCGGCGGCGCCTCGACGCCGAAATTGTCGGCGATCGTCGCCCCAAGATCGGAGAAAGTGTCGCGGATTCCGAGCGATTTCGTCCGTTTGAAGGCCGGAGAATAGAGCAGCAGCGGCACATACTCGCGCGTATGGTCCGTCCCCCGGTGCACCGGGTCGTTCCCATGATCGGCGGTGACGACGAGCAAGTCCTTTGGACCGATCAACGAAGCGAGCCGCGGCAGCGCCCGGTCGAACTCCTCCAGCGCGCGCGCGTAACCTTCGGGGTCTCTCCGGTGTCCATACAAGGAATCGAAGTCGACCAGATTCGTAAAGAGCAGTCCCCGGAACGGCTTCTCAAGCTGCTCGCAGGTGACGGCAATGCCGTCTGCGTTGCTTTTGGTCGGAAACGATTGCGCAATGCCTTCGCCGTCGAAGATGTCGTTGATCTTGCCGACGGCAATCGTATCGATGCCCCCGGCCTGCAGCGCGTTCAATACCGTCTGCTGCGGAGGCTTGACCGCATAGTCGTGCCGATTGGGCGTTCTCTTAAAGGCGCCAGGCCGGCCGGCGTAAGGGCGTGCGATTACCCTGCCGACGCTGAACCGCTCGTCCATCGTCAGCTCCCGGGCCGTCCGGCAAGCCTGGTACAGCTCGTCCAACGGGATGACATCCTCGTGGGCCGCGATTTGAAACACGCTGTCGGCCGACGTATAGACGATCCAGGCGCCCCCGGCCATCTGTTCGGCTCCCAGCTCCTCGATAATTTCGGTCCCGCTTGCCGCCTTGTTGCCGATGACCTTGCGTCCAGTCCGTTCCTCGAAAGCTTGAATCAGCTCGGGCGGAAAGCCGTCCGGGAACGTCTGGAACGGCACCGTCAGCTTCAGGCCCATCAGCTCCCAATGGCCCGTCATCGTATCCTTGCCGACCGACACTTCCGCCATCTTTCCATAGCAGGCTTCGGCTTCGCCGTCTACGGCCCGCCAATCGGCGATCGGCGCGATCCGGTCCAGCCCCCAGCGCCTCAAATTGGGCAAGTCGAAGCCGCTGACCCGCCCGGCGATATGCCCCAGCGTGTGCGCGCCTTCATCGCCGAAAGCCGGCGCGTCCGGCAATTCGCCGATGCCGACGCTGTCCAGCACGATAACCGCGATTCGTTCGAATTTCATCGTTGACACCCCCGTGTTGTAGCCAAACGTTCCCCGCTAACCGAGCAGATCAGGCGCGGGGATGCGCGCCTGCGTATACGTCCCGCATGCGCGATTTGGCAAATTGCGTATATTTCAACGTCGTTGCGACGTCCGCATGACCCAGCAGCTCCTGAACGGTGCGAATGTCGGCGCCGTTGTCCAGCAGATGGGCCGCCACGGAAGCTCTAAGCGAATGAGGCGTTATCGGTTCCCCGATGCCCGCTTCCTTCACATATTTTTTGAGCATTTTCCAGAAGCCTTGCCGCGTCATTCTGGTGCCCAGATGATTCAGGAACAGCGCGCCGTCCGGATCCCGCTCCGTCCTCAGTCCGTCCCTTCCGCGGCGCAAATAGTCGATCACCGCCTCAGCCGCATGGCTGCCGAAGGGGACGATGCGCTCCTTCCCGCCCCGTCCCGCGCACTGGATATACCTCATCGACGTGTCGATATGTTCGAGATTGAGCGCTACAAGCTCCGATACGCGGATGCCGGTGGCGTACAGCAGCTCCAGCATCGCCTTGTCCCGCTTGCCCGAGCAGGTGTCGCGGCACGGCGTATCCAGCAGCGCGTTCGTCATGGCGATGGACAATACGGCGGGCGGCTTCCGGTCCGGCTTGGGCGACTCCATATGTATGGAAGGGTCTTGGGTCAGCAAACCGTTCAAGGTCAAATAATGGAACAAGGAGCGCAGCGACACGATGTGGCGGGAGATCGTCGCAGCCTTGCGTCCCTGCTCCTTCAGCGCGAAGACGTATCTGGACAAATGGCTGCGGTTCACTTCCCGCCAATCGGACAGTCCCGCTGCCTCCGCAAACGATAGAAATCCGAGCAAATCGCGCTCGTAGGACGCCAGCGAATTAGGAGACAATCTCCTTTCCGCTCTCAAATGGTGCATATATCGCTCGAATATTTCTTTCATTTCCATGTCCTTTCCCCATAAGGCTCATCTGACTGTTTCAACGGCCGCCCGTCAAATTCCTGCACGGCTTGTACAATTTCTTATTTTGGCCGGCCGCCTTATTCGCCGTACCAATAAAACCATCGCAGTCTGTCTGCGGCGCTGCCTCCCTCCGGCGATGTCCGCTCTTCCTCGAACACTTTAACGGCGTCGCCCTTCGGCTTGGCATAAGGCGCGAGCGGTGAAACGACGCCGGTCAGCCAGCGGTATCCCCCGCCCGCGGCCCACAGCAGCACGGCAAACAGCAGCAGAAACAACACGAGGCTCGCCCATTTGCGCAGCGGTATAATCATGCGTTCGTCCTCCCGAAATAGTCTGTCCGTACACGATATGTACGGCATTTCGGGATTATGCTCCGGCCGAAGCGGACTTCAGCTCAGCTTGTCGTACGGGATGCTGTCCATCGCGTTCGCCAGCGGCGTGTACGGCATGCCGGTCGCCAACGCCACCTGCTCGTTCGTGACGAAGCCGCCGTACGTATTGACGCCTCTCTGCAGCGGCACGCTTCGTTTGATCGCGTCGACGGCATGATTCGCCAGTTCCAGCGCATAGCTCATCGTCACGTTCGTCAAGGCGAAGGTCGACGTTCTCGGCACCGCGCCCGGAATATTCGCCACGGCGTAATGGACGACGCCGTGCTTGACGTAAACGGGATCCTGATGCGTCGTCGGCCGGTCTACCGTTTCGATGGAACCGCCTTGATCGACGGCGACGTCGACGATGACCGCTCCCTTTTTCATCCGCCGAACCATCGATTCCTTAACCAGATGCGGCGCCTTGGCGCCGGGAATCAGCACCGCCCCGATGACCAGGTCGGCCGCTTCGACCGCTTGAGCGATATGGTACGGACTCGACATCAGCGTCCGGATACGGCCGCCGAACACTTCGTCCAAATAGCGCATCCGGTCGGCGCTCTTCTCGATAATGACGACATTCGCGCCCATGCCGAGCGCAATGCGGGCCGCATTCGTCCCGACGATGCCGCCTCCGATCACGACGACCTCCGCCGGCGGCACGCCGGGCACCCCGCCGAGCAATACGCCTCTTCCCCCGTTGAAGGCCTCCAAAAACTGAGCCCCGACCTGTACGGACATCCGGCCGGCCACCTCGCTCATCGGGGTGAGCAGGGGCAGGCTGCCGTTGTCGAGCTGGATCGTCTCGTAAGCGACGGCAGTTACGCGCTTGTCCGCGAGCGCCTTCGTCAACGCGGGCGCCGCCGCCAGATGCAAATAGGTGAACAGAAGCAGCCCTTCCCGGAAGAGGCCGAACTCCTCCGGCAGCGGCTCCTTCACCTTCATGATCATATCCGCCTTGCCCCATACCTCGTCCGCCGAAGGCGCAATGATGGCACCCTCGCGCTCGTAATCGTCATTCTGAAAGCCGCTCCCGGCTCCTGCGCCGGTCTCCACCAGCACCTGATGACCGGCGGCCGTCAGCATCGCCGCCCCCGCCGGTGTAAGCGCCACGCGATATTCGCTTGCCTTGATCTCTTTCGGTACGCCGATAATCATCCGTCATGCGCCTCCCATTTGATCGTCTCAAGCGATACGTTAACCAGCAACGGACCAAATTATGTGTGCCGCGGCTCCCCGTTTCGGCAGACACCCGGTCAAATGACAAAACGGCTCCGCCTTCCAGAATACGTTCCGGATTGCAGCGCCGTTTCAAGACGGGTCGTTTGCATCGTTTTTTTGTTGGCAGCGGCGACAGACGCCCTGAAAGTCGAGCCGATGGTCCACCACATAAAAGCCGTATTGGCGCTCCAGCCTTTCTTCGAGCGGAAGCAGCCAGTCTTCCTTGATTTCGTCCATGGAACCGCATTGCACGCAAATCAAATGATGATGATGGTGCTTGCTGCTGTCGGTGCGCAAATCGTAGCGGGCCACTCCGTCGCCGAAGTTCATCTTCTCGACGACATGCATCTCGCTGAGAAGCTCCAACGTGCGGTATACCGTCGCCAGTCCGATCTCGGGCGCTTTTTCCTTGACCAGCATAAAGACGTCTTCCGCGCTCAAGTGATCCGCTTCGTTCTCCAGCAGTACGCGTACGGTTGCTTCTCGCTGCGGGGTTAGCTTGTAGCCCTGCGATTGCAACTGCTGCTTGATCTTTTCAATCCGGGCTTCCATGTTTCCCCCCCTGAAGCAAATGCTGCTTTTTCTTATTATAGGGGGTATTTCTCGCGAAAGTCAAACCATTGGATGTCAAAATATGCCGTTCTAAGACAAGATCAGCGGCACCGTCCATCCGATGACGGCGGGCGAGGCGAAAGTCTCCACGAGCGCCGCGCAAGCAAGCAGAAAAGCCATCATGATCGTCGTCGACGTCAAGGAAGAGAATTGCGGACCGAGACGTCCCTTTTGCTGCAGCACCCTGTCTTTGACGACAAATACGGCAAACGAGACGGAAGCCGCGCTGGCGATAACCATGGCCGGCACGGCCAACAGATTGTGCGGCGCCAGCGATGCGGCGGACAGCAGAATGCCCTTCCAGGAATATTCGTTAAGAAGCATGCCGCAAGAAAAGCCGATCAGGCAGCCCTTCACAAAATTCAAGGCCAGGACGCCGGGCACTCCCACGACCGTAATGCCGAGCACCCAGATAAGCAGAAGCCATTTGACATGGGTCAAAAAACGCGCCCAAAACGATGCGGCATCGCCCTCCATGCCCCCAAGCTGCATCTGTATCAAATAGCGGCCGATTTCGCCGGCAAGCTCCTGCTGCTGCTCCAACGTCAGCGCGTTGACGAGAAAAATGCCGAAGACGCTCCCCGCAGCGAACAATACCGATACGAACACATACAAATTGAACGGATATTTCACGATGCAAGCCGGCCTCCTTGCCAGATATGACTTGTCCCTTCCGGCCGGGCCGCAAAGGGTCGTCTATTCCAGCATATGAGCTTGTTCGAGTCTCTATGACCGGCAGCCTGGCATTCGCGTTAAATCCGGCCTTGCGCGAGCATCAGCTTCCAGGCGTAAACAGCCAATATCGTTTTGGCGTCGCCGATCCGCCCGTCGGCGATGTAGGCGTCCGCCTGTTCCATCGTAATCGCCTCGACCTCGACATATTCGTCCTCGTCAAGCCGTTGCTTTCCCTCTTCAAGCCCTTCGGCGAAGTAAAGGTACAGCTTCTCGTCGGCAAACCCCGGCGACGTATAGAAGGCGTTGACGAGCTCCAGCTTGCCCGCCCGATATCCGGTCTCCTCCTCCAGCTCCCTGGCGGCCGCCTTCATCGGATCTTCGCCGCCGTCCAGCTTGCCTGCCGGTATTTCGACTTGAAACCTTTCCAGAGGCTTGCGGAATTGCTCCACGACGAGCAGCTTCCCGTCCAGAAGCGCCATCACGGCGGCGGCGCCGGGATGCTTGACGATTTCCCTTGTCGCGGTTTTGCCGTCCGGCAATGCGACCGTATCGACCTGCAACGAAATGATTCGGCCGTCGAACACTTTCTCCGTTGCCACGGTCGGTTCCGTCGGCAGCGATGCGTGACGTTGTTCATCCATTGGTTCTCTTCTCCCCGATTCAGCTTCGATATTCGTTAGCCGGCTCATATGTTGTCCCGCTCCGGCATACGTTACTTAATAAACGGACTTGCGTCCGACAACGGAGGTATGATCCATGAAGCAATATATCGCTCCGCTGCAATTGCGCATTATCGGCAAGGGCTGGGAGGTGCGCCGGCAATTAAGCGCGCTGGCGGCTTCAGCCGGCGCAGACGCCCTCGTCTCCGAATGCACGGCGGCGCGGCCGCCCATGATCGTCAAGCTCGGACTTGCGGATCGCGGACCGGCAACCGTCAAGCCGGCCGGCTAAAGCCGGCTGGCCTGCTTCACAATCTCGACTACGAGCCGGCCGGTTTTCGCCAGATCGTCCGCCTTTATTTTTTCCTTGGTCGTATGAATATCCTCATAGCCGACGGCCAGGTTCACGGTCGGGACGCCCAAGCCGTTGAATATATTGGCGTCGCTGCCGCCGCCCGAATGGAACGTCCTCGGCGTCGCGCCGATGGCCTTGATCGCCGAAACCGCAAGCTGCACGACCGGATCGCTTTCGTCGTAGCTGTAAGCCGGATAGATGATCTCGCTCGAAAACTCCGCACGGCCGCCAAACTCTTCGGCGGCGGACACCGCCGCTTGCCTCATCGCCTCCACCTGCCGGTCCAGCTTATCCTGCGCAATGCTGCGGGCTTCGGCATCAAGCTTCACGAAGTCGCAAACGATATTGGTGGCGCCGCCCCCCTCGAACCTGCCGATATTGGCCGTCGTTTCCTTGTCGATCCGGCCCAGCGGCATTCTGCCGATCGCTTTGGCCGCAATTTGGATCGCGCTGATGCCGTCCTCCGGATTAACGCCGGCATGGGCGGATTTTCCGAAAATTTGAATGCCGATTTTCGCTTGTGTCGGCGCGGCGACGGCAATGTCGCCGATCGAGCCGTTGGAATCGAGCGCGTAGCCGAATTGAGCTTCCAGCATGGACGCGTCGAGCGCCCGGGCGCCGACAAGACCGGATTCTTCCCCGACCGTAATGACGAACTGGACCCGCCCGTGCGGTATCGATTGTTCCTTCAGCACCCGTATCGCTTCGAGCATCGCGGCGATGCCCGCCTTGTCGTCGCTGCCCAGAATCGTCGTGCCGTCGCTCCGGATATATCCGTCCTCATGCAGCTTCGGCTTGATGCCGTTGCCGGGCGTCACCGTATCCATATGACAAGTAAACATAATGACCGGCGCGCCGCCGGCCCCTTCTGTCGCTTCCAGCGTGGCAAACAGATTGTTAGCGCCGTGCCCCGTCTTGGCCGCCGCGTCGTCCTCGGCGATCGACAATCCGAGCGAAGCGAACTTGTTCTTCAGCACTTTGCTGATTTCCGCTTCGTGCTTCGTCTCGCTGTCCACTTGGACCAGTTCCATAAATTCCTGTACGATACGTTCCTTTTGCACCATCAAGGTTTCCTCCGTCCATCGATTTCGTATACAATAGAGACATCGGCTTCATTATGATATTGATCGGAAAGGAGCTTTCATTCCTATGCGCCAACAAAAATTGATCCGGATCGTTGCCATCGTCGTTGCGGCCGCTTTGCTCGTCACGACATTGCTAGCCGGAGTGGGCTCGCTGTTTATCGGCTGACGGTACGGCGGAATTGCCGCAGGAAATGCGGAAGCAGCCCTTCCGCCGCCTCCTCCGGCGTTAACGACAGCCCCGTCAAATCGTTGAACGAGGTCACGCCGTATTGCTGAATGCCGCACGGCACGATTCCGCTGAACCCTTCCGCCGCCAGTCCCGCTTTAATATTCAGCGCAAAGCCGTGGCTCGTAATAAATCCTCTGCGGTGTCTGGCCTTGTTGAATTTGACTCCGATTGCCGCAATTTTCTCATCGCCGACCCATACTCCCGTATATTCGGGCTTTCTGCCCGCTTCAATGCCATAGTCCGCCAGCCAATCGATGATCGTCTGCTCCAGGCTTCTCAAGTAGGCGTGCAAGTCGAGCCCGACGGCGTCCAAATAAAGCAGCGGATAGCCCACGAGCTGGCCGGGCCCATGATACGTAATATCTCCGCCCCGGTCGATTTCAAACACGGCGATGCCCCGCCGCTTCAGCTCGTCCTCATTCAGCAGCAAATGCTCCGGATGGCGGTCCGAGCCGAGCGTATAGGTCGGCGTATGCTGAAGAAGGAGCAGCGTCTCCGGACGCTCCTCCTTGTCGATCTCCTTGACATATGCCTTTTGCAGCTCCCAAGCTTCCCCGTAATCGATCGTTCCAAGGTAGCGGGCCTCCAGCACTTTTTCCTGCGGCTGCCCTTGCGTGTCCGGCATATCGGTCATCCCCTTTTTAATACAGCTTGCTTTCCAGATTGAAGCTTTCCAGATTATCCTTCACCCGCTGCAAAAATCTGCCGCAAATGACGCCGTCGAGAATGCGGTGATCCAGCGACAAGCAAATGTTGGCCATTGAACGGACTGCGATCATATCGTTGATGACGACAGGCCGCTTGACGATCGACTCGAACGTCAAATTAGCCGCCTGCGGGTAGTTGATGATCGGATAGGACAAGATGGAGCCGAACGAGCCGGTGTTGTTGACCGTAATCGTGCCGCCCTGCATGTCGGACAACGTCAGCTTGCCCTCGCGCGTCCGGCGGGCCAGGTCGTCGATTTCCTTGGCCAGACCGGCCACGTTTTTGTGATCGGCGTTTTTGATGACCGGGGTCATCACCGAATCTTCCGTGCCGACCGCCAAGGCGATATTAATATCCCGTTTCACGATAATTTTGTCCACCGCCCAGGTGGAATTCATGATCGGGAAATCTTTGATCGCATTGACGACCGCCTTCAGCATAAACGCCAAATACGTCAAGTTGACGCCTTCGCGCTTCATAAATTCGTCCTTCAGCTTGTTGCGAAGCATGACCAGATTCGTGACGTCAACCTCGATCATCGTCCATGCGTGAGGAATTTCGCTGACGCTTTGCCGCATGTTCCGGGCAATCGTATTGCGGATCGGGGTCACGTCGATAAACGTTTCGCCGCGTCCCGGCAGCTCCATTCCTTCGACCTCGATCTTCGGAATGCGCGGCGTCTCGGACAGATGAATGCCGGATGAGCGTACCGGCATATGAGCGTCCATCGAGGCCCCGGCCGGCATGGCCGAAGCGGCGCCGGAGGCCGGCTGGCGATGTTTGCCGGAGGCGACGTACGCCAGGACGTCCTTCCGCGTAATGCGGCCGCCCAAGCCCGTTCCGGGCACGTCGGCCAGCCGGATGCCGTGCTCCGCCGCCAGCTGCTGCACCGCCGGCGAATAGCGATGCCGCATCGGCGCATGGCCGTTCTCCGCCGCTTCCGCCGCGCTTGCCCCGGCTTCCGATCCGTCCGGGACGGGCTCGCCTTCCCCGCCGCCGTCCGCCGGCGCGTCTTCGGTCTCGATCAGGCAAACCGGCGTACCGACGGGCACCGTTTCGCCATTGCCTACCAATATTTTTTTCAGCGTGCCGGACACCGTGGACGGCATCTCGGCCGTCACCTTATCCGTAATCAGCTCGCAAATCGGCTCGTATGCGTCCACCCGGTCTCCAGGCTGCTTCAGCCATTTGTCGATCGTCGCCGACACAAGCGATTCCGCCAGCTGCGGCACGACGATTTCCATGATCCTTTTCACCAATACCAACTCCTATCCCGCGCATTGCCGCCATCCGTCATTAATAGAGGGCCAAATGACGCATCGCTTCCTTCACTTTGTCCTTGTTCAGCAGAAAAAACTTTTCGCCCGGCGGATTGATCGGCATAGCCGGCACGTCCGGTCCGCAAAGCCTCATAATCGGTGCGTCCAGCTCATACAGCAGCTCCTCGGCAATGATCGCCGATACCTCCGCTCCGACTCCGCCCGTCTTGTTGTCTTCGTGGACGATCAGCACTTTGCCCGTCTTGCGGACCGCTTCCAGAATCGCTTCCTTGTCGAGCGGCTGTATCGTCCGCAAATCGAGAATATGCGCGCTGATGCCTTCCTGCGCCAGCTCCTCCGCGGCTTGCTCGATGAACCAGAGCGGCAGGCTGTAGCCGATGACGGTAATGTCTTCGCCTTCGCGCAGCACGTTCGCTTTGCCGATCGGAACGGTGTAGTCGTCCTCCGGCACATCGCCTTTGATCAGCTTGTAGCTTTTTTTGTTTTCGAAATAAAGAACCGGATCCGGATCGCGCACGGCCGCCTTCAGCAAGCCCTTGGCGTCGTACGGACGGTAAGGAGCCACAATCTTAAGGCCCGGCGTGCCGAAAAAGACAGATTCCGGACATTGCGAATGGTACAGCCCGCCGAAGATGCCTCCGCCGATCGGAGCGCGAATGACGACGGGGCAATTCCAGTCGTTGTTGGAGCGGTAGCGGATTTTGGCCGCTTCGCTTATAATCTGGTTCGTCGCCGGAAACATAAAGTCGGAATATTGCATTTCGGCGATCGGCTTCATGCCGTACATGGCCGCGCCGATCGCTACGCCCGCTATCGCGGATTCCGACAACGGCGTATCGAGCGCGCGGTATTCGCCGAACTGCTCGTACAGCCCCTTAGTCGTCGTGAAGACGCCGCCCTTGACGCCAACGTCTTCCCCGAGCACAAACACATCCTCGTCCCGCTCCATCTCTTCCTTCATGGCGAGACGAATCGCGTCGATATAGTCGATAACCGCCATTCGCTTATGCCCTCCCCTGTTCGGCGTCGTCCGCATACACATGCCGCAGCGTCGATTCCGGCGACGGGAACGAAGCCTTGTCGGCATATTCCGTCGCCTCGTCCACCTGCCTGCGAATTTCGGCGAGCAGCTCCTGATCCTTCTCCTCGCTCCATATACCGCAATCGATCAAATATTGCTTGAATTTCGGTATGCCGTCCTTCGCCCGGTTCTCTTCAACTTCCTCTTTGGTCCGGTAGGCCAAATCGTTGTCCGAAGTCGAGTGCGGCGACAGCCGGTACATCATCGCTTCGATCAGCGTCGGTCCTTCCCCTGCGACGGCGCGGTCCCGCGCTTCCTTGACGACGCGGTACACCTCCAGCGCATCGTTGCCGTCAACCTGCAATCCCGGAAATCCGTAGCCGACCGCGCGGTCCGCCACCCGGCCGCCCAGCTGCTTGTGCACGGGCACCGATATCGCGTACTGGTTGTTCTCGCACATGAAGATGACGGGCAGCTTGTGCACGCCCGCAAAATTGCATCCTTCGTGGAAATCGCCCTGGTTGCTGGAGCCTTCGCCGAAGGTAACGAAGCTGACGATCGGTTTGTTTTTCATTTTGGCGGCAAGCGCGATTCCGGCCGCATGCGGCACTTGCGTCGTCACCGGACTGGAGCCCGTTACGATGCGCAGCCGTTTATGGCCGAAATGTCCCGGCATTTGCCGTCCCCCGCTGTTCGGGTCCTCCGCTTTGGCAAAGACGGACAGAAACAGCTCCTTCAGCGTCATGCCCACGGACAGCACGAAGCCGTAATCCCGGTAGTAGGGCAAAAAATAATCGTTGTCGCGGTCAAGCGCATAAGCCGCCGCGACTTGTGCGACCTCCTGGCCAATGCCGGATACGTGGAAATTGATTTTGCCGGCACGTTGCAGCAACAGCACGCGCTCGTCGAATTTCCGGGTCGTCATCATCGTCGCATACATGTCTATCACTTGCTCGTCTTGGAGTCCAAGCTCTCTGTGGCGAAACGTTTGACCTGCTGCAGCAGAACGAGTCACAATCCCATTCCTCCTTCTTTGACCAGATCTTATAACCTGGTACTAAGACCTCATCTTCATTATACCCCTATCGGAGGCAAAAAGAAAAGCCGTTCTTAATAAGCGATCGATTTCCCGTCGACCGCCAGCATCGCCTCGCCGATCGCTTCCGACAGCGTCGGATGCGGGTGAACCATAGCACCGACTTCCCAAGGCGCCGCGTTCAGCCATCCGGCCAGCGACGATTCCGATATGAGATCCGTCGCATGCGGTCCTATGATATGAACGCCCAAAATATCGTCCGTATCGCGGTCGGCGATAACCTTGACAAACCCTTCCGCATCGCCGAGCACAAGCGCTTTGCCGATCGCCTGAAACGGGATCTTCCCTTTTTTGATCTCGCGTCCCTGTCTGCGGGCGGCATCTTCCGTCAGGCCGTAAGAAGCAATCTCCGGGCTCGAATAGATGCAGCGAGGGATGAGATGGGGCATAAGCGGATGCGGCTGGGCGCCGGCCAAGTGATCTGCGGCGACCAGCCCTTCATGCGCGGCGGCGTGGGCCAGCTGAACACCTCCGGCCGCGTCGCCGATGGCGTAAATGTGCGGCTCCGTCGTTTGGCCGAACGCATTGGTCTCGATAAAGCCGTCCTTCGTCCGAATATCGGTATTCTCGAGACCGATGCCTTCAATGTTCGCTTGCCGTCCGACGGCAAGCAGCATCGATTCGGCCGTCAGCACGACATCGCCCTCAGGCGTGCCGGCCGAGATCGACACGGAACCGTCCGCCGCCTCGCAAGTTTCCGTCTTCAGCTGGACGCTCGTCAGGATGCGAACGCCGCGGCGCTTCAGCGCCTTGTGCAGCTCCGCCGACACTTCCGCGTCCTCGCCGGGCAGCAGCCGGGCGCCGGCTTCCGCCAGCGTAACCGCAACTCCGAAGTCTTGCAGCATCGACGCCCATTCGACGCCGATAACTCCCCCGCCTACGATTAGGACGGAAGCCGGAAGGTTGTCCAGCCGCAGCGCATCGTCGCTCGTCAATATCCGTTTTCCGTCCGGCTCCAGCCCCGGAATCGAACGCGGACGCGAGCCCGTCGCGATAATCAGATTCGTCGAAACGACCGATTCCATCTCTCCGTCCGCAAGCTCCACCGCCAGCGAGCCGCTGCGCGGGGAAAAAATCGACGGGCCGATGACCCGGCCTTTGCCGTTTACGATCTGAATGTTATGTTTTTTCATCAGGCTGTGAAGCCCGCGGTGCAGCTGCTCCACCGTCGCTTCCTTGCGCGACTGCACCTTGCCGAAATCGAGCGTGACGGCGCCTTCGGCGACGCCGATGCCGTATGTATCCGCCTGCAGCAGCGTTCTGTACACCTCGGCGCTTCGGAGCAATGATTTGCTCGGAATGCAGCCTTTATGCAGGCACGTGCCGCCGAGCTTGTCCATCTCGACAATCGCCACGCTTTTGCCCGACTGCGCCGCCCTGATCGCTGCCGTATATCCGCCCGGACCGCCGCCGAGCACCGCTACGTCCACTTGTATCGTCATCGTTTCTCCTCCGTTAACTCTATGTTTATCGAATAGTTTGCTATGTATGCTTATGCCGTTGCCGAGACCTTTTTCCCCCGGCACCCTTCTATTGTACCTGTTTTTGCGGCGTATTTCACGGTCCCCCGAGAAATAGACACAATCGGCCCAAAAGGTTATGATAGTAGCAGTCAGCATTCGTGAACAGGAGAGAGTCATAACGCATGAAAATGGTCATTTCGCGGATAATCGCCATCTTGTTTCTTGTCGTGCCCGGCGTCGTCGCCTGCTTCGGTTTTTTGTATATGAAGGATGCCGTATTTATTTATTTTTCCGAGTTCGGCAATGACGCGGTAACGCCCAAATTCGACTGGCTTTCCTTTTTGCTCGGTTTCATCATGTTTTTTGCCGGAGCGGGCTTTATCGGCGGCTGGATTTTTTTCCGGGACCGCAAGCGCAACTATGTCGCGCCCCGCTTCAAAGCAAAGCGCCCTCGTCCGCCCAAGCCCCAGGCTTAGCGTCGAAGGCGCTTTGCTTTTTTTACGCTCCGCTAACGCAGTCTCCGGATATTTTACAAGACTCTTCGCCTCGGTTGACAATCCCGAAACATTGTCCCGTTACACTTGAATCAACCCGGAAAAAGCAAAGGAGAAACGAATCGTCATGAAAATCGTATTCGACGTCGTTGTCGACGGCCAAAAGCAAGAAACGCTCCGCCCCGGCGTTCAGCGGCTGCAGGATATTCGTCAATTCGTCAAAAACGAATCCAAAGAATTGATCCGCAAATACGGCCGCAACGTCATGCTGAATCGAAGATTCGAATATAACTAGGGACATCGGGAGATGTCTTTTTTTGTTGGCCGTTTATGCTGCACCTTCACTGCAGCCCCACTCGCGTTGTATTGCCTTCAGATGGCCATATGATCGGTACCGCAGTGAAATCAAAAAAAAGTCCCGCACCGGCCAGTTACGGCCAATGCGGGAACGACTCGAAAGTAAATTGATGGCGATGGTAATGGAATCAGCTCACCTTATGCTCGATCCGAAGCTTGTCTGCAACCATCGCGATGAATTCGCTGTTCGTCGGCTTCGACTTGCTGATGTTGATCGTGTAGCCGAACAGATGGCTGATGCTGTCGATGTTGCCGCGCGTCCAGGCGACCTCGATCGCGTGGCGGATGGCACGTTCGACGCGCGACGGCGTCGTCTTGAACTTCTCGGCGATGGCCGGGTACAGCGTTTTCGTAATGGCGCCGAGAATTTCGATGTTGTTGTACACCATCGTTATCGCCTCGCGCAAATATTGATAACCTTTAATATGAGCCGGCACGCCGATTTCGTGAATGATGCTCGTAATGTTCGCATCCAAATTTTTGCCTTTGGCCAGCGGCACCACATTCGACTTTACGGCCGAAGCGCCCGCATTGTAGCTTGCAGCGGAAGAATAGGACGGAGAGCTGCCGACCAGCTGCCTAATCCGGTTTGCCAAGATGTCCATATCGAACGGCTTCAAAATGTAATACGAAGCCCCGAGCTGAACCGCCTTTTGCGTAATGTTTTCTTGACCGAAAGCCGTCAGCATAATAATTTTGGGCATGGGCGACAAGTTCATTTCCTTCAGCCGCTCCAATACGCCGAGTCCGTCCAGGTGCGGCATAATAATATCCAGTATAAGAACATCGGGCACGATTCTGGATTGCTCCAGATGCCGGATGACCTCTTCCCCGTTATACGCAACGCCGCTTACATTCATATCACTTTGCTCGGATATGTATTCCGATAACAGATTCGTAAACTCCCGGTTGTCATCCGCCAATAATACTTCGATTTTATGCAAAGCCTGATCCTCCCTTAAAATGATATTTCAGCGCTCGTCTTGTTGTCTGACTTACATTTTCGACATTGAAGTTTGAATTCCTTCTGTCGAAAAACTTTTTTCTTTATTTTTTTCGAACAGTTCGTTATAATAAATAATTTGTTGCACAAACCGATGTTTTTCGTGCCTCTTCGACAATGGTTGCCTAAAAAAGCCAGCTGCAGCCGATCTTGACGATCGTCTGCAGCTGGCTTGTTTCGTTATGCCGCTTCTCCATCCTTGGAAGCTGCGGATTTCATCAACACTCCGGCATCCTGAAGCATCCATTCGATAAAGCAGCCGTAGCCCGACGACGGATCGTTGACAAATACATGGGTTACCGCTCCGATCAGCTTGCCGTCCTGAATAATCGGACTTCCCGACATGCCTTGCACGATGCCGCCCGTTTTTTGAATCAGTCTTTTGTCCGTTATTTTGATGACCATCCCTTTGGTGGCCGGAGCATTTTGCTTTGAAACATGTACGATTTCAATATTGAACCTTTCGACCTTTTGGCCGTTGACGACGGTCAAGATTTGGGCAGGACCTTCCTTTACGTCCTCCGCAAAGGCGACGGGCAGCGATTTGCTGCTAAAGCTGTGGGCGGGAAGTTCTTTCATCTTGCCGAAGATGCCGAACGGAGTGTTCCGCTCGATGTTGCCCAGCACTTTGCTTTCCTTGACGAAATGCGCGCGTTTCTCGCCGGGTTCGCCGTTTTGGCTTTTGTTGATGGAGGTTACGCTCGACTGCAAAATTTGTCCTTCGCCCACTTCGATCGGCGTTTGGGTATCCATATCGGTAATGACATGGCCCAGCGCTCCATAGACGCCTTGATTCGGGGCATAAAACGTCAGCGTGCCTACGCCGGCTGCCGAATCCCGAATATACAGTCCCAGACGCCATGCCTTGTCTTCCGCATCGTAAACGGGATTCAGCACGGTGCGGTTCAGCTTTCCGCCGCGTTTGTATGTCACGCGAAGCGGCTGTTTGTCGCGGCCGTACAGCTGGCAAAGCTCCCCGACTTTTTTGACGTCTTTGATGCGCTGCCCGTTAATATCCATAATAAGATCGCCTAACTTCAAACCCGCCGATTCGCCGGGAGACTGTCTGTTGCCTTCGCGGTCCGTTACTTGATGATGCCCTACGACCAGTATGCCCGCCGATTTTACTTTCACGCCAATCGTCTGCCCTCCGGGGATTACGCGAATATCGGGAACAACCTGTACTTTAACGGTCTTGAACGGAATTTTGCCGAATAATTTCACCTTCATGTTCGTCTGGCCGCTGCGATGCGGCTGCAGCGTCAGCGGTTCGTTCAAATTAACGGACAACGATTGGCGCGAGGATCCGTTAATTTGCAACATTTGAGGATCGACCGTCACTTCTGCCTGAACCGGCACTCCGTATTTCATCCGCTTCATCTGCCCGGAAAACAATCGAAGTTCGCTCGGGAAGGCGGCTATATGTTGAAACGGAGTGGAGAATCCGATCATGCATACGAAGAACACTAGAACTAAGCCGAACCATCGTTTCCGTTGATTGGAGTTCAATGATTTCACGCTCCCTGTCATTCCATCGCATGACGAATAAGGATGATCGCCATTGGCGTACCTTTAAGTTACCCCGCACCCCATCTTTTATGACCGCAAAAACATTCCCTCGCTGGCTTCCATTACGCCCCCTTCAGTCCTTGAGCCAAATCAAGCATTTCCTGAGCATGATGCCTCGTTTTTTCGGTAACCTCAACACCGCCGAGCATACGCGCAAGCTCGTTGATCTTGCCCTCGTCGGCAAGCTCCGTAACGCTCGTCGACGTCCGATTGCCCGCGACCGCCTTGCGTATTTCGTAATGATGATCGGCCATGCACGCCACTTGAGGCAAATGCGTAATCGAGAACACTTGGCATTTCCGGGCCAGCCGCGACAGCTTCTCGGCTATAGCTTGCGCGGCGCGGCCGCTGACGCCGGTATCCACTTCGTCGAATACAAGCACCGGCACGCGGTCGATTTCCGCGAAGATGCTTTTGAGCGCGAGCATAATTCGCGACATTTCGCCGCCGGAAGCAATCTTGTTCAGCGGCTTGGGCGGTTCGCCCGGGTTCGTCGACAACAGAAATACGGCTTCGTCCATCCCGTCCGCATGAAGCTTCGGCTTCGGCTCGGCATCCGCATAATCGAACTGGCGGTCCAGCTGCACGAGGAATCGTGCGGAAGGCATTTGCAGCCCTTGCAGTTCCCCTTCGATCACCTTCGCCAGCCGGTCCGACGCTTTGTGCCGAAGCTCCGACAGCTGCTCCGCCAACGCCAAAGCTTGCTTATACAGCGTCTCTTCCTGCTGCCGAAGTGTTTCGACAAGCTCGTCCCGGTTTTCGATCTTGTCGCGCTCCGCCACGATTTGATCCAAATAAGCCAATATGTCCGGGATCGATTCGCCGTATTTCCGTTTCAAGCCGTTGATTAAATCCAGCCGGTCATCGACGTAAGCAAGCCGTTCCGGGTCGGACTCGATGCCGTCGCGGTAGCTGCGAAGCTGGTACGCGGCGTCCTCCGCCTGATAAAAGGCCGACTGCAGCTGCTCCAGAACCGGCCCGAGAACGGCCGAATCGTAGGCCGCTATGTCGCTCAGCTTGGAGACGGCCTTGCCGATGGCGTCCAATCCCCGTCCTCCGTACAGCAGCTCGTAAGCTTCCGACACCGACGCCGCCCGCTTCTCCGCATTCATGAGCAGACGTCTCTGGTTCGCCAGTTCCTCGTCTTCGGAGGGCCGAAGCGCCGCGCTTGCGATTTCATCAATTTGAAACCGGTACAAATCGAGCATTTGCACGTTTTGACGCACGGTCTGCTCCAATTCCCGAAGACCGGATCTCGTTTCCTGAAGCCGGCCGTATACGGCCGCGTATTCGCTCTTCACCGCCGCAAGCTTGTTCCCGGCGAACGAATCGAGCCATTCCAAATGATGCTCCGTCTTCAGCAGCGACTGATGCTCGTGCTGGCCGTGAATATTGACGAGGCATTCCCCGATTTCACGCAGCATGGAAATGGTCACGAGCTGGCCGTTGACGCGGCTGCTGCTTTTCCCTTGTGCGCTCAGCTCGCGGCGTATAACCAGCGTCTCCTCGGCCGAGTGCTGTACGCCCAGACGTTCCAGCACGCCCCATGACGGATGTCCGGCAGGCAAATCGAACATGGCCTCCATTTCGGCTTTGTCGCAGCCGTAGCGGACCATGTCGGCCGAGCCGCGTCCCCCCGCGATCAAGCTCAGCGCGTCGATCAGAATCGACTTGCCCGCACCGGTCTCCCCGGTCAATACATGAAAACCTTCATGAAACACGACATGCACTTCTTCGATGACGGCCAAATTTTTAATCGAAAGCTCGCGCAGCATCTGATGGAATCCTCCCCAAGCGAATCGTATCCGTTAAGATCAGCTAAGCATGGACAGCAGACGTTCCGTAATTTCTTCGCTCTGCTCCTTGCTTCGGCATATAATCAAGATCGTGTCGTCGCCGCAAATCGTTCCCATAACTTCCGTCCATTCCATATTGTCGATCAGCGCTCCGATGGCGTTGGCCGTTCCGGGCAAACACTTCAGCACGGCCAGATTGTCCGTGTAGTCGATATGCGTAAAATGGTCCATCAGCGCCCTCTTCAGCTTGTGCACCGGATTGGGCCGCTGATGGTCAGCCGGCATGGAATAGCGGTAGCGCCCTTCCCCCGCTGGCACCTTGACAAGCATCAGTTCCTTGATGTCTCTGGAAACGGTCGCTTGCGTCACTTGCATGCCCGTCGCCTTCAACGCTTCCACGAGCTCCTCCTGCGTTTCGATCTCCTGCGTCGCTATAATTTCCTTAATGCGGAACTGCCTGATTCCTTTCATAACATTCCTCCGTCGTTCGCTATTCGAGATGAAATTCGATCTTGCGGATCCTGCCTTCCTTGGCATCGATATACAACACGCCGTCGCATTGCGGCAGCAGCAAGGAATAAACGAGAAGCCTGTCCCTCACGCCGCTGGCCGACCAGTCGATCGGCATCCGGTCCCTTGCCGTCTTCACGATATATGTATGGCCATCGCGTTCCGCGATATAGTCGATATAAAGCCTCGAGCCTGGTTCGAGGGGCGATCCGTCCAGGTCGATGCCGATCGGAATGACATGCTTGCCGGAAACGACATCGTATCCTTCCCGCACCAGCAAAGCCGCGTTCGCGTCGTTGGCGGCAATCGTCCCGCCCTTGCCCAGCTTCGCCCGGTTCATGACGGCCGGCTCGTGCAGCCAGCGGTAGAACGCCCTGTAAAGCCATATCAGCAGCAGGACGCCGGCAAACAGCATAATGAACCATTCTCCATACCCCTGCATGACATCTCGCCTCTTTCGTGAACGGATGGCACGAACGTTTGTTCCGTTATCGTTAGTTTAGCAGATGGTTCGAGCCTCTGTAAAGCAAAAAGATGCCCAAGCAGTCATCACTGATCGGCATCCTTCCCGGCTGCGTGTTATCTATTTGTCGTTTCGAAACGTGCGGCCGGCCTCTTCCGCAAGCTCCCGGAGCGTTCGCTCGTCCGGAACTTCTCCGGACGGCTCTCCGGCCCAGGTCCAGTAGGCCAAAAATTCGATGTTTCCTTCTCCTCCGGTAATCGGCGAAAACGTTAAATTTTGCAGCCGGTACCCCGTCTCGGCCGCGGTCTCCAGCACTGTCCGCAGCACTTCGGCATGGACGGCCGGATCGCGGACGACGCCCGACTTGCCCACCTTTTCCCGGCCCGCCTCGAATTGCGGCTTGATCAGCGCCACGACTCCGGAGCCTGCGGGCAGCAAGGCGGACAACGGCGGCAATATGAGCTTCAGCGAAATAAAGGAGACGTCGATGCTCGCGAACGTCGGAACAGGTCCTTTCAAATCTTCCGGCCGGATATATCTGAAATTTGTCCGTTCCATCACGCATACCTGTTCGTGGCTGCGCAGCGACCAGTCGAGCTGGTTGTAGCCGACATCCACCGCGTAAACGTAGTCCGCCCCGTGCTGCAAAGCGCAGTCGGTAAACCCTCCGGTCGAAGCGCCGATGTCGATCATTACGCTGCCCCGAAGATCGATTCCGAACGTCCGTACCGCTTTTTCCAGCTTCAGGCCGCCTCGGCTGACGTAAGGATGGAGCGCTCCCTTTACTTTAATGTCCGCCGCGCGGTCGACTTTCATTCCGCTTTTGTCCACCGGCTCGTCATTGACGAGAACCAGACCGGCCATCAGCGCTTTTTTGGCCTTTTCCCTGCTGTCGTAATACCCGCGCTCGACGAGCAGCACATCGATTCGTTCTTTGCCCATGATGTTGCACGCGGCCGCTACGATTGACCGGTGGCGTGCTTTATCCTCCTCGGAAACATATTACGAATTTCGGCGGCGACTCTCTCCGCCGTCAATCCGGCCTCGCGGCGCTGTTCCTCGATCGTGCCGTGCTCGATGAAAGCGTCGGGAACTCCCATAATCTTCACGGGTGTATCGTAAATGCCGTTCATTGAATAAAACTCCAGCACCGCGCTGCCCAGCCCGCCAAGCACCGAGCCTTCTTCGAGCACAATCAGCCGCTTGCCTTGCTTGGACAGCGACTTCAACATTTCTTCGTCCAAAGGCTTAATAAACCTGGCGTTGACGATGCCCGCATTGACGCCTTCGCGCTTCAGCAGGTCGGCCGCTTCCTCGGCCACGCCGATCATCGGGCCGACGGCGACGATATCGTACGCGTCGCCGTCGCGCAGCCGTTCCCACCGGCCGATCGGCAGCGGCTCGGGATTCGGATCAAGCTCTACGCCGACGCCGTGTATGCGCGGATACCGAACCGCAATCGGGCCGGCGTCGTAATCGGCCGCCGTCCGCAGCATGCGGCGCAGCTCGTTTTCATCCTTCGGCATCATGACGACGAGATTAGGCACATGCCTCAAAAAAGCAATGTCGTAAACGCCCTGATGCGTTTCCCCGTCCGGACCGACGAAGCCCGCCCGGTCGATAGCAAAGATGACGTTCAGATTTTGCCGGCAAATATCGTGCACCACTTGATCGTATGCACGCTGCAGGAATGTCGAATATACGGCGAAGACCGGCTTCATCCCTTCCATGGCCAGAGCGGCGGACAGCGTGGCGGCATGCTGCTCGGCAATGCCGACGTCGATCATCCGGTCGGGATATTTCTCGGCGAAATCGAGCAAGCCCGATCCGCCCGGCATCGCCGGCGTGACGGCCACGATCCGTTCGTCCCGGTCCGCCAGCTCGATCAGCATGTCCCCGAACACCTTCGTATACATCGGAGGCCCGACCGCCTTGATCATTTGCCCCGACTCGATCTTGTACGGCGAAGCGCCGTGCCACTTGTGCGAATCCGCCTCCGCCGGCGAATATCCTTTGCCTTTGACGGTCAGAACGTGAACCAGAACGGGCCCCTTCATGGAGTCCGCTTGCTTCATAATGTCCATCAGGCCGTTAATGTCGTGTCCGTCCACCGGTCCCAAATACGTCAAGCCGAATTGCTCGAACAAAATGCCGCTGACCAGCAAATATTTCAGGCTGTCCTTAAATCGCTCAGCCGTCTTCGCCAGCTTGCCGCCGATGGCCGGCACCTTGTTCAGCAAATGCTGCAGCTCTTCCTTTGCTTTCTGGTAATGGCGGTCGGCCCGGATTTTGCCCAAATAATGATGCAGTGCGCCGACATTCGGCGCGATCGACATTTCGTTGTCGTTCAGCACCACGATCATGTTGCGCTTCTCGTGGCCGATATGGTTCAGCGCCTCCAGCGCCATCCCTCCGGTCAGCGCACCGTCGCCGATGACGGCGACCACGCGGTTGCGCTCGCCCTTGAAATCCCGGGCCAGCGCCATGCCCATCGCAGCGGAGAGTGACGTGCTGCTGTGGCCGGCTTCCCATACGTCGTGCTCGCTTTCGGTACGTTTGACGAAGCCGCACAAGCCCTTGTATTGGCGCAGCGTATGAAACTGCTCCTTGCGGCCAGTCAATATTTTGTGCACATAGGATTGATGGCCGACGTCGAAAATAAATTTATCGTCAGGACTATTGAATAAATAATGCATAACGAGCGTCAATTCCACAACGCCCAAATTAGGAGCCAAATGGCCGCCCGTAACGGACAGCTTCTGGATAAGAAACTGGCGGATTTCCTCGGCGAGCCGCTCCAGTTGGGAGACGGGCAAAGCCTTCAAATCTTGAGGTCCGTTAATCTGTTCCAGCAGCAATATCGTTTCCTCGCTTTCGCGGTCAGCCTCCCTGATGCCGGCTGTCCAATGAACGTCTACATTTTACCTATTATAGCACACCGGCATTCATTTTCCCAATCGATCCGGCCCGTACGCGAACCGGCATTAATGATCTCTCTGCACGAGAAAATCGGCGATTTGCAGCAGCCGTTCGCAGTCCGCAAGCCCCGCGCCGGCTACGGCCGCTTTCGCTTCAAGCGTCAAAGCCTCGACTTTCGCCTGGCTTTGCTCGATCCCGAGCAAATAAGGATAAGTGACCTTTTCGGCGTTGACGTCGCTGTTCGTCCGCTTGCCCAGCTTCTGTTCGTCGCCGATCAAGTCGAGAATGTCGTCCTGTATTTGAAACGCCAGACCGATATTGCGCGCGTACAGCTCGAGACTCTCCAGCTGGCGCTTGTCCGCACCGCCGATTCTTCCGCCGGCCGTCACCGAAAATACGATGAGATCGCTTGTTTTGTGCTGGTGGATGTATTCCAGATCTTCGATGGTCGTCAATCCTTGCTCGCCCAGCATATCCGCAGCTTGTCCGCCTACCATGCCGGCAGCTCCCGCATATTTGGACAAATCGCCGATGATGGCCAAAGCGTCGGCGGCATCGATCAGTCCGTCCCCCGCGGCGTCCGCAATCAAACCGAACGCATGGGTCAGCAGCGCGTCGCCGGCAAGAATGGCCATCGCTTCCCCGAACACTTTATGGTTCGTCGGTTTGCCTCTGCGGTAATCGTCGTTGTCCATCGCAGGCAAATCGTCGTGGATCAACGAATACGTATGAATAAATTCGACGGCGCAAGCTACAGGCAGCGCTTTCTTCCGCGCGTCCGGCAGTCCGCCGGCTTCGGCGGCCGCAATCAGCAGAGCGGGCCTAATTCTTTTGCCGCCCGCCTGCAGCGAATAGAGCATCGAATCGCGCAGCAGACTCGGCGCTCCCCAGCTTTCCGGCAGCGAGACCGCCAGCTTCTCTTCAACCGCTCTCGCGCAATCTTTCAAATAATCGCCAATCGCATAACCGGCCATCAGCATGGTTCCCCTCGGTCCTCGTTTGCGGCGGCAAACGGTTTCTTTTGAAACCCTTGATCGGTTTCCAGAAGCATTTCGATCTTGCTCTCCACTTGCTCCAGCTTGCTGCCGCACAGCTGCGACAGCTTCATTCCTTCCTGAAACAGCTCGATAGCCGTTTCCAGGGGTACGTCTCCGCTCTCCAGCTTGGATACGATCTCCTCCAGCTTGTCCATCGCCTGCTCAAAGCTTAATTCGGTTTCCTTTTCACGTTCCATCGCTTTGCTCTCCTTTCCTTGCCTGGACGAGACATTCCAAATAACCGTCCGTCAGCCTGACGCCGATGCGGTCGCCCTCCGCCGCGTCGCGGACCGATTTCACGAGCCGCTTGCCTTCCCGGTCGTAGACGAGACTGTAGCCTCTGGCCATCACCTTCAGCGGGCTGAGTGCATCCAGCTGCCTGACGGCGCTCAGCATGCGCTGCCTGCCGTCTTTGACCGCCGATTTTGCCGCCGCCTCCAGCTGCCGCTTCGATCCTTGCAGCCGCTTCGCTTCAAAAGCGATTTTATGGCCGGGATGCTGCGCCGCGAGTCCGGAGCAAAGCCGCTCCAGCCTCGACCGTTCGCGGTCCGTCAGCCGCTGTGCCCGAAGCCGGAGCTGCTCCGAAGCCCGGTCCAGCCGCTGCACTTGCTCCAGCAAATATTTGCGGGGGAAACGAAAAAAAGGCGAGCGCCTTACCCGCTCCAGCCGCGTCATGCGCCTGTTCAGAGCAGACAGCATTTCCGAGCGGAGCCGCTGCCGCTGCCGTTCCAAACGCCCGGCCAGCTCGGCGATATGGGGAACCGCAAGCTCCGCCGCCGCCGTAGGCGTTGCCGCACGAAGATCGGCCGCGAAATCCGCGATCGTGTAATCGGTCTCATGTCCGACCGCGCTAATGACCGGAATGGCGGAGCCCGCGATCGCTCTTGCGACGACTTCCTCGTTGAAGGCCCACAATTCCTCCAGCGATCCGCCGCCGCGGCCGACAATCAGCACGTCGCATTCCCCGTGGCGGTTCATGGCTTCCAGCGCTTGCGCGATGGATGCCGCCGCGCCCGTTCCTTGCACCAGCACGGGATAAACGTAAACCGAGGCAAGAGGATACCGGCGCTGCAGCGTCGTCATAATGTCGCGAACCGCGGCGCCGGTCGGAGACGTAATGACGCCGATCGCTTTCGGAAAGGCCGGTATGGCCCGCTTCCGCGCGGCGTCAAACAATCCTTCCTCCTCCAGCTTGCGCTTCAGCTGTTCATAAGCCAAATACAAGCTGCCGATTCCGTCGGGCTGCATCGACTGCACGTAAAATTGATAGCTGCCGTCCCTCTCGTATACGGAAACGTTCCCGCGGGCCAGCACTTTGGCCCCTTCGCGCGGAATGAACGGGAGCCTCGCGTTATGCGAGGCAAACATGACGCATTTGATCCGGCTGTCCTTGTCCTTCAGCGTAAAATACATATGGCCGCTGGAATGGTGAGTGAAGTTGGAAATTTCGCCGCGCAGCCAAATATCGCTCAGCACGGCGTCGTTTTCCAGCTTCATCCGAATATATTTGTTAATTTCTTTGATCGACAAAATGCGGGGCTGGCGATCCATTGGCCGTTACCCTCCGATACCGTGCGCCTTCTTCGCCGCCTTGATCGTATTGGCCATCAGCATCGTAATCGTCATCGGCCCTACGCCACCCGGAACCGGCGTAATGCTTCCGGCCGTTGCGAGACAATCCTCGTAATCGACGTCTCCCGCCAGCTTGCCGTCCGGCATCCGGTTAATGCCTACGTCGATGACGACGGCGCCCGGTTTCACGTAGCTTGCGTCAACCGATTTCGCCTTGCCGATCGCCACGACCAGAATATCGGCCTGCCTGGCGATTTCCTGAATGTTCGCCGTACGCGAATGGCAAATCGTCACCGTCGCGTTTTCCCGCAGCAGCAGCATCGCAACGGGCTTCCCGACGATGTTGCTGCGGCCGATGACGACCGCATGCTTGCCGGCAATATCGGTCCCGCTCCGCTTAATCAGCTCGATGACGCCGGCTGGCGTGCACGGGAGCAGACTTTCGTCGCCGATGACCAGATTGCCGACGCTTTGCGGATGGAAGCCGTCGACGTCCTTCGCCGGGCTGATGGCGTCGAGCACCGACTTTTCGTTAATATGAGCCGGCAGCGGCAGCTGCACCAGAATACCGTTAATCGACGACTGAGCGTTCAGCCGCGCAATCAGCGCCAGAAGCTCCTCTTCCGTCGTTTCCGCCGGCAGACGGTGCACCTCGGAATAGATGCCAAGCTGCAAGCAGGCCTTTTCCTTGGAACCTACGTACACCTTGGAAGCCGGATCTTCTCCGACGAGGACGACCGCAAGCCCAGGCACGACGCCTTTCGCTTTGAGCTCCGCCACCTCTTTCGCCTGCTCGCTTCTGATTTGTTCGGATATTTGTTTCCCTGCAATTATGTTCGCCATCTCTCTCGATCTCCTTCCTGTAATCCCGCCTAAAATCAATCGTTCCGCTTCGCTTGCGCGTCGTCCAGCGTGCGAAGCAGCTTGCCCAATACGCCGTTGACGAATTTGCCGGATTCCTCCGTGCCGAAATGCTTTGCGAGCTCGATCGCTTCGTTGATGGCCGCTTTGGGCGGAACATCGTTCCGGTAGACCATTTCGTAGCAGGCCAGCCTCAGCACTTGCCGGTCGACTCTGGACAAACGGTCCACCTGCCAGCCGGTCAAATGCTGCTGCAGCATATTGTCGATGGCCGCTTTATTTTCCGTCACGCCGTATACGAGCTCCCTGGCGAATTCGTCCGTGCTGCCGATTTCGGCAGGATCGGCGCCGATCTCGTTGTCGTGCCGCAGCTCTTCCATCAGCATATCGACCGCTTCCGCCGCGGCGACCTCGTTCATTTCCATTTGATAAAGGCTGGATACCGCAATTTCCCTAGCTAATCTCCGTTTCATATAACCTCCGTGACTGATGTGTCCTTGTAGAAGCCAAAGTGCAAGCGCAATCGGCTGACGCCTTAGGAGGCGCAGCTTAAATTTCGAGTTGACATATAAGAAAGTATAAGCTGAAACTTATACTTTCTTATATGTTGAAAAAACCTATGATCTCCTCCCTGCACCGAATGGCGGTTTTCCGCATCCGGAGTACGGAGGAGACCACAGGATTACCTGAACGGGCGAAACCGATCCATCACCGCGTCCCATAGTTTCTGCCAAGGGATGACCGGGCCGCTCGTCATTTCTTTTTGTTTCCCGTACCAGTAGCCCGCGCCGACCAGGAGCGCCACGAACAGCATATCCCAGAACCCGAAGAACAGATAAATGATTCCGAAAAACAAACCAGCGGCAGCGCCTGCAATGCGTTTTTGATAGGCGGACCAGAGCTCCCTCCACATCGACAACTCCACCTCTATTCTACCCGGCTTTTAAACGTATTCGACTGAATGACGTTGGCGACGAACACGGCGACGTTGATGACCGGTATGCCGGTTATTTCCTCGATGTGTTCCTTGACCGCTTTTTGCACGTCCTCCGTTAGCGAAGGTATCGGATGTTCTCCGTCGACGACGGCCCGAATGACGATCTCGAGTCCGGCGTCTGAAGCTCTTACGCGGGCTCTCAAATCTTTGACGCCGCGCTGCTTGGAAGCCGCCTTCAGCGCCAAATTTTCGATTGTTTCCATCGAGATGCGAATGTCGCCGAATTCGGTGCGCTGGTCGATCGACTGGGCCGCATGGGAACCCCGCTGCAAGGAAACGACAAAAAACCGGAGACTCGCCAGAAACAAGGCGATGCCGATGACGCCGGCCGTAATGCCCGCGGCTTCCAGGGCATACAAGTCCGCCAGCAAATCCGACGCCAAGTCCCTCTTGATCCAACCGAACGCCAGGCTGACGATGAATAAAGAAATCGCGCCGACGACGATGCTGTACAAAAACAGCAGTAGCTTGTCCACAACCTTCATCAACGTCCCATTCCTCCCGATACACCGAATGAAACCCCCTTGCGCTTAAGCGTCATGCCCAACCACGAGGGGGTTAATTGTTGTTACAGCTAGATTCTATTATTTGACGCGAAGATGATGCTCTTCGTCATCCGGCTTCTCCGCCGTCTTGAAATGAACGTCATGAATATGTACGTTGACTTCCACGACATGCAGGCCGGTCATCGTTTCGATGGAGCGTTTCACGTTCTGCTGAATTTCGGATGCGATTTCGGGAATCTTGATACCGTATTCCACAATGATGGATACGTCAACCGCCGCTTCGCGCTGACCCACTTCGACCTTGACGCCTTTGGTCAGGTTCTTCCGGCCCAACAGCTCCGCGATTCCGCCCGCAAAGCCGCCGCTCATGCCGGCAACGCCGTCAACTTCAACGGTAGCCAGTCCGGCGATTACCCCGATTACTTCCGGAGCGATTTGAATCGTGCCCATTTCGGTCTTCTCGTAATCCGCAGCGATCGTACTCATGCTGGAAGCACACCTCCTTGTAGTTGCGCGTGCCTGGCGCCTGCCAAGCCATTGTCGCATCTTATTTCTATACTATAACATTCGGCGCGAATTATGACAAACCTTCGAAGCTTGCCCTATTTCGCGCTTTCGTGCGCTTCCGTTGGTGCGTTCAGATCGTGTTCCTCCAAAAATTTGATGTCGTGGCTTCCCTGAATAAACTTGGGATGCTCCAGCACCTTTAAGTGGAACGGAATCGTCGTGCGAATGCCTTCTACGGCAAATTCGGACAATGCCCGCTTCATGCGCGCTACCGCTTCCTCCCGGGTCGCGCCCCAGACGATCAGCTTGGCGATCATGGAGTCGTAATGCGGCGAAATCGTGTAGCCGGGATAGACGGCGCTGTCCACGCGTACGCCGGCCCCGCCCGGAGGCAAATAAAACGGTATCGTTCCCGCCGACGGCATAAAGTTGCGGTCCGGATCTTCCGCGTTGATGCGACATTCGATCGACCAGCCGTTAATCGTCAAATCTTCTTGCTTGAACGAAAGCGGATGACCTTCCGCCACGCGAATCATTTCCTTGATCAGATCGACGCTCGTAATCATTTCGGTCACGGGATGCTCTACCTGGATGCGCGTATTCATCTCCATGAAATAGAAGCTGCCGTCCGGACCGAGCAAAAATTCGAGCGTGCCGGCTCCCGCATAATTGACCGCAAGCGCCGCTCTGACCGCCGCCTGCCCCATTCTTTCCCGCTGCTCGTCCGTCAGCACCGGACACGGCGCCTCCTCGATCAGCTTCTGGCGGCGGCGCTGCACGGAGCAGTCCCGCTCGAACAAATGCACCGCATTGCCATGCTTGTCCGCCATAATTTGCACTTCGACATGCTTCATGCCCGTCAAGTACTTTTCCAAATAAACGCCGGCGTTGCCGAACGCCTTCTGTGCCTCTTGCTGGGCGGTCGTAATCTGGCTGATCAGCGATTCTTCGTTCTCCGCGATGCGGATGCCTTTGCCGCCGCCGCCCGCCGTCGCCTTAATTATGACGGGATAACCGATCTCGCGAGCTACCCGGACGGCTTCGTCCAAATCTTCCACAAGACCGTCCGAACCCGGGATGATCGGGACGTCGGCCTGCTTCATCGTCGATTTGGCGACCGATTTGTCGCCCATCTTGCTGATGGCGTCCGCAGACGGCCCGATAAAGGCGATGCCGCACGATTCGCAAATTTCGGCGAAGTCGGCGTTCTCGGCCAGAAAGCCGTAGCCCGGATGTATGGCGTCGCACTCCGTCGTCGTCGCAACGCTCATAATATTGGTCAAATTCAAATAACTGTCCTTGGAAGCCGTCGGTCCGATGCAGTACGCTTCGTCCGCCAGTCTGACGTGTAAGGAATCGCGGTCCGCTTCGGAATAAACGGCAACGGTCGCAATGCCGAGCTCGCGGCAAGCGCGAATGATCCGAACTGCGATTTCGCCGCGGTTGGCTATCAGTATTTTATGGAATTTCACGTAGGAACCCCTTTCAAGCCGATTTCCCTGCGGAATCGGTTAGTCCTTCTTGACGAGGAACAGCGGCTGGCCGTATTCGACCAACTGGCCGTTCTTCACCAAAATTTCGACGATCTCCCCGCTTACTTCCGCTTCGAGCTCGTTCATCAGCTTCATCGCTTCCAAAATGCAAACGACCGTCTTCTCGCTTACGCGATCGCCTGTCTTGACGAACGGCGCCGCTTCGGGAGAAGGCGAGCTGTAGAACGTGCCGACCATAGGCGACGTGATGGGATGCAAGTCCTGGGCCGGCGCCTTCGCCTGAACGGCTTCTTCGGCGGCCGGCGTCGCGGCCGGCTGCGGCGCGGCTCCTTGAGGAGCGGCGGCATGCAAAGCGGCTTGCGTATATGTATGCGTAATTGGAGCCGTTTGCACATTCACCACTTCCGTCTTGCCCGGCTTGCGGATATGCAGGCGCGCTCCTTCGTTTTCAATCTCGAGCTCCGAAACGGAGGTTTGATCAACCAGTTTGATCAACTCTTTAATCTCGCTCAGCTTGAACATGAACGTAATCACTCCTCTTAGTTACATAACGTTAAACATTATACCATAAACAGGCGTGAACACGAATTTTTTTTTGGACAAGCAAGCGTAAACGGCTGACGCCGTCCTTTGAAGGCTCAGCTTTCGTTACGCGTTGACCTGTAAGCTCGGTGTACGGTGAAGCTTATCCTTTATTACAGGCCGAGAAAAATAAGCTCCGCTTTCCCCGCGTTCGCGCGGGGCAGGCGGAGCTTTTCGACCGGTCGAAGCCGCAGGAGGCTCCGCTTTAAGGATTCGGCACGTACTGTACGGAAACCTGGCTCGGCTTGACTTCCATGACGTCCATCACCTGCTGGATGATGCCGGCGGCTTCCTTTTTCTCCATCTTGTCGCTGGTGACGACGACTTTGTACCGGTCGTTTTCCTCGGAAATAAGAGCCATCTCGTATTTCTGCATCAACGTATCCTCCAGCGTCTGGATGCGTTCGTTTTTTTCTTCAAGCTGGTCCAGCTCGGCAAATGCCGCCGACGACTGTTCGGTATTTTGAGAGACGTCGGCGAGAATGGCGTACAAGCGGTTCTGCTCCTCCTCGTTCTGCCGGTCCCGCTTCGCCAGCAGCTCGCCGAAGATGCCGTTTGATGCGAGTCCTTCGCGTTCAACTTGCTCCAGCACCTGCCGATTCAATGCGTTCAATTCTTCCTCGGTCATCCCTTCTCCCGCTTCCGCTCCGGTGACGACGATGCCGTCCCCTCCCGCTTCGGTGACGCCGGTGCCGTTCAGCCCGCTGTCCGAAAGTTTGTCGGCGTCGTCGAGATCCTGCGTAAACAAATAGTAGGCGGACAGCAGCACCATCAAGCTCAGCATGGAAACAAGCCAAATCGTTTGTCTTCTTGTGTTCATCAGGAACACCCTCCTAATCGAATAATAATTTCAAGAAAGAAACTCTTTGTCGCTACTGTTTGCTCGGCACGACCGATATCCGGCTGGCCGGGACGTTGACGCCCCTTTCCACCGCATGGACGATCAGCTTTCGCACCGTGGCGTTTTCCGCGCCTTTGGCGACGATCAGAATGCCTCGGATTTTCGGATTGATCCGCTTCGTCACAATCGGCGTCTCGTCGCCGGATACTTCGTGGAGCACGACCTGACCGTCTTTTCCGACGGAAGTAATATGGCGGACGCCCCCGTTTTTGTCCGTTTCGTTCGTCACGGATTGCGTCTCGTTCGTATTGCGCTCGACGACGATTTCTTCCGTGGAATCGACCGTTACGAGCACATCCACCGTGCCGACCCCGACGATTTTTTCCAATATTTCTTTCAGCCTCGCTTCGATGGGCGCCTCGATCGCCTCAAACGGCGAGACCGCTTCGGCTTTGCCGCTCCAGGCTTCCGCGGACGACGCGGACGGGTCCGGCTCCTGGGCGGAAGGCGGAACCTCCTTCAGCGGGAGAAAAGAATTAAGCAGCATAAGCACGGCGCCGATGCCTGCGACGATAAGCAAGATGCGCAGCGTGCGGACGCGCTTCGGTCCTCCCGGTCCGCCGCCGACGGCCGCCTCCAGGCTGTCCAGCCATTTGGCCATGCTGCGTCTCCCCCTTTCTGAATTCGAATATGCGGATCATGAAGACCCGTTGGCGGGCTGGATGACGGAGATGCTGCCGGGCCGGACCGGCCAGCCGGCCGCAATCGCGGCGCGCACCGCATCGGCCGCCGGACCGGCCGCCTCTTCGAAGCGCTCCTCCCGCGCCGGACGACCGGCTTCCGCCCCGCTTTGCTCCCCGGAGCCGATGTCCACAAATACCGGCTGAATCGGCTCCACCTCGCCTCCCGCCGGCTCGCCTTCCCCGCCGCCCTCCTCACCCGGTTCCAGGAAGACGGTAACGGAGACGATGGCGGGATATCGGCTGCCGCCGCTTTGCTCCCACGCCAGCTCGACGTCGACCTTCCGGACAGATGGAACCGCCGCAAGCAGATCGAGCTCCTTCTTCATCCCGTCCTCCAGCGCCCGCTCGGTCAGCTTCGCCGCTTCCGTCTCCTGCCGCTCCCGCAGCTCCGCCGCCTTTAGTTCGATTTCCTCCAGCGAAGGCATGCCGGGCGCCTCGGTCCACGCCTTCTCCTCCCACAGCGTAAAGCCCGCATCCAGACGCGAATCGAAATCGGTCTGCAGCAGCTTCAGCACGGGCGACATAATCGTCAGCAGAATAAGCAGGCCGACGATCAGCCGCGCGTAACGCTGCATCGCCTTGTTGGGGAGCAGCAGCTCCACCATGACGGCCAGCAGAATCACCGCGATAATATTGCGAAGCCACTCGCTTAACCAGGCTGCCACATTCCGCCCACCTCCTTCGCCGGATCGTTGCGGTTCGCCGGACCAGGCTTCGTCAGCGAACCATCAAAGCCGCGTTGCCGGCCGTCAAAATAATCGTAACCGCCAGAAAAAACATCAGACTGACGGCCGCCAAAGCGGCGAAGACGTAGATCATCGTCTTGCCGATCGTATGCAGACAAGTCACGATCGGAGAATCTCCGAGCGGCTGCATGACCGCGGCCGACACATTGTATATGAGCGCCAGCGTCAATATTTTGACGGCGGGAAACGCGCACAGAAACAGCAAGATGATAACGCCCGCCAGACCGATCGCGTTTTTGGCGAGCATGGATGCGGATATGACCGTGTCCGCCGCATCCGAAAACATTTTGCCCACGACCGGTACGAAATTGCCGGTGACGAATTTCGCCGTCCGTAGCGTTACGCCGTCCGTCACCGCTCCCGTCGCGCCTTGCACGGAGATGACGCCTAGAAAGACGGTGAGCAGGACGCCCAGCACGCCGACGCCGATCGAGCGGAGCAGGTTCGCCAGCTGGGTCGTCTTGAATTTATCCGTCAGCGAGCTGACGATATGGAGCACCGCCGAAAAAAACAGCAGCGGAAAGACGACGGTATAAATGAGCGTGCCAACCAGGTTGATCATGAAAATGATGAGCGGGTGAAGGACGGACACCGTCACCACGCTCCCGGTCGACGCAAGCAGCGTCAACAGCAGCGGGACCATGGCCAGCATAAACGAAATCATGCTTTCGATCGCTTCCCTGGCGTAGCCGATCGCGACATTAAAGCTGTTGATCGCGATAATGATAAGCACCATGTAGGCGATCGAGTAGGCCGCCTTGCTGACGGCGTTTCGCTCAAAGGCGTTCTGCAGCGTCTCCAGCACCATCGTAAACACCGTCAGCATGACGATCGTGACCAGAAGCTTGCCGTTATAGAGCACTTCATGGAATAAATATTTGGCGAGTCCGCGCAGCATGTCGGCCAGCTTCAGTCCGTCGCCGCCGGGCGTCATCATTTCGGCGAAGCTCGGCACGTTGCTGTCGGGAAAGTACCCGCCGTAATCCCGGATCAGCTTGTTCCAGTACGTCTCCACCGAATCCGTCCGCAGCCCTTCCAGCTGGCTTCGCACCAGCTCATCCGAGACGCCTTGCGCGGTTGAGGGAGACGAGCCGTCTCCTCCCTCCATCGCCGAAGCGCCTCCGGCCGCGAAGAAGATCTGGACGATCGCCATCGCCAGCATGCCGGCGGCCATGACGGCGAACAGCCGGGCCCGCGTCCGGCGCCGCCGCGCCTCGTCCGTCGTCGTCAGCATGTCATCCACTCCCCGCCGGCAGCAAGCCGAGCACCGTCTCGACAATGACGCTTATAATCGGAATAGCCATAACAAGAATAAACACTTTGCCGGCAAACTCGATTTTTGAGGCGATGCTCTCCAGCCCCGCGTCCCGTACGATCTGAGCTCCGAATTCTGCGATATAGGCGATCCCGATAATTTTCAGAATCGTCTTCAAATAGATGGAGGGAATGCCCGAACGGTTGGCGAGATCCTCCAGCACGTTTATAACCGCCTCGATTTTGCCCGCGACGTACAAAAAGATGAACAGACCGGCAAACGCCGCCAGCAGGAACGCGAACATCGGCTTTTGCTCCCGTATGACCAAAATCAACACGGTTGTCATGAGGCCCAGTCCGACGATTTGGATCATCTCCACGCGCGCTCACCTACTGGAATAAAAAGATCGTTTTGATTTCCTGAAACAGCTCGTTCAATAACCGAACAACCATAAACAACACGACGACGAATCCGATGACGGTAACCCAATGCGCCATATCCTCCTTGCCCATCTGCTTCAGCACGGAATGAATCATGGCGATAATAATGCCGATCCCCGCGATTTGAAAAATGGCGCTGACATCTATGTTCATTCTTAGCGCACCCTCTTACACCATCAAAATGACGATCAGCACGGCGATCAGAACGCCCAGGCTTTTCCACATTTTTTCGTAGCGGCTTTGCTCCTCCCGGGCCGCGTCCTCTTCCGCCTGCAGCTGCAGCAAAGCCAGCTTCAAATGTTTTTTCTGGTCATCCTTGTCGCTGATGCCCAGCGTCGAACCCAATCTTAGGACGATTGCCTGCTCGTTTTTTTTCATCGCTGTCGCGCTCCAATGTTTCCTTACGGCTTCGTCCCAGCTTTCCCGGAAGCTCAGCCCGTCGGCGTTCCACAAGCCCGCCGCCGCTCCTCGCAGCATCCCGCGGATCGGTTCCTCCGCCGTGTCCGCCGTTCTCGTCAACGCTTCCGGCAGCGGCGTATGGCCGTAGCCGATTTCCGTTTCGAGACGGGACAACGCATGCGAAAGGGCGCGCAGCTGCCTCGGCCTTTCCGCAATTCTGGCCGCTTGCTGAAACCCGATCATCGTGCCGGCGAACAGAATGAGCGCAGCGCCGAGCAGCTTGATCACGATTCCCTCGGCCGGCTGCGGATGTGGCCTTCGAAGCCGGATACCGCAGGCATGCGCGGGATGTCCGCGCCGGATGACGGCTGAAGCAGCGATCGCGCGCCGTAAATCCGGTGCATGATCCCTTCCGCCGTCCGCTTCAGCTCGACGACCTGAGTAAAGGAGCCGTCCTGCAGCAGCCTTCGCAGCTCCGGCCGGCCGCAAGCGTCCCGGGCGTCGTACGCATGGGCGGTGGCGATGACGGCGACGCCGGCATGGCTCGCCTCCCGAATAGCCTCCGCGTCTTCGGCACGCCCAATTTCGTCCGCGACCAGCACTTCGGGCGACATCGACCTCAGCAGCATCATCATCCCCTCCGCTTTCGGACAAGCGTCCATGACGTCGGTGCGCGGTCCGACGTCAAAGGTCGGAACGCCTCTGACGCATGCCGCGATTTCGGACCGCTCGTCGACGATTCCGACTTTTTTGCCCGGCCAATCCGTACCGTCAGCCGCTTTCTTCACCCCGTAGCTGAGCGATCTGGCAATGTCCCGGATCAGCGTTGTCTTTCCTTGCTGAGGCGGCGCGACGATGAGGGTCGACTCCGCGGTTTTGCGTTTCCGATCCAGCAGCTTCGGCAGCAGATGGGCGGCGGCGCCGACCACTTCCCGGGCGATCCGGATGTTGAAGCCGCCGATGTCGCGAATGCCTCTCACGACGCCGCCGTCAAGCACGGTACGTCCCGCAAGCCCGATCCGATGGCCGCCCGTTACGGTAATGTATCCCCGGCGCAGCTCCTCTTCCATGGCGTACAAGGAGTAGTTCGTCATCCGTTCCAGCAGCTTGCGGCATTGCTCCGCCGTCGGCGCGTACGCTCCGTCGGGACCGGACAAGAGACGGCCGCTCGCATCCGCGAACTTGAACTGTCCTTTGAACGAAATTTCGAGCGGGCGGTTTTCCCGGATGCGCACCTCTTCCAGATGCATCTTCGCTTCCGGCGGCAAGTTCTCCAGCAGCCTCTTCAGCTCGGGAGGCAGCAATTGGGAGATTTGGGACAGCATATCCTCATCACTCCAAGTTTTGAAGTCTTGTCCCTACATTTTTATGCTTGTCTAGCGGAAATATGTGTCCGAATTCAGAGAACGGTTTAATAGAAGAAATGGATGACTGCTATTTTTTCAAGATGCCGATCATCAAGCAGACGACCCCGGCCGCGACCCAGGCAAATTTCGAGGGGGACAGCTTGTCCGACAAGCCAACCAGCCCGATCGTCGTCGTCGCGATCAGCACAAGCGGACCGACAAGCGCAAGCGACGAATTGACGACAAGCGCCTTGTCAACCTGATTGAGCCGCAGCATAATCAGCGCGGCAATAATTTCGAGGCTGCCGGACATCAGGCGCAAGGAAGCCATGCTTAACACAATTTTGTTCAGCAATCGGTGAACCTCCTTTCGTCAGCATGCTTTGTTAATCTATATGCATGCTTGTCTCCGGTTCATGCCCGGTCGTGTTGCCGGGCACCAGCCCAAGGCGTCTCGCATATAGTGGATTATTGATCCCGGGCGAGGGATCCACTACGAGCGCGAACGGAGAGATGAACGATGAGAACCGCTGTGTCGGACACCTGGCACTCGCTGCTGCGAGATCCAAGCGGCCGGAGAACCGCCATTCGAAAAATCGGACTGGGCAAAACAATGGTCATCGATAAAGGAATGGGCCTGCGCGCCTTTTCGGATTTCGCGGAATCCGCCGGGAGGTATACGGATATCGTCAAGCTGGCTTTCGGCACCGCCGTGCTGTATGATACGGAATTGCTGCGGCAGAAGCTGCGCCTCGCCGAAGCTTGCGGCATGCTGACGATGCCCGGAGGAACGCTGCTCGAAGCCGCCGTTCAGCAAGGGGAGGTCGTTTCCTTTATGGATTCGGTTTGCGAGCTCGGCTTTACGGCGGTCGAAGTGTCCGACGGAACGATTGCGATGAGCCGGTTGCGAAGGACTTCATTGATCAAGGAAGCGGCGAGCAGAGGATTGTACGTCGTCACGGAATACGGCAAAAAGGCGGCGGGATCGATCATCGATGCGGAGGAGCTGGCATTTACCGCGGAGTGCGATCTCGAAGCCGGTGCGGAGCTCATTACCGTCGAAGCCCGCGAGTCGGGCATTAACGTAGGCGTGTTCGACGAGCACGGACGCTGCAGGGAAAATTTGCTGCAAGACGTCGTCGGCAAAGTAGGCGACAGCCGGAAGCTGATGTGGGAGGCGCCGCGAAAGGAGCAGCAAGCCGAGCTGCTTAATTTGTTCGGAGCCGGCGTTCATCTCGGCAACATTGCGCCCGCCGATGCCATCGCACTGGAGGCGATGCGCAGAGGGCTTCGTTCCGATACGTTCCATTTTGGCTACCACGGCGGCAGTCCCGATTACATGATTTGAGGAAAGAGGACAATCGCATGAATGTTCAAGTCATCTCCAGCGTCAATGAAGCTTGCTCCACCAGCTTCCTGCACAAAACCGCCATCGTGATCGACGCGCTGAGAGCGACCAGCACGATCGCGGCCGCGCTGGCGGCGGGCGCCGCCAGCGTCCTGCCCGCCGAAACGGTGATGGACGCCCGCGCCGTGAAACGGTCGGACGATGTGCTCGGCGGCGAACGGTTTTGCCGCAAAATCGCCGGCTTCGACCTCGGCAACTCGCCGAGCGAATATACCGAAACGGCCGTTGGCGGAAAAAGAGTTGTGCTGACGACGACGAACGGCACCCGGGCGCTGCACAAATCGATGCGGGCCGATTACGTGATGGCGGCTTCCTTTTTGAACGCGGAAGCCTGCGCCAGATATGCGGTCGAGCTAAGACGCGACGTCGTCGTCCTATGTGCGGGCAGCCATGACGAATTCGCCGTCGAGGACGGCTTATGCGCCGGACTGCTCCTTCACGAATGGAGGACGATCGGCGGGATTTCGGCAGAGCCGGACGATTTCGGCCTCGCCATGCTGTCCCTGTACCGCGACCGGTCGAACCGGATCTATGAAACGCTGCTGGAAAGCTCCTCGGGACGCCGGTTAGTCAAGCTGGGCATGAAGGAAGACGTGGCGTTCTGCTCCCAGTTGAACATTTGGGATATCGTGCCTTTGTTAAGCGGCGAAGAGCTGATCCGCCGATAACAGGGCGGATCCTGTTTGTGAACGGACACTCGATCGTGAATTTCTTCCCGCGCCCAACATATACGGCGGAACTCGTCCATATAATGGTACAGGCAGCGCCTCGTCGGCCTGCTAATTGATCGGGATAGGAGTTCTGCAGCATGATCGGTGAAATCGTTCTTGTCGCGCTAATCATTGTCGGAATTGCCGGAAGGTCGTCCATCATCGCAACCGCCGCCTGCATTTTGCTGGCGGTCAAGCTCGTTCATCTGGAACGGTTTCTCCCTCTCGTCGAACGTAGGGGGCTGGAGCTGGGTCTGTTGTTTCTGACTTTAAGCGTGCTGGTGCCTTTTGCGTCCGGCAAGATCGGCATGAAAGACTTCATCGCCGTCCTGACGTCGTGGCAAGGCCTGCTGGCTCTCGCCGGCGGCGCGGCCGCCACTTATTTGAACAGCAAAGGACTGGATATGCTGAAGGTCGATCCCGGCATGATCGTTGGGCTCGTGCTCGGCTCCATCATCGGCATCGTTTTTTTTCGGGGCATTCCGGTCGGTCCGTTGATGGCGGCAGGCATAACGGCTTTGCTGTTCAAGCTGTTTAAGCTCATTGGCGGGGCGTGAATCGGAGGAGTCGACAAAGAGTTATCGAACCGTTTCGCATCAGCTGCAGCTTGCAATCGTTGATTCGAATTAAAAAAATAACAATTAAAACCTCAAATATTCAGCAATATAGTTGGGAGCGATTACCGATTAATGTAACGAATCTCTGTGAGCTTCATCTACTCCATAAAGGTTGCAGTTCGTCTGGGAGACAACAAAAGGCGCTTAACCCGTTCAACCGGGCTAAGCGCCTTTTGTTTGGATAAAAGATTCGATTAGAACGTTAGCGGCGCTCGGCGGGACCGCCGACGAATGCCTGCTCTTCCGAGTCCAGGCCGTACGCCGTATGGAGCGATTGAACGACGTCGCTCAAACGGGCGGAGTCGATGACGCAAGACACTTTAATTTCGGACGTGCTGACCATCTTGATGCTGACGCCCAGCTCCGAAATCGCAGAAAACATCTTCGCGGCGACGCCGGGATTGCTGACCATGCCCGCGCCTACGATGGACACTTTGACAAGACCCGCTTCCGATGTCGCTTCTCTATAAGGCACTTTGGCGCGCACGCTTTCGATGACCGACAGCGCCTTCTCGCGGTCGTCGCCGGCTACCGTAAACGAGAAGTCGGCTTTGCCGTCCAGCACGCCGCTTTGCACGATAATATCGACGTCGATGCCGTTGTCCGCCAATGCGCCGAATACGTTGGCGAGGACGCCCGGAACGTCCTCGACGCCCATAATGCTGATTCTTGCCACGTTTTTGTCAAATGCGATGCCGCGAACGACTACGCCTTGCTCCATGACCGCTTCCTCCTTCACGCTGGTGCCCTCATTGTGAGTAAAGCTGGAACGGACGACCAGCTTGACGTTATTGTGCTTTGCGTATTCCACCGCACGAGGATGCAGCACCGCCGCGCCCAAATTGGCGAGCTCAAGCATCTCGTCGTACGAAATTTCGTTCAGTTTGCGCGCGTTTTTGACGATGCGCGGATCCGTCGAATAAACGCCGTCCACATCGGTATAAATTTCGCATACGTCGGCTTTCATCGCCGCCGCCAGCGCCACGGCCGTCGTATCGGAGCCGCCGCGTCCCAGCGTCGTAATCTCGCCGTCCTCGCTGACGCCCTGGAATCCGGCGACGATGGCGATATTCCCGCCCTTCAGCGCCTTGAATACGGCCGATGGATCGATGTCGACGATCTTGGCTTTGCCGTGCGTCGCATCCGTCTTCATGCCGGCCTGCCAGCCTGTAAAAGATACCGCGCTTGCTCCCATCGCATTTATCGTCATGGACAGCAGCGCGATCGAGATCTGCTCGCCCACCGTCAGCAGCATATCCATTTCCCGCGCCGGCGGGTTCGGATTCAGCGCCTTGGACTGATCGATCAGATCGTCCGTCGTATCGCCCATCGCGGAAACGACTACCGCAATATCGTGGCCTTCGTTGCGGCGCTCAATAATTCGGCTGGCGACGCGCTGCATTCGTTCCGGCGTCCCGACCGAACTGCCTCCAAATTTCATCACGATCAAAGACAAAGCTGTTTCACTCCCAACCTTGACATCTGCATACAAGATCATATTATAACATACCGGGCCAGTCTATGGGTATAGATCATCAAAAAAACCGCCCGATTGGGCGGTTAAGCAATCCGAAAGCGAAGCTTTAAGCGCGCGAAATATATTTTCCGTCGCGGGAATCGATCAGAAGCACGTCGCCTTCGTTGATAAACAGAGGCACTTGTACGTTCAGCCCTGTCTCCACTTTGGCGTTTTTGGTCGCGCCTTGGGCGGTATTGCCTTTGACTCCCGGCTCCGTTTCGATGACTTTCAGCTCCACGCTGTTCGGCAACTGAATGCCTAGAATTTCGCCTTGGTAGCTGGAAATGTTCACGTTCATATTTTCTTTCAGGAAGTTGATCTCCCATTCCAGCTGATCCTTGTCCAACGTAAACTGGTCATACGTTTCGTTGTCCATAAACGTATATTCCGAGCCGGAGTTGTACAGATACTGCACTTCGCGATTCTCGATCATGGCGCGGCCGATCGTCTCGCCTGCGCGGAACGTTCTTTCCACGATGTTGCCGTTGCGGAGATTTTTAAGCTTGGAGCGAACGAAGGCCGCCCCTTTGCCCGGCTTTACATGCTGGAACTCGAGAACGGTAAAAATGTCGTTGTCGACCTGAACGGTCAAGCCTGTCTTAAAATCGTTAACTGAAATCAATGCGGATTCCCTCCTGAAATGGTGTGGCCCCTACCCCAGAACAATGAGCTCTTTCGGAGACGAGGTTAATATTTGAATGCCGGTTTCCGTAATAACGATGTCGTCCTCGATGCGCACGCCCCCGAAGCCGGGAACGTAAATGCCGGGCTCGACCGTTACCGTCATGCCGGGAGTCAATACCGTATCGCTGAGACGGGACAATCTTGGCGCCTCGTGAATTTCCATGCCGAGACCGTGGCCCGTCCCGTGGCCGAAATGGTCGCCGTAGCCGTGCTTCGTGATGATGTCGCGCGCCAGCGCATCCGCTTCCATCCCGGTCATGCCCGGCTTAATATGCTCCAGCGCATGAAGCTGGGCTTCCAGGACAATATCGTAAATTTCGCGATGTTTGTCCGTCGGCCGGCCGATGAAGACCGTTCTTGTCAAATCCGAGCAGTAGCCGTTGTAATAAGCGCCGAAGTCCAGCTTGACGAACTCGTCGGTCCCGATCGTCCGGTCGCTGGCTACGCCGTGCGGCAAGGCCGAGCGTTCTCCGGAGGCAACGATCGTGTCGAAGGAAGATCCGGCCGCTCCGTGGCTGCGCATGTATACTTCCATCTCGAGCGCCACGTCCTTCTCTTTCATGCCGGTCCGAATCAAGCCCGTAATATACTGGAAGGTGCGATCCGCCAATTGCGCCGCTTCCTTCATAATCTGCAGCTCGCCTTCGTCCTTGATCATACGAAGCTTCTCGACGAGTCCGACCGCAGGAACCAGCCCCGCTTCCCGCAAAGCTTCGGCCCATCCGGCATGCTGCGAGAACGATACATGCTCCGCCTCGAAACCGAGCTTGCGCAAGCCTTCCTGCGCCAGTAGCTCCTTCACGTCGTCGATCGGGCTTGTTCCGTGCTCGACAATTTCAAATCCGGCGGCTTGCTGCTCCGCCTGCACGGTGTAGCGGAAATCGGTGAGCAGCCAGCTCTTGCCAGCCGTGATGAGCACCATTCCCGACGACCCCGTAAATCCGGTTAAATAACGGCGATTGTGCGGACTGGCGACGAGAAGCGCTTCAAGTCCGGCGTCATCCATCCATTTGCGCAGCTTCGATACTCGATCTTTCGTCATGTCGTCTCCTTTTCCCGCCGCGCTTGCCGCTCCAGCAACCCGGTCAATGCCTCGAGACCGAGCACGTAGCCGGCAGCGCCGAAACCGGCGATTTGTCCTGCGGCGATCGGCGCGATGACCGATACATGCCGGAAAGCTTCTCTCTTATGAATGTTCGACAGATGCACCTCGACGACAGGAAGATTGACGGAACTCAGCGCATCCCGCAGCGCATAGCTGTAATGCGTCCAAGCGCCGGGATTAATCAAAATTCCGTCGGCCTGGCCCCAGGCGCCGTGTATCCGGTCAATCATGGCACCCTCGTGATTCGTTTGAAAAAACGAAACGGCTACGCCCAGCTCCTCGGCTTTCCGGGCTACCATCGATTCAATGGAGGCGAGCGTTTCGCTGCCATAGACGCCCGGCTCGCGAATGCCCAGCATATTCAAATTCGGGCCGTTCAACACTTCGATCTTGCGCACCTTCGCACCTCCATGCGGCCGACGCCACTCGATTGCCAAATAACATTAGACATTTTACCACAAATGCCCGGCGCTTGAGAAGCGGGAGATCGTCAATGCGCGGCAGCCGGCTCTCTCGACGCTTCGTCCGTAAATTCGAACGCAATCGAGTAGCCGATAAACAGCCCCCAAACGACAAATACGCATATTTCCGTAAATAACGTATTCCATCCCGCCTTCCATGCCGGCATCGTCAAGCCCAGAAACGGACCGGCGGCCGCGAACAGCAGCGCCCACCAGACCGCCCCGTACGCGATGCCCGGCCACGGCCCCTTCATCCTCCCCATCAGCAGCATATAAAGTATCGCGGCCCCGATGGAAAACAGAATAAAAAACCCGACGCCGATGACGCCGCCCCAGCCTTGCGCCAAAAACGCATCCTTATAAAACGGCTTGACGAGAAAGCCGGGCAATTCCTTCGTAAATTTCATCAAATAAAACATCCATCGAAGCATACCGAACAGCAGCCCCGCAAAAAAACCGATTTGCACGGCATATAGAAGCCGGTTCGTCCTTCTCTCTTCCTCCGGGCCTCGCTGCCGTCCGCTCCGAGCATACAGATTCACAGGTTGCCTCCCCTTTCGTTTGCATAACGTTGTGCCGTTAGTATATCTAGAATCGCAAGCCTGTAACCGCAACCCGCGCAAAGCGCGCCGTCCGTGTGGCATTCGGCCGTTAATTCAAGTACAATAGAACCATAACCGCAAAAGAAACGCGATTCGCTGCAGGATCAGACTAACCCAAGGAAGGTGACAAGCACTTGCCGCAGGATTCACGGAATATATACGGCGGACAAGCCGTTATCGAAGGCGTTATGTTTGCAGGCAAACATGTGAACGTAACCGCCGTTCGCCGCAAAAACGAAGAAATCGTATTTTACGAAGTTCCGCGCACGACGCGCCCTTGGGTGCAAGCGCTCAAAAAAGTTCCGATCGTGCGGGGGGTCGTCGGCATTATCGATTCCAGCGCCAAAGGATCGCAGCATCTGAACTTTTCGATGGAGGCTTACGCGGAGGACGAAGCCGACGACTTGACTGAGGAAGAAAAGGCGGCCAAAGCGGCTGAAGCCGAGAAGAAAGGAAGCGGATTCGGGCTTGGCATGATCGTCAGCGTAGCCGTTGCCGGGGTGCTTTCGTTCATTTTCGGCAAACTGATTTTTACGGCCGCGCCCGCCGCCATTGAAGAATGGCTGTTCGAAGGGTTATTCGAAAGCAACGTAGGCCATAATTTATTAGAAGGACTTATCAAAATCATTTTGCTGCTGGCTTATCTTTATTTCATCTCGATGACGCCCATCATTAAGAGGCTGTTCCAATACCACGGCGCGGAACATAAAGTGATTAGCGCCTATGAAGCCGGTGAAGAGCTGACGGTCCGCAACGTGCAAAAATACAGCCGCCTCCATTACCGGTGCGGTTCCAGCTTTATCGTTTTTACCGTCATCGTCGGCGTAGTCATTTATTCCTTGCCGATCTTCGAATGGCAGGGCATATGGGACCGCGTCCTGATCCGGATCGCCCTGCTGCCGGTCGTACTCGGCGTTTCGTATGAAGTGCTCCGCTTTACGAACGCGCTGCGGGACATCCCGGTGCTAAACCTGCTCGGCTACCCCGGTCTGTGGCTGCAGCTGCTGACGACCAAAGAACCGAGCGACGACCAGGTCGCCGTCTCCATCGCATCCTTCAACCGGATGCGCGAGCTGGACGCCCAGGTGTCGAAAGACTGACGAAGGACGTATAAAGTTTGCGCGGCATCCGCAGGCCGCCAATTATGGATGAAAGCGAGGCTATCGTCATGGGAAGAAGCAAACTGCCGAAAGGATGGAACGGTTGGGCTATAACCGTCGCCGCGCTTCTCGTTATCGGAATCTTGTACGCGCTGATCTTTAGACCCTTCGATCTGCTGTTGCCGATTATTATTTTTGGCGGCATCTTTCTGCTCTATAAATTTCCGCCGGCCTTTCTCCGGGGCGGCCGCAACAACGGCAAATATGCGGCGGCTGCCCGCCGCACGGCCTCGTCCGCCAAGCCGCGGTCGAAGCCGGAGCGGCCCCGCGCCAAAACGGTGCCGTTCCGCGTCATCGAAGGCGGAAAGGATGACGAGGACGCGCCGAAATACCATTGATGCCGGCGGCGGCATCGACATTACCAAAAAAGCAGGACATTCGCGAGATGCGATGTCCTGCTTTTTGTTTATTCGGTTTCCATTTCCGTGCGGATCGCCCGAAGCTCGTCCAATCTCGACTCGTCGCGGCGGAAATATTCGACCAGCGTCTCGATGCACGTAATCGAATCCCAGCTTAGATGGTGCTCGATGCCTTCCACGTCTTTATAAATATTTTCCTCTTGAACGCCTATGATGGTGAGGAAGCCTTCCAGCAGCTGATGACGGTCCATGAGCCGTTTGCCCATCTTTTTCCCTTTGCTGGTCAGGACAAGCCCGCGATATTTTTCATAGATCAAATAATTGTCCTTGTCCAGCTTCTGGATCATCTTCGTCACGGAAGACGGGTGGACCTCCAAACCTTCGGCAATGTCGGATACTCGCGCGTATCCCTTTTCCTCCATCAGCTTATAAATGCGTTCCAAGTAGTCTTCCATGCTCGGAGTCGGCATTGAAGAACCCCCTAACCTGACTTCTTCACCCAGTTTCCTCGGCTATACTCTTAGTATCATACACTTTCCGTTCCGATTCGTGCAAGCCTGCCGCCTGTCGCCCCCTGCTTTTGGAGCGTCTGACCTCAGCGTTCGGCAAGCCGGCTAAAACTTCAGCCAATCCGGCGTAATCAGATTCAGCCATACCGTAATTCTCGACATTTGGTCTGTAAAGAGCAGAATCCCCATCACGATCATGACGGCGCCGCCCGTCTTCATGACGGCGGAAGAGTATTTCATAATCCAGCGGGCCGATCCGAGGAAAAACGCCAGGACGAAAAACGGGATCGCAAAGCCGAGCGAGTATGCCGCCGTCAGCTGAAACCAGGTGCCGGGCTCCGTCGCCGCCAGCCCTAGAATGGCGGTCAGCGCAGGGCCGACGCAAGGCGTCCAGCCGGCGGAAAAGCCGATGCCGAATATGTAGGAGCTTAAATAGCTGACCTTTTTCGGAATAAGATTCAACCTGAATTCCTTCATCAACAGCTGGGGCTTGAAGATGCCGGTCAGGAGAAGGCCCATCAGTATAATCAGGATCGCGGAAATTTGCCGGATGACCTTATTGTGCTCGCTGAAAAACTCGCTGAATGCGTTCGCGCCGTATCCCAGCGTAAAATAGACGGTGCTGAAGCCGAGCACAAAAAACAGCGTATGCGCCATCATTAGCAACCGCTTCCGGTTGCCCAGCTTCGACTCCTTCAGCTCCGATACGGAAATGCCGGTAATATAAGACAGATAGGAAGGATATAAGGGCAGGCAGCAAGGCGATATAAAAGATGCAAAGCCGGCGCCCAGCGCCAGCCAGATGTTAATGTCGGCCAATTCGATTCACCTCGGTCAGCGAAAATACGATTACCGAATTGCGGCTCCTATCCGATCGCCCTGAAACGGCGAAGGAGCAGCAAGACGAGCAGCAAGGCGATCATCAGCAGCACGATCGTGCCTCCCGGGGCGAGATTCCACAACCCGGCGATCAGCAGGCCGCCCAATACGGCAAAAACGCCGATCGAGACGACGACCGCCACGCTTTGGCGGAAGCTGCGCGCGAGTATAAGGCTGCAAGCCGCCGGAATCGTCAGAAGAGCGGAAACAAGAAGCGCCCCGACGATCTTGATGGCGACGCTGATGACAAGCGCCGTAAGCACGCTAATCATAACATTATAGGTCTTCAAGGGCAACCCGCTGACGGACGCCGCCTCCTCGTCGAACGTAATGAGGAACAGCTCCTTCATCTGGGCGAAAATAACGATCAGCACGACGACGGTAACGATGCCGATCGTCAGCAGGTCGGTCTGATTCAGCGTATAAATGCTGCCGAACATATAGCTGCTAATGTTCATGCTTTTGCCCATTGTAAACATAATCGAAGCCAGCGCGATACCGCCGGACATCATAATGGCCAGCGACAGCTCGGCATACGTTTTGTACGTCTTGCGCAGCTTCTCAATCGCAAAGGAAGCGGCAATTGCAAAAGCCAGCCCGACCGCCGTCGGGTATACGCCGACGACAAAGCCGAGCGCGACGCCCGCGATCGCCACATGGGACAACGTATCGCCGATCATGGACAGCCGTCTCAGCACCACGAACAATCCGATCAACGGAGCCGTAATGCCGATCAGCAGCCCGCCGGTTAACGCTCTTTGAAAAAAACCGCTTTTAAGAAGTTCTTCCAACCGCAACGACCTCTTTCCCGCTCTCCATTTGCTCTCTGAGCCCTTTCAGGCTGTGCGCCAAATTTTCCTCTACGCAATCTTGCGTCTCGTGCGAATGGCGAATATAAAAATTCAGCTTGCCGGCAGAAGCGGCCGGCTGTTGTCCCAAATATCCCCGCACCATGTCCATGTCGTGGGACACCATAAGAAACGTCATATTATGATGCTGATGCATATGCTTGACCATATGAAAAAAGCTTTCCTGCGTCTCCGCGTCGATGCCGACGGTCGGCTCGTCCAGGATCATCAGGGACGGACTGTTAATGAGCGCCCGCGCCAAAAATACTCTTTGCTGCTGTCCGCCCGACAACTGTCCGATCCGCTTGCCGGCCAGATCTTCGATGCCCATCGCCTGCATGGCGTCCCCGCATTTTACCATATCCTGCCTGGTTGTCAGCTTGAACAGCTTGTTTCGGCCGTACAAGCCGGACAGGACAACCTCGCGCACCGTCGCCGGAAACAAGGGATTCAAGGCGTTTTTTTGCGGCACGTACCCGATCCGGTCCCAGTCCTTGAACCGGTTCAGCGGCTGGCCGAACAGACGGATTTCTCCTCCGGTCGGCTTGATCAGACCGACGATCAGCTTGAGAAGCGTCGTCTTCCCCGCGCCGTTGGCGCCGATCAGGCCGAAAAAGTCTCTTTCCTTCACCCCGAAGCTGACCTCGTCCAATACGAGTTTATGGTGATAGGCAAACGACACGCGGTCGACGGATACGACTTCGCGGTGGCAAGCGGCGGTTTGCGTCAAAGCGTCTGCCGATTTCATTAAGATTCCCTCCCCGATGCGGAAGCTTGCCCAAGCATAAGGGAAAGCGGAGCTTGAACAAGCTCCGCTGTACGTGGCTTCCGCTTTATTTATTGTAATGCTTGGATCAGATTTTGCAAGTTGCGTTCCATAAGCGTCAAATAATTGTCACCCGTTCGCTCCTGCTCCTCCGTCAGTCCCTCCAGCGGATTGAGCACAAGCGTTTCGACGTTGGCTTCGCTGGCGAGCATATTGGCAATTTCGTCCGACACCAGCTCTTCGAAGAAAATGTAGCGGACTCCGTTATCTTTGACAAACTTTGCGATCTCGATAATATCTTGCGCCCGCGGCTCCGCATCGGCGCTCAGCCCCATAATGGCCAGCTGATTCAGTCCGTAATCGCGGGCCAAATAACCAAACGCCTGGTGGGACACGACCATATTACGCTGCGATACGCCGGCCAGCTGTTCCGTGTAGGAACGGTCCAGCTCCTGCAGCGTTCCTTTCAGCGCTTCAAAGTTCGCCTCGTAATCCGCGGCATGGTCGGGATCCGCCTCGACCAGGCTGTTCTTGACGTTCTCCGCCAGCACAAGGGCCGATTTTGGGCTGACCCATGTATGCGGATCGATCTCATGCGAATGCGAATGCCCCTCATCCCCGTGGCCGTGCTCGTCCTCATGAGCATGCTCGTCCTCATGGCTGTGCTCGTCCTCATGAGCGTGCTCGTCCTCATGAGCGTGCTCGTCCTCATGGCTGTGCCCGTCGTGATGCCCATGCGTCCCGGCTGCGTCCTCGCCGTCGATCAACTCGATGCCGCCGCTCATTTCTTTGGCGATATGCTTGCGGTCTTCGGGCAGCCCTTTCAGGAAGTCGTCGACCCAAGTTTCCAATCCCGCTCCGTGATAAAGGAACAGCTCGGCGTTCGAGGCTGTCGTCAAATCCCGGCTCTTCGGCGTCCAATCATGCGGTTCCACGCCGGCGGCGATCAGATTGACCGCTTCCACCCGGTCTCCCCCAATTTCGCTTGCGAAGAAATAGAGCGGGTAAAAGCTTGTCACGACTGTCAGTGTGTCCGCTGCCTGCTGCTCCGGAGCGTCCGTTCCTTCCACCGCAGGCGCCGGGCTCGCCCCGCCGTCAGACGTTTCGCCGTCTTTGCCGCATGCCGCCAGCGCAAGCACCAGCACAGCCGCCAAGACGATGCTTCCTATTCTCATCCATTTCGGTTTCCATCCATTCATTTCTCTCATCTCTCCCATTCCGCTAGACCGTCCGTCTCTCTTGATAGTAATCGTTATTATTACGTTTAGTATTATAGACGGCCCTATCGAATGTGTCAACCGCCGTCTTTGTTTCGTAATTACGATTCTAACCTAACGGCCGCCGGTTTAGACTCGCGCAGCCTTCTTCGTCCAGCCGGCCGGACGTTAAAGGGAGCTGCCCGCCATCACACGGTCAGCTCCCTTCGGGGATGAGCTTTTGCGGCTTCACCCTAAAGCCGTATTATTTCACGATTGCGCCGTTCGGCATGTTTTCCGGTACGGTCGCCAGCGTCAATTGATCGCCCGAGGACGCCGCGAGAATCATGCCTTGCGACAGCTCGCCGCGCAGCTTCACCGGCTTCAGGTTCGTAACGCAAATGACTTTCCGGCCGATTAAATCTGCCGGTTTGTAATACTTGGCGATGCCGGATACGACTTGACGGCGCTCATAGCCGAGATCCAGCTGCAGCTTCAGCAGCTTGTCGGCTTTGGCGACGGGTTCGGCAGACACGACTTGAGCGACTCGAAGCTCCACTTTCGCAAAGTCGTCGATCCCGATCTCTTCCTTGCCGGACGGTTCAACTTCCGACTTTACGGCGGCTCCGGATTCGGCCGAGCCGATCGCGCCGCCTTCCGGCTTGTTCGCTCCGCTCTCTTCCTTCTTCGCGCCGCCGCTCATGGAAGCCGCGATAAAAGCCGCCTCCTCCTCCGTCTCCAGCCGCGGGAACAACGGAGCTCCCTTGCTGACCCGGGTGCCTCCGGGAAGCCGGCCGAATGGCTGCATGCTGTCCCAAGCCGTCAGAGCGCCTGGCTCCAGGCCGAGCTGACGCCACATTTCCCGAGGGGCATGCGTCAGGAAAGGCTGCAGCATAATAGATATGAGCCTGAGCGACTCCGCCAGATGATGCATGACGGAATCGAGCTGCTCCTTGTTCGCCTCATCCTTTGCCAGCACCCAAGGCTGCGTCTCGTCGATATATTTGTTCGTCCGGCTGACGAACTGCCACAGCCCGGACAGCGCCACCGAAAACTCCATCCGCTCCATGGCGTCCTCCACCTGGCGGATCGTATCCGCGGCCAGCTCCTCCAACGGCTGGTCGAACGGAGTAAGGCGTCCCGCGTATGCGGGCACTTGTCCGCCGCAATATTTGTCGATCATCGCGACGGTGCGGTTCAGCAAATTGCCGAGATCGTTGGCCAGATCGAAATTGATGCGCTCGACAAAGTTATCCGGCGTAAACGCACCGTCCGCTCCAAACGGCACCTCGCGGAGCAAATAGTAGCGGAGCGCGTCGAGACCGTAACGGTCAATCAGAACGACCGGATCGACGACGGTGCCCTTCGATTTCGACATTTTGCCTTCCTTCGTCAGCAGCCAGCCGTGCGCAAACACTTTTTTCGGAATGGGAAGTCCTAGCGCCATCAACATGATCGGCCAATAAATCGTATGAAATCTTACGATTTCTTTGCCGACCAGATGAACGTCGGCCGGCCAGAACTTCTCGTATTTGCCCTCGGCGTCTCCATTGCCGTAGCCCAATGCCGTAATATAATTGGACAAGGCGTCGATCCAGACATAAATGACGTGTTTCGGATCTCCCGGAACCTTGATGCCCCAGTCGAACGTCGTCCGGGACACCGCCAAATCTTCCAGTCCCGGCTTGATGAAATTGTTGATCATTTCGTTTTTGCGGGATTCGGGCTGAATAAAATCGGGATTGTCCTCATAATGCTTAAGCAGCCGGTCGGCGTATTTGCTCATCCGGAAAAAATAGCTTTCTTCCTTGACCAGCTCGACCGGGCGTCCGCAGTCCGGACAGTTGCCGTCATTGAGCTGGCGCTCCAGAAAAAACGACTCGCAAGGCGTACAGTACCATCCCTCGTAAGTGCCTTTGTAAATATCGTCCTGGTCCAGCAGCTGCTTGAATATTTTTTCGACGGCCAGCTTGTGGCGGTCTTCGGTCGTGCGGATAAAGTCGTCGTTCGAGATTTCAAGCTTATTCCACAACTCCTGGATGCCGACGACAATATCGTCCACGAATTGCTGCGGCGATTTGCCGCTTTCCTTTGCTTTGCGTTCGATCTTTTGGCCGTGCTCGTCCGTCCCGGTCAAATACCAGACGTCGTAGCCGCGCAGCCGCTTATACCTGGCCATCGCATCTCCCGCTACGGTTGTATACGCGTGGCCGATGTGCAGCTTGTCGCTGGGATAATAAATCGGCGTCGTAATATAGAACGACTGGTTGCTTGTCATCTTCGATCATTCCTCCGTCTAACATATTATGACTTGCGGCACGGTACCCAAGCGTTTACGGACATTGCGCAGCTTTACCGAAAACGACAAAAAGCTCCCGTCCAACATGGGACGGAAGCTTGCGCTTACGTGGTACCACCCAATTTCCGGCTGTGCAGAAGACTGCGCGAACGTCCCCGCTTCCCTTGAACAGCCGCTTCATGATGCCGTCTGTCGACGGCAACGCCGTTATCGCTGGCTTAGCGCCGCCCCCTTGCAGCGAAGCCGATGCTCCGCGGTTCGAAAGCGATGCCTCCCGGACCATCTTCCGACGATTGACCATGCCGTCTCCCACCCTTGACCGGCTCTCTGCGAAGGCGCTTCGTCGTACTCTTCCATTCATCGGCATTGGCATATCTTATCAATAAAAATATACTGAACCCGCATGGCTGATGTCAAGCCTCACAGCTTCCGCTAAACGCCAGCTCATCCTGTCACGCTTCAACATCGCCGTTCGCGCCCGAATGCGGCTTATCTTCCTTCCCGTTATCGGGAACCGGATCGTATCCGCCGGGATGAAAAGGGTGGCAGCGCAAAATGCGTTTGGCCGCCAGCCAGCCGCCTTTGGCTGCGCCATGCTTTTCGATAGCCTCCAAGGCGTACTGCGAACAGGTGGGATAAAACCTGCAGGTCGGTGGCTTGAGCGGAGAAATGAATTTCCGGTAAGCGCGAATCGGCGCCTTCAGCGCCGTTCGGGCGATTCGGCCGCCGGTTTTGCGGCCGCGTTCCTCCGCCATCCGGCCGCCGGCCGAGCGGCTGCTTTCATCCGTGATACGATCTCCGGTCATGTGGCCGCGTTCGCCGGCGCATCCGCCGCGATGCAATCCTTGCAATAACCGAACACTTCGAATTTGTGCTTCACCACTTTAAACTCCTCCGGCACCGCCGTCAGCTCCATCGGACAAAACGTAATCGGATACGTATGTCCGCAATGGAGACAGATCATGTGATGGTGATGATGCTGCTCCCGGCAATGCAGCTTGAATTTGACGCCGTCCTCGAACACAACTTGCTCCAGCACGCCCAGCTCTTCCATCACCCGCAGATTGCGGTATACCGTGTCGAAGCTGAGACCCGAATATTTTTTGCCCATATATTCATAGACATCCTTCGGCGCCAAGTATCCGGGCGATTCCGCGAACAGCTTCGCCAGCGTCTTGCGCTGGTCCGTCACCCGCAAGCCTTGGCTCGACATTCGTCCCACGATTTCCTCCATTGTATGCATGGCTCTTCCTCCGAATAGGATAGTTACGATCTTTCTACCATAATGCCGAAAAAAAAAGCTCCCGTCAAATGAGAGCCGCTCAACCGTTAACTTTCATATTGATAATGAAGCTCGCGCACATGCCTGCAAACAGGACGACGCTCCCGATTCCCGCCGACAGCCTCCACCCTTTCAGCTTGTTCACCTTGCCGGGCGGCTCCCCCAAACGGACGGCTTCGGCGACCGCGCGATGCATAAACAAAAAAAAGATGGCCGAAATGACGAACAAACTGTTCACAGCAAACCAAACGGCTGTCCAAAACAACTTCCATACCCCCGAGGTTCCGTTATGGATTCAAATACCACGTATTCAGAACGAACATAAAGACGACAAAGCTGATGACGGCTCCGGCAAAGCTGAACCAGCCCCGGCGGAACTTTTGTTGAAACATGCTCAATATGCCAAAGCTCAGCAATCCGAAGATCAGCAGCAAAAAAACGACGCCCAAAATAAACAATGAGGCGGATACGTCGCTTACATCGACTAACGACACCAAACGCCACTCCCTTTTATCGCAAAATATTCACTTTATTAGCCATTATACGGGATAGCCTGTCCCATATCCAGCCGCAATCCAAAACATTTCGTGACAAAAGGAGCCGGGCCGCCGCCGCTTGCTTCCCGTCTCGTTACTTTTTTGGGCGCCGGTTTATGACCGCGCAATGCCGTGCTCGTGCCACCGGCCGCCGCCCGGCCGCTTTTCCAGCCGGACCAGCAGCGATCCGTCCCGGACGGCCGCCCGGCAATAGCGCGGATTGACGCGCTTCGGCAGCTTGACGTTTCTGGGCTTGCCGCCGGGCAGCCCTTCGATGCGCAGCAGGTCCTCGCGCAGAAACAGGCGGATGTCCCCCGTCTCGGCTCCGGGCGATAGGGCCAGCTTGACGCGCAAATACCGCTTCCCCTCCGTCACTTCCGCCGCCGACGAATGAACGATGGCTCCGGCGGCTTCGGGGAGCGCCTTGGTCATCATGTTGCGCACAAATTTTTCGACCCAGTCCGGTTCCTTCAACATCTCGAACCCTTTCGGCAGCTGCTGCCGTTCCATCCATCGTTCCAGCTCATCCCAACCCGATGCCATCGATCATTCACCCGCCTCTAACGCGCTGCTATCAGCATATGCCGTTCGGCCGGTTCGGGCCACTGGAGCGCCAGTCACGTCTGGGCGCTTGCCGCATACGATATACCATCAAGCAAACAAAGGGTGATGTCAATGCCAGCGGTCGTCGGCTTCGTCAAAATCGTCAGCGTCGGTTCAGGCTCTATCGTTCAGTTCGGCGACACCCTGCAGTCCACTCCGTCCAGCAACTCCAAAACTTATGCGGGCTCGGGCTCCTTTTTGACCGGCAGCTTGACCAATTCCAACAACGCGGTCAGCGCCACCAACTCGCTGGACCCCGATCTTCAGGACAATACCAACGTGCCTAACGGAGTGAATATCGCATGACCATGAACTGGACCGTTCATCAGCAAATTACGATTCAGCAGCTCAAGGTCGAGAGCGTCTCCAACAGCTCGGTTCTTCAAGTCGGGAGCGCCGGTTCGATCCGCTCTTTGTCGCAGCTGTACAATACGGGGGGGTTCACCGGTCCCGCTCCATCGCTTCAATCGTACGACAATCCGCTTTCGTTTGTCCCGCTGCCCAATCCGACTTAATCGGACATGATGCTAGAAAGGAGGGTGCGGATTGAAGGACGCGAATCAGCCTTCTCCATGGCAAGTCTGGTCGTACGAAGTGCATCGGCGCCTGCTGCAGCACCAGCAGCAGCTCGAACGGCTGGAAAAGCAAGTTTCGGATTTGACGGAACAGCTGAAAGGATTGGAAGGAAAGCCGGCTTACGCGATCGAGCGGCTGGAGTATCACTTCGATCAATTGAAGGTCGAGAAGCTGGAAGGAACGCTTAATATCGGCATGACTCCACCTGCCGTCGGGGCAAACGGGGAAACGGAAGGCATCGACCAATTCAGCGTCGGCGGACCGTTATCGTTTCCGGCCGCGGGACCGTCCGCGGCGCCGCAAGGCGACCCGCTTATGCCGGACGTCGAGTCGATCGTAAACGGGTATTTGGACGGAGAGGGTTACGCCCATCTTCACGAATTGGAAAACGAATTCGGCATGCCGCTGGACCCTTACCATAAACAAATGATTATTGAAGATATCCGGAGGCAGCTTCCGGACCGCATTCGCTTTTATTTGCGGCAAACGAAACCGAGCGGAGAGCCGATGGACCGCGAGCAGGCCGGATCGGCCGCCCGGATCGCCGCGGACAAAACGATTCGCGACGCCAAAAGCGCTCTTGCGGCTTATATGAGCAAGCTGAAGAACGGAAGCTCTTCCGCAACAGGAGGCCATCCCCAATGATCCACTTTCAGGTCGTCAATCATTCGTTGTGCGTCGGGCAAATCGACATTCTGGGCATATCTAGCGCGTCCATGCTGCAAACCGGCGATACCGATTGCGTAGCGCTGTACTCCATGTTCGATACCCCGCCGGAATCGGTCATTGTCGGACCGCTTGCGCCGTTCCCGGCGCCGGAGGGGGCCGAGACGGCCGTCGGTGAAAGCAATGTCAACGATTAACCGGCATCCTTCCGCCGCCGGCCCGCCGTATCCCGTCCGCACCGCCGCCATAGGCGGAGTTTACATCATCAGCGCCACGTCTTCGGCTTTCGTTCAGTTCGGAGACCGCGGCGTAACCAACGCCTTCATCCGGGCGCTAGCTGTCCAGCGGGCGGAGGACCATTGGACGGCCGGCCATGCGTACTTCGAGTCGTACGACATCTTTTGGCGTCCGAGGCCGTCCCCGGCCGCCATCGCTCCGGACGGCGGCGAAGCTTCGACGGAACGCATCCATCTCGATCCGTATATCCGCGTAGGCTGCATCCGCGTCGTGGCGGCCGGCAACTCCTCCTCCATCCAGGCGGGAAACGGCAGGGCAGTCATTGCCGAATCCCGGATCAAGCATATCCGGCAATATCCGCAGCGCCCCTCGCCCCCGTCGCCGCCCGCTTAACCCCGATTCATCGCTTTTCGCGCAATTGCTTGTATTTAGCCGTATATTTGCAGACGCTTTGCACGAAGGTCGCATGGGACCAGGTAAGCGGGGCGACGGAAAGCGGCGAGCCGTCGTACGGGTTCAACTGCTCCGGCAATATGCCGCTGGGCAGCGCATGGGACGTTACCCATTGCAGCGTGCGGCGCGGTCCCTCCAGCTCCTCCAGTGTCTCCGCGGAGTCGATTTCGAAATTGGCGACCCACAGCGTGCAAATGATCCACGGATTTCCCGGCACCTTATCGATGTCCCCGGATTGCTGGAAGTAATAGTCGTTCGTATAACGCGCGATGCCCCCGACGCCGGTTTTGACCGACAGCCCTTCCTTGACCGCTTGCATCGTCTTGGCGATTCGTTCGTCATGAACGGGCAGCACTCCGAACTCCAAAATGCCGAACAAGCTGCTTTCCAGCGTCATGTCTTTCACCCAGCGGTTATCCCGCTGCACGAGTCCCCGGGCGAACCGGCCGGACGATTCGTCCCACAGATGCGTCAGAATGCCTTGCTTGACGGCTTGCGCCGTACGTTTGTAATGGTCGCTTCGCTCATAATCGCCGAACAGATCGGTGAAGAAGGAAGCGGCCATCAATCCCCCGTATACGGACGCGGCCGTATAGGTCCATATGCCGTAGCGCTCTTCCCACAAATCGTAGCTCGGCTTGGGAAGCTGGAGCGATGGCTCCATATACTCGCTTAGAAAGGTAGCCGACTTGCGAATCAGGTTGCTGTACAGCGACTGCGGCAGCTCGATCACTTGATTTCGGGAATAGTCCTTCCACAACGCAAACAGGACAAGCGCCGTTTCGTCCTCCTGGATCGGCAGCCGCTTGCTGCCTTGCACGATATAGGGATGCCAGCTGGAGCCGACCGTGCCGTCCGGGTTGTATTTATGGTACAAGTATCCTCCGGGCGACAGCGCGGCCGCGCAAAAGTTGAAAAACGGCGCGATAAAGCTTTGATAGCCCGCAAGCGACATCGCATCGGCGATCAAAGCCCCGTCCCGCGGCCACATGTAACTGTAATGATCCCGGTTGTACTGCAAAATATCGGTGTCGTTGGCGGCCAATATCGCGCCGCCTTCGTCGACCTGCGTCCGGACGATCAGCAAGGAATGCTTGAACATCCGCACGACGGCCGGCGGCAGGTTGCCCATATCCGTCTCGGCCCTTCTCAGCCAATGCTTCCAATAGACGACGACGCGGCTCAGCAGCTTTTCGGGATGGCTCTCCTGCACGTAGCGGTCCAGCTCTTTGACTTCCTCCAGATTGCGTCCGATCGACATCCAGTAATAGACGCTCTTTTCTCCGTGCGGCTCGACCGTCGTTCGGAAGCTGATCGTGCTGTCCACGGAGCCCTGGGCGATCGTATTGCCCATCAGGATGCCGTCCTCCGCATCCCGCCACGTGCCTTCCGCCGACTGAAACCGTTTGATGCCGGTCGAATATTGCATCATCCCGCCCTCGTCGGAAAAGCCGTTGAACATAAAATAGTTGGAGCGCTTGTAATGATACAGCGTATGATTGTCCGGGTAATAGACGGCCGTATCGCCCACTTCGGAGCCGTCGATCATCAGATCCTGATGGAAGAACAGGCGCACTTCCCGGGCATGGTCCCAGCCGTTGCGGACGACGACCCGCTTCAAGTAGATGCATTCCCGCTGATGAATGCCGTCGTTCATATGCAGCTGGATGCCGAGACGCTCATGCTTCGCCGTGACGTTCGTTACCAGCGAATCCTCGATGTAATCCAGCTCGAAGCGCCATTCCGGCTCGTCGAGCCATGTAAACTCGCCGTCGACCCAAAGCCCGAACCGGCAATAATGACCGCCTACATGGTTCAGTTGGCCGACGTAAGGATAATAAATATCGCGGATGTAACAGTGCTGATCCAGATTCAACAGCAGTTTGCCGTTGCCGACTACAAGGTGACGGGGCATGGCTCGTTCTCCTTTCGCTGCTCCAGCAGTCCGGAATATATCGTCATATAGCTCTTCGCCGACCGGGTCCAGCTGTAGTCCGACCGGGCGCCGTTGTCCACGATCCGTTTCCAGATCTCTTCGTTCCGGTACAAGGACAGCGCTCTGCGCATCGTATACAAGTAATCGTGCGCGTTATAGTTGGTAAACGAAAAGCCGTTGCCTTCCCCGGTATGCTCGTTGTAAGCCTGCACTGTATCCCGCAGGCCTCCCGTTTCCCGGACGACCGGAACGGTGCGGTAGCGAAGAGCGATCAGCTGGCTCAAGCCGCAAGGCTCAAAACGGGACGGCATCGCAAACAGATCGGAGCCGGCGTATATGCGCCTGGCGAGCGGATCGTTGTAGCCCAGCCATATCGCCGCTTTGCCGGGATAACGTCGGGCCGCGTCCTCGAACAGCTCTTCGTATTTCCATTCTCCCGCGCCGAGCACGGCAAGCTGTACATCCTCCCGGAGCAGCTCGTCGAGCGTGGCGGCGATCAGATCGAATCCTTTCTGCTCCACCAGGCGGGATACAATGCCGATCACGGGTACTCTTTCCGACGGCGTCAGTCCCAGCTCCTCCTGCAGCTTCAGCTTGTTTTTCCGTTTGCGCGGCAAGGAGCTGCGATAAGGAACATGCAGCGCGCCGTCGTTCATCGGATCGAAAGACTGCTCGTCGATGCCGTTCACAATGCCCGTCAGATCGCCCGCGCGGCTGCGCAGCACTTCATCGAGCCGCTCCCCGTAATAGGCGGTCTGTATTTCCTGCGCATAGGAGGGGCTGACCGTCGTCAGCTTGTCGGCATACAGAAGCCCGCCCTTCATACAACTTGCCGCGCCGTAGAACTCAAGGCCGTCGGGGCCGAAAAATTCCCATCCGGCTCCGAGCAGCTCCTGCATGAGCTCTTGGCCGAACAACCCTTGATATTTTAAATTGTGGATCGTAAAGATCGATTTCACATACGCCCAAGCGGGATCGTAAGCGTACCGCGTACGCAGCAAAAACGGCATCAAGCCCGTCTGCCAATCGTGGCAATGGAGCAACTCAGGCCGAAAGTCCAAGTGCCGGGCCGCTTCCATTACCGCAAAGCAGAAAAATACAAACCGCTCCGCGTCGTCGCCGTAACCGTATAAGCCTTTTCGCCTGAAATAATATTCGTTGTCGATCAAGTAATAAACGACGCCGTCGATGTCCGCTCTTAGCAAGCCGCAATATTGATTGCGCCAGCCGAACGATACGGTAAATTCGGCGAGCCTTTCGAACCGCCGCGCGTAATGCTCCGGAATTTCCTCGTACTTGGGCAGCATGACTCTCGCCGAAACGCCCAGCTTGCCAAGCGCCTTGGGAAGCGCTCCAAGCACGTCCGCCAACCCGCCCGTCTTGGCGAGCGGCGCCGCTTCCGAAGTTGCCATCAGTATATTCATCCCCATCGCCCCTCCCGTCCCCTGTATCTAAATCACTTTTCGTTTGGCCGCCAGAAACGGAGTGCCTTCGGCGCCCCGCACATCCGTTTCCCGCTTCACCGTCACGTCTTTGTCCAAAATGCTGTATTGGATAAAGCTGCCTTCGCCGATCGTCCCATTCTGCATGACGATGCTGTCCTTGACGACGGCGCCGCGCCGAACGTGAACGCCCCGGAACAGGACGCTGTTGATCACCGTCCCTTCTATGCGGCAGCCGTTGGCGATCAGAGAATTTGCGACATGGGACGAGCCCGCGTAACGAGCCGGCGGCTCATCCTTCACCTTCGTAAAAATCGTGCCGGGTTTGTAGAATAAGCTGCGCCATACGTCCGGCTGGAGCAGGCTCATGTTATGCTCGTAATAACTCGCAAGCGTATTGACGACGCCCAAATATCCGTCGTAGGCGTAGCCGAATACTTTCAATTGGCCCAAGCGCGAAAAGATCGCATGACGCACCAGATGATCCTGACCTTGCGCCAGCGAGGTTTCGACCAGATCCATCAGCAGATCCTTCCGCATCAAATACATTTCCATCGAGCTCGTGTCGCTGAGCATGCGGCCGTAATGATCCTGCATGGCGGTAATGCGGCCGGCTTCGTCCATTTTTACCTTGCGCGCTTTGCCCGGCAACGAGCCGTCATGGCGTTTGCATACGACCGTAACGTCCGCCTCATTCTCCTTATGGAAACGAAGCACCTTGGCAAAATCGATATTGCATACCATATGGCTTCGGGTAATGACGACGTACTCTAACGGCGACCGGTTGAAATAGTCCCGGTGCTGATAGAAATGATACAAGTCTCCGCGGCTGATTTCCTGGATGTCGTCCGTGGCCGGAGGCAGAATGAACAGCCCGCTTTGCCGATGCTGCAAGTCCCAATGCTTGCCGGAACCGAGATGGTCCATCAGCGACCGGTATTTCGTATGGGCGAAGACGGCGACCTTCGATATGCCGGAATTGACCATGCTCGACAGGACGAAATCGATCAGCCGGTATCGTGCGCCAAACGGCACGGTAGCCAGGCATCGGCCTTGCGTCAGCCGCTCCAGCTCGTCGGTTTCGTGAATCAGATTGATAACGCCCATCAATTGATGCCTCATCGCTGCTCGACCTCCTTCAGCAAGTGGTCCGCCGTCACGTATTGCTCGACCGCCACCACCGTAATGGCGTCGTCCTCCGGATCCCCGATCGTGACGCCTGCCTGCACGACCGCTCCTTCCCCGATAATCGCCCGAAAGATCCGGGCTCCCGCTCCGATGCGCACGCCCGGCATCACAACCGATTCCGCAATATGGCTGTCCGGCCCCGCCTGCACGCCGTAGAACAGCACGGAACGCTCGACGGAGCCTTCCAGCGAGCAGCCTTCCGTCACGAGCGACGACCTTACCCTTGCCGTCGGGGCAATATATTGGGCCGGGCGGTTCGGACTGACGGAGTAAATCCGCCATTTCGGGTCGGACAAATCGAGCGGCGCTTCGTCCGCCAGCAAATCCATGTTGGCCTCCCACAAGCTTTCGATCGTGCCGACGTCCTTCCAATACCCTTTGAACGGATAGCAATGCAGCTTCAGGCCGTCCCTCATCATCGCCGGGATGACGTCCTTGCCGAAATCGTGGCTGGAGCTTCGGCTCGCTTCGTCATAAATCAAATATTTCTGCAGCGTCTTCCAGGTAAAAATATATACCCCCATGGATGCGATGTTGCTGGTCGGCGTTTTCGGCTTCTCTTCGAATGCCGTAATTTTGTCCTCGTCGTCGACGTGCATGAGGCCGAAGCGGCCGGCTTCCTTCCAATCGACGGCGATTCCGGCGATCGTAACGTCGGCGCCCGACCGCTTGTGATGCCCCAGCATTTGCTCGTAATCCATCTTGTAAATGTGGTCTCCCGAGATAACCAGCACATATTCCGGGTTATACCGTTCGATAAAGGCCATATTCTGATAGATCGCGTTGGCGGTGCCTTTGTACCAAACTCCCCCCTTTTGTTTGACATGAGGCGGCAAAATCGCCATGCCTCCGTCTCGCCGGTCCAGCCCCCACGGACTGCCGATGCCCAGATAGCGGTTCAGCTCCAGCGGCTGATATTGCGTCAGCACTCCGACCGTATCGATGCCGGAATGCGCGCAATTGCTCAGCGCAAAATCGATGATGCGGTACTTTCCGCCGAAGTAGACGGCCGGCTTGGCCAAATCTTTGGTCAATACGCCTAGCCTTTTCCCTTCTCCGCCCGCCAGCAGCATGGCGATCATTTCTTTACGGCCCATGGACACCAACTCCCTCTTCTTGTGTGTCCCCCGCGCGCAGAGTAAGAAGCAAAAACGTAAATGGGGGCAATTGCAGTGAAATGCTTTGATTGCGCCCGTGCCATGCGACGGCTTCGCTTGCGAGGCATAGCTGCGGATGCGCGTGTGTTCCTCCAAACGGAAGATCGTTGCTATGAATGAATGAGCAGTACAAGCCTGGCTCCGGAACACCGATTCGGCAGGAAGAATAATTGCGGTCCGAGAAATTGGCGACAATGACGGCCAAGCCGGAAAAACCGCGGCGTATAAAAGATATGACGGACTGCTGGGCATTATGTACGTCGATCCACTCGAATCCTTCCGGATCGGAATCTCGTTCCCATAAGGGCGGGAGTTCCCGGTAGGCCCGGTTCAGCGTCTGGACGTAGCGGTGCATGCCCCGGTGGGAGTCGTAATCCAGCAGCATCCAGTCCAGCATCTCCCCGTCCTTCCATTCGTCGTATTGGCCGAATTCTCCGCCCATGAACAGCAGCTTTTTCCCCGGATGCGTCATCCAATAGCCGTAGAACAGCCGCAATTGGGCAAATTTCTGCTCATAGGTGCCCGGCATCTTGTTCAGCAGGGATCGCTTGCCGTGCACGACCTCGTCGTGGGACAGCGGCAGCACGTAGTTTTCGGAGAAGGCGTAACATAGCGAAAACGTGATCAGATGATGGTGATGCGCCCGTTCGGAGGGCGGGAGCTCCATGTACCGGAGAATGTCGTTCATCCAGCCCATGTTCCATTTGAAGTTGAACCCGAGTCCCCCTGAATAGGTCGGCGATGTAACGGCGGGCCAGGCGGAGGAATCCTCGGCAATCATGCAGCAGTCGGGATAGTAGTGAAATACGGTTTCGTTAAGCTTCTTGATGAAGCGGAGCGCGTCAAGGTTGTCCGGCCCCCCCAGCGCGTTGTACGTGCGCATGTGCGGAGGCTTATCCATATGGAGATTGATCATGTTGGCGACGGCGTCGACTCGCAAGCCGTCGATATGGTAGAGGTCCATCCAGTAAATGGCGTTGGAAATGAGAAAGCTGACAACTTCGTTTCGGGAAAAATCGAAGGCGAGCGTGCCCCATAGCGGAAGCTCCGCGCGATTGGCGTCCCAGCCCTCGTACAGCGGGGTGCCGTCGAATTGTCTCAAGCCGTGTTCGTCCTTGCAAAAGTGTCCGGGCACCCAATCGAGAATGACGCCGATCCCGTGCCGATGGCAGCTGTCCACGAACGTCTTCAGCCCGTTCGGACCGCCGTATCTGCTCGTAGCGCTGTAGTAGCCGGTAATTTGATAGCCCCACGACTGGTCGAGCGGGTGTTCGGACAGCGGCATGAGCTCGATATGGGTATAACCCATCCCGGCCGCATAAGGGACGAGAGTCGAAGCCAATTCTTCATACGTGTAAAAGAGTTCCTTGCCTTTGATGCGCCAGGAGCCGGCGTGAACTTCGTAGATGAGCATCGGGCGGCGGTAAGCGGCCGTCTTCCGCTCTTGCCATTCGGCATCTCCCCAGACGTAATCGTCCGGTGCGGCCACGATCGATGCGGTGCCCGGCCGCAGCTCCGACTGGAAGGCGTACGGATCGGCCTTGCGCACGATCCGGCCGTCGCCGGCGGCAATCTCGTATTTGTACAGCGCGCCGGCGGCGACTCCGGGGACGAACATGGCATGGACGCCCGTCGTACCGATCGGAGTCATTGCGAAGCCGTCGCCCGACCAGCCGTTGAAATCTCCGATGACGCGCACTTCGACCGCATTCGGAGCCCACACCGCAAACCTGACGCCATCCTCACCGCCTTGCGTCATCGGATGCGCGCCCATAAACCGGTAGCTGTGGTATGAGGCTCCTTGGTTGAATAAATACAGGTCTTCCCGGGACAAGCCGCAGGGCAAGGTTTCCGTCATCAGAGACGCACCTCCACGGAAGCTGTTTTATTCCCATTATACATGCTGTTTTGAAAAAGAAACAGTCCGTTTTCATGAAATATTACTTAAGACCGTATGATTATGTCATTTTCTCTAACGTTTCGACGTTATTTACGGGACAGGTTGTCCTAACCCATATGCATAACTCGATGTATGTAATAATGTTTGGAACAATAGCCTTTCGTGACGGCAGCTTCATTGCAGTTGACCCAGCTGCATACCGTCATTTTTTTGACCCTTCTCGGCCTGACTGTATTCGGATCTCCATGCCGCAGCATGCGCTGATGGTGCATCGCGCACAACCCTTTCGCTTTAATCGGCTTTAAACAGTTTTCTATGATGCAAATATTCAACAGAAGCTCCTCCCTGTTCTCAAGCAAACTTATAAAAGCTGGACGAATACTGCCAATAGCTGAACGAATACTTCCGTTTCCTTTAATATTAAAGTCATTCTCTGCCGGAATAAAGTTGGATGTAGGGCGGTGAGAGCCGCCCAAGACGCGTCTTGTCCGCCCTCGCTTCCGATTGGTAGCCTTTAAGCGCCGAAGTTTAAATATTTAAACCTCTTAAGCGTTTCCATGCTCCGCGCGACCGCCCGGGCCCATATGTTGTTTGTTGTCCATACAGATATCATCTTCTATACTGTTATAGCGGTTTATAATAGAAACATCAGTCAACCAGAGGAGGATCAAATTGACGACGATTCATCGACAAATATTTATGATCCTGAACCAGCCTATGATCGTACTCCGCGAGCGAGACGGCTCCTACAGCGTGGAAGACGCCAACGAAGCGTTCCAGCGTCTGGTCGGATACCCGCTCGATTATATGCTTCGCACGCCCAGCTCCGAGCTCATCCTTTACAAGCCCGATTTATCCAGGCGGATTCTGAAGAGCGAGCTGGTCATCCTGGCCCGGAACGGGAACCGCCTGTCCGTCCGTATCGAGCAAATTCCGCTTCCCGACAGGCGAGACGGCTGTCAAAGAGCGCTCATTATAGCGGAGGATTTGACCGCTTACCATTGGATCGACCGGCAATTTGAGCACGGCAAGGTGCTCTTGAGCGGCGTCGTCAATCAGCATTTGCATGTGCGCTTTATACGGGATTCGCTGGCTCCCCTCCTGTTTCAGCCCGACCGGACGCTGGACGACGAAAGCTTGCTCCAGTTTATCGCCGACCGAGAGCATCAGATGCTGAAGGAGCTGCTCGATTGCGCAGCGCTCAGCATGAGCGAACAGCGCACCGTCCTGCATACGACCAAGCAAAGCGGCGTCGAGCTGGAGCTGGAAATTACGTTCAAGCCTGTCGCCGACGGCTTCGGACAAGTCAAGGAAGTGGCGTTCGTCATCTGGGATTTCCGGCCGGTCGACGACGGCATCGATTCCGCCACCCGGCTCAAAATTTGGATGGCCAAGCGGGATATTTCATCGGGACAGCTCGCCGGCGCGACGGGCATATCGATTCAAACGATCTCGAAGCTGCGCAACGGCAAAATCGAAAAGCCCCAGAGGCTGACAGCAGAGCTGATCGCCTCGGAGCTTTGCGTGGACGTTCACGAAATATGGCCTTCTATTCGGAAATAAATGGCGTCAACGTACCGGTGTAATACAAATAAAGCTCATGCATGGCCCGGGTGCACGCCGTATAAAAAAGTTTCCGCTCATCTTCCCGCGAGTAGCATTCGGCCGAGGCGTCGGCGATGACAACCGCGTCGAACTCGACTCCTTTCGCCAAATACGAAGGAATGACCGCTATGCCTTTCTCGAAGGTTGCCGTCTCCTTTTCGATCAGCTTCATCTCCGGCAGGCGGGATTTCAAGATGTCGAAGGTCCGCTTGCTTTCTTCTGCCGTTTTGCATATGAGAGCGACGGAGCCGCTTTTTTGGGCGGCCAGTCTTGCGATCGCATCGGCAATCATCGACAGCCGTTCTTCGTCGCCGCCGGCCTGAACGAGAACCGGTTCCGGACCGTTCCGGTTGAACGGGATAATGCCGGAGCCGCCTTCGATCATGTTGCTCGTAAATTCCACGATCTGGCGCGTCGAACGGTAGCTGCGCTTCAATACGATATGCTCGGTCTCGGGTTCGCCGAACAGATGCCGAAGCGGCTCGAAGCCGTCCGAAGCCGCGGAGCCGGCAAAGATGGATTGATTGCTGTCGCCGAGCACGGTCATTTTGGCAAAAGGAAATATTTTTTTTAAGTAATGATATTGGAAAGCGGAGTAATCTTGCGCTTCATCGATGAACACATGTTTAATCTTCGTGTTCGTATGGAAGCCTTCCAGCTTTTCCATGAGATACAAATACGGTGTTGCGTCCTCGTACCACATCTGTCCTTCATCCAGCATTTGCAGCGTTATGCGGCATATATTGCTCCATGCGGACGGAAGCGCCGTCTCCGCGGCGTGCGCCAACCGTTCCGAAGGACCGTCCGGCGCGAACAGCGATCTGTAAATTTCCTTTCCGTCCACAAAGGCGAGCCGCTTCACTCTTTTGCGCAGCTTCTTGAACTGCTCCTGAACGACCTTTGCCGCCAAAAAGTCGCGTTCCGCCTTATAATCGTCAAACGATTCTTCATTAAACTTGTTCTTTTTCCTAAGCTGCTGAAACGCATCGATGTATGCCTCTTTATCGAGCAATTCGATTTCTTCGTCGACCCATTTTTTCTTCGTTTCCAGCTTGCCCAGCGTTGTCAATTCTTTCAGCATCCATTCGGCCAGCTTGCGCAACCGAATCGGAATGGACATGCCCGGATCGATCGCATCGAACTGCTCCTTGATCGTTTCGCTTGGGATCAGCTTTCGGCCGCGGAAACGAATGTCTCGAAACGCCATGCCGTCCAGCGACAAATGCCGGGCATAAGCGTCGATCAGGCGCAGAAACCGTTCATCCGATTTGAAGCGGATGCTTTCCAGTCTTGCATCGAAATCCGGATCGTCCCGATTGGCCAGCACATATTCCATGCGGCTGTACGGATCTTCCAGCCGGAATGAACGGCCGAGCCGATGCTCCAAATATTGCTGGTAGGTCGTCTGCCCCATGTTTTGCTCCCCCAATTCGGGCAGCACCGTGGAGACATAGCTGTTGAACATCGGGTTGGGCGAGAACAGCAAGACCTGCTCCGAGCTAAGCGTCTCTCTGTACCGGTAAAGCAAATAAGCGATTCTTTGCAGCGCCGCCGACGTTTTGCCGCTTCCGGCCGCCCCTTCCACAATGAGCATTTTTGCGCGCTCGTTGCGGATGATCCGGTTCTGCTCCTGCTGAATCGTCGCCACGATGCTCCTCATACCGGAGTCCGACGTCTGGCCCAGCACTTCTTGCAGCAGCTCGTCGCCGATCGTCAGACCGGTATCGAACATGCTTCGAATGATGCCGCCGCGAATCATAAACTGCCGTTTGAGCGTCATTTCGCCGCCTACGATGCCTTCGGGCGTCTCGTAACGGACAGGGCCGGGGCCGTAATCGTAATAAACGCTGGAGATCGGCGCACGCCAATCGTAAATCAAATAACGTTCGCCGCTGTCGTCCAGCAGCGAGCCGATGCCCAAATAAATCGATTCCGCTTCTCCCGGACCGTCCGCATCTTTCAAGTCGATTCGGCCGAAATAAGGGTTGCCTTCCAGCTTCGTCAGCGTCTTCAGCTGATGTTCCAGATGGCGGTGGCGCCGCTCCCTCTCCGACAACACTTCCGCCTGCTGCTTCATGCTGGCGTAAGTTTCGGCCGTCTCCGCCGCATCCTCGAAATTGACGGTTACATCGTCCCAGAAATTGCGGCGAATCGATATAATATCGCCTTTTATGCCGCCAGATTCCCGGCGGTAGGTTTCGATGCGGCCTCCAATCAGCTTTTTGACCTCGTCTACCCTTTGCTGCTCCGCTCTAAGTTCATTGTTTGTAGTTGACATACGTTCCTCCTTCTGGCACAAATCCGATATCGTCCACCATGAACTTGCCCGGTCCCCCGCTGAACCGGATCGTAACGGATTCCAGGACACCGGGCTCCGGAATGGCAGACGCAGCCGTCGATGCCTTGTCCGGCGCCGGTTCGAACAGTTGTAACGGGATCACGTACGTTTGAAAGACCGGTTCGTTCGCGTTTTTATATTTTTTGTTTTTGCCGTATCGATCCAGCCAACCGCTGATCAGAAATTGCGTATAGAACGGTTCCTCGACCGGAAGCCATTCGTTCAAAGCAAGAACGTATGCCTTCCCGTCGCGTTCCGTAAGGCCAATTTCGATTTGAGGGAGCGGCGGAAGCTTATCCATTGCCGGGTCTTCCGCTCCGACAAGATCGCGCTCCATATTCATCAGCGATAACACCAGGCTGCCTCCGCTTGTTCCTTCAAGTTTGCCGCCCGCCTCGGGTTTCAGGCGAATGGTAAATTCCGCTACCGGCTCTTCCCACTGAAGAGCCATTCCGTAGGCGCCTTTGCCGCTGCCGTCCCGGTCTGCAGCCTGCGTTCGTTCCCGCACGGCGAATCCGTCGCCTTCAAAGGCTTGCACGAGCGGATGGTAAGCCTCGAACGACGCGAGCTCTGCCATATCCGAGCTGCCGTACCGTCTGAAATAAGCCGTTTCGGGAAGCCTCCCGCCCGCACTTCGGTAATCTTGAAACAAAGCTTTGTATTCGTCCCGGCCGTTCAGCGTCGCTTCCATAAATGATAAGATATATACTTTGGCGATTTGCCGTTGCTCTTCCGGCTTAAGCATTCCCGAGCGGTTCAGAAACAATCCGCCCGGCAGCCGTTCGTCCATCCGTCCCCAATCGGTGTTGAATTGGCTGTGGTTGGCTCCCGCAATATACAGCGAAGCCTTGAACGCCTTCGACGAGCCGTCCAGCTTAACGCGATTATACTGCCGGTCTCCGCTAAACTGATGGACATCGCCGTCCGCCGAACCTTGAATCGTCAAATAGTTGACATTCTTCAGCGTCGTCGTCTTCTGATTCACCCGTTTATCCGTCGGCGCAATGGCGGCAACCGAGGCGATCCTTACCCCGCGCAGACTGTCCAGCACCGGGTCGTCCGGAAACCATTGCTCCGCTCCGGCGGCCATCGCAGCCGCCTGGCCTCCCCTCGAATGACCGATCAGCGCGACGCGGGACCAATCGATGCGGCCGTAAAAAGCGTTGCCGGCTTGGCGGGACAAACGGTTCAACTCCTCCAGATGTTTCAGCAGAACCCATGCCCGCACTTTCATATCGTCGTTCGGAATGCCCGACCATACGGAATAATTCAAAAAATTTTCATCGACGGATACCGCAACGATGCCTTTACTTGCCAGCAGTTTGCCCAAATAAGCGTAACCGGCGTCCGAAAAATATTCCATCAGATGATTTCCGTGCACGATAAGCGCGATCGGAAACGGCCCCGCCCCCTCCGGCATCCATACCCTCCCGTTCAGCGGAACACTTTTCTGATCGAATCCCCAAAACCGCGTTTTCAGTTTTGGCCACTTCGTAATATAAGCGGAGGCGTCCGCGGTATTCGTCACGATCGAAACTTCGCCGCCGAAGCCTTTCCGATGTTTGTCGGTTCCGCTTCCGTAATGGAAAAAACGGTAATCATGCGAGCCGGGCAGGGAAGGATCCTCAACCTCCGGCCATGCAAGCCGGCCGGCCGGAATCGGATCGGCTTCCGCCGCTCTTTCGGGAATAATGGCAGGGCCGTTCGCCGCCTCTTGCCATGGCAGCCAGACGAAGGCTGCCGCAATGACTGCGGCTGCGGCCGTCAGCGGCACCCATTTTCCTTTGCGCGCCAGCGTCGTTGCCATAAGCGCGGTCATTCCGACAGCCGCTCCTGCCGTACTGTATATCGCTGCGATGACCGCGGAGGCGGCAACGCCCATTTCGGCATAATACAAGATGATATACGTTTGCGCGGCGGCGTAGAACCAGAGCGAAACGAATCTCCGGGGCACCGGCACATACAGCAGCGACAATACGAAAGCGCCGACTACGGCTGCGATGTACATGCCCGCCGCATTTAACGCCAGCATGACCGGCACATCGACGTACCAGCCGAACCCCGTCGGCATGCCGAGCGCCGCCGCCGCCATGGATGCCATGCCGAACAGGACGGAGCCTGCCGCCGCGCAGGTCGACAATCGTCCATCCCGTACCTGTCTTCGTTTGAATCTGTGCGCAATCCATGAAGCGAATCCGATTGCCAAAGTTCCGGAAAGCTTTATAGCCCGCTCCATGCTTCCCTCGAAACGGACAGCCAATAGCGGTCCGCTTGCTGTTCGATCAAGACGGGAATGCCGAAGAAGCGGCTCATTTGCTCCGCGTTCATCAGTTCGGACGTTGCTGCCGCGGCGAACACCTCGCCGTTTTTGAGCAGCAGCGTCTTCGTAATACAAGGCAATATTTCTTCCACGTGATGCGTGACGTAAATTAGTGTCGGACCGTCTTCGCGCGCCGCGATCGAATCGACCATGTCCAGCAGCGTCTCGCGTGCGAACAAGTCGAGTCCGGTGCAAGGCTCGTCCAATATGAGCAGCTTCGGATCGTTCATTAACGCTCTGGCGATGAGCACGCGCTGCCGCTCCCCTTGCGAAAGCGTGTCGTATGTACGGCCGGCCAGCGTTTCGCACCCCAGCGATTGCATTAAAATTTCCGCTTTAGCCCGGTCTTCGTCATCCATACGCTCGTAAACGCCGATTGTCGCATGTTTGCCGCTCAACACCGTTTGCAGCGCGGTTTCGCTTCCATACAACCGCTGCTGCAGCGACGTGCTGACCCAGCCGATGCTCTTGCGGAGCTCGCGCAAATCATATTCCCCAAACTTGCGGCCCAGCACGCTGACCGTGCCTTTCGTCGGCCAAATGTATCCGTTGATCATATTGAGCAGGGTCGTTTTGCCGGAGCCGTTCAGCCCCAGCAGGCACCAATGCTCGCGCTCGCCGACCGTCCAATCGACGTTTCGCAGCACGGCGCGCTCCTCTCTCTCCCAAGTCACTCCCGAAAGTTGTATCATGGCGTTTCCCTTCCCCTCCATAGATCAATCATTCCTATCATAACCAATAATTCTATCATATTGGAATCATACGTCAACCGGAAGAAGCCCCTCGCTTCGAGGGGCTGTACAGTGAAGATTTTGCTTCAGGTCAGCGCTTGATAAAATGGGGCAATAAGCAAATACAAGACCATGGATGCCAATCCGATGCCGATCGACCAGCTGCCCAATCCTTTGGCGCCTTGCCGGTAAGCGACAAATCCGAGCACGGCAGCCGTAGCGCCGAGCAGCACGGGCCAAATAAACAAGGATGCCAGGGCAAAGATGAGCGAAACCCAACCCAGCGCTCCGCCGGCCTCCCTCGCTTCGACTGCGCCGCCGCTCTCCCTCGCTACCACCGGTTCATCCCTCTCCCTCGCTTCCAACGGTTCATCGGTTTCCCGGCGGCGTTCGGACAGCGGCAGCCCATAGGCGAAATCGGCGCCCATCTCTTCGTTGACGTCCTTCATCGGCGCAGCGGGACCGCTGCTCAGAGCGCCGGCCGTCCAGGCCGTATCCGGATCGATGGCGCGGCGTTGTTCATGCGCAGGCTCGTTCGTATTCCGTTGTTGTCCGTTGTCCATGCCGATCACTCCTTCGGTTTAAAGGTGAGACAGCAGGTCGCCGCCGATTTGGACGCTTGATCCTGATGGTACAGTCCCAAATCGTCTGCGGCGTATTCCTCTTTATATCCGGGAGAGGAATGCTGATCGATTTCGATCTCGATTTCTTTGGCTGCGCAAAGATTGCCTTCTTTCCAATAGTTGCAATTGGCTACGCTGCAAATGACGCCTTGCGGCATAAAAAAATCACCTCCGCTATCAAGTTGCCCTCAGCGGAAGTGATTCATTCTGCCTTATTTTTGTCCTTGCATGCGGCGCTGCGTCATGTAGTCGCTCTCGTAGTAAGCCAGCTCGTCCCGCAGCTCCTCGTACAGCTTGGAGACGCCCAGCACGACATCCCTCGAATCGCGGGTCGGCTTGCGGCGGAACCGGATCGCATCCTGACCCGTGTAAGCGTAGCGGCCGTCTTCGGAATAACATTCGTTTTTCGGATAGAAAAAGGCATTGACGCAATGATGATAAACTTCGTACAACACGCGCTCCGCATAATCGGTATCAAAATTCGGACGTCGAAGCAATACGCCCAGCTTTTCGACGGCAACCTCGGAGTATACCAGCAAATGCCTCAGGTCGGACAACAGGCCTTTATAGAACAGCTGAGCCTCCTCTCCTCCGTCCTCGCCGCACAATTGCGGCAAATTGTGCTCATTAAGGAAAGGCTCCAGCAGAGCAATGGCTTCCTTAAGCTTCTCGCGAGCGGATTCGCTCAGTGCTTTGACATTGGTCGATGGCATGGTGGTAGATCCCCTTTCATAATTCCAAGCAAACATAAGCAATGGTAAGAAATAAGCGAGCATTCCGGCGCCCGCATATTTCAAAAAAACTATAAACATCAACATCGTACCACAAATTCCATAGAAACGGTACTGCGATTCGCGTTTTTCCCTGCATAATTTCATCCAGCCCGTCGGAACCTATCCGTATCGGAGCCATTAACCGCATAAACGGAGGTAAAATCAGATGCAAAGATCATGGATCGCCGCCATTACCATTATTGCGCTCGCGGCATTGCTTATTCCAACAACGATGAACAAGCCCGATCCGAAACGGCCGGAAGTCAATCCCGAAGCCGCCTCCTATGTATCGGACGCCATGGAGCAAAGGCAAAAGTTTGCGGCGCTGCAGAACGATATGAACGGAACGGCAAGGCTGATGACGGCCGAGCTCCGCAAAGATTTGGTCAAGCTGCTTCGCCATAGCGGCCACGAGTCTCGGCAAACGGCGGTCCGCCAAATGATGCAGGACCATCCCCATATCGTTTATGCGAGCTGGACCTCGGGAGGCAAAACCATCCGCCAGGGCAAGGTGCCGTCGTCCAAGGACGGCAAAGCGGAAGCCGTTGCTTCCAAAGCGGAGTCCGCCGTGGCCAAAGGAACGGAGTTCGAGTCCGAGCCGTTTGACGGCGCCGACGGCAGCCGCTACGTCGCGGTGGGCGTGCCGGACGAGTCGGGCGGCGGCGGAGCCGTAGGTTTTATCAAGCAGGATGTGCTGAAGCAAGTGGAGCGGCATCAGAAGCAAAACTTGCGCATCATTCCTTATCCGGCGGAAGGCAAATACCGCGTAGAGTCGGTCAAGTCGAATACGCTGCGCGATACGACGGTCCGGACGGGCGAAGATAACGGCAACGTGAGCCATTATTATATGAAGGATGCCGTCGTTCGTTTTACCAAGCCGATGTCCGAGCGGGACATCGAAAAAATCAAGGCGGAAATTGACGCCGAATCGGTGCAGCGGATCGGCGACGCCTATGTGTTCCGTTCACGGTCGATGGAAACGGAACGGCTGATCGGCTACTTTCAGCAATCTTGGAAAACGAATTTTGTCGAGCCGCATTACTTGTATATGACGAACGAAGCGCCTGGCCGGACCGACGGTTCCCAAGGCGCGGACGAAGCCCGCGCGGCGATCGTCCCCAACGATATTTTGTATTCAAGGTATCAATGGAATTTGCCTTCCATCGAAACGGAAAAAGGATGGGAGCTGTCGCGCGGCGACGAAGGCGTCATTATCGCCGTGTTGGATACAGGAGTGCAGAGCAACCATCCCGACCTGAAGGGAAGGCTGACAGAAGGGGCGAACATCGTTAACAACAACGCCGCTCCCGAAGACGATGTCGGCCACGGCACCCATGTGGCGGGCATTATCGGAGCGACCGTCAATAACGGCGAAGGCGTCGCCGGCGTTTCCTGGTTCAACAAGATTATGCCGGTCAAGGTGCTGGACGCCAGCGGCGCGGGCTCCGCTTATTCCGTGGCGCAGGGCATTATATGGGCCGTCGATCACGGAGCCAAAGTGATCAATATGAGTCTCGGCAACTACGCTCAGGCTGAATTTTTGCACGACGCCGTCAAATACGCGTACGAGCGCGACGTCGTTCTCATCGCCGCAAGCGGAAACGACAATACCGGCCGTCCGGGTTATCCGGCGGCGTATCCCGAAGTTTTCGCCGTCGCCGCGACGAATATGAACAAGGATAAAGCGCCGTTTTCCAACTACGGGGATTACATCGACGTGGCCGCGCCCGGCGACAGCATCGCCAGCACGTACCCCGGCGGACAATACGCCGCATTGTCGGGCACTTCGATGGCCAGTCCGCATGTCGCCGCGCTGGCCGGATTGATTCGTTCCGTCAATCCGGAACTGACGAACGACGAGGTGATGGAATTGATGCGGCAATCCGCCAGAGATTTGGGAACCGAAGGGAAAGATATGTATTTCGGTTATGGAGAAATCGATGTGGATAAAGCGTTGAATGCTGCGGCCAATTACGGAGGAGCGCTTCAAACCTTTCCCCAGCAGGTCAAAAGGCGTCTGAGCTCTTTAATCAAATAAACGTTCGGAAAGTTTGCCATAAGCCGGGTTCTGTACTTCCGGTGGTCCAATCGGGAACGACCCTCCCACTAAGAAGCGACAATCATCTATCTAGGCCGTGCATTGCTGCACGGCTCCAGCAACCAACCCGGACGCGCCTCGGGCTAAGGCTGCAGCCCGCAAGCTGCGGCGTCCTCTCGGTCTTGCTCCAGATGGGGTTTACCAGGAACGCAGTCGCCTGCGCTCCTCGTGGTCTCTTACACCACGGTTCCACCCTTGCCTGTGCCGGCCTTGAACAAGGCCGGCCATCGGCGGTCCATTTCTGTGGCACTATCCTTCAGCTCGCGCTGACTGGACGTTATCCAGCATCCTGCCCTATGGAGCCCGGACTTTCCTCTCGCAGCGACAAGGCTGCCAGCGATTGTCTGTCAAACTTTCCGTTGCACGCTTTAGTATACAAGGTCCAGAGGCAATTCTCAACCATAAACTGTTCCCATATCCGCTACATGCTTACAGGAACGTAAACGGCTCCGTAGAAAGTCCGGAAGGAATCGCCACCGTGTCGAGTCGGTGCGTCTTCAGCTTGCCGTTCAGCCAGTCGGCCGTCTTTTGCTTCATCACCTTCTCGATGTTATGACCCGCGTCGATAATCGTCATGCCGGCCGCCAGCGCATCGTGCGCCGTATGGTAATCGATGTCGCCGGTTATGAGCACGTCGGCTCCCGCGAACATGGCATGTCTAACGTATCTGGCGCCGGAGCCGCCGAGCACGGCCGCCTTCCGAATCGTCCGGTCCAGCGGTCCGACTACCCGAAGCATCGGAACGTCGAATGCCAGCTTCAATCGCTGCGCCAGCTCGCCGAGCGTGGCAGGCTCCGTCAGCTTGCCTGCCCTGCCCAGCCCGAACGAACGCCCCTTCAAGTCCATCGGATACAAATCGTAGGCGACCTCCTCGTACGGATGGGCTTTCAGCATCGCCTGCACCGCGCTGCGGTGAACGCTGTGCGGAACGATCGTTTCAATCCGGATTTCATCAACCTGTTCCAGCTTTCCATGAGATCCGATATACGGATCGCTGCCCGCGCCGGGCTTGAAGGTTCCCGTTCCCTTGACGTTGAAGCTGCAGCTGCCGTATTGGCCGATATGGCCCGCGCCGGCATTCCAGAGCGCCTCCCGGACGGCTTCCTGATGGCTTTCCGGCACGTAGACGGCAAGCTTGTACAGCTTGTCGGTATGAACCTCCTCCAGGCAAGATCTGCTTTCCGGCTCGATCCCCGCCTGATCCGCCAGCCAATCGTTGATGCCGCCGTCGGCCACATCCAGGTTCGTGTGCGAGATATAGACCGCAACGTCGTTTTTGATCAGCTTCTCATACAGCCTTCCGGCGGGCGTCGACGTATCCAGCTTGGCCAGCGGGCGGTAAATAATCGCATGATGCGCGATGATAAGCTCCGCGCCGGCGGCGATGGCTTCGTCGGCTACTTCGTCCGTCACGTCCAGGGCGATGAGCACTTTCGATACCGGCTTGTTCAGCGTTCCGAGCTGCAAGCCGATCTTGTCGTTTTCGACCGCATAATGCTTCGGAGCCAGCTGCTCCATCAATTGGACGACCGATTGACCGTTGGCAAGCAATTCAGCACCTCCTCGATCATACTAATTTCCTTCAACAGCTGCTGCCGTTTTGCGGCAGCCTGCGGCAAATCCGAATCTCCCATTTGGTCCGCGATCCGCCGCTGCTTGGCCAATTCTCCCCGCCACTTGCGATTAAGCGCGTCATCGGCTTGCCGAAGCAAATGCGGACCCATTCGAAGCAGGATGGCTTGAGCGATCGGCCCGTCCATGCCATCCGGCAAAATGGCGGCATCGTACAGCTTTCCGTTCAACCGTTCGGCATCGTCGGTACGCACCGCATGCAAAATTTCGTAGGTCTTGCCGTCTTCCTCCAATATCGTTTCGCCGGCCAAATACCATCGCTCCTCGAGCAGCCAGCTGCGTACCGCGTCCTCGCCGATATTCGGCTGCAGCACAAGCTCGCGTACCGAATCCAGCTTGCCGTCCGCCTTTCCCTTCTCCAGGATAGAGCGGATTAGGGCGCCGCCCATTCCGGAAATCGTGACGGTATCCGCTTCTCCGGGCTCCAGAACTTCCAGTCCGTCTCCCTGCCTGACGTCCAGCCTGTCCGTCAGTCCTGCGGCTGCCGCCTGCCTTTGAGCCGCTTGCATGGGCCCCAAATTCAATTCCCCCGCAATGGCGCGGGGACATCGTCCGCCGAGCAAGAGACTGGCCGGCAGAAGCGCATGGTCGGAACCGATATCGGCAAGCCTCGACCCCGGCGTTACGTAGTCTGCAACGGCTTGCAGACGATTAGACAATTTGATCATTATGCCACCCACATCATCCATTGTTTGCGCAAAGCGAAGAGCAACCCTCCGCCGACAGCGATTTTGGCCAGCAGCTGGAGCTGCAGGCCGGCCGTTTGCTGCAGCAGCGCCGCGGCGTACAGCTCCGGCATAAACCAAGTTAAAGCGCACGCCGCGAACAGAACGGCGGAAACCGGCTTGGACCAGCGGTGCACGAACCAGCTGTTCCAGCCGAACAAGATCGATAGAGGAATCCAGTACAGCTGAACCTCATACCATTTGGGCGAGTCGGTATAGCGGTGAAGCAGCCATCCGTAGACGAGCAAGGCCGCAAGCCAGCCGCACAAATGTACGGCCGGCATCCGTTTCCAAATGCCGTATACGATCCATAGGCACGCGCATATGCCGACGAAGGCCGCGCGCCAGCCCCACTGCTGAAGCCCGTGCTCCTCCAGCAAGTACAAGCCGCCGCCGAGCAGCGTCAGCAAACCGACGCCCGTCAACGCCATGCCCGCCGCCTCGTGCCGTTTGCGGAGCTTCGCGCCCCATCGCAGCGCCCCCCATGCCGCGGCGGCGACAAGCAGGATTTGCAATGCGGGATGAAAAGAGCTAAAATAAAACACAACAAAGGAAATTAAGGTAATTGTGCCAAATACAAGGAACCATTGTTTCCCTGTTGCGCGCTGAATCGCCGCTGCCGCTTTGCCGATCGCATGACCGGGTCGCCGAGCGGCCGCCTCTTCATCGGGATCCGCATACAGATTCAGCAGAAAATCGCAATATTGGTCGGGCAGCAGCTTGCTCCGGCGCCAATGCTCGATTTCGTTTACAATCGTTTGCCTACGGTTATCATCCATCGTTCAGACTCCCTTTGCGATGAGGCAAGCGAATGGCCGCTTAACCCAAGCCGATAGTCTATCCGTTTCGAAAAAAAGACCTCGCTGCGGCAGCAGAAAGGTCGCAAGGCGTTTCTTGACAGAAACGTTATTCGAGAAAATCTTTCAGCCGTTTGCTGCGGCTGGGATGACGCAGCTTGCGCAGCGCCTTGGCTTCGATTTGTCTGATCCGCTCGCGGGTCACGCCGAACACTTTGCCGACTTCCTCCAGCGTTCTCGTACGTCCGTCGTCAAGCCCGAAGCGGAGCCGAAGCACGTTCTCTTCCCGCTCCGTCAGCGTATCGAGCACGTCTTCCAGCTGCTCCTTCAGCAGCTCGTACGCGGCGGCGTCGGCGGGAGCCAGCGCCTCCTGATCCTCGATGAAGTCGCCCAGATGGGAGTCGTCCTCTTCGCCGATCGGCGTCTCCAGCGAAACGGGCTCTTGCGCGATCTTCATAATTTCGCGTACCTTCTCGGTGCTGAGATCCATCTCGGCCGCGATTTCCTCCGGCGTAGGCTCGCGTCCCAGCTCCTGCAGCAATTGACGGGATACCCGAATCAGCTTGTTGATCGTTTCCACCATATGAACGGGAATCCGAATCGTTCTCGCCTGGTCGGCAATGGCCCGGGTAATCGCCTGCCGTATCCACCAAGTTGCATACGTACTGAATTTGAAGCCCTTCTGGTGGTCGAACTTTTCGACGGCTTTGATCAGACCCATATTGCCTTCCTGTATCAGGTCAAGGAACAGCATACCTCTTCCGACGTAACGTTTGGCGATGCTGACGACCAGCCGCAAATTGGCTTCGGCAAGCCTTCGCTTCGCTTCCTCGTCGCCATTCTCGATTCGCATCGCCAGCTCGATTTCATCGTCTGCGGACAGAAGCGGAACCCGGCCGATTTCTTTCAAGTACATGCGGACGGGGTCGTTGATCTTGATGCCGGGCGGCAACGCAAGATCGTCGTCAAAGTTGAAGTCGTCGGATTCATGCTCTTGCTCGTCGGCGGCAGGCCCCAACGGATGGTCCTCGTCGCTCTCGTTCAAGACTTCAATGCCCAAGTCGTCCAGCTGCTCAAAAAATTCATCGATTTGCTCCGGATCCTGATCGAACGGGGACAGCTTCTCCATAATTTCTTTATACGTCAAAGAAGATCTCTTTTTGCCTTGCTCTATCAGCTGATCCTTGACATGATCCAGCTTCTGTTCGGTATCCAGTTCAGTATGTTGATCGTTCGCCATATTCCGACTCCCTCCTCCCTAGAACTCCCTGCTTTATCCTTTCAGTTGTCTTTCTAGGGCAATAATCTCAAGACCTAGCTGCGCTGCCTGCAAGGCATCGCCGGCACGTTCGGCACGCGCCATTTCTTCTTTTTTTCGTTCGATGTCCCGGAGCTGCGGAACTTTAAGAATTTCGTGAATAAATGCTTCCATTACGGTCTCGTCAAACGGAAAATCGCCGTCCATCATCAATATGGCCGACGCCGTTTCCTCAAGCCGGGGATCTTGCAGAGTTTCTATGAACCGGGCGGGCTCCGGCTCATATCCTTGCGCGTAATAAGCGTATAAATAAGCAGCAAGAGCCGCGTGATCCTCTACGTTAAACGATTCGCACAGCCTTTCGTGAACGGATTGCGCCACTTCCGGATTTCTCATCATAACGTGAAGCAAACGCCGCTCCGCTTGCGCATAGGCCGGAAGCACGTCGGGCGGTCCCTTCCTTTTCGGTCGGTTTTCATTCCTACCATTATTCCACGAAATGCCGTTATTATCCCTTTGCCGCCCCTTTTTTTGAAGCAGCTCCTGCCGGAGGTTATGGCAATCCTGCTTGAGCGAGTCCAGCGATATTTCGAATTCGCGGGACAATTCCTTCAAGTACACTTCCCGTTCCAAGGAAGAATCCAATTCGGCAATGATTTGGACCGCTTCAAGCAAGTACTTTTTGCGACCCTCTTCTTTTAGCAGTATATGGTTTTTCCTTGAATATATAAGCTTAAATTTTGTGACGGATACAGGCTCGTCCATAATTTCGCGAAGAAAAGCGTTGGGACCGTATTCGTTAATATATTCGTCGGGGTCCTTGCCTTTGGGAAGCACGGCGATCGACACCCTCAGTCCTGCGGCTTCGAGAAGCGGAATCGACTTGTAGGCGGCGGCCTGTCCGGCATCGTCTCCGTCGTAACAGACGATCACTTCTTCGCACAGCCTGCGGAGCAGGCTGCAATGCTCCTCCGTCAGCGCGGTTCCCATCGTCGCCAAACCGTTCTTGACGCCGGCGTTCCATGCCTTGATGACATCCATGTACCCCTCGAACAATACGGCTTGCTTGCTCTTGCGAATGGCCGGCCTCGCTTCGTGCAAATTGTACAGGAGCCTGCTCTTCGTAAACAGCATCGTTTCCGGCGAGTTCAAATATTTCGGCTGCCCGTCGCCGATGATGCGTCCGGCCATCGCGATCGTCTTGCCTTCCCGGTCCCGCAGCGGAAACATGATCCGGTTTCGAAACCGGTCGACGTACCCGCTGCCGTCGGACTTCGGCGACAGCAGTCCGCCTTGCTCCATCAGCTTCGGATCGAAGCCTCTCGAGGCGAGAAACCGCTCCAGCACTCCCCACTCGTCCGGGGCGAAGCCGATCATAAAGTGATCGATCAGTTTGTCGGTCAATCCGCGACTCCGCAAATATTGCTTGGCCCCTTCGCCTTGCTTCGTATTGTTGAGCAAATAGTGGTACAGCTTGGCGCTCAGCTCGTGCGCTTCGATCAGCTTCGCACGAAGCGGATCCTGCGATTGCCCTTTGCTGCCGTCAGGCATCGTCCAGGTTACCGGAATGCCGGCTTCCTCCGCCAGCCGCCTGACCGCTTCCGGGAAAGAATACCCCTCCATTTCCTCAATAAATCGAATCACGTTGCCGCCTTTGCCGCAGCCGTAGCAGTGAAAAATTTGCAGCTCCGGCGTTACCGTGAATGAAGGGGTTTTCTCGGAATGGAACGGGCATAATCCCTTCATATATTTCCCGTGCTTCGAGAGATGAACGTATTTGCCGACCGTTTCCACGATGTCGTGACGCCTTCTTACCTCGTCAATGACCTCGTCCGGTATTTTGCCGTATGTCATCGCCCATCACACCCATCCTTAGAACACGCAAAGGCCCAGATTGTAATTAATATTCGCTATGCGTCAGCTATCTCCTGCTGGACCGTCAAAACTTTTGTCAACATTTGTTGAAATCGGATTCTGTCGTCCTCTGTCAACGCTTTGGGACCTTTGGTCCTGAAGCCGCCCCTTCGCCTTCGAGCGCCTTCGTGACGGCGGTCCATTAAATAATCGATGTTTCCGTCGGTATATTGCTCTCCTCGCGGCGACAATACAACGGCTCCCTTGCCCATCGCCATGCAGGCCAAGCCGAAATCGCCAGTGACGACAACCACGCCCGGTGACGAGCGATTCGCGATATACATATCGACGGATTGGCTGCTGCTGTCCACCTGAACGACTTTGACGCCCGGCTTTTCTTCCATCCGATGGGCATAGGAGGCGACCATCCACACATCGGCTCCGCATTCGGACGCCGCCGCTTCGATTTCGCGTTTGACCGGACACGAATCCGCATCCACCATCACGATTATTGTACGGGACAAATCCATCATCCGATCTTCTGCAGATTGACAACTGCTACTATTATATACGTCGTTCCGGCAAAAAATCCTGCATGCCCCTTAAGGCAGCCTCATTTGCTCCATAATCAGGCTGGCGGTTTCTTCAACCGCTCTGTGCGACACGTCGATCACCTTGCAGCCCAGCTTTTTCATCACGTCTTCGGCATACCGCAGTTCTTGCCTGATTCGGTCCGGCGTCGCGTATGCCGCCGTGTCGGGCAGTCCAAGCGCCTTCAGCCTCGCCTTGCGGATGACGTTCAAATACGCCATGTCGATCGTCAATCCGACAATTTTGCGGGGCGGGAGCTTGAACAGCTCGTCGGGCGGCTTCAGCTCCGGCACCAGCGGCACGTTGGCCACCTTGAATTTCTGATGGGCCAAATACATCGACAGCGGCGTCTTCGAAGTGCGCGATACGCCGACCAGCACGATGTCGGCCTTCAAGACGCCCGACGTATCGCGGGCATCGTCGTATTTGACGGCAAATTCAACCGCCTCGACCTTGCGGAAATAATCCGCGTCCAGCACATGATTCAGTCCCGGCTCCTGGCGGGACTTTCGGCCGGTCAGCCCTTCGAGCATATCGATAAACGAACCGAGCAGGTCGACGGCCTTGATTCCGTACTCTTCCGACAGCTTGCGCATGCCTTCCCGAAGATGCGGCATGACGAGCGTATACAGGACGACGGCATGCTGCTCCGTCGCTTTTTCCGTGATGCGGCGGAGCGTTTCTTCGTCCGTTACGAACGGGGCTCTGCGAATTTCCGCGCGAATCGGATGAAACTGGGCGATGGCCGCCCTGACGACGAGCTCACCCGTGTCGCCGGCCGCGTCCGATACGACGTACACGATCACTTCCGGACTTTGCTTCGTCATTCCAAGCCTCTCCCTTCCTCGCGTTCATGCGCTTTCCGCCCTTACCATACAAGCTTGGAGAAATCCGCGATAAGCGAGATGTCGGACGCGATGCCCGCCAGCAGCGCCAGCCGGTTGTCCCGGATTTTTTCGTCTTGGGCCATGACCATGACATGCTCGAAGTAGCCGTTGATGGCCGGCCGAAGCTCGGACAAAATTCGGAGGGCGGATTCGACGTCTTTCCCGTTCATCGCTTCCAGCGCCGCGGCGCGCCGCTGCTGCCAAGCCTCGTACAGCTCTTTCTCCGCCTCTTCGCTGAACAGCGACGGATCGGCGGCGCCTCCGGCCGATTTGGCGGCGAGATTGCCGACCCGGTTGAACGCTTCAACCGTAAGCTTGAATTCCGCTTTGCTCTCGCCGGCCGCATGAGCCTGAACGGCAGCCGCTCGTCTGGATACGAGCGTCAAATCGGAAATGCCGGCCGCCATAACGGCTTCGACCACATCGTAGCGGATATGCTGCTCCGACAGCCAGTTTTTGACGCGCAAACCAAAGAAGTCGTGCAAGTCTTTGCGCACTTGTTCCGCCGGACGCTTCATACCTCGCTGCTCGTGAACCTCCAGCGCCATATCGAACAGCTCTTCCAGGCCGAATCCCAAGTCGTAGGCGAGCATGATGCTCACGATGCCCGCCGCTTGCCTTCTCAGCGCGTAAGGATCCTGGGAGCCGGTCGGCACGATGCCGATCGAGAAGCAGCCGACGATCGTATCGATCTTGTCCGCCAGACTGACGACGGCGCCCGTCAGCTCCGATGGCACTCGATCGCCGGAGAAGCGCGGCTGGTAATGCTCGTTGACCGCTTTGGCTACCGGCTCCGGCTCGCCCAGCCTGCGGGCGTAATCCTCGCCCATAATGCCTTGCAGCTCCGGAAATTCGTACACCATTTGCGAGACGAGGTCGAACTTGCAAATTTCCGCCGCCCGGCTGATCTGTTTCGCTTCGCCGTCGCCGATCGGCAGCCGTCCGGCAATCGCCTGGGCCGCAGCCTTGATTCGGCGCACCTTGTCGGCAACCGTGCCGAGCTCCTCATGGTATACGATCGTTTCCAGCTTGGAAAGCGCCTGGCCGATCGTCAGCTTATGATCCTCTTCGTAGAAAAACTTCGCGTCGGACAACCGGGCGCGCAGCACCTTCTCGTTTCCTTTGGCCACCAGCTCGATGGAGCGGCGGTCGCCGTTGCGAACGGTAACGAAAAACGGCAGCAGCCTGCCTTCCTGATCCAGCACGGGAAAATAACGTTGATGCTCGCGCATGGACGTAATGAGCACTTCTTGCGGTATTTGCAGGAACGATTCCTCAAACGCGCCGTACAAGACGTTTGGATATTCGACGAGGAACAGAACTTCTTCCAGCAAGTCTTCCTTGACGGCGATCGTCCACCCCTTCTCCTTCATCAGCTCCTCGATGCCCGACACAATTAAAGCTTGACGCTCTTCCGTATCGGCGATGACATGCTCCGCCCGCAGCTTATCCAAATATTGGCCGGCTTCTTCGATCGCCGTGCCGTGGTCGCTGCCGAGGAATCGATGGCCGCGCGTCGTTCTGTCCGTTGAAACGCCGGCCAGCTCGAATGGGATCACGTCTTGGCCGAACAACGCCACCATCCAGCGGATCGGTCTAATAAACCGCAGCTCATGGCTGCCCCATCGCATATTTTTGGGGAAGGACATCGAGACGATAAGAGAGCTCAAGCCATCCGGCAGCAGTCCGGCCGTCTCAACGCCGACGCTGCTTTTGTTGGCATACACATATTCGACGCCTGCCAGCTCCTTGAAATAAAGCTCCTCCGGATCGACGCCTTGACTGCGGGCAAAGCCAAGGGCCGCCTTGCTCCAGTTGCCGTCCGCATCAAGCGCGATCTTGCGCGAAGGGCCTTTGGCCTCCTCGCTGCTGTCGGCTTGCTTTTCCTCCACGTCGCGAATGAGAACGGCGATTCTGCGGGGTGTCGCGTAAGCTTCCGCCCGGCCGTAGCCGATGCGGGCGTCGCTCAGCCATTTGATCGTCTTCTCCTTCAACTGCTCCATCGCGCCGCGGACGAATCTTGCCGGCACTTCCTCCAGACCGATCTCCAACAGCAGGTCCTTAGCCATTGTGCACATCCCCTTTCTTCAGCAGCGGGAACCCGAGACGTTCTCTCTCTTCCAGGTAGGTGGCCGCGCATTGGCGCGCCAGATTGCGGACCCGCGTAATGTATCCCGTTCTTTCCGTCACGCTGATCGCCCCGCGGGCGTCCAGCAAATTGAAAGTATGCGAGCATTTCAGCACATAATCGTAGGCGGGAAATACGAGATGCTGCTCCATCGCGCGTTTCGCTTCTTCCTCGTACATGCCGAACAGCGTGAACAGCATGGCGGAATCGGAAAGCTCAAACGTATATTTGGAATGCTCGTATTCCGGCTGCAGGAACACGTCGCCGTACGTAACGCCTTCCACCCATTCGAGATCGTATACGTTCTCCTTCTCCTGAATGTAGGAAGCGAGACGCTCCATGCCGTACGTTATTTCCACCGCTACCGGGCTCGCATCGATGCCGCCGACCTGCTGAAAATACGTAAACTGCGTAATTTCCATGCCATCCAGCCATACTTCCCAGCCGAGCCCCCAAGCGCCGAGCGTCGGCGCCTCCCAGTTGTCCTCGACGAAGCGGATGTCGTGATCCTTCGCGTCGATTCCAAGCCGCTTCAAGCTTTCCAAATAGAGCTCCTGAATGTTGTCGGGAGACGGCTTCAAGATAACCTGAAACTGGTGATGCTGATACAAGCGGTTCGGGTTTTCGCCGTAGCGGCCGTCGGCCGGACGCCGCGAAGGCTCTACGTACGCCACGTTCCACGGTTCAGGGCCGATCGATCTTAGAAACGTCATCGGATTCATCGTTCCCGCGCCTTTCTCGACATCGTAAGGCTGAACGATGATACAGTTTTGCTCCGCCCAAAATTGCTGGAGCGTAAGAATCATGCCTTGGAAGTTCATCGCTTTCTTCGACTCCTCATATTGGAATAGGCTGCTACAGCGCGGAAGAGCGGCGAGCGCGCAAAAAACTCCCGCCTCTACGCCTGCAGCCAGACGTAGGGACGAGAGTTATTCCCGCGGTTCCACCCTACTTGGTTACCCCGTCAACGGATAACCCTCTTTGTCGTTCACCGGCTCCGGAGCGCCCTTCGTCGTCGTCGCCATGCCGGGCTTGCACTGTCCCCGGCTCGCTGCAGCTGGCTGAACTGCGACTACTTTCTCCATCATCGCCTCTATTCATAATTTATTATTGTAGCATATCATCGGCCGTTGTCAAACCAATTTATCCAATTGATCCAAAAAAACTCTCGATTTCAAGCGCAACCCGAGCTGCATATCCATCAGATCGCGCATGCTGCGCTTCAATTCCGCCTTCGTCTCCGGCTTGACGGCAATCGCTCCGAGTCTGCGCATATCGAGGCCGCCGAACAGCTTTAGCAGCTTCCAGGCGGATTCGCTGAGCAGCTGGGCCCCCGGCTCCTTGCCGAAGCAGCGGCTGCACGCCACGCCTCCCGACGAGGCGGACAGCTTGAACGGTCCGACGGCGTTGCCGCAATGGACGCATTGCCCGAGCTGAGGCGCGTAACCCGAAGCTTCCAGCACGCGCATCTCGTACAGATGCGATACGATCTGCGGGTCTTTGCCTTCCTCCAGCGCCTTCAGGCAAGCCTTCAACTGGGGATACAGCAGCCCCCCGGGCTCGTCTTCCTGCAGACACTTGTCCGTCAGTTCGGCTATGTACGACGCGTACGCCGACAAATCAAGCTGCATACGCAAATCATGGTGAGATTCGATAATCTCACCATGAGAAAGAGTGCCGAGGCCTTTGGTTCGAAAATATTGATATTCGCCGCAAGTAAACGGCTGAGCCAGCGCCGAATAACGGCTTCTTACCTTTTTGGCGCCGCGAATCAGCACGCCGGCCTTGCCGCCGGCCGTCAGCAGCGTCACGATTTTGTTGTTCTCCCCGTAATCCATACTTCGGATGACGATTCCTTCCGTCCGATGAAGCATGCTCGTCTCCCCCATGAAACCGTTGCAATATGACAAGGCGGATGAACCATCCGCCCTCCAAAGCTATTATTCCTCTTCCGCGGCCGCCGTTTCGGCTTCTCCGACGCTCCAGCCGGCGTCCGTCTCCTCCCGGGAACCGCTTTGGGCCATTTCCTTGTACAGCATGTAGGATTCCACATCCCCGGTCAACGTAAAATACTTCCACGAAAAATCTCGCATTCGTATTCATCCCTTTCCGCCTCGGAAATGCTGCTCCAGACGTTATTAGGATGCGAAATTATGCCGGTTGCTATCCCTAACAAAAAACGTTAGCCGCGAGCCGTCAGTCGTGGCGGAAGCCCAAATCCTTCAACACCCGCTCCTGATTGCGCCAATCCTTTTTGACCTTGACCCACAACTCCAGATAGATGCGCGATCCGAGGAGCGCTTCGATGTCGGCCCTCGCCAGCTTGCCGACTTCCTTCAGCAGCTGGCCGCGTTTGCCGATAATAATGCCTTTCTGCGAATCCCGCTCGACAAAAATAACGGCACCGATATAGACGACGCCGTTGTCCTGCACGCGCATATCCTCGATCGTCACCGCGATCGAATGCGGCACCTCTTCCCGGGTCAGATGCAATATTTTTTCGCGGATCAGCTCGGCGCATACAAATTGCTCGGGATGATCCGTAATTTGATCGGCGGGATAATATTGCGGCCCTTCGGGCAAATACCGCGACAACTGCTCCATGAGCGCTTCCACATTATTGCCCTGCAGGGCGGAGATCGGGATAATCTCGGCAAACTTGTACAGATCCTTATACTGCACGATCAAAGGCAGCAGCGCCTCCGGCTCGATCTTGTCGATTTTGTTCATGATGAGAAATACCGGCGTCTGCACCTTTTGAAGCTGCTCGATAATGAACCGGTCTCCCCCTCCAAGTCCTTCGGACGCGTCGACCAGAAACAGCACCGCCTCCACCTCTTGCAAGGCGCTCGCCGCCGTTTGCAGCATATAATTGCCCAGCTTCGACTGGGGCTTATGAATGCCCGGCGTATCCAAAAAAACGATTTGCATATCGTCGGACGTATAGACGCCGTGTATTTTGTTGCGTGTCGTCTGCGGCTTGTCCGACATGATCGCGATTTTTTGGCCAATGACGCGATTCATCAGCGTCGACTTGCCGACGTTAGGCCTGCCGACGATCGCTACAAATCCGGATCGGAACGCCCGTTTGCCGTCTTGTTCGCTAGTTTGTTGCTCCATTGCTTGTATTCCGCTCCTTCTTGGGCTCGAGTTCTGCCTCCTATGTTGTTTTCCTTGTCAAGGACAACGGCGAGAAGGCGCCGGGCAGCAGCTCCGCCACGGTCATAACCGACCAGTGCCCATTTAAATTTCCCATGATGACGGGCAGATCCGGTCCGCCCAGCTCAATCAGCACTTGCCGGCAAACGCCGCAGGGCGCGATCGGGCCGTCGGTATCGCCGATGACCGCGATCGCCTGGAAGGCGCCCGGCTGGCTGCCGTCGGCCACCGCTCTGAACAAGGCTGTCCGCTCCGCGCAGTTCGTCGGTCCGTAAGCCGCATTTTCGATATTGCAGCCGTAATGAATCGTCCCGTCCTTGCCGAGCAGCGCCGCCCCGACTTTAAAGCGCGAATAAGGCACGTAAGCGCGCTCCATGGCGGCGCAGGCGTCCTGCAGCAGCTTGGCATAATCTTCCCTTAATCCTTCAAACGGCTTCATGCCAAATCACCTCCGAAAGCGACTGTAACCAAACTATATTTTGTTTATCCATAAACTGCAAATATGCGGTCCGAATACAAGCAGACCGATGAACAACGAGCCGATGGCGGCAACAAGCACCGCGCCTGCCGCGGCGTCCTTCGCCAGCTTCGCCGCCGGATGGAGGTCCGGACTGGCGAGATCGACAACCCGTTCGATGGCCGTATTGACGATTTCGGCCGTCACGACAATCGTGACGGCCAGTACGATGACGGCCCATTCCGCAAGCGAAATCGAAAATGCGAACCCGAGCGCCGCGGCCGCAACGGCTGCGGCGGCATGAACCTTCATATGCCGTTCCGTTCGAAAGGCGTAGGCGATGCCGGAAAAGGCCAGCTTCAAGCTGCGGGTAAACCTGCGCATTATCGGGTCAATCCCGCTTGCTGCAGAACGGCTTCCTGCTTAGACGTCATGACTGCCTCCGATTCCGCGTCCTCGTGATCGTAACCCATCAAATGCAAAAAGCCGTGCACAAACAAAAATCCGATTTCCCGTTCCAGCGAATGGCCGTATTCCTCGCTTTGCTCCTTCGCCCTTTCGACGGAGATGACGATGTCGCCGAGCATGCCCGATATCGGATCGGCCTCGTCCTCGCTCTCCACTTCAAATATGATGTCCAGCTCTTCCGTGCCTTCGTCCATCATGGCGAACGACAATACGTCCGTCGGCCGGTCGATGCCGCGGTAATCCCGATTAAGGGCATGGATGCCTTCGTTGTCGGTGAACGTCAGCGCCACCTCGCCTTCCGACAGGCCTTCCGCTTCCCCGGCCAGCTGCAGCAGCTTTTCGAGCATCGGAATCCAGTCGTCCGGAATGTTCATCTTTTCTTGTTCGTTGCTCCAATCCAGTTGAAGACCCATCGGTTACGTACTCTCCTTCGTTTTGGCGTCGTCCGGATATTCGATGCGGGAATGGAAGATGCCGATGATGCTTTCCTTCAGCGACTGGGCGATCTTGTCCAATTCCTTCAGCGTCAAATCGCATTCGTTATATTGATTGTCATCCAGCCGGCTTTTTATGATTTTGTTGATCATAGCCTCTACCTGCTCGACCGTCGGGTTGCGCAGGCTCCGCACCGCCGCTTCGACGCAATCGGCAATGCCGACGACCGCAGCTTCCTTCGATTGCGCCTTCGGCCCAGGGTAACGGTAATCGTCTTCGGTGAAGTCGGGCTCGATCCCTTGTTCCTCCGCCTGCTTCAGCGCCTTGTGGTAAAAGTATTTCAGCGACGTCGTGCCGTGATGCTGCTCGGCGATATCCCTGATCGGCTTCGGAATGTTGTAGCCTTTCAACATTTCCACGCCGTCGCGGGCATGCGCCACAATAATCGATTTGCTCAGTTTCGGATCGATCGTGTCGTGCGGGTTCTCGATATTCGACTGATTTTCGATAAAATAGCTCGGCCGTTTCGTCTTGCCGATGTCGTGATAGAAGGAGCCGACTCTGCACAGCAAGCCGTTCGCGCCGATCGCTTCGGCCGCGGCCTCCGACAGGTTGCCGACCATAACGCTGTGATGGTACGTGCCCGGCGTTTCCGTCAGCAGCTTGCGCAGCAGCGGATGATTCGGGTTGGACAGCTCCACCAGCTTCAGCGCCGACAAGATGCCGAACGTTATTTCAAAGAACGGCATAATGCCGATGACGAGCACCGCCGTCAGCAAACCGCTGGCAAAAGCGAAAGCCGCCGAATAAATAAACGGCATCCGGTCGAGCTGCTCCGTCATTAACAATTGCGCGATGACGGCCAAAGAACCGAACAGGCTGACCATGATGCCCGCCTTCAAGATCGCCGACCGCTGGCTCGCCCTGTTGATGGAGAAGATCGCGGCCACGGAGACGACGATGATGAAAAAACCGTATTTGAAGTCGAACAGTCCCGTTTGTCCGGTATTTAATATAATGCTGCCCATAAGCGTAAATATAAACGAGCTGATAATGGCCAGATGCATGTCGAGCAGCAGCGTTATGAGCATGGCGCCCAGCGCCGCCGGAGCCAGATAACCGGTATACGAAGCCTCCGTCGTCTGGATCAAGGCGGCAATCTGGATCGTAATCAGATTGATTAGAAATATCATCCAAAGCATCAGCAGCTGAGAATTGCCGTATTTCGGCTTAAGACCGCCGAAGCCTCCCGATTGGTGCAAATACGCGTACAGCGAAACGACGAGCATGACCGACAAGATGAGCAGGCCGGCCTGCGGCCAGTAATGCTTCTGATCCTGCAGCAGGTTGGAGTCCGACAGAAGCTTGTACATGTCGGGAGTAATCGTCTGGCCTTTCCGGACGATCACTTCGCCTTCCTTGAACACGACGGGAGGCGTATTCTGCTTGGCCTGCACTCTGGCCTCCTCCGTCGCCTCTTTATCGTAAAACTTGTTCGGCATGATGGAGAAACGGGCAAGCTCCTGCACGATTTCGCGCGCCGTGCGGCTGGACAGCGAGCTCGCATTAACCAGCTCGGCCACCTGGGTGCGGGCCGTATCGGCTTCCCGCAGCTGCTCGGTCATCAGCTTGCGCACGATATCGCGCGCCACGCTGCGCATTTCCGACAGCTGCTCGCTCGTCAGCTGCGGCATTTTGTAAAACGTTTCTTCGGGTATCGTATACTGCTGCTCTTTGGCTACCGCGGCCATTTCTTCAAGCAGCGTGTCGTTGTAAGTGCCGGTCCCTTTGTTGGCACTTACGAAGGAATTGATGAAAGCCGCATACTTTCCGGGAATTTCCGTCCGGTAAATGTCGATTTTGTTCTGGGTCGTCACCTGATCGTCCATGTTCAAGCTTTCGATCCGGTACAAAATTTGCTCGACCAGCGTATCGTTGCGCAGCGGAACGATCGAATAAATGTCCTCGATCCGGCTGGCGGCTTCCTCCTCGGCCTGCCTCGTCGCCTTTTCGTCCCGAATCTGGAAAGGCGCCTTGATATCCTTCTCGCTGACCGAGCCTTCCGATATGTCGTAGGTTTCCGGTATAACATGCGGCGCGAGACTGAAATAAAACAGCAGCACGAACATGAGCAGCAGCAGCCATCGAACGGCCGGACTCTGCTTCCATCCCGCCGTATTCAGCGACTTTTCTTTTTTGGAGGTTCCGTTGTGGCTCATGGCGGCAACAATTCCTTTCTAGGCTTTGTTTTCGGCATCGCGGTCATAGGCCATAATAATTTTTTGCACGAGAGAGTGTCGGACGACGTCTTGTTCCGAAAAATAAATCATGCCGATCTCTCCGATGTCTTTCAAAATGCGCTGGGCCTCGACAAGTCCCGAATTTTTGCCCCTCGGCAGGTCGATCTGAGTGACGTCTCCCGTAATGACCATCTTGGAGCCAAAGCCCAGTCGCGTCAGAAACATTTTCATCTGCTCGGGCGTCGTATTTTGCGCCTCGTCCAAAATAATAAACGAATCGTCCAGCGTCCGTCCGCGCATATATGCCAGCGGCGCAATTTCGATCATGCCCCTTTCCATCGCCTTGACCGTCTGGTCGGGTCCCAGGACATCGTGCAGCGCGTCGTAGAGAGGCCGGAGGTACGGATCGACCTTTTCCTGCAAATCTCCCGGCAGAAATCCGAGATTCTCTCCCGCTTCTACGGCGGGACGGGTCAGGACGATCCGTTTGACCGAGCCTTCCTTCAGCGCGCTGACCGCCAGCACGACCGCGAGATACGTCTTGCCCGTACCGGCCGGACCGATGCCGAAGACGATGTCGCGCTTGCGGATCGTCTTGACGTAATGACGCTGGCCGATCGTCTTGACCATAATTTTTTTGCCGCGGAACGTCGTGGCGATCTCCTTCTTGAACAAGTCCAGCAGTTCCTCCGCCTGCATGCTTCGCGCCAGCTCCAGCGCATAAGCGATATCCCGTTCCGAAGGGCTGTACCCTCCCCGGACAAGCTGAAGCATGACCGTAAACAGCTGTTCCAGCGAATCGACTTCCGGCGAAGGGCCGGCGATGACGATTTCGGCGTCGCGGGTGGCGATACTCGACTCGACCTGACTTTCCACCATACGCAAGTACTTATCTTGAGGCCCGAACACGGCCAAGCCTTCGTCTGCGTTTCCAAGCGGTATTCTGACTGTCCTCGTTTCGATTTGCAACAATTCTCAATCTCCCTGTATGCGTACTAGTGGCATTTCCTTCGTAATCGACTGCTCCACTTCAAAAAGAACTTTCATATAAACTTTACCATTGTCCGTCTTTTCATGCAAAACAATTTCGTCCCGAACGACGGCATCCGCGCCCGCCTTGCCGAGCAATTCCGCCCGAGCCTGCAGCAAACCGGCCGCCCGAGCCTCCTCCAGCGTCAGCTTCCGCTCGTCGAGCCGGGATTCCATCGACGTTTCCGTCAATCGTCCGACGGGAAGCGTCCAATTTCGCCAAGAAACGCGCTCCTCGCGCGTCGCCGTTTCGAATTGCCCGTACTCCTCTCCGCCAAAGCCGCTGTATTGCAGCGCCCGGTTGCCGAGCAGCAAATACCGTTTTGTCCGGGTTTCGCCCGTATACACCTTCACCTTCTGGACGAGCGGAGACTCCACGTTAAATTCGTACCAGACCAATCCCTTGACCAATCCTTCGGCAACGACGGTCCGCGTGTTCTCGTCCTTTCCGATCGTGCCGGAAATCAATATTTGCCCTTCTTTGACCCTCATGTTTTTGCTGACGACCGGGCGCCCCCGATCGGCAATAATTTGCGTCACGACGGCGTCGGCGGACGCGACGAGGTGGCGGGGAGTATGCAGCGGCAGAGGCTGCGGCAGCGTCGATTCCACGACTTGGATCGTAACCCTCGTCCCTTTCTTCTCCACGCCGACCCAGGTGACGCCGGGCAAAGCGCCGGCGAGATTTTTGGAAATCAGCTCCGCATTTTGAAGCTTGTACGACCATTGAAAAGGATATAAGCCCTCGTGCTTCGCCGCCAGCAATATTTCCTCCTCCGTCAGCCGCGCATTGCCCTCTACTTCGATGTCCCATACGAGTGACGAGAGCATGAATACAATGGCAAAAAATAAAACGAGCCCGCCGGTGAACCATATTCGCCTGCCGGCCTTGTCCAGCCAAAAAGGAAACCCTTTGCGTCCGGTCACATGCACGCGGCAGCCCGTTTCCTTCAAGTACGGACGAAGACGGAAAAAGTCGCCGACCGACAGCTGAAAACGGAGCCGGCCGCTGCTTGTCCAACGTATGTTGGACAGCGACAGCCCTCCCGCCAGCGCTTTGTTGACAAGCTCCTCTCCGCTTCCTCTCCTAGCTTCCACTTCGACGACCCCTTTGAACCATTGCAGCCCTTCCGCTTTCATCGCCTTTCCCTCCCTATACGCTTCTTCTATTTACGGCACCAGCACGATGCTTGAAATGACGCCCTCCACGAACACTTCCTCTGTCCAAATGGTGCGAATGACTAAAGAAGTACCCGTCACCTCGAGTTCCCCTTTGCTTAACGCCAGCCTGAGCTTCTCGCTTGAAAAATGGACGACCCCGCGGTGATTTTCAATATATAATTGACGGTCGCCGATCAAGGTCAGCCGCGGCAGATCGTAAACGATGTCCTGAGGCATATCCAGCACTTCGGCGGTCAGCTTATGAAATTTCCGTTTTAATCGACGCATTGCCGGCTTCAGCCCCCTTTTGCATGCCCGAAAACGATGTATTCTGCAGCGCAAGCTCAGTACTATACCAAAATATGCTTGCGGCTCCCGAATTATGAGGCGGCTTGCGGCAAGCCGGCCCGATCCGGCTATACGGATCGCTTTCGGCCGGATGCCTCCAAGCGGGAACAACGCAAACAAGCCTCCAATACCGCTTGCAGAAGCGGTATTGAAGGCTTGTATGTTCGTTGCGGTGAAATGCGCCGGTCGATGCCGAATTAGCGTTTAGCGGCGGAACGGCCGCTTGGCCCGGGGCGGGCCGAGCACTTCGGCCCACAGCACCGCCTTGCGGATATCTTCTTTCGACAGCGCTGCCGCGGCCGCATTCGACCCGGAGGCGGGTTTGCGGGCTGCGCCATGGGCCGCCGCCGTCTTCGCATCGGCTCGGTAAGCCGCTTCCGGCGCGTGAGTCCGCTTCGGGCGTTCGCGTTCGCTGCGAAGCGGCATACTCTGCTGCGCGCCGCGGCGGTCGTCGAACGGCGTTCCCGCGGCCGAATCCGGCCGCTCGCCGCCGCCGCGATGCATCGACGCCGGAGCTTCCCGGCGCTCCGCTCTTTCAGCCGGCGGATGCATCGGCTGCGCCGGCCCGGCGGGTTCGTCGCCGCCGCCGAAGCTCGGCATGCGCGGCCCTTGTCCCTGCTTGCCCGCGCCGCCTTTGGCCAGCATCCGCGAGACGACAAACAACACGATAACGACAATCCAAATGTTGTCGAGCAAAAAGGCAATGATCCCCATCCGTCTTCACCTCCCGAGCGCGATTGGACATTGCGATTGAACAGCCGGCATCATCGTCGATTACCGGCCCCGCTTGCCGTCGTCGGTCAAGTCGGTATCGCCCAGCGAGCTCCGCATTTTGGTGTCGGCTTCGATGTTTTTCAAGTTCAAATAGTCCATGACGCCGATTTTTCCGCTGCGAAGCGCCTCCGCCATGGCAAGCGGAACCTGCGACTCCGATTCCACGACTCTCGCTTCCATCTCGATCACCTTCGCCTTGTTTTCCTGCTCTTGGGCGACGGCCATCGCGCGCCGTTCCTCGGCTTTGGCCTGGGCGATGTTTTTGTCGGCCTCCGCCTGCTCGATTTGCAAATGCGCGCCGATGTTTTTGCCTACGTCCACGTCGGCGATATCGATGGACAATATTTCGAATGCCGTCCCGGCATCCAGCCCTTTGTCCAGCACGGTGCGCGAAATGCTGTCGGGATTTTCGAGTACATGTTTGTGCGATTCGGACGAGCCGACCGTCGTAACGATCCCTTCGCCGACGCGGGCGATAATCGTCTCCTCCCCGGCGCCGCCGACCAAGCGGTCGATATTGGCGCGGACGGTAACGCGCGCCCTTACCTTGACCTCGATGCCGTCCTTAGCGACCGCGGCGACAATCGGCGTTTCGATGACGCGGGGGTTAACGCTCATCTGAACCGCTTGCAGCACGTCGCGGCCGGCAAGATCGATGGCCGCAGCCCGTTCGAACTGCAACGGTATATTGGCGCGCTGCGCCGCAATCAGCGCATTGACGACGCGGTCTACGTTGCCGCCCGCCAAGTAATGGCTTTCCAGCTGATTGATCGTTAATCCCAACCCGGCTTTGGTCGCCTTGATGAGCGGATTGACGATTCGGCTCGGAACGACCCTTCTCAATCTCATGGCCACAAGCGTAATGATGCCTACGCGGACACCCGAAGCAAGCGCCGATATCCAGAGCATGATTGGAAAAAAGCTTAAAAATACGGTCAATACAATAATGACGATGACCGCCAATATCATAAATGTGACGACCGGATCCAAATTATCCACCGTTCATTCCTCCATTTCGCCCGTAGCTGGGCCTTATCGTTTCTGAAGCTGTTTCTTTTGACAAACCGGCAGCCGGAATTGGATGCCCTGCAAGCTGATTTTTTGCCGCATGCGGTTTATTTCATTTCTTGCACGACGATCCAGGTGCCTTCCGCCTTGACGACCTTGACCGGCTTGCGCGCTTCGACGAATTCGCCCGACGTTACGACATCGATGCGGCGGTCGCCGAACATCGCGGTCCCGGCGGGGCGCAGCGGCGTAATGGACATCCCCTCCATGCCGACAAGATCCTGCTTCGTATCCGCCGACAAGTAACCTTCTTCCGTCGTCAGCTTGTCGCGCAATATGAATTTGTTCCAAATGCCCCGCCCCCGATTCGTCCTGGCAAACAATGCCACAATCACGACGGCGGCGGCAAGCGCGATAAGAAGCGACACGAAAGCGGATGAAGGACTCGGCGAAGCAATGACTATAGCCGTAATAAGCGACGCCCCCCCCAATAATCCTAATATGCCGAAGCTCGGAACAAACAATTCCAGCGCGAGCAGTCCGATGCCGACCGCGAACAGCACAACGGATTCCATGCCGGCCCAGCCCGCGACGTAAGCGCCGAAAAAGTACAGGCCGAACGAGACGATGCCTACAATGCCAGGAGCGCCGAAGCCCGGCACCAGCAGCTCGATCGCAATGCCTGCAATGCCCAGCATAAGCAACACGGTCGTCACGATCGGATCGACCAGAAATCGCGCGACGCGTTCGGCGAGCGTCGGCTCGATTTGCAGCACCGTGCGCTGTTCAAGTCCAAGCCAAACCAACGTTTCTTCGACGGAAGCCGCCGTATGGTCGGCGTAGCCGAGCGCGGCCGCTTCGGAAGCCGACAACGACAAAATTTCTCCCCGCAGTTTGTCTCTGCCGATCTTGTCCGTCAGCTTCGCTTCGAATGCGGGATCGACCATCGCTTGCGCCACCGCCGGGTCCCGGCCTTTCAGCTTGGCCGCTTCGGTCATCTGCTTGACCCAGAACGAAATGGTCTTCGGGTTGTCGATCAGTTCTCCGCTTCCGTTGACGACCGCCGCCGCGCCGATCGTGCTTCCCGGCTGCATGACGATATGGTCGGCGTTCAATGCGATATAGGTTCCGGCCGACACGGCCTTCCCTTCCACAAACGCCGTTACCGGAATTTCGCTGCCGCGGATCAATTCCCCGATCCCGCTGGCGCTGTCCACTCGTCCGCCGAGCGTATTGACGACCAGAACGATATGCTCCGCTCCGGCTTCTCCGGCTTCCTTGAACGCCCTTTCCAGAAACGATTGGAGACCTTGCTCGACCGTATGCTTGACGGGTATGACCGCGACGGCGGGGCCGACGGCCGAGCCTTCTTCCCCGGCGCCTGCAGGGGCCTGCCCGGCCGATCCGTTAGCCGCTCCCGCAAACGGCGAAAGCGTCAACATCCCCAAGACCAGCAGCAGCGCAGTTTTTAACCATCCGTAACGATTCATCTCATATGCCGCCCTCCTTTGCTACCTTTAGTATAACCTAATACGTGCGGTTGTGGGCAGCCGTTTCCAATCCAAACCAAAAAACACCCCTGTGAAGGGGTGTTTGGCGTGTCCGCTTATTGCAGAAATTGCTGAACAATTTGATTTACTAGTTTACCGTCAGCGCGTCCTTTTGTCTTAGGCATCAGGGCACTCATAACTTTCCCCATTTCGGCTTTGGAAGAAGCACCGAGTTCATGGATGGTCTGCCTTACTATCTCTTGAATCTCTTCTTCAGTCAGCTGTTCGGGAAGGTATTGACTAATAATTTCAATTTCTGCTGCAAGATCCGTTACCAGATCGTCACGGCCGGCTTTTTTAAATTCTTGGAGGGAATCTTTACGTTGTTTGATTTCGCGACTCAATATATCAAGCACTTCGTTATCGTCCAAAGGACGCTTAAGTTCAATCTCCAAATTCTTGACCGCAGCGCGCATCATGCGAATTGTGCTCAGCTTGAATTTGTCTTGACTTTTCATGGCTTGCTTCATATCGTCGGTCAATCGTTCGCTCAGGTTCATTGTGGAAGGATCCTCCTAAAACTTTCTCTTGCGCGCAGCCTCGGACTTTTTCTTGCGCTTGACACTCGGCTTCTCATAATGCTTGCGTTTCTTCACCTCAGCCAAAACGCCGTCTTTAGCGATGGAACGTTTAAAGCGGCGAAGCGCAGCATCAATGGTTTCGTTTTTGCGAACTTTAGTTTCAGACACCAGTTTTCCCTCCCTCCGAAACAGACCGTCCAGAGCTTTAACACGGTTTATCAAACTTCATTATAAAGTAAACAAAAACCCAGTGTCAACTTCCATCACTCGGATAATAGCGGACCGAGTTTTTTGCCGCCGAGCAAATGGATGTGCAGATGGTAAACGACCTGTCCTCCGTCGGCATTCACGTTGTTGACGAGACGGTATCCGGCCTCCGCAATGCCCTGCTCCTTGGCGATATGGCGGGCGGCGGCGAACAGTTCGCCGATCAGCGCATCGTCTTCGGGAGCGACGTCGTTCATGGTCGGAATATGTTTTTTGGGAATGATCAAAATATGTACCGGCGCCGCGGGCTGGATGTCCCGGAAGGCGAGCAGCCGATCGTTCTCGTATACTTTCGCGGAAGGAATCGAGCCCTCCACGATTTTGCAAAAGATGCAGTCCATCAGCGGAATCCTCCTAGTTCTTTTTTCTCTTATCATAACGGATGGCGCAGGGCTCGTCCAATGAAGGGAAGGGCGGAAACCAGACGCCGTCTGATTTCCGTCGGTCCGCCGCCGGGGCGGAGAATTAGTAATAAAACGGCAGCAGCGACAATGCGAGCAGCGCCGCCAGCGGAAATCTTCTGCGGATAAAGCGTCTGCGCGGAAAATACGGATACGGATAGATCGGTCCGCCGTAAGGCAAAAACGCCCTGTTGTCCTGCTCGCCCTGGCAGTAAGGAACCGCGAGGTAAACCGAATCGTCGTCCACGTGTTCCACTATGCCGTCGCACCAGCCGTCTCTTGCCTGAATGAGCACGTACCGGTGCATATGTTTTTCGCAATGCTGTTTGACTTGCGCCGTATTCAGCGCCGTGTGGTCCATCGCTTATCAGCCTCCTGTCGGTTCATCTTATGCAGGAGATAGGCGAATGGCTACTGCCGTTTCATTCGGAAGCCGCATCGGCCGGCGCGGGCTCCAGCATGCGGTCATGCATACGTTCCGCGACATCCAGCCATTCGAAGCCGCTCGACAGCCGGATCATCGCTCCTCGACTGCCCTCCATGGCGAAATGAAATGAGGACACGATTTTCGACAGATCATCGAACGTGCTTTGAATCGCCTCTGCGGCTTCCCGTTCCTCCGGAGCAAGCGGTCCCGCTCCTTCGCCAATCCGCTTCAGCTCTTCTCCGACCCGGACGCTCAAATAATCGGCTGCCGCCTGACCGGCGCCGGCAAAACCGCTGCCGCCCGTTTCCTCGGCCTTGGCCATCAGGCTTGCGATGACCTTGCCCTCGCGAACGGCCGCATCCGCCATATGCGCAGCAGTCAAGCGGGCCGCGTCCGCATCGGTGCCAGCCAGCTGCAGCAGCTGTTCGGCATATTGGCCCATATGTTCCAAATAGTCTCTGCTTCCGGCAAACCCCGCAAATATCGCCTCGCCCTCCCGCTCGGCGCTTGATCGGGTATGCTCGATATTTTTGGTCAGCAGCAGCACGTTGCCCATCACGCTGAAGACGAGCAGAATAAGCGCGACCGCCAGCGCGACGGGCCTCTTGCCTGTTGGTTGTTGTTCCATCACGATATCCTCCGTTCGGCTGCCGGACTCGCTATCGGATCGCGCCGTCCGGCAACGCTTCTATAACTTGACTGCCTGCGCCCCGTCGAAGAAATAGACATAGCGCTCGTCCACCTTGCGGCCAAGGGCCGACTCGACGGCTTCCGCATACAGTTCGATCTGGAACCGGTGCCGTTCCGCCGCCTGCTCCCACTGCTGCATATAGATCCGGTCCGTCTTGTAATCGAGCAGCACCAATCCCCGTTCGTCCTGGAAGAGACAGTCAATGACGCCCTGAATCAGCACCCCTTCGCCGTCCAGCTGCGCGGCGGCCTCCGGATAAATCCGGCCTGCCGGGAACATCGAGCTGAACGGAACCTCCCGGCGCACCCAGCTTGCTCGAAGAAGCCGCAAGCCCAGTTCCGAGTTGTAAAAGGCGGCCGCGGCGCCGGCGTCGGCGGAGGCGGCCTGAAAGGGAGTCAGAAGCTTGCGTGCCGTCATGTCGTCGAGAACGGCCCTCACCGCCGCTTCGTCCATCGGCCGGTCCAGCGGCAGATGCTGCATCAGCAAGTGGCTGACGGAGCCTTTTTCGGCCGGCGTTAACGTCTTTTCCTCCATAAACGCGGGACGACGAAGTCTAAACGTTCCTTTGGCCGGCCATTCCGATGCCGTTGACGTCCGATCGGCCAGCCGCCCGGCGGCGGCGAACGGCTCGGCCGCGTCGTCCTGCGGTTCGGCCGCCAGTCTTTTCATTTCCGTTACCGACGTTTTGGCCGCCGTTTCCGCCGCCGCCGCGTACGGATACGTCCAAGACAAGCGCTCGCCAAGCGCGGCATTCGGCTCCGCGTCGTCCAGCACCGCCAGAGATACGATCGCCTGCAGCCGCTCCGCGTCCGCTTCTTCCGAGCCGGAAGGGCTCTCGAGCGAAGCCGCCGCTTCCGACCCGAACCATTCCGCCGGAGCGATGCCGCAGCTCCACGGCAGCCCACCGTCTCCGACTTCGCGCGTCTCCGTCTGCGAGGCCAGCTGCGAAGCCGCAAGCGGGCCGAGCCAATCCAGGAAGCACTTGGCCGACGCGACATGATAATCGCCGACGGATCCGTCCGCCTCAAGCGCCGATTGCCAGCTTTTCAGCTTTTTGGCGGCATTCGACGCCGTTCCGACCAGAAACAGCTTTTCCTTCGGACGCGTCAGCGCCACGTACAATATGCGCATCTCCTCGGCCAGCAGCTCGTTGCGCATCGCTCTGCGGATCGCCAGGCAAGGCAAGCTTGGAAAGCTGATGCGCATGTCCGGATCGACAAATTTCGGGCCGAACCCGAGCTCCTTGTGGAGGAGGAACGGACGGCGCAAATCTTGCATATTAAACGATTTGCCGAGGCCGGCCGCGAATACGACCGGAAACTCCAGCCCCTTGCTCTTATGGATGGACATGATGCGCACGACGTCCTCACCCTCGCCCAGCGCTCCTGCCGTGCCAAGGTCGCCGCCGCTGTCGCGCATCCGCTCGATGAAGCGCAGAAAGCGGAACAAGCCGCGGAACGAGGTGGCCTCGTATTGCTTCGCCCGGTCGTACAGCGCCCGCAAGTTCGCTTGGCGCTGCATGCCGCCGGGAAGCCCCCCGGCAAAATCGTAATACCCCGTTTCCTTGTAGATGCGCCACAGCAAATCGGCGAGCGAGCCTTGGCGGGCCTCCTCGCGCCATGCGTCGAGGCTGTCCAGAAACCGCGACAGCTTGTTACGCGCGGAACCGCTCATGCGGGAATCGCCGGCGGCAGCCGCCGCGGCTTCGTAATACGATTTGTTTCCTGCGTATATCCGGATCAGCGCCAGCTCCTCCGCATTCAGACCGAAGAGAGGGGAGCGCAGCGCCGCCGCCAGCGGGATGTCCTGATAAGGATTGTCGATGACGCGCAGCAGCGACAGCATCGTTTCGATTTCCGTCGCTTCGAAATAACCTCCGGCCAGCTCCGCATAAGCCGGTATCCCTTGCGCCTGCAGCTCCTCGATCAGCACGGGCGCCCATTGCTGGGAAGCTCGGAGCAAGATGACCGCGTCCTGCCATTTCATCGGCCGGTACGTTCCCGCCTTGCCGTCGTATACCTGATATCCCGAGTCGGCCAGCTCCCTGAGCCGGGCGGCAATCCAGCGCGCCTCCAGCTGGGCCGCGGCCATTTCCGCCGCCGCTTCCGCCGCGGCCAGCCGCTCCGCCGCCTCGCCGTCGTCCTGGCCGTCGGAAGACGCAGCAGCGTCTTCTCCTGCACCGCCGGGAGCGGCGCCCCGGTCGAGCACCGCAAATTGAATGTCGCAGCTGCCGGGCTGCGCCGGAGGCGGATATGAGGCCCCGTAGACGAGCTCGGCCCGGCTGTCGTAATCCAGCTCGGCCACCTTCTCGCGCATGATGGCGCGAAACACCCGGTTGACGCCGTCCACGACCTCGCTTCGGCTGCGGAAGTTGCGCGCCAGATCGATGCGCACGCCCGCTTCACCGCCCGGAAGCGCAGACGGTTCCGTACGGGAGCGATACGACTTATACTTTTGCAAAAAGAGATTTGGCTCCGCCAGACGGAACCGGTAGATGCTCTGCTTGACGTCGCCGACCATAAACCGGTTGCCGCCGCCGCTCCGCCGTTCGATCAGCGAAACGATCGCCTCCTGCACCATGTTCGTATCCTGATACTCGTCCAGCAAAATTTCCTCGAACTGCCGCTGGTATTCCTTCGCGGCGACCGAAGGAATCAGCTTGCCGGGCGACGAAGCGCCGTCCCGAAGAATGCGCAGGCAATAATGCTCCAAATCGCCGAAATCCAGCAGTCCCTTCGCGCGTTTCTTCTCTTCGTACCGGGCGCCGAACTCGATGACCAGCTCCGCAAGCGCGGCCATTAACGGCGCCAGCTCGTTCATCTCTTCCGCGTACTGATCCGCATCGCGCGAGAACAGCTCCGCCGCGAGACCGGCCACCAGCTGCTTGGCTTCGTCGCGCAGCTCCTTCGCGTTCTCCTGCAGCGCCTTGTCGACGTCGTCGCCCTTGACCGGCTTCAGCTTGCCGAACCCGGCTTCCGCGAAGGCGGCTGCCCACTCTCTCCACGGCCGATGCCGCACCGCGCCGAGCAAACCTTCTACGGCCAGAACATCGTCCTTCAGCGTTGCCGCGTAGGCCGCAGGTCCCGCGGGTCGTTCGGCGAGCTCCAACGCTTGCCGCAGCAAAGCGGCGGCGCCTTCGAGCGTCAATTCCACGCCGTCGCGGAGACTGGCGGTCCAGGCGCTCCGTTCGAGCTCATCGGCCGATCCGATGCAAAAAGCCGCCGCCGCGTTCCTCAGCCAATGATCCGGCCATGGATGGCTCCGGGAAAAATCGTACAGCTCCTGCACAAGCTGGTACAGCGGCTCGTCGCCCTTCTCGCCGCCGTAGCGGTCGACCAGCTTCAGAAACGGTCCGGCGCCGCCGGGAGCCGCTTCGTCCCGCTCGTCGTCCGAAAGCTGATACCGGTTTTCGAACAGGTCGTCCAGCACCTCCAGCCGAAGCAGCTCGCTCTCCGTCTCGTTGGCGATGCGGAACCCCGGGTCAAGGCCGATCAGCGGATAATATTTGCGAATGACATCCAGGCAAAAGGAATGCAGCGTCGTAATGGAAGCCCGGCCCATCAGTGCAAGCTGTCTGCTCAAATGCTCCGAATCCGGCTTGCGCTCCAGCTCCTTCTCCAACGCCAGCCGGATTCGGTCCTTCATCTCCGCCGCGGCCGCTTTCGTAAACGTGGCGACGAGCAGCCGGTCCACGTCCGTATCCGAGGAAATGCGGCGAATAATTCTTTCGACGAGCACCGCCGTCTTGCCCGAGCCGGCCGCAGCCGCGACGAGCACATTGGAGCCGCCGGTCACGACCGCGCTCCATTGATGGTCCGTCCAGCTGCTGCCCGGCGGCTTGCCGATGTCGGCTGTCGTCATGTCGTTTCACGCTCCTCTTCAAGCCGCTCTTCAAGCTGCTGCCAAACTTCTTCTTTGCCGGTTTTGCGCAGCTTGGCGTAATCGTTGCCCGGAAACAAAGGGTCGAATTGGCATACGGCTTTGTAATCGCAATATTGGCAAGGCGTCTTGCCGCCCATCCGATACGGTTCGATGGCGACCCGTCCCCGGCGGATCGAGCTGCCGATCCGTCCGATGCTCCGCCTGACCGCCCTCCGCAGCGTATCCCACTGCTCCTCGGTGACGACGGAAGCGCTGCTGTAGAAGCTTCCGTCCCGTTTCAGCGCCACCGGCAACATGTCGGAATAGCCGGTTTCGAGGCGGCTGTCCATCCGTTTTACGACGCTTGCGTCCGCGGTCACGAGACCTTTCATTTTGTACCGCTTCAGCAGCAAGCCCGCCGCTTCTTCCCGGGACAGTCTCCCCGACGTTTGCAGCAACGGGTTATGGACGTGAAAATAAAGCACCCCCGCCGGCGAGGCCGGCTGCCCGAGCCAATCCTGCGCATGCGTCATCAGCACGTCCAGATAAGTCAGCATTTGAAGAGACAGGCCGTGGATCACTTCCTCCAGCTTCAGCGCCGTCGCGCTCGACTTGTAGTCCAGGACGCGCAGCAGCAGCCCGTCGCTTGTCTGCGCCGCGTCGACCCGGTCGATCCGGCCGACAATCTCGAGCTCGGAGCCGTCGTCCAGACGAATCGCAAGCGAAGGCAGCGTGCCGCCCGGACCAAAATCGACTTCCGTTCCTACAGGCACGAACTCGGCCCTTCCGGCGTGCTCGCCCAGGATAACCGCCGCTTGCGCGACGATCTCCTTCAGCTTGCGGGCGATATACTGAAACCGGCCGCTGCTGAGCAAAATCTCGGATTGCAGCTTGGGCGCCAAGGCGTCGACCGCGCGGACCGCCGCCGCCTTCAGGTCGTCCGCCCCCAGCTTGCCCCAGCGCGGCCCGAGCTCGCCGGCGAGCTTGCTCAGCGCCGCATGGAACAGCTGGCCGACGTCCGGCGCCGCCAGCCGGTGCAGCTTGCGCTCCCGAAGCTTCAAGCCGTGAATCGCGAAATGCTGGAACGGACAAGAGACGAACCGCTCCATGCGGGAGACGCTCGCCTTCATCCGTTCGCCGTACAGCAGCGAAGCCGTCGACGCGCTCAAGTCGTCCTCCCGATTGTCGAAGACGAGCGACGACATCATGAGCCGCAGCCGTGGCTGCCATTCCGGTCGAACGGCAAACCAGTTGTACACGCTCCACCACAGCGGCGAAATCGGCTTCCCTTGCCGCCAGGCGCGAACCATCGCCGTCAAATGAGACAGCGCCGACTCGGGCCGCATAACGAACGGCAGCTGCTCTTCTTCCGGCATATCCGGCGAAGGTCCGAGCGGTTCATCGTACACGGGGATGCCGGGATAGAGCCCCTTCAGCATCCGAACGATTTCCGACGGAAGCAGCGCTTTCCCCTCTTCATCGGCCTGCGCCCAGCTGACCCATAGATGCCGGCCCGGCTTCGTTAGCGCGTTGTAAATCATAAACCGTTCGTCCAGCAGCCTGCGGCGGGCCCCCGGCGCCATCCGGATGCCGCTCTCCTCCAGCAGCTCCCGTTCGGCTTCCGTCAGAATGCCGTCTTCCTGCGTCCGCGCCGGCATCAAGCCGTCGTTGGCGCCCAGCACGTAGCAGACTGCAATATCGGCGGAGCGCGTCCTGTCCATGCTTCCGACGAGCACCTGATCGAGCGCCGGCGGCACGGACGCCAGCTTCAGACTGTCCAGTCCGGCTTCCACCATGCCCGCAAACAGCTCCGGAGCAACCTGCTGGTCGCCCGCCAGCTCCGCCAGCTGGTCCAGCAGGCTCATCACATTGTCCCACAGCTGGCGGTGGCTTCTGGCCCGCAGCGACTGTCCTTTGGCCATATCGTCGCGGCTCCACTGCTCCAGCAAATCGGCGGCGTCGGCATGATCGAGCAAGCGGAACAGCGCTTCGCACATCTGTTTCACATCCGCCGCCTTGCGCAAGCTGTCCCCGAAACGGCGGAGCAGCGGCACAACCGCTTCCCGGGCGGCCAGCGCGATTTCCAGCTCGCGCATCGCGCGATCCGGCACGGCCGTTTCCATCGCCGTCTCTTCCTCCAGCGCGGCGGGTACGAGCGGCTTCCACGCCTTTTTGTCCAGCCATTTGCGGCCGTCGATGCCCGCCGCCAGCACGTAATTTTCCAGCAGGTCGAACGATTCGCGCGGCAGGCTGCCGTCCCGGGGATACAGCAGCTCCGTCTTCACGCAGCGGAATACGGCGTCGTAGCGCCAGCCGTACAGCACCGTTTCAAAAGCCGAGCGGATAAATTCGACAAGCGGATGATGCTGCGCCTTTTTCTTCTGATCGATGTAATAGGGGATGCCGTACTCCTCGAAGATTTGGGCGATGTATCCGGCGTAATCCTCCGCGTTGCGGACCATGACCGCCAGCTGCCGCCAGCGCAGCCCCTCGTCCGAGGCTCTGCGGATCATATCTCTCGCCACGGCGTCGACTTCCGCCCTTCGGCCGCCGGCGGCATGCAGCGATACGCCGCAAGCGGGACTGTCCGGACGGAACGACGGGCCGGTGACGGCCATCGGCACGCGCTTGCCGTAATGCTTCTCCAGATGCGCCAGCATCGGACTGTCCTTAAAGCGCCAGGCGGGCGAAGCGTTCAGCACGACGGGCTCCAGCACTTGAACCCCGCGTTGCTCCGCCAACTCCAGCAGCTTGAGGCAAGTTTCCGCGGCGGGATGAAACAAATCCAGCTCGTGAGGCGCCTCGCCTGCGGCGTAAGGACGGTCCAGCGTCAGCGTCACCGTCATATCGGCCGCCGACGCCATAATTTCGCCGAGCGCGCCGTATTCCGCCGGCGTAAAGCCGTGAAAGCCGTCGACCCAAATATGCGCGCCGCGCATAGACGGAGCCGCCGGAAAGCCTTCCTTCAGCAGCTGCAAATAATCTTCCGAATCGATATACCTTCCGGCCAGCTCCCGCTCCATTTCGCCATATATAAGCGCGAGGTCGCGCAGCTTCCGGTCAAGCAGCGACCGTCCCCCGTCTTCGCTGGAGTCCGGATCCGGACCGCCGGCTTGCAGCGCTTCCGTCACGCGTCCGCTGTCGACGCCGTAGCGCTTCCATTCCGTCAGCAGCTCGGCAAGACGCTCGATGAAGCCCGGCTGCTCCGCCCCGGCGCGGAACAGCTCGAGGCGCTCCGACAACCGAAGCACCGTCTTGTACAGGAGCATATGCTTGCCCGTATCGTCGATCGGAACGAGAGCGGTTCCGCCCGTCTCCTGCATGACGCGGAAAGCGAGCCTGCGAAAGCTGAGCGCCTGCGCCCGCAATGTGCCGCGAAGACCTTGACCGCCTGCAAGCAGAGCGTATTCCGTTTGAAACGTCGCCTGCTCGGGGACGAGCATGACAAGCGGCGGCCCGTCCGCGGCCTGTCGAAGCATGCCGCGAATTTCGTCCAGGCACAACGTCGTTTTTCCCGTTCCCGAACGGCCGATGACCAATCGAAGCGCCATAAGCTTTCCCCTCCTTGTCCGTTAAACCCTTCTATCGTTACACGCTGCCGAGACGTTTGCTGCGAACCTCGAATATCGCAAACTTCAAATAATGGCCTTCGTCGACGCCGAGCAGCTGCGGGTGATCCTTGCCCGCTCCGCGCCAATCTACGAGCCTCAGCAGCTTGCCCGCATCCGCGGCCGCCTCCTGAATCGTCGCCAGAAACAGCTCCGGCCGCATATGGTACGAGCAGCTTGCCGTTACGAGGTATCCGCCTTCGTTCACCAGCTTCATGCCGTGCAGGTTGATGTCCTTGTAGCCTCTGACCGCTCCCGGCACGGCGCTTTTCGTTTTGGCGAAGGCCGGCGGGTCCAGAATGACGACGTCCCAGGTCCGGCCGCCTTCCTCCAGCTTTTTCGACGTATCCGCCCCGCCTGCGGCCCGCAGCTTCCGCTCCTCCAGCCCCTTCGTCTGCGACCGCAAATATTGAAACGCGTCGGCTACGACAAATTCGACGCGGTCCGAAAAGCCGTTGCGCTCGACGTTCCGCTTGGCCGTCTCGATCGCATGCTCCGACACGTCCAGGCAAGTCACTTTTTTGGCCCCGTATTTGCAGGCGTGCAGGGTGAAGCTGCCGGTATGGGCGAAGCATTCGAGAACCGTCGCGCCGTCCCAATAGGGGAAACCGACCTCCTTGCCGTTCCGGTTGACCGGAATGAGCCGGCCGTCTTCGGACCGTTCAAGCGAAATGCCGCTCCGGGCTCCCCAGCCCGTCATTAACGGAGCGGTGGCGGCGCGGTTTTCCCGCTGGTCGTAGAAGTAGCCCGTTTTTTGCCCGTGGACGATGTCGACCTCCAGCTTCAGCCCGTTCTCTTCGATTTCCACAATTTCGGGACATTCCCCGTACAACGGGCCCGTCCGTTCCTCCAGCCCTTCCAGCCGCCGCACCGAAGCGTCGCTGCGCTCGTAAATGCCGCGCGGCGCAAACGCTTCGACCAGCGCCTCGACCAGTTCGTCGCGGACAGCTTCCATGCCCAGCGTCAGCAGCTGCACGACGAGCACGTCGCGAAAGCGGTCCACGATCAGGCCGGGCAAATAATCGGCTTCGCCATAGACGAGACGGCAGTCGTTGTCCTTGACAAATCGGGAACGGTACTGCGCGCACCGGCGAAACCGCTCGGCGAAAAACGTCTTGTCCAGCGCCGCGATCGGCTCGTGCGACACGACCCGGATCGTTATTTGCGAAGCCGGGTTCCAATAGCCGGTCGCCAGATAACGCCCCTGATGCGTATACACGTCGACAAGGCCGCCGGGCTGCGCTTCGCCCTCTATCCGATCGATTTCGTTTGCGTAGATCCACGGATGTCCTTGCTCGGTTCTTTTTTTGCGGGATTTGGCCAAAATGGCTTTCGGATTCGGGTTGTTCAATGGGGTTAACGTCCTCTCTATGTATAAGCTTGCGGCCGCTTGCCGCGGCCATTCTCCCGGCTTGTCATGCCCGTCCTCTTTTCGGCATACATATAGATGCGGGGCCAACCGGCACCGACGGGCGCTGTTGGCCATAGGACGACAAGAATAGACAAGGAGAGCTTGCGTATGATTCCACAAATCGTCATCGCGATGCTGCTTGGCTTCGCGGTGTTTATGTGCGGCATGAAGCTGATGGAGCTGGCCTTGCATCGGCTTGCCGGGCCTCAGCTGCTTCGGCTCGTCCGGCAATCGACGGCTACGCCGCTTCACGGCCTGGCGGTCGGAGCCGCGTCATCCGCCGTGCTGCAGAGCAGCACCGCCGTCACCGTCATTTCGATCGGCCTGGTGAACGCGGGGCTGCTCACTTTTCCTCGTACGCTGGGCATCATTCTCGGAACCAACATCGGCACTTGCCTGACGACCGAGCTGATCGGCCTGAACATCCAGCAGATGGCCGCGCCGCTGCTGGCCGCTTCGTTCGGAGCTTGGCTGCTGACCGCGCTGGTGAAGGAATTCGGCCTGTTGCCGCGCCTGGCCGGATTGAAATGGCTCGAGCCGGTTCGTTCGGCTTCCGTTGCCGTCTGCGGCTTCGGTTTACTGCTTGCGGGCCTGTCCATCATGCAATCCATCGGTCCGGCCGTTCAGGAAACCGGCCTGTTCGCCTGGTTTCTGGACCAGGCGGAAGCCAGCATATGGTGGGGGCTGGGCGCCGGCGCCGCGCTGACGGCCGCCGTGCACAGCAGCTCCGCGGTTATCGGCCTTGTGATGGGCTTCGTTTCCATCGGCGCCATGCCTGTCGAGCTGGGCGTCGCGATCGTGCTGGGAGCTAACGTCGGCACTTGCGCCACCGCGCTGCTCGCTTCCATAGGCGGCTCCAAAGGGGGGCAGTTGGTCGCCGTCTCGCATACGCTTCTCAATATCGGCGGCGCTCTCCTGTTTATGCCTCTGATCGGCGAGCTTGCGGCCGTTTCCGGATGGCTCGCTCATTCCGCTTCCTCGCAAATCGCCCACGCCCAGACGATCTTCAACGTCGTCTGCTCGCTGATCGCGCTCCCGCTCTGTTACCTGAAGCCGCTGCGGAACATCGAAGCCGCCGACCCGCGCTAATGGACCGCGATGCCGAGCAGCTGCAGCGCCCCGGCTACGATCCGGTTGTTATTGTCGTAGCCGGATTGCTTTTGCCTGCGCCACGCCTCCAGCGGTTCAAACCAGTCGACGCCGCGGATTTCCTCGATCTGGGCCTGATGGGTCCCGCCGACCGCCTCCACCAAATAATAATGAACCTCTTTGTCCACGGTGCCAAACTCCGTATGCTGATATTGATATTTAATCTGATCGATAGGAGCGACGATCACTCCCTCCAGGCCGGTTTCTTCCGCGATTTCCCGCAGAGCGGTCTGCTCGACCGTTTCGCCGGGCTCCATCTTGCCTTTGGGGAGCGATACTTTGCCGTAGCGGTCCTGGATGAGCTGGATTTGCAGTTGTCCCTTCTCGTTGCGCCGGAATACGACTCCTCCTGCCGAAATTTGCTTCATGCCCATTCCCCCCTGCCGTAGTCATCCATTTATATATTATATGCAGCAAAGGATTCCTTCATCTTTTCGAACCGCTCCGAAAAAGAAAAGGAATCCTTGCGTTTGGCCGTTCAAGACGCGGCGGCGAACGACGCTTCGGTTAAGCCCGAACGGCTTCCCGGTCGTTCAGCGGCCAGGCTTCCGGACCTGGCGAATAAGCGGCCGCTTGGACGCCCTCCAGCACGCGAACGAGCTGCCCGCGGCATTCGTTCACGCCCGCTTCCGTAATTTTGACGCGGCACAGTTCGCCGATCAAAGCTTCGGAGCCTTCGAACACGATTTGCAGATAATTGTCGGAGTAGCCCATGACCAGACCCGAACCTGGAGCTCCCTTGTAATCGCGCTCCGGGATGACGTCGACGACCTCGCCGACGAACCGTTGCGCGTATTGCAGCTGCAATCGTTCGGACAGGTCGATCAGCTTGTGGACGCGTTCGTTCTTGACCTCCTCGTCCACCTGGTCCTCCATCCGCGCGGCGGGCGTGCCGGTCCGCTTGGAATATGGGAACACGTGCATTTCGGCAAAACCGAGCTCTTCCATATACCGGTAGCCGTTCTCGAACATTTCCTCGGTTTCTCCCGGAAATCCGACGATGACGTCGGTCGTAATCGCGACGCCCGGCATCGCCTCGTGCAGCCTCTTGATCTTGGCCGCAAACTCCTCGGTCGTATATTTGCGCCGCATCCGTTTCAGCACGGCATTGTCGCCGGCCTGCAGCGGAATGTGCAGATGGCGGCACATCTTGTCCGATTTGTTCAGCACTTCGATCATCGCGTCGTCGATTTGGCTCGCTTCGATCGAGCTGATGCGGATGCGCTCGAGCCCCTCCACCTTGTCCAAATCCCACAGCAGCTTCGTCAAATCGTAGTTTTCCAGGTCGTCGCCGTAGCCGCCCGTATGAATGCCGGTCAGGACGATTTCCTTGTAGCCCGAAGCGACAAGCGCCTTCGCCTGCTCGACCACGCTTTGCGGGTCGCGGCTGCGCGACAGGCCCCGGGACCACGGAATGATGCAGAAGGTGCAAAAGTTGTTGCAGCCCTCCTGAATTTTCAGAAACGCGCGCGTACGCTCGGCGAAATCCGGCACGTCCAGCTCTTCGAAGCTGCGCGTCTTCATAATGTTGCGCACGGCGTTGACCGGCTTGCGGTCCCGCCTGATTTCCTCGATGTACGTCATGATCTTGTCGCGGTCCTGCGTGCCGATGACAAGGTCCACCCCTTCGATCGCCATAATTTCCGCGGGCGACGTTTGGGCATAGCAGCCCGTTACGGCAACGATCGCGTCCGGGTTGCGCCGGACGGCGCGCCGAATAATTTGCCGGCTCTTCTTGTCGCCGGTATTCGTTACCGTGCAAGTATTGATCAAATAGACGTCGGCGGTCGACTCGAAGTCGACCTGCTCGTAGCCTTCGTTTTTGAAGAGCTGCCAGATCGCTTCCGTATCGTAGAAGTTGACCTTGCAGCCTAGTGTATAGAATGCGACCGTTGACATGGCCGTCACGCTCCTCCCATTTCTCCGGATTCGTACATTAAGCAGGACAAGGCGACAATAGCCGCCGTCTCCGCTCTCAAGATGCGGCGGCCGAGCCCGACCTTGACGGCGCCCGCCGCCGCCGCTTCTTCGGCTTCCCGCTCGGCAAACCCGCCTTCCGGTCCGGCGATGACGAGCAGCCTCGGCGGTCTCCCGGACGGCGTTCCCGATGCCGCGCCTTCGGCGGCTCGTCCCGCCAGCCATTCCCGAACGGCCGTCGCGAGACCGACGCCGTGAGCCGCATCGCCTTCGCGCTCATAGCAAAACAGCGCCAAGTCATAGTCCCCGATGACGCCGAGAAGCTCCCGCCAGCTCCGGACGGCATGCAGCTCCGGAATGCGGCCGCGGTGCGACTGCTCCGCCGCCTCCTTGGCGATTTTGCCCCATCGCTCGAGCCGCTTGGCCTCCTTCTTGGCGTCGTACTGCACGATCATCCGCTCCGACTGGAACGGCGCAAACGCGCAAGCTCCGATTTCGGTTCCTTTCTGGATAATCAGCTCCATCTTGTCGCCCTTGGGCAAGCTTTGAGCGATCGTGACGTCCCAGCGCGGCTCGCTGTCCAAAGACAGCGTCTCCTCCGCCTCCGCGACGACCTCATCCGGGGTTGCGTCCCGGATGACGGCCCGCACAGCACGGCCTTGCCCGTCGACTGCGATTATCCGGTCTCCGGGCCCCATCCGCATAACGCGGACGATATGGCGGGCATCCTCGCCTTGTATTTGAACGATGCCGTCACGAAACCGATCCGGCGGCACAAAATATCGTTGCATTTGCTTTAAACTCCATCCTTCATCATAGCATGGTTTAACGAATGATTTCCATGATTATTTCATACCAGTTGACCGGCTTGAAAAACGCGTCGAAGCGGTCGATGAGCCACAGCATCAGCTGGCCCGACAAGCCGAGGATCGGCTCGAGCGTGACGGCGCGCAGCGGCGGAATAAACACCATCAGCAAAAAGATGATCATCCCCCAATGCGCGTTCTGGTCCAGCTTGTAGCGCGTCCGGAACGGAAGCAGCTCCGAGACGATCCGGTAGCCGTCCAGCGGCGGAAGAGGGATCAGGTTGAATATAAACAAAAGCAGATTGATCGAGATAAAGTAATAGAAAAAGTGAATTATCGCCAAATAAACGCCCTGCGACCCCGAATGCAGCAATCCGGTTTGGTTCAAAATATACAAAATGAGCATGCCCGCAACGGCGAGCAGCAAATTGCTGAGCGGCCCGACGGCGGACACGATAATGCTCATCGTGCGCCGCTTCCGGAAGCGGCTCGGATTGACCGGCACCGGCTTCGCCCAGCCGAAACCTGCGATCAGCAGCAGGATCGAGCCGAGCAAGTCCAGATGGACCATCGGGTTCAACGTTACGCGCCCTTCCCGGTACGCGGTATCGTCCCCGAACTTGTACGCGCTGTAGGCATGGGCAAATTCATGCACCGTAAACGAAATGATGAGCACAAGGGCGATAAAAGGCAAATCCTCGAGCGGGTATCGCAAAAAACGTTCGAGAGTTTCCATCAGTCCTCCTGCGGCTTGCGCGCGACAAAGGCAATCCAGTCTTGGTCGCGGCGTTTTTCGTCGATGACGAACCCGGAGCCGATCAGCCCTTGCTCGACATCGTTCTCTTTATTTTTATATACGCCGGACGCAATATAGATGCCGCCCGGCTTCAGCGCCCGGTACACATCGTCGATAAACAGCAATATAATTTCGGCCAAAATGTTGGCGACGACAAGGTCGACCGGCAGCTTGACGCCGACGGGCAAGTCGCCGACCCGCGGCTCCGCTCCGTTCTCCACCGAAGGCTCGCCTTGCTTCAGCACTCCCAGCAAATCGCTAAGACGGACCTCCACGGCATCCGACAAGCCGTTGAGCTTGACGTTTTCAGTGGCGCTCGATACAGCCACGGGGTCGAGATCCAGCGCCAGAACGCGGCTTGCGCCCAGCCGGCATGCGCCGATCGCCAGAATGCCGGACCCGGTGCCGACATCGATCATCACTTCGCCGCCTTGGACGACCGATTCCAGCGTTTGGAGGCATAAGGATGTGGTCGGATGCGTCCCCGTGCCGAACGCCATTCCGGGATCCAGTTCGATGATTCTCTCGCCTTCCGCAGCCTCGTAGACTTCCCAGGTCGGCTTGATCGTCAGCGTTTCCGTTACGCGAATCGGCTTGAAGTATTGCTTCCAAGCGTTCGCCCAGTCCTCGTCGTCCACCAGGGCCGCCGAATATTCGACATCGCCCGTATCGATATCGAATTCCTTCAGCTGCTCGACGCGCGGTCGGAGCTCCCGAAGCAGCGACTCAATGTCCGCATCTTCGTAAAAATATCCTTTAATGACGGCTTGCCCTTCCGGAATATCGTTCAGCGGAAATTCGTACCATTGTCCGAGCGACGTGTCCCTCGGCTTATTCAAAGAACCGGATTCCTCAATCGAGACGCCGCCGGCTCCCATCTCATGCAAAAAGTTGGAAATCATCTCCGTCGCTTCTTCCGTCGTGGAGATCGTAATTTCATGCCATCTCATTCGCGTTATCCCCCAATATGATCAAACCTAACCCTTCTATTGTACACCAGACAGGATAACAATTACAAAAAAAACGGGCGGCGGGACCGGAAAACAACCGCCTGCCGCGCGATAGCTTCCGTTCCCGCCGCCCGTCCCTTTCTGCCTGTCGCAGGTTCGGAGGATCGACCTATGTCTCCTATTGAATTTCGGCTTCTCCGCCGATCTGCTCAATCAAATGAATGGCGCGATCCGCCACGGCATCGTCTACCGTCGCCGTCAGCATGCCGCTCTCGCTTGACCCGCCAATGTCCGCCGCCCGCAGCGCCTGCAGCTTGTGCGCGGCTTCCTGGGCCGCGTTCCCGTTCGGAAACGTCGCTTTAATATCGATAGGACTCACCCGATCCGACCTCCCTGTTGCCGGAACCGTGTCACGGCTTGTTTTGCTCGGCTCTTTGATCGGCCGCATTCGCGCGCCGCTGCGCTTCGCGGTCGGCTTGATCGGCCAATTCTTCGGAATATTCGACGTCTTCGTTTTTGCCGATCGGCAGCTGACCGAAATTGACTTTTTCCAAATCGTTCTTTTCGCTCATTCACGTTCCTCCTTCATTTTTATTCCTTGCTCTTATCGTGTCTTCAACAGAGTACGACTATTCAGCTTTTCAGATTATTTTTCATCTTAAGAAGTACTAAAAGAACATACCGGCTTCGAGTTACTTAGAGCGGCAACGGAGGGGCGGCGGCGGAGCGGCAATGTTGATTTTGTTACTTAAAAGGCTATGTTAAATTCTAATGTTGATATTTGACCAAAAGAGAAAACCGCCTTGATGAAAAGGCGGTTTGAGTTAGTTATCGTTCTAAGTTAGTTCAGAAAGCAATTACGTTTAGCGTAATGGTTCGCCGTAGAAGACATGAAAATGAAGATGTTTTGAATCTTGGTACTTCCCTAAATTAGTTAGCACTCTGCAAGCCCCATACTCAGACTGCACCTGTGATGCCACCTTTTTAACAACGTCCATCAACTCGATTAAGAGTTCATTATCGCATTGTTCAAGTGTTAGAAGTGATGGGATGTGCTTCTTTGGAATCGTAACAATGTGAACGGGATAAAAAGGGCGAGTATGATGATATGCAAGAACGTTATCAGTCTCAAATACTTTCTGTACAGAAGTACGACCACTTAGTACCTCGTCGCAATAAAAATCCTCAGACAATTCCATCCCTCCACATCTTCTTAATTTTTAGCATAAGTTATATTCTGTCAGTACCCTGCCCATATTTTAACCAGAATAAGCCGAAAGCCAAAGTTTTGTATTCGTGTCGGTCACAGTATACAGGCACGATTTCACCAACATTTTTTTCTTATTCGATGAGGTATTCTCATATTCCTTGCTTTCTACATAACGAAACCAAGCCAAATAATGTTGCAAATATATGGTTGCAACACCATTAAAGCGGTCCATCCATTTCTTCAAGCGGCTGTGGTAGCTGTTTACGTTTTGGATACGATATACGCCTTTCACACGTTGTTTTCCGTCAGACTTGAATCGGTCATGAGCCAAGCCTTTTGAATTCGCATAGGAACTGAATGCTCTCCACGAATCAGTACATAGCACGTTGGAGTCAGATAGATGACCACCAATCGCTTCATCCAATTTTGTAGTCTGAATACGTCCACGTCCAAGTACGCCAGAGTAAGTCATTTTCTGACGGTCACGGGCAACAAGTACACACACTTGGTCATTACTGATGCCACGATACTTGGCTTTGCCACCACGTTTACATGGCTTGCATTCGGTGATTTTCTGTCTACCTTTTTTAGAGTATAAGAAATATGATTCGTCCATTTCCGACAATTCCCTGGAAAGTTTTGGTTGGAATTTGCTTCAAAGCGGCAAGAATCTTATGCCGCCAGTAAAACAAAGTTACGTGTGTGACTTCTTCATGCAGTATTTCAGCACACTTACGTAATGAATAGCCCTCAATCATACATTCAATGAATCGAACCCAAAGATGAGGTCTTCTCGTTCTTTGAAGAGGGGTATTCGTGAGGTCATTGAACGTCAGGCGACAAGACTTACAGCGATAACGTTGACGTTTAACATCTCCAGTACGTGTTTTTACAGCGTACTTTCCAAATCGCACGGCTGAATGTCTTTTGCAGTAGGGCAAACAAGCCTATCTTTATGCTTCTGTTCTTGAATTTCATCAATCGCTCGAACTGTAACTCCCTTAGTTCGTGATTGCAAAAAGTAGATAAGCTCTCGCTTACCATTATCATCCAATGAGTCAGCAAGCTTTTTCAGTTCCTTCAAATCCATAAGTAAATCATCTCCGAATGATATTACCCATATTATAGAACAAATGTTCGTAAATATTAAAAATCAACAACAAAGTTTAACATAGCCACTTAAAAAAAACTACGACTGACCAATTAACATACAATATGAATTCTCGGTTTTCTGTAAGTATAAT